>CAUZRQ010000003.1:0-161766 GCA_963582065.1 Planctomycetota bacterium | reverse complement strand
ATGTGAGTGTGAAGAACCCGCCATCGGGGTCACCCAGCATCGCGATCCGCTGGATGTCGTTTCGGCTGTCGTCAGACGGCGCGTTGTATTCGATCGGCTCGGTGGTTTCGATGTAGAAGACTTCGGTATCGGTATTGTGGATTTCCGGGTCGGTGCCATTGATCGCCCGAATCACCGTCAGGGTGTGCGGGCCGCCGGCGACACTGACGTCCACTGCTATCACCCGCATTTCTTCATCTTCAACACGGATGTTGTACTGATCGGCCTCCGAGAGCACCCCGGTTCCCAGGGGCATGCCAAAGGCATCGGTCATCGCGCCGTAATCTTCGACGTCGAATTCAACCGCGGACAACAGGGCGTTGAACTGTCCGGCAACGACACCCGGTTGCGCATCCGGGTGCAGGAACGAAAGCGTGAACGTGTCACCTTCAGCGGCACCAGTGATGGCCAAGCGCTGCACCTCGTTGCGTGCACCCCAGATCGGGGTCCCGGTGAGAATCGGGATCGTTGTCTGAACTTCCCGCACCTTGGCGCGCCGCCGATGCAACGCGGCGACCGTTCCGTCAACCGCACGTTCGACCGTCAGATCGTCTCCGACCACAGCCGTCACCCGCATCTGCTCGTCATCGATTCGGATCAGGAACGGAACCGAAAGCGGGTTCCCGTACGGATCGAGGAACTCGCCGGATTCGTACACCTCAATCGTCGTCGTCGTGTCGTCAATGTTGACGGGCAGAAACGTCACCGGGTGCAGGTAGGTCAACGTGACGACATCGCCCCCGAAGGCGGCGCCGGTGATCTCGACCTCCTGCACTTCGTTGATGCCCGCGAGTGGTCCACCGGTGACGATCACGTCACCGGCGATCAGCGTCGGGATCTCCGCGCCCTCGAGCGCCGCCTGGACATCGGCCGCGGTTGCCGAATACTCCAGCGGACTGGTGAACTCCGTGGCCCCGACCGGCGGCCGAAAACCGATCGCAAAGTGCCCGTCAAGAATGTGGCCGGACATGTCGATCCGCTGGATCTCGTTTGTCTCCTGCTGGAACGTCAGCGTGAACGTCCCCCCGGTGGGACTTCCGATCAATTCCAGCAACTGGACTTCGTTGATGCCCAGGTCGAAACTGTTGGCCTGGATGTTGGAAACCGAGTAGACACCGTTGGCCGCCCCGTTGCCGAGAATCCCGCTGATGGTGACTTCATCGCCTTCGGAAAGCCGCGGGTTGATCAACTGGGCCGGGTTGTTCGGGTCGGACACGCCGCCGACGGCAATCGACTCGATCGTCACCGGGTTCTTCGTCCCGTCGGGCCTGATGTGAGACGCCCCGGTGATCACGCCGGTCGTCCACGGTCCCGTTCCGGCCAGTCCGGCTTCGTTCCCGTCATCGAAGGCCAGCGCAAAGTCGTCGATCGCCACGTTCCGCATGTCTTCTGAGAACGTGATGTTAATCACGCCGGCATCGATGTTGCGGATCGCCGGCGTCACGTCGACGATATCCGGCAACGGGAACGTCGCGGTCACCGGATCGGCGAAGGTGAACAGCCCGACGGGCGTGCCGGCCGCGTGCGAACTGATCGGGGTGTTTCTCCAGCCCCGAACCACATCAAATGTGGCCCCAGTGGGATCGGCGGGGTCGCGAAACACCCGCATCTCTTCAAGCCCCACCTGGAAAGTGAAGCCATCGGCCAATCCCTCCATCGGCGGATCACCACCACCACCCACGAAGACCTCGGGGTCAATAACCGTGACCTTCGTCGTCTTTTCGCTGACAAACGAATCCAGGGTGGTCCCCCCCCATCCCGTGCCACCAGACGAGAGCGGGCCCATGATGTCCCAACCGCAGATCTCGGGGTCATCAAAGTTCGAACCCAGGTCAAAGCCGTCAAATGGACCGGGCCCGGAGGTGTCGAAGCCGGTCAGAACTCGCCACGTCCTTTCGGGACCGATGCCGGGATACTGGAACTGCGGAGCGATCACTGCTTCGTTGGGGGGCGAACCAGGCGGCCGCCAAGGAATCAGACAGGCGGACCGGTCCCTGGAGCCTGAGACAAACGCTCCGGCTGGTGACTGGACGGCCTCGCGGCTCTTGAAAACCGCCTCCGCATTGTTGTAGAGCGGATTTCCGACGACTGCTGCCTGCAGTCCGTTTCCGGTGTTCCCGGTAAACACCAAGTTGACCCGGGACAGCGGGTCGGAGTCATAACTGTTGACGATGAAATCGTCCGTGTTCCAGGTTCCACTGGTTGCTGGCGGATCCACCGTCGACCGAAACGCCTCGACAAAAAAGTCGTTGCCGAAGTTTCCCTCGAACGTGTTGTTGGCAATCCGGGCATTGATCCGCCCGTTCCCCTTGCCCAGGCTGCCATCGTTGCTGCCGACGCCGGTCGCATTACTGGCCCCCTCACCACCCACCCGCGTCAGGTCGCCGGAAGCGTCTCGTGACGTAAAGTCGTCGCTGCCGCCAAAGACGGTCCCGGCACGCATGATCAGTCCGGTACCGGCCAAACTGCTGCCCAGGCCGTTGTCCTCGATCGTGTTCGTATCGACGTGGAACATGACGTTGCCCGCCGCATCGATCGGACCGCCCTGCAGCAGCGCATCGGTGCTCGGCACCGACTGGCTTTGATTCGTATCAGCCGTGTTGACGAGGTAGAGACCTTCGAGCCGGTTGCCAACAATGTCGTTGCGACCAGTGTCCAGCGGCAGGGTGGGATCGCCGATCTTCACCTGCATCGTGCCGGTATTGAGCAGGTCGATCCCGCGTCCGTCGTTGCCCTCGATGAAGTTGCCGGTAATCGTTGCGTGCAACGGCCCCGACGTCAGTCCCGGAGTGGTCAACTCGATCCCGTCTCCGGTGACCACCGTATCCGAGAGGTTCGAATCGATGTTGTTGCGGATCTGGTTGTCACGAATTGTCACGACCACCCGGGGACCGGCGCTGACGTCGATGCCAATCCCGAAGTTCTCCGAGATCTCACTCGACTTGATCGCCGTGGTCTGCGGGCCATTGGGATTGATGTCGATCCCGCCGGTTCCGTTGTTCCTGACACTGTTGTTGGCAAACGAAATCGAACCCTCGGCATTGACCGTCATCCCGTCCATCCCGTTGGATTCGATGATGTTGCCGCGGTCCTTGCCGTCGACGGGGTCCAGCCCTTCGATGCCGATAAACAGCGGCGTCACGATCGTCTGAGCGCCGGTCGTGTTGACCAGTTCGGAGATCAAGTCGAACAGACCGTGACGCCCGATGATCTCGATCCCGTGATCCCCGTTGTCGGTGATTGTGTTCTTGACCCACGTCCCGCCAACCTGGCGAACATCGGTCCCGTCATTCTGCCGCGTCGACAACTCGATCCCGTCGGCCGAGTTGTAGCGGATCCGGTTGTCTTCGATATCGGCCAGGATCCTGGCATCCGCTTCGGCTCGCAGCAGGATCCCGCTGGTGTTGCTGCCGACATTCGCCTCGATCACGTTGCCAACAATCTCGAGATCCTGCAGATCAACACTTCCGTTGATGACGTGGATGTCGATACCGGCCCCGCGCCGCTGCGACTGGGAGGGGGAGATCGGTTCGGTGGGTGCGTTCGACGCGTTCGCTATGATCGTGTTGTCCCGGATCGTCACCGCCCGCCGTTGCACTGACCCGGACTCGACCAGGTTCAACCGCCCCTCGTCTTCGCGGCGGAGCTTGAACCCGTCATCGCCGTTGTTGACGACGGTGTTGTTGCGGAACAACAGGTCCTGGAGCGTCGAATCCTCCTCCATCAACACCGAGAACCCCCGGCCCTGGTTGCCACCGCTTGTCGAGAACAGCGTATCGCCGGAAACGTGCGCTTCGTTCGGGCTGGTGCCGACGCCGCGAACCACGTCCAGGTTCTCGTCGGTGATCCCCGTGACGGTCATCACCTCTCGACCCACCTGGACATTGAACGGCGTCGAGAGGGCATCGAACCGCGAACTGTCGGCCACGGTGATCGTCGCCTGCGTGGCGTTGATGGCCACGGCCAGTTCCGTGTAGCCGCTGGTCCCGAGGCTGTTGTTCTCGACGACGGCCCCTTCCAGCCGGTTGATGGCCTCGAAGTTCAGATCCACTCCGACCAGTTCCGCGTGGATCGCATCACCGACGTAGTTGGTTGACGTGTCGTTGTCATCAACCATGTTGATGACCGTGTTGTTGCGGACGTTGAATGTGCCGACGGCCTTGTCGATGAGCGTGAAGGCCATCCCCGCGCCGGAGTTTCCGTCAAACAGGTTCGCGTCGGCCAGGCGATCTTCGCCGCCGATATTCACCTCAAAGCCACGCGACCCGTGTTCGGCCGGATTCGTGTCACTGGCCCGCAGGATGAAACCGCCTTCGGAGTTGCCCGACAACGTGTTGTTGGTCACGTCGGCCAGCAGCACGGTATTCTCGGGCAACTCGGCACGGATCCCCGCACCAGCCGTGTTGTTTCGGAAGGTGTTGCCGCTGATAGCCCCATCGGCCAGGTGGATCCTGCCTCCGCCGTCGTAGACCCCGGTCTCCCCGGAACTGCCCGATGATCCTTCCAGGACGAAAACCGAATCGTGATACGCCGGAGACGAACCAAGATGGCTGGCGGCGAGGGTGGAATCGACACCGCGGACCACCGAGAACACATCTGTGTTTTCATCCACGCGGATCACCTGCATCCGCTCACCGTCGACGCGAATCTGAAAGTCGTAGACCGCTTCGCCGGTCACCGGATCGGTACCCACCGGAGATTCGATCAACAGGAACGGGCCCACGTCGACGACCGGCAACTCGGTCTGCAAAAGGTTCAGCGCGGTGACCAAATCCGTTTCCGGCACCGCCACGTGGTGATTGCCATTGGCCGCGATGTTGCCCCGGACCTCCTCGATGTAGACCAGGTCGCCTCTCTTCAGACCGTGTCCCTGCGAGGTGATTCGTATCGGATCATGGTTGGACGCGTCGGTCACATCACCGACGATTGTGCCGGGGTTGCTGAAGTTCAAAGTTCGCAGCCCGCTGGTGGAATCGGCATCGAACACCATCCCGTCACCGGCGTTGTTCTCGACCGTATTCCCGGTAATGCGACCGCCGAGATTGCTGTCGGTCAAATCGAACTGAACCCCGTTGGTGGCATTTCCAACCATGCGATTGTCGGAAATGACGCCGTCGACATTGCTGTCGGTCGCGTCCAGAACGAAGCCCGGCCCCACGTTGTTGCCGGTCAACAGGTTGTTGTGGATCGTCAGGTTCTGCAGCGGCGAGCCGTCCAGGACGATCTCCAACCCTTCGATCACGTAGTTGTCGGTGATCGAGAACTTCGCCCCGCTGGTGTTGCTGAAGTCCAGCTGAAGTCCGTCGGATCCGGTCGGGCCTTCCAGCCGGTTTTCCTTGACGCTGCCGTTGGAGATCGACGACGGAACCACCCACTCGCCACCACGGATGTAGTCGCCATTGGCGACCGTCGCAAACACGGCCGCGCCGTCGGAGTGAGAACTGGCGGACGCTCCCCGGCTGACCGTCAACACGTTGTCGGCGGCCGACAGCACCTGCAGAGTTTCGGATCCGATCCCGATCGAAAACGGAAACACGCCGCCGGATCGCAACAAGCTCACATCCTGCACCGTCAGCGTCGTTTGTAATGCGTCGATGCCGCCATTGAGAGCCGTGCTGTCGACGGTGAACGCCGAGTCCGTTACACGGGTGATGACGCGGCGGCCGTTGACAGCCGAGTTCCCTACCACTCCGGATATCTCGATCACGTCACCGGTCGACAATCCGTGCGTGAGCGCGGTGACGGTCATCGGATTGGTGTTGGTGACACCCCCGGTGGGATCGATCACCCCGCTCTGCCCGGACACCGATGTGACGCTGACGCCGTCGGAGGTCGTCTTGGCGATGTTGAACTCGCCGACAGTTGTACCGTCCAGGGAGATGGTCGTTCCCGGCCCACCGTCTCCAGCCACGTCGGAGTGCACAATCGTCAACGCACCAAGGTTGACGTCGTGGAGATCGATCGTCAGTCCGGCACCATTCTCGCCGCTGATTGACGACGAATCGACCACCAGGTCGTCCACAATCACGTCCTGGAGATTGACCCGAACACCGGGTTCGCCACTTCCCGTGGCGATGACCGATTGGATCGAGATCGTATCCAACTCGAGCTTCGCGGTATCGTCACCCGAAAAATCGATGTCGATGGCGGTTCCGGAACCCGGGGCAACCACGACTGACCGGATGATCAAGCTGTCGAACTCGGGATTGCTCAACGTCCCGTTGCCGACCATCGCCTGGGTGTCGATGCTCAGCGATTCTCCGGCCACCACCGACTCGATCACCACCGAGCTCAGTAACGTCCGGTCTTCGAGTTGTTCGACCAGCGATGCCCGCGGTGCCATTTCTCGGCGTAGCCGCAACACGTGCCGTCGATTCGACTTCTGCTGCCACGTTCGACGCAGCGACGTTATCCACGAAGTCAGCAACATCAACCTTCTCCTGATGCTTTCCTATCACGTGCCTGACCAAACCACGCTCGATCGCGACGCGGGCCGGTCAGCCCCCGTCGCCAACGATCGCCAACGACAGCTCTCACCGCCGTTTCATCAGATTGGTGACACGCAGAAAGTCTCAAAGTCGTTTTGTCCAGAACAGTACGGTGTCAACGAGACGACACTGCGGCCGACCCTCGGTCGACCGTTTCCAGCGCGCATCTGCTGACGAGGCCGGAAATGTATGAGTTTTCACGATTTGGAGGAATAGGAATCTGAGTTCGAATGCCGGAAAACCGCTTTCGAAGCCGAGTCCGGCCACACGGCCCCGCTACGCCTACTACCCACTCCAGAACCTTCAACGTTCGTCGGAATCCATTCGGCAGTCAGTTTTTCTCGTCAAGGATCCCCAATTCCGCCACTGACCTTTACAAATCGTACAACGGACCGAAACGGTCCTGCAAATGGGTCACCAACGGCTCGTGTGACACTCCCTCCCCGGTCACCACCTCAACCAACTCGTCGGCCCGACACTGACGACCACGCCGATGGATTTCTCGATTCAACCACTCCTTGAGTGAGCGGAAGTCTCCTTCCGCAAATTGGTCGGACAACGGTCCGACGGCAGAATCGGCCGCCACGAAGAACTGCGCAGCGTAGATGTTCCCCAGCGCGTAGGTGGGGAAGTACCCCAGCAGTCCGGCGCTCCAGTGAATATCCTGCAGGCACCCCTCGGAATCGTCGGCCGGCGTGATCCCGAAATCCCTGGTGAATGCGTCGTTCCAGGCCCCCGGCACATCAGCGGGCTCGAGCGAGCCGTCAATCAACGCCCGTTCCAGTTCGAACCTCAGCATGATGTGCAGGTTGTACGTCACCTCGTCGGCCTCGACGCGGATCATCGATGGCCGCACGTCGTTGATCGCAGCCATGAACCGTTCACGAGTCTCCTCACCAAGGGCTTCCGGAAACGCCGTTCGAGCCTCCTCAAACAAATACACCCAGAACGGCTCCCCCCGTCCGACGAAGTTCTCCCACATCCTGGACTGGGACTCGTGAATTCCCAGTGAACACGACACACCCATCGCCGTGCCGTACGCTTCGCGATCGAGACCCTGTTCGTAGATCCCGTGACCCGATTCGTGCATCGTGCCGAAGAACGCCCCGGGAAAATGATGCTCGTCGTAACGAGTCGTCAGGCGGCAATCGCCCGGCCCAAACCCACTGCAGAACGGGTGAGCGGCAACGTCGAGTCGACCCTCGTCAAAAGAAAAGCCGATCCGCTTCGAAGCGGCCATCCCGAAATTTCGCTGCGCGTCAACCGGATACGAACGCGTCAGAATGTCGACCGGGGGCTGCACTCGACTGCCACGAATCGCATCGAGCAATTCGACCGTGGCGGCGCGAAGCGGGGAAAAGACCACGTCGATCCATGAGGAGGTCGCTCCCGGTTCGTAGTGATCCAGCAGCGCGTCGTAGGGCTCTCCGCCGTCGCCGAAGCCGATTGCAGCAGCCTCCTCTCGTTTCAGAGCAATCACCTGTTCCAGGAACGGCAGAAACGTCGAAAAGGTCTTCTCGCGTCGCGCAGCCACCCACGCCTGCTGCGACAAAGTCGTCACCCGCGAGATTTCTTCAACCAATCGTCGGGGCAGGCAGGTGGCCCGATCAAAACCCCTGCGAGCCTCGCGGACATTGGCCGCACGCGGCCCACTGGGTTCGCCCAGGTCCTCGCCCTCGAGCTCCCCGATCAAGTCGCCCAGTTCCTTGTCGGTTGCCTCGTGGTGCGCCATCCCGGCAAGCAGCGCCAGTTGTTCCGCCCGGTGAGCGGCACCCCCGCTGGGCATGTAGGTCTGTTCGTCCCACCCCAGCACACTGGCACACGATTCCAGCAGCGCGACCTTCTGAAGCCGATCGATCAGAACGGCATAGCAATCGTCAGTCCCCGACATACTCACCTCCCTGCGGCGTGTCCGGCAGCCCAAATTATGACTCGAATCGGGTCCCTTCCTGTTCCGACCGAATCGGGCGACCGCAAAGGTACCACCCTCGTCACGTCGGCTCAAGCACGCATTCTTCCAAGTGAACCGCACCGACTGCTGCGACCCGATGCGGTTGAACCGGTCTCTATGATGCCCGTCTCATTCAGAACCCCTTGCCGGCACTTTCATCCAGGGGGTACATCGGTCGGCCCAGGCGGGTGAACGGCAGGTCGGCAAACGACTGCGCCAACAGGCCCTGGGCGTCGACATTGAAGATCGACCCGGCGATCGGCTCGAACCCGCTCCGGAAGTGACCGGTGGACTTCACACAGATGTAGCCGAAGGACCCGGGATCCATGCCCAACGAGCGACACAGTGCGAGATCGATCGGCTGCTGCGGCAGACTGATGACCACCACCGACACGCCTCCTTGTCGAAGCCACGCGGTCGGACCCACCGAATCGTCCAGCCCCTTCCACATCGGGCCGTCGTAGACAAAATCCCCGTCACAAAGACCTTCCACCACAGCCCGCATCTGGACCGGCGGGCCGAGTTTGGCGTGAGATCGACCGCCGATCTCCGCGTCAATCGTCGCCCCGATTCCGGCCTCGTGCGCCTGCGCCGCGGCGACCGGGTCGACCACGTACAGCACCACTGCCGGATCGAGTTCGCGCTGGATGAACAGCCGCAGAACTTCGGTCCCGTCCCCGGGTGCTCCGCCACCGGTGTTGTCAGCCTGATCGGCCAACACGATCGGATACGCCCCCTCGGCTTCGCCCCGCTCGAGTGCCGCGACCGGAAGCACTGTCGGTGCGACCCAGTCGCGGCGACGATCCCAGACCCATTCGGCGATGGCATCGGCTTCGAGTTGCGCGGTGTCGGCGTCGTCGTCAGTCACCACCACCGTGCTGGCCCCCACTGCGGGGCTGTCAATCCATTGATAACCCACTCCCAGGCTGGCCGACATTACCCCCGGACGACCGTTGGCTTCCACCACCCGCGCGACGGCTTCCGACATCGGCGACTCGGCATCGATCATCCGGGGCGCACTCCACAACAGCGGCAATTGCCGGAAACCCATCGTGGGCCTCAACCGCCCTGCCAACGTCTCGGCCATCAGTTCGGTGATGTGCAGTGCCCGTTCTCGCATGTCCACGTGCGGATAGGTCCGCATCACTGCCAGGGCATCGGCGGGTTCGATCATCGCCTCGGTCAGATTGCAGTGAAGATCGTGGACCGACATCAGCGGGACGTCCGGGCCCACCCGGTCTCGCACCGCCTGAAGCACCGCACCATCGGCGTCATCGATTCCCTGGGCTGCAAACGACCCGTGCAGGCTCAACAACACCCCGTCTACTGGTCCGGCTCGTTGAAGATCATCGAGCAGTTCGCCGAGTATCGCGTCGAACGTTTCGCGGGATGCCGGCGGCCCGGACGTCCCCTTGATCCATAACAACGGAGCAATCTGCCAGCCACGCTCGCGGGCGCCATGCAGGTAACCGTCGACCACCGTATTGGCATCCCCGGAGCGTTGGAGCAACTGGTCGGCCGAAACACGACGACGATCGAAGACCGACATGGGCGTCTCACCCGGCAAGAGCCCGGCCGTTTCGTGTTCGATTCCGCCGATGGCGATGCGAGGGGTGGCCATGTCGAATTGCTCCGTACCTGAAGGGCCGCATCCTACCTGAAATCCCGTGAAGGCACCGCCACGCCCCTCAACATCTCCGACAGGTCCGCCACGCGTGAGACCAACAGGTGGATCACACCCTCCTGGTTCTGGACCGTACCGAAGGCCATCAGTGCCGTCGCCGACCGCGCCGCTTGCCGGTATGCCTTCCAGACCCGCTGCTTGATGATCAGGTTGACCAACCCGGTCTCATCCTCCAGCGTCACGAAAGTCACTCCACGGGCACTCGAAGGTCTCTGTCTCAACAACACCAACCCCGCCACCACCGCCCACCGGCCCTGCGGGACCCCTCTCAATTCGTCCGCCGTCACTGCACCCAACCGATCGACCCCCTCACGGACAGCCTCGAAGGGATGCCCTCGCAGGCTCAGTCCCTGTGCACGATAATCGGCCACCACCTCCTCGAATTCGCTCATCTCCGGCCATTGGACCGGATGCTCTCCGATCGCTCCACCCCACAACGGCTGTTCCGACCGATCGGCCACCGCGTCCCAAACCGCCTCGCGTCGGCCCGTCTCCAGAGACCCAAACACGTCGGCCCGTGCCAGCCGCACCATCTCTCCCTCGCCCAGTCCCACACGACGTGACAGATCCCCGACCGACCCGTACTCGCCTTGCTTCCGCTCGGCCACCACCCGTTGGGCCACGCTCTCGGCCAGGCCTCGTACCGTTCTCAGCCCCAATCTCAACGCCGGCCCGTCGCCGACCTGGCCGCCCGGGACCGACCATTCCCGGCTCGTCGCGTTTCCCTCGATCGTGCAGTCCCAGTCGCTGCGATTGATGTCCACGCCAAGCACCTCCACCCCGTGCCTGCAGGCGTCCGCGACCAGTTGGGCCGGCGCATAGAACCCCATCGGCTGGCTGTTGAGCAACGCGGCGGTGAACTGGGCGGGATGGTACCGTTTGAGCCAGGCCGAAACGTAGACCAGCAGCGCAAAACTCGCCGCGTGCGATTCCGGGAACCCGTATTCCCCGAAACCGCGAATCTGACGAAATACCCGCTCGGCAAACTCATTGTCATACCCGCGGTCGGTCATGCCCTTGACCAACTGCCTGTGAAAGCGGTCGATCACCCCAGGGCGTCGCCAAGCCCCCATCGCCCGCCGAAGCTGGTCGGCCTGCCCGGGAGTGAACCCGGCGGCCACCACCGCCAGCCGCATCGCCTGCTCCTGGAAGATCGGCACCCCCAGCGTCTTCTCCAGCACACCGCGGATCGCGTCGTCGGGATAACTCGTCGGCTCCCGTCCCGCCCGGCGCCTCAGGTACGGATGCACCATGTCCCCCTGGATCGGCCCGGGGCGGACGATCGCCACCTCGATCACCAGGTCGTAAAAGCACCGTGGCTTCAGCCTCGGCAGCATGCTCATCTGCGCCCGACTCTCGATCTGGAACACTCCCACCGTGTCAGCGCAACCGATCATCTCGTAGACCGCCGGATCCTCAGGCGGCACCGCCGCCATCGCGTCGTCGATGGTCTGCCCGGGACCGCGGGCCCCGATCATCTCCAGGCAACGGTGAATCGCCGTCAGCATCCCCAGCGACAGGCAGTCGACCTTGAGAATCCCCAGCGCGTCCAGGTCATCCTTGTCCCACTGGATCACCGTCCGTCCGGCCATCGCCGCGTTTTCGATGGGAACCAGTTCCGAGAGCCGGCCCCGGGTGATCACCATCCCACCGACATGCTGAGACAAGTGACGTGGAAAACCCAGGATCTCACGGACCAGTTCGATCAACTGGCGGCCCAGTCGCGATTCCGGATCCAGCCCCGCTTCGCGAACCCCTTTGACGAAACAGTCGTCGTGCACGCCGTCGACGGACTTCGCCAACCGGTCGACCCGGTCCAGGGACAATCCCAATGCCTTTCCGACATCTCGCAATGCCGAGCGAGGTCGGTAACTGATCACCACTCCGGTCATCCCCGCTCGCTCACGACCGTATTTTTCGTAGAGATACTGCAAGACCTCTTCTCGGCGTTCGTGTTCGAAGTCGACGTCGATGTCTGGCGCCTCATCCCGCTCCTGGCTCACGAACCGCTCGAAAAGCACGTCGATCCGTTCCGGGTCCACCGAGGTGATCCCCAGGCAGAAGCAGACGACCGAATTGGCCGCCGACCCACGTCCCTGGCAAAGAATGCCGCGGCTACGGGCAAAACGGACCAGGTCCCACACAGTCAGGAAATACGGCTCGTATTCGAGCCGGGCGATCAGTTCCAGTTCATGGGCAATCAGCCGCCCAACCGCTGATGGCACTCCCGACGGATACCGCCGTGCCGCGCCCTCCCAGGTCAGGCTCCGGAGGTAACCCCTCAAGGTCGTCCCTTCCGGACACAACTCTTCGGGGTACTCGTATTTCAGTTCGTCCAGGGAAAACCTGCACCGTTCTGCCACTTCCAGGCTGCGAACCACCGCCCGCCGATCCCCCCCCACCAACTCGACCATCTCCTCAAATCCCTTCAGGCTCCGCTCGGCGTTCACCTGGCGATGGCATCCCAGTCGATCGACCGGGCACCCCTCACGAATGGCCGACAGCACATCGGCCAGCCGTTGCCGTGAGCGGTCGTGGTAGATCACGTCCGCGGTGGCAACCAGGGGCAACCCCGCAGCCTGGGCCCAGCCGGCCATCCGCCGCCACGCACCCGCATCGTCTGGTCCGCGGAACAGCCCGGCGAGAGCATAACCACGGTCTCCGAACAGCCCGGCAAATTGTTCCAGGAACGACATCACATCCCCGCGGGCCTCGTCGGTGATCACCCCCCCGGGGAACAACCGGTGCAGCAGCACCCCGGCCAAAAGCCCACCGCCGGCTTCCTCCAGGTCCCTCCACCACAACCGGCACTTCCCCTTCTCGGCTCGTCGTCGACCCAGCGTCAGCAGGCGGCACAGTGTCGCGTAGGACTCCCGATCCGGAACCCAGACCACCACCGGCGGCGAGTCTTCGAACCGAAGCCTCGCACCACACACGATCTTCCATTCCTGTTCGCCGCACAGTCCACGAGCGGCCACGTGAGCCCGCACCACGCCGCCCAGGCTGTTGGCATCGGTGATCGCCAGTGACGCATGCCCTATCCGGGCCGCTCTCACCACCAGTTCGTCCGGGTGCGATGCCGCCTCCAGGAACGAATAATTCGTACGGCAACACAACTCGACATAGCCCGGAACACCCCCTCGCCTGCACCGCGGACTCGGCCCGCAGCGTGGCGTGGCTGAAGACCCCTCGGACATCACTCGAAAACCCCGTGCACGAACCAGTCCTCCTCACCGTGTCGCCGGAACACCCAGTACCATTCACCCGTATCGATCTCGACGCGGTAGTAGTCCCTGGCGACCTGCCGATCCGTCCACCAACCGGTTTCAATCCGCTCGGGGCCCCAGTACCGCGACACGTGGCAGGTCCGTCCTTCCCACCCAAAGCGGACAGGTGGCCCCTGGGGGGCCACCGCCATCACCTCGATCGCGCGTGGCCCATCGATCAACCGCAACGGCCGGCTGGCCGGCCCCACACGACCACCGTTCGCCTCCGGCCCCGAGAGATCCGCACGGCCCGATGTTCCGTCCACGCCCGGACCAGCCACCGGCCGCAACTGCACCACCGCTTCGGGAACCACGTCATCAGACAGTACCGGCCATGCCACAGCGTGCCGTCCCAGCCGATTCGCCAACCGCTCGACCAATCTCACCAGCCCTCGCTTCACCCGTTGGCACGCCGCCTCGGCGTCCGCATCGAACAATGTCTCCTGGGGACGTTCCGGCACCACCAACCCCTCGGCCTGGACCTCCAGGCGAGTCACCTGTCGAGGCCAACGGTGCCTCTGCATCCGCAGTTGCACCAATCCCCACAGGTGAGCCGCCTCCCGGCCAGGCTCGACCAGCCCTGTCGCCCATTCCATCCGCCCGCCCGCTCGACCGGGTCCCCCAGGCCCCACCTCGCTGTCCTCGTGGCACACGCGGCACACCAGTCTCCACGCCACGCGACCCCGCCGCTTCAGTCCCTCGGCCACTTCCACCACCAATCCCTGCAACACCTCCTCAAGCCAATCCATCCGGCTGACCGGGTGCTCGAAAGCTTTCCATGCCACCACCGGATCCGGCATCGGCAGGCAATCCAAGGGCTCATCGATTTGCCCAAGTGCCCTGTCGATCCTCCACAGTGTTTCGTCGCCGAAACGTCGCTTGACTTCCGAGGCCGGCAACTCGAGCAACCGGTCCACGCGAAGCACACCCAGTTCCCGCAACGTCCGCACCACACGGGTTTCGAGTGCCAGCGCCTCGATCGGCAGTCGCCGCATCCACTGCTCGTCTCGGCCCGGTGTCACCACCAGGGGAGCCGCCGGTTGCCCGGTCCAATGGGCCGCGTGCGCTATGGCCCAGGCCGTCCCGGGTGATCCGGCCACCGCAACTCGCACCCGAAACCCTCGCTGCGACCAGTCCTCCTGCATCGCCATTGCCAGCCCATGATCGTCACCGAAGAGATGTCCGCACCCGGTGATGTTGGCCAACAGCGATTCCGGGCGGGTCCGTGGATCCGATCCCGCCGGCCGACCCACCCCTGGCACAGGTGGCAGCGCAACCCGGGGGGTGAATCGCCATGCACATCGACACTGGATTGCCAGCGACTCGCGATCACGACCGGAGTTCGCCTCGATCACCTCCAGGCCCCCGGACTCTTCTTCACTCGAGGGCGACAGCACCGCCCTCGCCTCCGCCAGCGGCATTCCCGGACGAACTCCGTCGGCCGACGCCCCGTCACAACAGGCCTGCACTCGCTCGCCACGACCACCGGCCTCCGAGATCACCACCAGCCGACGACGGTCATCGGGTCGCCTGCACGCCAGCCGGTGCTGGACACTCCAGTCGGGAAAGTAGATGCAGGCCACCCGTCTCATCGTCCCACTCCAGCAACCACTCGAACCCGTCGTCCCCGCCCCCCCCTGTCCGGTCCCTCAAAACGCGAACACTCCACCGCCGTCCCACCCGCTTGCCGGAGCCCCCCCCGCATTCCATGCCGTCGCCACAGGCCCAGCCCCGCACCAGCAGTCTCACCGACGCCCAGGACGGAGTCCCCAGCGCCTCGGCCGAACGCACCAGCATGCCCACCCCCCCGCCGGCTTCGGCAGCCAACTGCCATCGCCGAAACACCCGGTCATCGATCCGATCGGCCCAGGTCAACATCACGTCGACGGCCGGACTCCGCAACACCTGCTCGACCGCCCACAGCCACTCCGTTTCCGACTCCGGACGCACCAGCAACAGCCCTTTGGGCGACAAGCCCATCTCCGCCACAGCCGCTGGATAAAAGCCACCATCCCGGTCGATCACCGCAAGTGCGCCCGCCGTCCGGTTTTCTCCGTCTTTCGTCAGTTCCCCCGCCGCCAACAACGCCAGTGTCACCGCTCCAGTGCCTGGCCCCCGGGCGTTGATCCACTCGAACAATCTCCCCCGAGCCAGGCCACCAGCCGGCAACAGGCTGTCCAGAGCCGCATGGCCCGTCCCTTCCACCACCTCCCCTGCCTCCAGCGGCCGGCGTGACCGCTCCATCCGACGGAGACGACGAGCCAGGGAATCGATCTGTTCCAGACGCGACATGAGCACCAACAGCCGGGGATTCCTGCATTGGGAGACCGGGCAACCGAGAGAGACAAACGTGTCACGTGACCCGGCGGACCACGCCCACAACCACGCCCAGGATCTTCACGTCCCGGGCGTAGATCGGATCCAGGTCGGCATTGGCCGGCTGCAACCGGATCCGATCCTCTTCGCGATAGAATCGCTTCAACGTGGCCGTCTGACCCTCCAGCAACGCCACCACGGTGTCCCCCTGTCGACACCGATCCGTCTGACGAACCACCACCAGGTCTCCATCGTCGATGTGATCCTCGATCATCGAATCGCCTTTCACCCGCAACACGAAATGGCCATCACGGTTGAACATCGCATCGAAATCGATTCGCTCGTCCTGCTCGATCGCTTCGATGGGACTCCCCGCAGCGATCACCCCCGCCAGTGGCAACCCGGCACGATTTCCCCGGTCGGCCTGATCCGGTTCCTCACTCACCAAGCGAATCGATCGGCTTTTGCCCGGATCCCGTACGATCAATTCGTGACGTTCCAGAGTTTTCAGATGCCGATGAACACTCGTCGGCGACCGGTCCCCCACATGGCGAACGATGTCACGGACCGAGGGGGCATAACCACGAGTCTTCAGCTCGATTCGGATGAACTGCAGGATCTGGTTCTGGCGATCCGAAATCGGCCGCAACGGGGGTTCGGCCTGGTCCGAATCCACCAAACGGCCTGCCTCGGTGTCCTCCCGCTGCGGTCGCTCCCCGCTTCCTGCATTCATGTCGCTACCCCTGTCGTGACATGTGGATGTTATTGCATCGGATGTAAACGATTGTATACATAAGTGTACATTTGTTTTCAATAGACATTTTAGAAACATATTGTTCCGGGCAACCCGAAGGCGACCGTTGTCACATCCGCAACGGCCGATCTGCTATCGTGTCCATTCCACGCCTACGGGCGCCCTCTGCTCACCGATTCGCCCCCCCCCAGGACCAACGGGATGAGACGCTACCGTCTCTACATCCGGACGCTGACGCTTTTGCTGGTTTCGGCCTCAATCGGCTCGACCCTCGCGGCCGCCGATCCCCCGTTGCCCCAGACGATCCACTTCAACCGTGACATCCGACCGATCCTCTCCAACCTCTGCTACCACTGCCACGGACCCGACAAGACCAAGCGACAGGCCAAGATGCGGTTCGACACCCGCGCGGGTCTCTTCGCCAAGCGGGACGATCACCACGTGGTCGTCCCGGGCAAACCGTCGGCCAGTGCCATCTACCAGCGGATCAGTTCCAAGGACGATGACGAGCGGATGCCACCGGCGGACTCGGACCTGTCAATCACTCCCCGCCAGGCCCAGTTGATCGAGAAGTGGATTGCCCAGGGTGCTCGCTGGCAACCCCACTGGTCGTTCATCCCCCCGGTCCGGCCCGCCCTTCCCAGCGTCAGCAGCCCGGATTGGCCGCGAAACGCAATTGACCACTTCATTCTTGCCCGGCTCGACCGGGCCGGATTGGCGCCATCCGCCGACGCCGACCGCACCACGTTGTTGCGACGGCTCCACCTGGATCTGACCGGCCTGCCGCCCACCCCCGGCCGAGTTCTGGCCTACCTGTCCGACACGCGACCGGAAGCCTTCGAACGAGAAGTCGACCGACTGCTCGCCTCCCCGCGTGCCGGCGAACACATGGCCGTGGACTGGCTGGACGCCGCCCGCTACGCCGACACCAGCGGCTACCAGAACGACGGGCCCCGCTCGATGTGGCGCTGGCGCGACTGGGTCCTCGGGGCAATCAACGGCAACATGCCCTTCGATCGTTTTACCATCGAACAGCTCGCCGGAGACCTCCTGCCCAACCCGACGCTCGACCAGTTGATTGCCACCGGCTTCAACCGCAATCACCGAGGCAACAGCGAGGGTGGTGTGATTCCCGAGGAGTACCAGGTCGAGTACGTCGTCGACCGCGTCGACACCACCGCCACGGTCTGGCTCGGATTGACGTTGAAATGCGCCCGCTGTCACGAACACAAGTACGACCCGATCTCGCAGAAGGAGTTCTACCGGGTCTTTGCCTACTTCAACAACATTCCCGAACACGGCCGTGCCATCAAGGAGGGCAATTCGCCGCCCTACATCAAGGCACCGACCTCCTCGCAGCAGCAGGAGCAGCAATCGTTGGCGACCGCCCTCTCGCGTGCCCGGCGAACCGCACTGAAGCTCCAGCCGCTGCTGGCGGCCGCCCAGACCAAATGGGAAGGCTTCGGGGCAACAAAACTGCCCGCCGTGACCGACTGGTCGGTCACCGACGGGCTATTGGCACACTTCCCATTGAACGGCACCCTCACCAACACAGCCGACCCCAAACAACCCGTCCAGCCACTGCCGGCCGAGGCCGATTATGCGGTCGGCCGGGTTGGGCGTGCCGCCCGCCTGTCCAATGGGTCTCACTTGGCAACCGACAAGTCGGTTGCCAAGTTCCTCTACCGTGACCACCTGACTCTCTCGACCTGGTTGCGAGCCGACCAGGTGGCCAGCGGCACCCTGATCTCCAAGATGACCGACGAACCACGCGGCAAGGGCTACTACGTCGACCTTGACGGCGGCCACATCCGCATCAACTTGGTCGCCCGCTGGCTGGACGACTCGATCCGCGTCCGCTCTTCCAAGCCGATCGTCGCCGGCCGGTGGTACCACCTGGCGGTCACCTACGACGGCAGTCGTGTCGCAAAAGGCATCACGCTCTACCTGGACGGCAAACCCGTCCCCCTGACCGTCGACCTCGACTTCATCAACCAGACCTTCGACGCCGACGAACCACTCCGCCTGGGTGCAGGCGGTGGAGCGGACGGGCGTTTCTCCGGGTTGCTCGACGACGTTCGCGTCTACACGCGAGATCTCTCGGCCATCGAGATCTCGATTCTGGCCACCCATCAGACGATTCCCCAACTGGTCAAGATTCCGCGATCCAAGAGAACCCCTGGACAATCCGCCAAGCTCCGTGCCTATTACATCGCCAAGCACGCGTCTTCAGCTCACCGCACCGCCGCCAACCGCCTGCCCACCCTCCAACGGCAGGCGCGGTCGTTCCAGGCCGCGATTCCCACGGTCATGGTGATGCAGGAACTGGCCCAGCCCCGCAGGACGCAGGTGCTGATTCGCGGGCAGTACGATCGTCCCGGCGAACCGGTCCAGGCCGGCACACCACTGGCGCTGCCGGCCCTGGCCAAGGGCAGCCCTCGCAACCGACTGGGCCTGGCCCGCTGGCTGGTCAACAAGCAAAATCCGCTGACGGCCCGCGTGATCTCCAACCGGCTCTGGCAGCGACTCTTCGGAGCCGGGCTTGTGCGGACCGCCGAGGACTTCGGATCCCAGGGTGAACAACCCTCCCACCCCGCCCTGCTCGACTGGATCGCCACCGAGTTGCATCGCAGCGACTGGGACATCAAGGCCCTGGTCCGCGTCATTGTCACCAGCAGCACCTACCGCCAGTCGTCCCGGTCGACTCCCGCGTTGCGGGCCCGCGACCCCGAAAACCGCCTGCTGGCCCGCGCGCCGCGGTATCGCCTCTCTGCCGAAGTCATCCGCGACCAGGCACTTTACACATCCGGCCTTCTCAACGAGCAAATTGGAGGCCCCTCCGTCCGCCCCTATCAACCAGCCGGTCTCTGGAAGGAAATCGCCTCCACGACCGACTACAACCAGTCGACCGGGGGCGACCTGCATCGCCGCAGCCTTTACACCTACGCCAAGCGGACCGTCACCAACCCAACCATGCTGGCCTTTGACGCCAGCACCCGGGAGGCCTGCATGGTTCGTCCCTCGCGGACCAACACCCCGTTGCAGGCCCTGACGTTGATGAATGACGTCACTTTCACCGAAGCGGCCCGCGCATTGGCCGAACGCGTGCTGGCCAGCTCCGACCAGGACGACTCCCAGCGACTGAAACAGGCCTTTCTACTGACCGTTTCCCGCCTGCCCACCACTGCCGAATCGGCAATCCTGCTGGCCAACCTCAAGCACCAGCGAGCCGTCTTTGCCAAGGCACCTGCGGCTGCTGAGAAGTTGGCCGCCACCGGTGACGCGCCGCGTCACGAGAACCTCCCGGCGCTCGACGTCGCCACCTGGACCGCCCTGGCCAGCCTGCTGCTGAATCTCGACGAATCCATCAGCCGCGAGTAACCGATGGACACCACATTGCTTCACACGCCACAACCACTCGACGATCACATCGCCATTCAACGCCGGGCCTTCCTCGGACGATCGGCCGCCGGGCTGGCCGCCGTCTCGACCCTGCTGGCCGAAGACGGTCTGGCCGAGGACGGCAACACCGTGCCGGGACTGGGCACCCTGCCCCACTTCGCGGCCAAGGCCAAGCGGGTCATCTACCTCTTCCAGTCCGGCGCCCCGTCGCAACTGGACCTCTTCGACTACAAACCTCAACTCGACAAACACCATGCCGCCGACCTGCCCGATTCCATCCGTAAGGGCCAGCGGCTGACCGGAATGACATCCAAACAGGAACGTTTTCCGGTGGCCCCGTCCACCTTCTCCTTCGCCCAGCACGGTAAGAGCGGACAGTGGCTCAGCGAACTTCTTCCGCAGACGGCAAAAATTGCCGACCGGATCACGATCCTCAAGACATTGCACACCGAGGCCATCAACCACGACCCGGCAATCACCTTCATACAGACTGGTGCCCAGTTGGCCGGACGTCCAAGCTTCGGCTCCTGGATCTCCTACGGGCTGGGCAGCCTCAACCGGGACCTCCCAGACTTCGTGGCCATGGTCTCAGGATCCGGCGGCCAACCTCTCTACGACCGGCTCTGGGGCAGCGGATTCCTTCCCACCAAGTTCCAGGGCGTCAAGTTCCGTTCGGTCGGAGACCCCGTCCTGTTCCTTTCCAACCCCGCCGGCCTCGACTCCAAGGTGCGTCGCCGGTTCCTGGACGACCTGTCCCGCCTCAACGACCTCAAGCTCAAGCAGCAAGGCGATCCGGAGATCAGCACGCGGATGGCGCAGTACGAACTGGCCTTCCGCATGCAGACTTCCGTTCCCGAACTCACCGACACCTCAAAGGAACCCGACCACATCTTCAAGCTCTACGGAGACGATTCTCGCAAGCCGGGCACCTTCGCCTCCAACTGCCTGCTGGCCCGCCGCTTGTGCGAACGAGGTGTCCGTTTTGTACAGCTGTTCCACCGGGGCTGGGACCAGCACGCAACGCTGCCCACGAAGATCGCCCAACAGTGTGCCGCCACCGACCAGGCCAGCGCCGCCCTGGTGCTGGATCTCGCACAACGTGGTCTGCTCAAGGACACCCTGGTCGTCTGGGGCGGAGAATTCGGCCGCACCGTCTACTGCCAGGGGCGGCTGACCAAGACCGATTACGGCCGAGACCACCACCCGAGGTGCTTCTCGATCTGGGTCGCCGGAGCCGGCATCAAGCCGGGGATGACCCATGGCACCACCGACGACTACTCGTACAACATTCTCGAGAACCCCGTGCACGTGCACGACCTGAACGCCACGCTGCTGCACTGCTTGGGAATCGACCACCAGCGGCTGACCTTCAAGTACCAGGGCCGCCGGCACCGCCTGACAGATGTGCACGGCAAGCTGGTCAAGGACATCCTGGCCTGAGGGTTGCGGACTACGCTCCCCGCGTCTTGATCACCTTCGGCTTCGGCTTTTGAGCCGGCCTCGCAGGCCGTGCCCTTGGAGCCGGCTTTCCGTTCGTCCCGAGCAATCCCGAAAGCGTCTTCTGGGCATCGACGAGTTGCTTGAGCACCTCTCGAAGCTCCTCGCCCTTGGTCTGTGGCTGCCCGGCCAGCTTCTGCAGCTGTGCAACGGCCTCATTCAGCTTCTCCTGGGCCGACTCAACCTGTTTGTGCCACGGCGAAAGCCGCGGCAGAGGGCGGGCTCGTCGCCCCGGCTTCAGTGGCACGGCCCTGAAACGACCGTTCGGAAACCCGGGTGGGAAAGCCCGCAGCCGGATCCGCAGGCCGTTCTTCACCGCATGCTGCTGGTAAAGCTTGTAGGCCTCGGGATCGACCTTCTTCAGCGCCTCGGCCGTTTCAGCCTTCACCTCGCGCGTCTCGGCCTTCCCATTGACCTTCGTCGTGATCTTGACCCGGATGTCCTTGCCGTTGACATCGGTGATCAAGAGTTTGTGGTTCGGCTCGGTCACCTCGATCGTCCGTTGCCCGTTGACCACCCGCACCGACACCCGGGTGGCGTTCCCGATCTGCACTCCGCCAAACTGGCGGCCCACCGCGCCTCGTCCCGGTTTCGGATCGGGCTTTGGCAAAGCGGCCTGCGCCCGCCTTGCCACGGTCGTGTTCTTGCTCTCCGACAATCGCCGTAACGCCGCCTCGGCCCCATTCTTCGTCGTTTTATCGCCCGAAGCCTGCAACAGCCTGAGCACGTGGATGCACCGGGTCGTCCGTTCGAGATCGCCGCCATCGGCGGCCTTGGCCACCGGCCCGATCGCGGCCTGGCCGGCTGACACCAGTTGCCTGGAGGCTCCCCGGCGCACCTGGAAATCACGACTGGTCAACTGCGACACCCAGCCGGCAATCTGCTCGGCAGTCGCCGTCGGAGCTTTTTTCGCGAGGGGTGCGGGTTCGGGCTCGACGGCGGCTTGGGCCTGGCTCAGGGCAAGGCCGATCAGCACCAGCCATCCGCCGGCCATCACCGCGACCCTCGTCGCCCTTCGCTGCACTCGACTCATAACCCATCCCTCCCCGTGTGTGTCACCACAGGCTGGTCACGTTCCTCACCGGATTGTGGCTCAGGCCGCGACCGATGACAAGAGGTGAAACTCCCACGTCACGGCGTTACCATGCACGCCCTGCCGTTTCCCCAGACTCCGCGATCCACAACCACATGGCCTCACGCACACTCACGCTGACGCTCGCCTTTCTTCTCGTCGTGTCAATCACTTCGACTGGAGCAGACGAGCCCAAACGGCCTTACGGAATCGAGCGTCGCGTCGCCTGGACGACCTCGCGGATCACCGGTTCACCCGATCCGCCGCCACCGTTCGCCACCCGCCCGATTTTCCCCAAGCTCCGTTTCACCGACCCGGTCATCCTGACCCACGCACCGGGCACCAATCGGTTGTACGTCGTCGAGGTCAAGGGCAGAATTCTCACCTTCGATCCCCGCACGGCCCCGGACACCGCCGATCTGGCCGTCGACCTTGGACCGTCCATCGAGGGCCTGACGCAGGTCTACGGCCTGGCCTTCCATCCGCAATTCGAAAAGAACCGTCACTGCTACATCACTTACGTCCGCAAGGCCGGGGAACCCGACGGCACGGTGGTCTCACGGTTCACCGTCAGCAACACCGACCCTCCCACGATCGACCCCAAGTCCGAAACTTCGGTGATCCGCTGGTTGGCCGGGGGCCACAACGGTGGCTGCCTGGAATTCGGTCCCGACGGTTTCCTCTACATCAGCGCCGGTGACGGGGCCGGAGCTTTCCCCCCGGACAGCCACCGCAACGGCCAGAACCTGTCCACGTTGCCGGCCACCATCATGAGGATCGACGTCGACCGTCCGTCCGGCGACCGACCCTACTCGATCCCCGCCGACAATCCCTTTGCCACCACGCCGGGAGCACGCCCGGAGGTCTGGGCCTACGGATTCCGCAATCCCTGGAAGATCACCTTCGACCCATCCAACGGTTCCCTGTGGTGCGGTGACGTGGGCTGGGAGATGTGGGAGATGATCTACCGCGTCGAGAAGGGAGCCAATTACGGGTGGAGCATCGTCGAAGCCTCCCAGTCGGTGCACCCCGAGTGGGATCGGGGTCCCACGTCGATCTCGCCGCCGGCCGTCGCCCACTCTCACACCGAATCCCGCTCGATCACCGGCGGGGAGGTTTACACCGGCCGACGACTGAAGTCGCTTACCGGAGCCTACATCTACGGCGATTACGTCACCGGCAAGATCTGGTCAGCCCGCCACGACGGCAAGCGACTGACCGAGTCCAGGGAACTGGTCGACACCACTCTCCAGATCGTCTGTTTCGGAACCGACCACGACGGGGAACTCTACGTTGTCGACTATGTCGGCGGCGGCCTGCACCGCCTGGTGCCCAGCGACACTTCCACGGTCAACCGCAACTTCCCCCGCAAACTCAGTGACACCGGGCTGTTCACCGCCACCGGTACTCACCGCCTGTCGCCCGGCGTAATCCCCTACTCGGTCGGTGCCGCACCATGGGCCGACCACGCCGTCTCCGAACGGTTTGTCGCCCTGCCGGGCACATCACAACTCGGCGTCCACAAGTCGTCTAACATCCAGATCGGCAACGTCGTCGGCCAATGGGCCTTCCCGGTTGATGGTGTCCTGGCCAAGACGATCTCGCTCGACCTGATTGCCGGTGACCCCCGATCACGACGCCGCATCGAAACCCAACTGCTGCATTTCACCGGGCAGTCGTGGCAGGCCTACAACTACATCTGGAACGACGCCGGAACCGACGCGGTCCTGGCCGACGACCAGGCCTCCGACCACCAGTTCACCGTCACTGACTCCTCGGCCCCCGGCGGAAAACGTGTCCAGACCTGGCATCACGCCAGTCGCACCGAGTGCATTCTCTGTCACACGACCCGAGGCGGTTCGATCTACGGCTTCACCCCCGCTCAACTCAACCGCGACCACAACTACGGGTCTGTCGTCGACAACCAACTCCGGACGATGGCTCATATCGGCTTCCTCTCCGATTCTCCGTCCAAGGCTCCGGCGGCGATGCCCGATCCGGCTGACCCGGACCTTCCGCTGGAAACACGTGCCCGCGCGTACCTGCACGCCAACTGTGCAACGTGTCACCGTCGCGGCGGCGGTGGCACTGCGGCCATGGACATCCGGTACGAGTTCTCGCTCAAGCAATCCAACCTCCTCGGCGCTCGCCCCACCCAGGGCACTTTCGGCATGCTCGCCGCCCGGGTGATGGCACCGGCGGCGCCATATCGTTCGGTTCTGCTGTACCGCATGGCCAAGCTTGGCCGAGGCCGGATGCCGCACTTCGGCTCGCAGGTTGTCGACCGTCGGGGCCTGCAACTGGTCCACGACTGGATCGCCTCTCTCGACCCCAGGCTCGCACCCGCTGGCACCGGCGACAAGTCGTCGGCCGCCCTCCGCAAGCGGCATGACCGGTTGCTGGCCGACCTCAACCAGGCCGGCCTGGCCCCTCAACGCAGGCGAGTTGCCATCGAGCAGTTGTTGACCTCTTCAAGCGGCGCCCTGCAACTGGCCCTGGCCGTCGATCGTCCCGGCCAACCACTTCCGCGGGCCACCATCCAGCGTGCCATCCAGCTTGGCGGAACTCACACGGATGTCCGTGTCCGTGATCTCTTTGAGAGATTTCTTCCGCACGAACAGCGAGTCAAAAGGCTCGGTGCCACGGTCCAGGCCGAACAGATTCTCCGGATCCCGGGAAATCCGTCAGACGGTCAGACCCTCTTCACCAAAACGGCCGGGGTCCAATGCCGGAATTGTCACCGGGTCCGCAAACAGGGCAAGGCGGTGGGGCCCGACCTGGATGGCGTCGCCAAGAAAAACGACCGGCGGGCATTGCTCGAGTCGATACTCCAGCCATCCCGGAAGATCGATCCCAAGTTTCGGGCCTACCTGGTCGAAACCGTCCAGGGACGGGTCCACACCGGACTGCTTGTCTCGAAATCCGACAAGCAAGTCGTCCTCAGGGACGCCGCGGGCAAGGAACTCCGCGTCGCCGCTGAGGATGTCGAGATGATTATTGCTCAACCCAAGAGCCTGATGCCCGAACTGTTGGTCAAGGACATGACCGCACAGCAACTGGCCGACCTGCTCGCCTTCCTGGAGACGCTCAAATGAGTCTCGCCCGAACACCGCTCGCCATCGCTGCACTGGCCGCTTCTGTACTGGCAGCAGCACTCACCTCTTCCCGCGCGACCCCCGCCGACGACAAGACCAAGCCGGCGACAAAGCCGCCCGTCCAACGCAAGATCGGCTGGAGCACCTCGAAGGTCATCGGCACACCCGAGCCCCCTCCACCCTTCCTTGTTGAACGCCGCTTCCCCAGGTTGTCGTTCAAGAACCCGGTCGAAATGCGTCCGATTCCGGGGACCAACCGTCTGCTGGTCATGGAACTGGCCGGCCAGATCCACTCGTTCCCGGATCGCCAGGACGTGGCAAAGTCCGATCCGGTCCTGGATCTCAAGCAGCACAAGCCGGCCGTACAGAACGCCTATGGCTTCGCGTTCCATCCCAAGTTTCTCCAGAACCGTACCTGTTACATTTCCTACACCCAGGGCGCCCAGGCCACCGGCACCAAGGTCTGCCGCTACCGCTTCAAGAGCATGGACCCGCCGACGATCGACCTGGAGAGTCGCGAAGAGGTCTTCCACTGGCCCTCGGGAGGCCACAATGGAGCCGCGATGCGGTTTGGCCCCGAAGGGTACCTCTACATCACCGCCGGGGACGGCGTCGGCCCCAATCCGCCCGATCCGCCCAACCACGGACAGGACTGCAGCAACTACTTCTCGACCCTGGTCCGCATCGACGTCGACCGCACCGACCCCGGACGCAAGTACCGGGTGCCACCGGACAATCCGTTCGTAGGGACCAAGGGTGTGTTGCCCGAGATCTGGGCCTTCGGCTTCCGCAACCCCTGGAAACTCTCCTTCGACCGCAAGTCCGGTGACCTGTACGTCAGTGACGTGGGCTGGGAACTGTGGGAGTTCATCTACCGGATCGAAAAGGGTGGCAACTACGGCTGGAGCATCGTCGAGGGCCGGCAGCCGGTCAACACGCACTTCAAGAGGGGTCCCTCGCCGATCCTGCCGCCCACCGTCGATCATCCCCACAGCGAATCCGCCTCGATCACCGGGGGCGAGGTCTACTACGGCAAACGGCTGCCGACGCTGGCCGGCCAGTATGTCTACGGCGACTACGAGACCGGCAAACTCTGGTCGTTCGCCTGGGACCCCAAGGAAAAGAAGGTCGTCGGGCAACGCGAATTGGTCGACTCGTCTCTGCGAATCATCTGCTTCAGCTACGACACATCCGACGACCTGCTGTTCATGGACTACACCGGTGGGACGATCCACCGACTGGCCCCGAACCCCGATCGCGGCCAAACCAGCCGTTTCCCGCGGCGACTCAGTCAAACCGGGCTGTTCGCCTCGACGGCTGACCATCAACTGGCCCCCGGCGTCGTTTCCTACGAGGTCGCCGCCGCCCCGTGGCACGACGGTGCGACCGCTGCTCGAGCGATCGCCGTCCCGGGCACGCAGTCGATCGGATCGAAGGGCAAGTGGCAGTTTCCCGCCGGCACCGTCGTCCTCAAGACCCTCTCCCTGGATGTCACCGCCAAGGGCCGAACCGGTCCCAGGCGGATCGAAACACAACTGATGCACTACGACGGCGACGCCTGGCGCGGCTATGGATACCGGTGGAACAACGACCAGACCGACGCCGTGCTGGTCGATTCTGCCGGGGTCGATGCGCACTTCCAGGTCACCGACCGCTCCGGTCCCCAGGCCTCCAAACGCCAAACCTGGCACTTCGCGTCCCGCGTCGAGTGTGTTCGCTGCCACAACCCGTGGAGCGGCCACGTGCTGGGTGTCAATCCGGGTGGTCTCGACCGACCGGTTCCAGGGAAATCCGCCGGGACCAGCCAAATGGCGTCCTTGTCGGAGCTCGGCCTGTTCAACCCACCCGTTTCCGGCTCGAAGACTCCGTCACTGGTTGATCCCTACGACACGACTCAATCGACCGAGCGACGTGCCCGCAGTTTCCTGCACGTCAACTGCTCACACTGCCACCGACTGCACGCAGGCAGTGCCGTGCTGGCCTACATGCACAACGACCTGTCGCTGGCCGCAACCCGCATGCTCGACTCCAAGCCCACGCAGGGAACCTTCGGGATCCGTGACGCCCGCATCATTGCGCCCGGTGATCCATTGCGAAGCATCCTCTTTCTGAGAGTCTCGAAACTGGGTCGGGGCCGCATGCCACACATCGGATCCGAGGTGGTCGACCGAGTCGGCGCTGATCTGATCGCCGACTGGATCACCGACCTCCCCGGATCGGACCTTCCCGTCGCCCGGTTCACCGAGGCCCAGAAACACACGCGGATCGAGGCCAGGTCAAACGTGCGCCTCCTGGAACGATCCGGCGACACCATTTCCGTCCCGCTGCTGACTCGCTCTCTGGCATCCACGTCCACCGCCCTCCTGCTGCAACAACGACTGGACAAGCCCGGCTCCAAGTTCTCACCCAACGCTCGCAAACAGATCATTGAGACGGCCGTCGCACATGACGACATCACCACCCGCGACCTGTTCGAACGATTCATCCCCGAAGAACGTCGGGTGAAGCGACTGGGTCGTGTGATCCGCCCCGCGGCACTGCTCGCGATGAAGGGCGACGCCGCCGAGGGCGGACGGCTGTTCGTGGCTTCCCAGAGCGTCCAGTGTCGCAACTGCCACCGTGTGGCCGGCAAGGGCAAGTCGGTCGGCCCCGATCTCGATGGGATCGGCAAGAAATACGGCCGCAGAGAATTGCTCGACCAGGTCCTCAATCCTTCCCGCAAGATCGACCCGAAATATTTGACCTACATCCTCGAGACGACCGCAGGCAAAGTGCATACGGGACTGTTGGCTCGCAAATCGGACAAGGAGGTTGTCCTCAAGGACGCCAAGAACCAGGAAACAGTGATTCCTGCCGACCAGGTCGAGGAGCTGATCGCCCAACGGAGGAGCCTGATGCCCGAGTTGCTGCTCAAGGACATGACCGCCCAGCAGGTGGCCGACCTGCTGGCGTTCCTGGCTTCACTGAAAACGCCACCGCCAAGCCGTTAGTCACTCCCCCACGGCCGTCCACCGCGGCGGCCACTCCGCTCACGGCAACACGCTCATATCCGAACAACCGCCGCACGCGAAGCAAACGTTTGAACTTGACGGCTTTTTGAGCATTGCCAAAAGTCGCGGTCGAGAGACCATCCGAATCGAAAGGGGCATGATGGAGCGTCTGGCAACAGTCGATCGACTGGTCATTCAACAGCGGAAGGAATGGGGCGAGATCCTCACCGGTTTCGAAACCAAGAACAAGTACGAAGTCTCCGACCAGGACGGAAACTCACTGTATTTCGCTGCCGAGGTGGGCGGCTCGCTGTTGCTGCGATTGTTCCTGAAGGCGCACCGCCCGTTCACGGTAATGGTCGTTGATTCCGAGAGCCGGACGATCATCGAGATTCGCCGCCGCTTCCGGTTCTATTTCCACGAAGCCGACATTGTAGACGCCGATGGCCAGTTGCTCGGCCGAATCACCAAACGGTTTACGCTGGTGCGGAGGGTCTACACCATCAGCGACGCATCCGGCGAAGAGATCTTCAAGTTGTTCGGCCCGCTGCTGAAACCCTGGACATTCCAGATCATGCAGGGCGAGACGGAACAGGGCAGGATCGCCAAGAAGTGGAGCGGATTGGCCAAGGAGGCCTTCAGCGACGCCGACAACTTCGGTGTCACGTTTCCACGCGACTGGGACCCCTCGGTTAAGGCGATCTTCCTGGGTGCCGTCTTCCTGATTGACTTCGTCCACTTCGAGAAATAGGGCTGCTCTGCTCGCATCCGAGCCCATGCTCGGCGATCAATCGTCGGCCAGGAGTTCGTCGAGCAGGCGTTCCCATTCCCGGCATTCGCGTCGTGGTTCAAACACGCTCCGCAGATCTCCGCATCGAGACGAGATCGCGTCGTAGAAGTCGCTCTGCCTCTCGGCCTCAAGCAATTGCTGCCGCAGTCGGTGGACATCACCCGGCTCAAAAAATCCCGGATAATCCTCGCCCAGCAGCCCAATCGACCCGCTGATCCGCGTCGAGAGCACGGGCGTCCCCACGGTGATCGACTCGCCCACGACATTGGCCCCGCCCTCCATGTGACTGGTCAGGACCATCAACCGGCTACGGGCCAGTGTGCGCATCACCTGCCAATGTGGCCGACTGCCCAGCCAGCGGTAGCGACCCGGTCTGCGGGCCATCTCGGCTTCGGCACGGACTCTCATTGGTTCGCTGAGTGCACCGCCCAGGTGAACGACACGAATCCGAGATTCTGCAGGCAGGTCGGCGACGGCGCGTGCAAGAAGAAACGGATCCTTGACCGGACGCAGGTGGCCCACCAGTGCGACCTGCCACCAGCGTCGGATTTTTTTCGGAATCGTCCGCGGAGAGACCACCGATTGATGAATCACGTGGCATTTCAGGTGCAGATGAGGCTCCAGCAGTTTCATGCCGTGTTCCTGCAACAGCACGATACGATGTGCCGCCTCGAGAGCCTGTTGACCCCTGGCCGACGTGGCAAGATCTCGATAGAGATCCGTTCCACTCAGCGCCACGACAAGCCGCCCCTCAGGAGCGTCGCGGACATAGTCCAGGGCGCTGGGGGCAGTTTTGTGAGCGTGCAAGGCCACCAGCACATCGCAGTCCTGCCCGTCGTATCCGTCAACCGTCTCGACCCCATGCCCCAACGACTGCAACACACGCTGCCAGCGGCGGGCCGTCACACGGTTTCCACTTCGGCGACCGGCTCCCCGGGGCACCACGACCAGCATTCGCAACCGCTTGGACGACATACCCGAGTTGATCCAAAAGACGTTGCGGGGAAGGTTCCCAGCCGGCTAGCCGGTGAAGACCAGCGACACATCGGATTTTTCGGCCACCTCGCCCACTATGGCCGACTGCTCGGCACCCGACTCGCAGCACCGCATTACGAGTTCCTCGGACCGGCTCGGATCGACGCTGATCAACAGCCCCCCGGACGTCTGGGCATCAAAGACCATCTCCAACCCTCTCGGATCAGCCGACTCTTCGATCCGCATCAACGGCTCAACTGCGCTGCGGTTGGTCTTACTGGCCCGCGTGTGATTTCCCGCGGCAGCCAGTTCCGCAGCACCGGCCAGCACCGGCAACCGAGTGGTGTCGATGACGACGGTCACGTCGCTGGACTGCGCCATTTCGCCGGCGTGCCCTGCCAACCCGAACCCGGTGATGTCCGTCGACGCCGACGCCTCAACCGACCTGGCTGCCTGGCTGGCCCCCTGGTTGAGCATCGCCATGCTCGCCGCTGCCGTTTCCAGCACGCCCTCCGGGCACCGCTTCATCTTGAAGGCGGTGGTGACGAACCCGGTCCCCAGCGGCTTGGTCAGCACAAGCTGGTCGCCCGGCCGCGCACCGCCATTGGTCCTCAGTTCTTCAGGAGTCGCCACGCCGGTCACGCTCAGTCCGTACTTGATCTCGGTGTCCCGCACCGTGTGACCACCGGCGATGACCGCCCCGGCAGCCATCACGCGTTCAGCCCCCCCGGCCAGAATCCGGCTGAGAATTGACAGGTCCAGCTTGTCGTCGGGGAACCCCACGATGTTCAACGCCGTCTTGGGTGTTCCACCCATCGCGTAAATGTCACTGAGACTGTTGGCCGCGGCGATCTGACCGAAGAGGTACGGATCGTCGACCAGCGGCGGAAAGAAATCCAACGACTGAAGAATCAGCAGGTCGTCGCGGAGCCGGTACACGCCGGCGTCGCTGAATCCCTCGGCCCCGACCAGCAGGTCCGGGTCGTCGAACTTCGGCAATCCACGCACGACCTGCGCGGTCCCCTCCTGGGGCAGCTTGCCGGCTCATCCAGCGCAACTGGCCCAATCAACCAATCGCTTCTTGCGTCCGAACAGTGACATGGGATCTCCGAGACCATTGAAGATGCGTTTTGCAGCAATCGGCGGATTGTATGCCCACACCGGCGACAAGCCAACATGGGTGCGGATCGGTATGATGCCGGTGCGCCGACTTCCGTCCACATTGCACCATATCAGTCCCCCGCCATGCCTCTCACCAACCAGGTCGCCATTGTCACCGGTGGCGGACGTGGGATCGGACTGGCCTGCGTCCGCGGCCTGGCCCGCGACGGTGCCGCCGTCGTGGTGGCCACTCCGGAAGACGACGAACGGTCCGCCGCCGTCGCCGACCTCGAAGCCGATGGACACGCGGTGCTGGGCACCGCAACGGACGTCACATCCGAAGATGATCTTGCCAAGATGGTTGCCGCCACGCTCGACCGTTTCGGCCGCATCGACATCCTGGTCAACAACGCGGGCATCATCGGACCAACGGCCCTCGTGCAGGACGTCCAGCGGCACGAATGGGAAGCCGTCATGGATGTCAACGTCACCGGCGTCTACCTGTGCTGCAAGGCGGTGCTGCCTCACCTGCTCGCACAACGTTCCGGCCGGATCATCAACATCGCCTCGGTCGCCGGGAAGATCGGGTTTCCGCTCCGCAGTCCCTACGCCACCTCGAAGTGGGCCGTGATCGGGCTGACCAAGACACTGGCCGTCGAGGTCGGCCCGGCGGGCATCCTGGTGAACGCCGTATGCCCGGGACCCATAGACGGACCCCGCATGGACGCGATCATCGAGGCCAAGGCCGACACGACCGGTCAACCGACCGCCCAGGTCCGCGACCAAATCGAGCGGAACACTCTGCTGGGCCGCCTGATTCCTGCCGAACACATCGCCGAAATGGTCACCTTTTTGGCATCCGACCGCGCGGCGAGCATCACCGGACAGACACTCGACGTCAACGCCGGCCACCTGGTCTGACACCCGGCCGGCCGACACCACGAGGAGAGACGATGACCGAGAACGACACCACGCTCGAGCAGCGGCGCGAACGCGGACGGCGGCTGGTCGAGGAAATGCTCGGAGAAGACGCGGCCGAAGAGACAATTGCACACTGGGACGCAATCAGCCCCGAGTTCAGCGGGTACGTCACCGAGTTCCTGGCCGGAGAGATCTGGAGTCGCCAGGGGCTGGACCGCCGGACCAAGTCACTGGTCTCAATCGCGGCCCTGGCGGCCCTGGGTCGGACACGCGCCCTGGAGTTGAACCTCCGGTTTGCGCTGAAGAACGGAGCCACCCGGCAGGATATCGTCGAGGCCCTGCTGCAGATCGCTCCCTACGCCGGTTTTCCCGTCACCTGGGACGCCCTGGCACGACTGGACGAGATCGAGCCGCGTGCCGCCACACCGTCCTGACCAGGCGACCGCCTCACTTCCCGCCAGCCACCGTCGGCAAACCGGCCCCCTTCCAGGCGTAGATCCCCCCCGGATAGCGTTTCACGTTCTTGTAGCCCTTCCGCTTGGCCCACATGGCGGCGTTGTGGCTGCGTCCACAGGCGGTGAAGCCGCAATAGACCACCACCAGTTTTTCCTTGTCCTGGCCAAGCAACGACTCGTAATCCTCCGCGGACTTCCCGGCCGTTTCGCCCGTGTCCCAGGTCTCCATCGTTGCCTTGGGGAACAGGAACTGAACCGCGGCACTGATGTGCTGCTTCTGGTAACTCGCCTCGTAGGGCATTGCGTCGACCAGCACCAGTTCGGGCTTCTTGTCGAACAGTGCCTTCAGTTCAGCCGTTGTGATCACCTCGTACTCTCCCTCGGCCATGTGCCGGGCCAGCTTCACGGCCACCTTTTCGGTCTCCACCTCCTGTTGAAACCGGTTCTGTCCGCAGCCGCTGACCAGCAACACAAACACGATCAATCCGGCCATCCGCGTCGTCATATTCGACTTCGTCATCAGGTTTCCTCGCCCTCGGTTTCGGCCATCCCCTGTTTGGGTTTGCCGTTGTCCGCATCCTGCGATCGTTTCCGGCTCGCCCACACCAGTCCGAGGCAGGTGAGCAACAGGCCCAGGTCGACCATCGCGGCCTCGTCCAGTGTCAGGCTGTCTCGCCCGTCGCCGGCTCCGAAACAACCGCATTCGATATCCAGGCCCAGAATTATTCCGTATCCCAACACGCAAAGAAACACCACCACCAGGCCGGTGGCCACTCCGATCGCCCACCGGCGACCGAACCACAATCCGCCACCGACAAGCAGTTCCAGTCCGATCACCGACCATGCCGTGACGGGCAACAGGGGCTCCCAAACGAGGCCGAATTCCCCGACCGTCGTCGTGAAGCTCGCCACGTCACCGATCTTCGCCACCCCGGCCCAAACGAAGACGCCGCCCAGCAGCGCGGCGACAAGTCGGGCGGAACAGGACAAGGGCATGCCGGCTGTGGTGCGACTGTTCGGGTGTCGCTGTGGAAAGAGTCAGGGGGCTGAAAAAAGAGGCCCAGCCGCAACCAGTGCGACCGGGCCTCCAGGTATTTCCCCGGCCGGAACCTGGTGGTCCGCTCACCGGGTAGGTGGTTTGTCACTAGGACAACCCGCCGGTCATCCTAGGCGTTACCACCTCTCTGGCATGTACAGCAATATTCCACTTGACCACCTCCTTCCTACAAACGGGGTCCCACCCGCTTCCGAACGGACAGCCAGTACCGATCTCCTCACGGGCCTCTTGTCCGGTCACACCGCGTCAGTGTGACACGCTGCGGCCATCGTCCGGATTCCCGACCGACGTGCAAGACCAATCCGTGCCGAATTCTGAATGACCATTGGACCTGCCACCGTCGCGTCTCAAACGGCATAATGCGACCCATGTTCCGATCATTCCCGGCCATCGCGATCCTGCTGCTGGCTGTCCCCGTCTCGGCCGAGGACACCGCCGACCCCTGGTGGTCCCTCCAGCCGCTTTCGGCGGCCCACCCGCCCGCTCATTCGCTCCTGCCGCCACACGCCAACCCCGTTGACGCATTCGTCTTCGATCGCCTGGCAACCGTCGGCCTGGCCCCCTCTCACCGCGGCTCACGGCGAGCGCTTGCCCGCCGGCTTAGCTTCGACCTTCTCGGTCTGCCGCCGAACCCCGACACCGTCGACCGGTTTGCCGCCGATTCTCGACCCGGGGCATGGAAGCGATTGGTCGACCGATTGCTGGCTCACCCCCATTTCGGCGAACGCTGGGCACGCCACTGGCTGGACATCGTGCGATATGGAGAAAGCCAGGGGTTCGAGCGAGACAAGCTCAGGCCCAATGCCTGGCGATATCGGGACTGGGTCGCCAGCGCACTCAATTCCGACATGCCCTACAACCGCTTCGCCGCCTGGCAGCTGGCCGGTGACGTGCTCCATCCCGACAACCCGCAAGCGGTTGTCGCCACCGGGTTCCTGGTCGCCGGATCCTACGACGAGGTCGGCAATTCGCAGCAGAGCCAGGCCATGAAGCGAATCGTCCGCCAGGACGAGCTCGAAGACGTCGTCAGCGTGGTGGGCCAGGCCTTCCTGGGCCTCACGATTCACTGTGCTCGCTGTCACGACCACAAGTTCGACCCCATCCCGCAGCGGGAATACTACCGGATGGCCTCGGCGCTGGACGGTGTCCGTCATGGACTCCGCGATCTGCCCGGCCCCGTCTTGCCGGACCGAACCAATTTGCCGGCCACCGGCCTCCAGTCCCGACGTCGTCGGCTCCAACAACAACTCGCTCTCCTCGAGGGTCCCGCACGCCGTCGGATTCTCCAACAACGCAAAACCGGCCAGACCCGCAACAAGCCGCCCAGACCATTCGCTCGCTGGGATTTCGCCGACGGCGCCCGCGATTCGATCGGCCAGCTTCACGGCACGCTCCAGGGAGATGGACGGATCGAGAATGGCGTGCTGATCCTTCCACGCCGGGGTTACGTCACCACACCACCCATCCCGAGGACGTTGTCCGCGCGCACGCTCGAGGCCTGGGTCCGACTCGACGACACGCACCAGCGTGGCGGCGGACTGGTCGCGCTGCAGTCGATTGACGGGCCGGTGCACGACGCCATCGCGTTCGGCGAACTCGAACCCGGACGCTGGAACCTGGCCAGCGAGAACCGAAATCGGACCGTCAGCTTCGACGGCCCCGAAGAGCGCGGAGCCGTCAGGGCATTTGTGCACCTGGCATTTGTCTTTGCCCCCGACGGATCGGTCCGCGCTTTCCGCAATGGCCAGGCCTACGGTCGTCCCATCCGGACGCAGGGCCCGATCACTTTTGCCCCCGGAAAAGCTCGCCTGGTGATCGGGTTGCGGCATCCCCCCACCCTCCGGGCTCGGCACCTGCGAGGCCAGGTTGATCGGGTCCAACTTCACCTGAGAGCTCTCACCGCCGGGGAGGTTCTTGCATCAGCCGGCCCGCTCGCGAAAGCCATCTCCGAACAGGATTTTCAGGCCGCGCTGTCGCATTCGGACCAACGACGGCGAACGCACCTGAAGTTCGAAATCGACCATATCACCGAGCTGTCAACTCGATGGAACACCTGGAAAACGTATGCGGTCTCGCCGCAACCTCCGGGCGTGACGCACGTGCTGACTCGAGGCGATCCCAAGACTCCGGGTCCGGCCGTCTCTCCCGGCGGAGTTTCTGCAGTTCCCGGTGGACCGGCCGACTTTCGGGTCCAGTCCGATGCTCCCGACCCTCCGCGGCGTACCGCGTTGGCCAGTTGGATCACCCATCTTCGCAATCCGTTGTTCAGCCGGGTCATCGTCAACCGGATCTGGCTGCACCACTTCGGTGCCGGGCTGGTCGAAACCCCCAGCGATTTCGGACTCAACGGCGGCCTCCCATCGCACCCCCGCCTGCTCGACTGGCTTGCCAATCAACTGGTTCAGCACGACTGGAGCCTCAAGCACATCCATCGCCTGATCCTGACCTCCGCCACCTACCAGCAGGCATCCCGGTTTCGCCCCTCCGCGGCAGCCAAAGACGCAGCCAACCGTCTGCTCTGGCGGCATTCACCTCGGCGACTCGAGGCCGAAGCTCTTCGGGACAGCCTGCTGGCGGTTTCCGGTTCGCTCAACCGCGAAATCGGTGGTCCCGGCTTCTACGACTTCACCACGTTCACCAACAACTCGCAGTTCTACGACGTCGGTGATCCGATCGGCACCACCTTCGCTCGGCGCAGCATCTACCGCACCGTCATCCGCTCCGGACGCAGCCGATTCCTGGACGCCTTCGACTGCCCGGACCCCTCGACGAAGACACCCCGCCGCGCCGTCACCACCACCCCGCTGCAGGCGCTGTCGCTGCTCAACAGCGATTTCGGCCTGCGGATGGCCGACCGTCTGGCCACACGTGTACGACTCGAAGCCGGCAACACCCTGCCGGCCCAGATCCACCTCGCTTTCCGTCTCTGTTTTGGGCGTCCCCCCAATGCCGACGAAGCCAAAACCTCACTCTCATTCTCCACGCGTCACGGCCTGCCCGCCCTGGCGCGGGTGCTGTTCAACGCCAACGAGTTCCTTTATGTCGACTGACCCCGGTCCGCGAACATCCCTCTCGCGGCGTCAATTTCTGGACTTTGCCCAGGCCGGCATCGGCAGCACGGCGCTGATGTCACTGTTGGCCGACGATCGCCCTGCTGCCGGTTTCGGCACTCCCCCCGACTCGACTCCCCGGGCCCGCCGTGTGATCCACGTGGTTGCCACCGGGGGCTTCAGCCAGGTGGACAGCTTCGACTACAAGCCCCAGCTCGCGCGACTCCATGGCACTCCGCTAAAAAGCGACGAGCAGCCCGACGTGTTTTTCGGAAAAGTCGGCCTGCTTCGGCAAAGCGACTGGTCGTTCCGTCAACGAGGTGACGGCGGGCTGTGGATCTCCGAGATGTTTCCTCACCTGGCCGGCGTCGCCGACGAACTGACCGTCATCAAGTCAATGGTCGCCGAAACCTCCAACCACACCCCGGCCACGTTCCAGGAGAATTCCGGTTTTCGACTCAACGGATTTCCCGTCCTGGGCGCCTGGCTCTCCTACGGCCTGGGCAGTGAATCTCGCAATCTGCCAACCCACGTGGTGATCCCTGATCCCCGCGGCCGTCCGGCCGGTGGCTCGATCAACTGGACCAACGGCTTCTTGCCGTCCGAGCACCAGGGTGTGCCACTGCGTGCCCGGGGCACGCCCTTGGACGACCTGTTCCCCACCCGGACGATCCCGGCAGAAACCGAGCGCGACAGCCGACGACTGCTGGCCCACCTCAACCAGCAACATCTCGAGCAACGGGGGGGAGACGATGCGTTGCTGGGCCGTATTCGCAGCTACCAACTGGCAGCCCGAATGCAATTGGCTGTTCCCGAGGTCACCGCCCTGGATTCCGAGACCCAGGCAACTCAACAACTCTACGGCCTCGACCGCGAACCGACAGCCGACTTCGGTCGAGCCTGCCTGCTGGCACGGCGACTGCTCCAGCAGGGGGTCCGCTTCGTGCAGCTCTTCAGTGGCGGCGCCTTCGGACGACCTCGCCACAACTGGGACGGGCACGAGGACATGGTCAAAAACCACGGCCGCGAGGCGGCTCGTGTTGACCAGCCCCTGGCGGCCCTCCTGGCCGACCTCCGACGCACCGGCCTGCTCGACGACACGCTGGTTCTGTTCACCAGCGAATTTGGCCGCACTCCCTTCGCTCAGTCCAATGCCGGAGTGCTGGGCACCGGTCGCGACCACAACCAATACGGTTTCAGCGTCTGGATGGCCGGCGGCGGCCTGAAGGGTGGCAGCAGCTACGGCTCAACCGATGTCTACGGCTGGAAGGCCGAGGAGAACGTCACCACCTGGCACGACTTCCACGCCACGATCCTGCATCTTCTGGGAATCGACCACGAACAACTGACCTTCTACCACAACGGAATCGAACGCCGTTTGACCAACGTACACGGAGAGGTCATCGACGCCATCCTCTCCTGAACCGACTGTGTGCTACACTTGCCAGCCACGAAGGACCCGCCCACCCATTGCCCTCAGTCCGGGCCCATGACATCACGCATCTCACCGCATCCTGTTTCGGCCGCCCTGTTGGCCCGGCGTGAATTCCTGACCACCGCCGCCAGCGGACTTGGTGCGATCGGCCTGGGTGCCACTTTGGACGACGACGGCCTGTTCGCCGCGGCCGCGTCCTCCGGAACCGCACGTCGGACACACTTCGAACCTCGTGCCAAGAGCTGCATCTTCATCTTCATGGCCGGTGCCCCCAGCCATGTCGACCTGTTCGACCCCAAGCCAATGCTCGCCAGGCAGGACGGGCAACCGATGCCCGAATCCCTGCTCAAGGAAGTCCGCTTCGCCTTCATCAAGAAGGACTCCGCCAGGTTGCTTGGGCCGAGCTTCCGCTTCCGCCAGCATGGCCAATGCGGTATGGAACTCTCGGAGCTTCTTCCGCATCTCGGCGGTGTCGCCGACGACCTGCTGTTGGTTCGCAGCCTGCGATCGACCCAGTTCAACCACCACCCCGGCCAATTGCTGATGCAGTGCGGTCGGAGCGAGTTCGGGCTGCCCTCGATGGGTGCGTGGCTCAACTACGGCCTCGGAACCGAATCCCGCAACCTGCCCGGTTACGTCGTGCTCTCCAGTGGAGTCGGTTCCAGTGGCGGCGCAACCCTCTGGCAAAGCGGATTCCTGCCGACCAGCTTTTCGGGTGTTCCGTTCCGGAACCAGGGAGAACCGGTACTCAATCTCAAGAACCCGCCCGGACTTCCCCCCGCCCTGCAGAAGAAGGGCATCGACCTGCTCAGCCGGATCAACTCGTCCCGCTATTCGGAGATCCGCGACCCGGAGATTTCCAGCCGGATCGCCAGCTACGAGTTGGCCTACCGGATGCAGATGGCCACGCCCGAGTTGATCAACCTCGGCAGCGAATCCAAGCACATCCAGGACCTCTACGGAATCAACCGCCCCGAGCCCAAGGGGCTAACCAGCCGCGGCAAGTCCGGCGACACCTTCAAGAACTTCGCCCGCAACTGCCTGCTGGCTCGCCGCATGGTCGAACGGGGAGTTCGTTTCGTCAACATCGTCTACGCCAGTTGGGACCACCACGCCAACCTCGCCAAAGAACTCCCCTACAACACCGGATGCGTCGACCAACCGATCGCCGCTCTCATCTCCGATCTCAAGCAACGCGGACTGCTCGACAGCACCATCGTCGCCTGGGGCAGTGAATTTGGCCGCACCCCACTGGCTGACAACGGCGGCGGCAAGAACACCGGCCGCGACCATCACCCGTTTGCCTTCAGCATGCTGCTGGCCGGCGGCGGTCTCAGGGGCGGCCATGTCCACGGCAAGTCTGACGAACTCGGCTGGGGTGTCGTCGAGAAGCCGGTCGAGGTCAACGACATGCAGGCCACGCTCCTGCACCAGTTCGGTCTCGATCACCTCAAGCTGACCTACCGTTTCCAGGGTCGTGACTTTCGCCTGACCGACGTCGCTGGAAACGTGCAACGCGAATGGCTGGCATGACCATGGCCACGTCGCCGCCGATCACTTCCGAGGACCTCGCCCATTTCGACGAGCATGGCTTCGTCGTCATCAACGGCCTGCTCGATGTCGACAACGACCTCGGCCCGGTCGTGGCCGAATACGAAACGGTGCTGGAGAGCCTGGTCGACCGCTGGGAATCCGCCGGCCACCTGTCGAATCGACACCAAGCCCTGCCGTTCACCCAGCGTCTGCTTGCAACCGTTGCCGAGGCTCAGCAACCCTACGACCAGGCCATGGACATCTCGCTTCCCCAGGCCAACATCCAACCCGACACTCCGATGCATCTCGGGCCGGCCGTCTTCGATCTGCTGCACACTCCGGTGTTGCTGGACGCGGTCGAACAGTTCATCGGTCCCGAAATCTATTCGAACCCGGTCCAGCACACACGGATCAAGTTGCCCGAATCAATTTTGCCCAAGGCGGCCTGGACCGGCCTGACGGCTCGCATCGATTGGCACCAGGACCAGGGCGTGATCACCGACGACGCCGACGAGTGCCAGATCCTGACCGTCTGGTTTCCAGTCACCGAATCCGACCTGGAAAACGGCTGCCTGGCCGTTGTCCCGGGCAGTCACAAACGCGGCCTGGTGACTCATTGCCAGAGCGGCGATCCGCTGACCCTCGGCCAGGTCGCGATCCCCGAAACACTGGTCGAACCCAACCAGTCTCCCCTGCCAATGGATCCCGGCGACGTGCTGTTCATGCACCGCCGCACACAGCATTCCGGATTGCCCAACCGCAGCGATCGCATCCGCTGGAGTTTTGATCTCAGGTACCAGCCAATCGGCCAACCGACCGGCCGCGAGTGGTTCCCGGGATTCGTGGCCCGCAGCAAGGCCAATCCCGAATCGGTCCAGGACGACCATCACGCATGGGCCGATTCCTGGCGAGACGCCCGCGAGCGACTCACCTCCGGTGATGATGTGCGATTCAACCGCTGGACCGGCGACAGCCCCTACTGCGCCTGAACCGGACGCGTCGCGGTGCAAGCTGCGGACATCCCGACCCCTTTCAGTCCGGCAATTCGGGCGTGTCTCTCCTGTCGCGCCGCCGCATAGCCACAACGCCCAACCAGACCAGGATCACCACCGCCGAGGCGACCGAAACCACGTGCAGTACAGCCACGAGCCAGACCGGAATCACTCAGAATCCTCCGCCACTTCGGACAGGGTGGACGACAGTAACGCCGGCCGCAGCCAGCGGCCGGATGGCGGCTGCCTGAAGAACGGACAGGCCAACAGAAAGACGACCACGGCGATGCCGAACCCAAACAGCGCGGGACTGACGTCAGCCGGCGAATTCAGCACAAACCGCCAGAGAATCGTCCCCAGGGTCCCGCCGATCATCGACAACACAACCGGAATGCTCCTGGCTGGCCGGTACCCAAAGGCCCCGACCAGGAACGGCAGCACCATCGATGGGGCCCAGAAGTCATAGACGAATTCGAGGATGTCTGCGATGTTGCTCCACACCAGCGCGCACACCGCCGACAGGACTCCCGCCAGCACGGTCGTCCACTTTGCAACCCGCAGCAGCCTGGCGTCGTCGGCTGCCGGATTGATGTGCACCCGGTAGATGTCCTCCATCACACTGGTGGCCAGACACGACAGGCAACTGTCTGCCGAGGACATCACGGCGGCGATCACCGCGGCAATCATCACCCCGGCCAGCCACGGTGGGAAGGTGGTTCGCATCAGCTGGGGAAACGCCACTTCCGCAGCCCCTGCGCGAGCCGACTGTTCATCGCCGGGCGTCCACCGGGTGACCCGGCCCTCTCCGGACTCAGACTGGCGTTCCGCCTCAATGCCCTGGCGTATCGACTGGTACTTGCTCGCCACGGCCGCCTGCACCTCGGGCTCGACTCGCGCCGCCATCCCCAGCGTGAAGGTCGCCACCGGCAGGAACAGCAGCAGGAACAACCCGCCACCTGCCACTCCTCGCCGAGCATCACTCTCGTCCTTGGCGATGAAACAGCGGACGGCATACGGGGGGACCAGTGTCTCGCCCAACAGGAACGCGCCAAAGAGCGTGGTCACCCGAACCCACGACCAGTTGGCCGCCACATCGAAGCTCCCCAGCCCCACCTCCGACCGTGCCGCCAACTCTGTCCAGCCACCGTTCTTCCAGACCAGCCAGGCCGAGGCACCCCCGATCCCGGCCACCAGCACCACGAACTGGAGCACGTCGGTCTTGACCACGGCGCGGATGCCCCCGACTGTCGAATACAACACCACCACCGAGGCGCCCAGCAGAACCGCCCAGTGACTGTCGAAGCCGAGAACCAGTTCCGTCACCTTGCCCATCGCCGCCATCTGGGCCACCAGCGCCCCGACCAGGAACACCGCGCCACTGACCACCGCGATTCGACGGGCCAACTCGCCGTAGTGCCGGTCGACGTACTGGGCGACGGTGACCAGCCCCATGCCGCGAAGGCGGGGAGCCAGGAACAGCCCCGTGAAGATCAACTGCAGGTGCCATGCACACGTGACGACGGCGGCTGCGATCCCGATGGCGTAGCACTTGCCGACAAATCCGACCGAGGCGCCTCCACCGACCATCGTCGCAGCCGTCGTCGCCAACACCACCATCCAGGGCATCTGTCGACCGGCGACGGTGTAGTCGTCGACCGTGTGAATCTCCCGAGCACTCCGCAGCCCGATCCACAGCAGTCCGCCCAGGTAAACGGCCAACGTGGACAGTTCCCAGACGCGGCCCTCCGAGGTCGTTTCGGCCAGCAGAGCATCAAACAAACCGAACTCTCCTACAAACTCCCCGGACGACCACGGGTGCACACAACAGCCCGTTTCGCGGCGACTATTACGATCGCACCGCTCCGAACGTCACCTTCGAAATATTCTCAGAAAGAAGAGGAACATTCGCGCACACGATCGAGTCGATTATACTGCCGACGGGTCTTCATTGAAGAGTGCCCGACGCGCTTCGCACAGGACAACAACGCGCATGGCAACCACCACCCGAGGCGGACAGGCCCAGTATGTCGAGTTTGACGAGTTCGTCGACTCGAAACTCGTACGGACCCGAGAGGCGATTCGGTCCACCGACATCATGCTGGCACTGGTCGCGGCGACCGCTGCAGTGCTGTCCTATCTTCTGCTGTTCGTCGTCGCCGATCACTGGCTCGGAATGGACTTCATTCCCGCCGCGGCCCGCTGCGGCATCGGCCTCACGATCGCTGGTGGCTCGGTGGCCTGGGCCGCCTGGCGAATCGGGCTTCCCCACCGTCGACGGATCAACCGTCTGTTCGTAGCCCGCGAGATCGAGACTCACGAATCGACGCTCGAAGGGAACCTGCTGAACCTCGTCGATCTTCAGCAGGCCGACAGACAAATCGGCGAACCGGTCATGCGGTCGATCGAAAAACGGGCCGCCGTTGGACTTTCGCAAACAGATGTCGATGGCACCGTTGACCGTCGACCGTTGATGCGATCGGCCTACACCTTGCTCGGACTGGTCGTCACCGCGTGCCTCTACACCCTGCTGACCTTTTCACTCGGCCTGAAACCGATCGGGCCGTCACTGCTACGGGCCTTCGGTGCCACCGCGACAGCTCCAACCCGCATCCGGTTCGAATCGGTCGAGATCCAGGTGGCCGACGGCGACACCTTTGTCGCCGCCACAGAATCCCCTCGCGTCCCGGCCCGTTTTCAGCCACGAATCAAGGCCACGCTGAACAAGGCCCTCGAAGCCGACGAACACGTCACGCTCTACTACTCGACCGCCGACCAGCGGTTCGTCGACCAACCGCTGGAAATGCGGCCCGTCGACGACTCGCAACAGCGAGTCTATCCCGAGTACTCGGTGACGCTCATCGGCGAGAACGACCGGGGACTGCTCCAGGATGTCAGTTTCCGCCTCGAAGCGGGCGACGCGACCACCGACACCTTCACCATCCGCGTCTCGACGGCCCCCTCGGCCACGGTCGATTCGGTCGACTACGACTTCCCGGCCTACATGAAACTGGCGGCCGAATCGCGCGACGGCGGGAACATTAACGGCTGGGAAGGCACCAGCGTCACCGTCCATGCCACCGCCTCCCGGCCGGTTCGCTCGGCACGCTTGGTTTTCTCCGACACCGAGGACACCTCGCAGCGTGCCGAGGAATATCCGATGCGCGTCAAGGACGGGACCCAACTGAGCGTCCGGTGGACGCTGGCGTTTCGCAGTGATGACCCCGATGACCACCCCAAGTACTACCGGATCGTTTGCCAGGACGAGCAGGGGGCGACCGACCTGCACCCGACACTTCACACGGTTGCCATCCGGCCCGACCTGCCGCCGGTGATCGAATTGCTCGACCCCCGAGCCGACCTCGAACTGCCAGCCAACGCCGTGGTCCCATTGCTGATCCAGGCACGCGACCCCGACTTCCAACTCAAGCACCTCACGCTGCGTGTCGAACAGAACGGCAAACAGCTTGTCGAGCACAACCGCGAGTTGTTTGCCGGGGAACAACCCGTCTTCGGCCCCACCTCGGTTGACTTCCCGCTTGAACCACTCGGCCTGCAGCCCGGCCAGACGATCAGTTACTGGATCGAAGCACGCGACAACAAGATGCCGCTGGGCAATCGCACCAACACGGCCCCAAAACTCAACATCCGGATCACCGAGCCGGTCACTCCTGAGGAAGCCAAGAAGCAGCACGACCAACGGCACCAGCAACAGCAGGAGAAGATCAGGCAGGAACAGGAGAAGCAGGAACAGGAGAAGCAGGAACAACAGAACGGAGACCAGCAGGAGCAACCACCACAGGCGGGGGACTCGAAGAACCCCGACGGTTCGGACTCAACGAAACAGTCCGACGACAACGCCGGCAGCAAAAACGAAAAGCCCGGGCAGGACGGAAAGCCGCAGGAGGGTGACACCCCGGCCAAGGGAGACAACGGGAAACAGGGCGACGAAGCCGGCGACCCACAAACCGACCGGCCCAAGGGAGACGCGGGAGACAAGCCACCTGAACCGTCGGACGACGAGAAGGGCGACTCGCCGAGCGGCAAGGCCGGTACTCCCCGCCAGGATGCAACCGGTCAAAAAGGGGACTCGCAGAAAGACTCCGACTCCAAGCCCGGCTCCGGCCAACCCGACCCCGACGCCAAGCCACTCAGCAACGACGGAACCGACGACGACGAAGCGCTTCAACGCATCCGTGATTTCCAGCAGAGGCAAGACGATCAAAAGACCTCCGGCGAAGCCGGGGGCTCTGATCCTCCCGACGACAAAACCACCACCTCAGATGCCGACTCGTCCAAGCGCCAGCCGCCGGGACGGAAATCCTCACCTGACGCAGCACGATCTCGAAAAGACAAAACCGACCCAAAGGGGTTGGGCAAACCGCAGGAGACTCCGGACAAGCGATCCGGCGACAACAAGAAGGGCGGTGAGGCCGGCTCGAAGAAGCGAGCAGACGAGACCGACCCCAAAACCGGAGCCAAGAAAACCCTCGGTCAACCTGCCAACAAGAAGGCCACCTCAAAATCCAAAGGAACAGGCGGCACCGAGCCGGATGGTTCCAAGTCCGATCCGAAGCCCGGTCGCGGCAAGCAGTCTTCCAAGAAGGGCTCGGGGAAATCGGGCGACAGCAAGACGAAGAAGGGTTCGGGGGGGCAGAAGGGTGAGGCTGCCTCCAAGGGCCGCGGCAAGCCCAAGGGGGATGGCAAACCGGCTGACGGATCGGATTCTTCGGCCAAGAAATCCGGCGGCGACAAGAAAGGGTCGCCCTCTGAGAGCGGTGATCCCAAGAACGCCAAGCCCGGTGACGCAAAAGGCAAAACCGGTCGCTCGCAGAAAACGAAGGGCGGCAAGGACGGGAAGCAGGGCGGAAAAGGCGGAAAGAAGGGCGAAAAATCCGGAAAGAAGGGCGGCAAGGGCAAGCAGGATGGCTCGGAGGGGTCGGCCGCAAAGCCGGGTGGCAAACCCGGCGACAAACCCTCAAACAAACCGGGCAGCAAGGGTGCTGAAGGCGCCTCGGGCAAGGAGGCTGTCGAGGGGACCGGCGGCAGCGGTTCCCGGCCCGGATCGGCCCGACAAGGCGACGACCCCGGAAACGACAACGACAAGGGCGACGGCAAACGCTCCGGCATCCCCGAATCCGAACCCGCCAACGAGGCGTTCAGCAAGGAAGCTGCCAACTTGGTGCTCAGACGCATCGAGGACCAGCTCCAGCGAGGCAAGGTCGATCCGGACCTCATGAAAGAACTCGGCTGGAATGCCGCAGACGTCAAAAAGTTCGCCGACCGGCTGCGGGATCAAGTCGACACCCCGGCGGCCGACGGATCTCCGGAAGCCCAGGCCAAACGACGGCAGTTCGAAGACCTGCTCAAGAGCATCAACATCAAGTCCGGTGGTGCCAAACGGACCGGCCGCTCCAAACGCCAGCGGAAAACCGACTCGATCAACGCCCCGGACGTTCCGGTGCCGTTGCAGTTTCGAGAGGCCGTCAAGCTCTATCGCCGCAACCTCTCTCGCCGTTCGACCCGCAGCTCCGAACGGCCAGTTGGTCCGTCCAAACCCAAACAGTGAGTCGGGCCCGCCGCCCCACACACCACACTCTGCACTTCGTTCCCGAGGAGCTGATCACGGATGGAGATTTCAATCACCTACTGCATGCAGTGAAACTACGAACCCAAGGCGGCCGGTCTGGCCGCCGCAATCAAGGATCACTGTGGTGTTGACTCGAATCTCATCGAAGGCGCAGGCGGAATCTTTGACGTCGTCGTCGACGGCAAGATGATCTTCAGCAAACACCAGGCCGATCGGTTTCCCGAACACGACGAGATTCTCGGGCAACTCTCCTGACGTCGACCGGGCTCGTTTGTCGACGGACAACGGCTAATCGAGCTCGGCGTCGGCTATGACGCCCTCGTCGATCAGCCGCGCCAAACGGATTGACTCGACCACCGCGGTTCGCAGCGAATCTTCCTCGCCATCCTCGGGAACCTGTCCCAAGGCCAGCCTTGCCGCATAAATCCGGCTCGACGCTTCGAGCAGCGCGATCTCGGTCGGTTGCAGGGTCATGTAGGGTTTATTCATCCGTCGCTCCCGTGTCCTGATCGCTTTTCGGATCGGTCGTTATTCCAGGCCTGTTCTCGGGTAGCGTGGCCTCAGACGGCACCCGCCGGTCATCTGCCGCACCGATCCCGCCGTCCTCGGCACCAGTCCCGAGTTGTTCCACACCCCGCCACCTGGCCCAGGCCATCCCGGCCAGAAATACCGGGATTCCCGACAGGCTCATGGCAATTCCAATTCCTGCTTCCATCGGCTTGCCGATCAGCACATGGAAGAGGAACCAGGAGTAGAACACGAGGTAGGCCGTGGGGATCAGCCAGTGCACCCGGAAGGGCCGCTCCCATTCGGGGTGTTTTCGCCTCAGGACCACGACCGCCCCAACCGCCAGCATATAGAAGATGCTTGATGAGAAGATGATGTAGCCGGTCATCAAGTCGAAGACGGACGTTGTCGCCCCCTCTCCGCCGAGGCTGTCAACCAACACGGTTGAGGCAACCAGCAACAGGACGCCCATGGCGGCCTGGACGGCAATCGCCCGAGCTGGAGTGCGAAATCGCGGGCTGACGGCTCCCAGCCAGTGCAGCAACGCGTCGTCCCGTCCCATCGCGAACGGCACCCGAGGCCCCAACAACAGGTTGCTGTTTATTGCGCCAAAGGTACTGACCATCACGCCAACGGCCATCAGCGTCCCACCAACCGGCCCCAGCAGGCGATCGAACAACAGCACCGCCACCTTCCTTCGGTTCTCATCGATCACCATCTCCTCCATCGGCACCACAAGGTGATAGGCGATGTTGGCCGAGACATAGAGCGTCGTGAGGATCCCCACGCCGATGAGCATTGCCCGCGGGATATTCCTTCCGGGTTCCCGAACCTCCTCGGCGACCGGTGTGATGCCGTGCCACCCGTTGTAGGCCCACATCACCGCGAGCAACACGATCGCGAACCGTGACGCGACGCCCGGCGTGTCGTCACTCATCGGCAACGCCGTCGACCACAATGTGTCCAGTGACGCTGCGTGTCCTTCACCCGCCGCGACGCAAAACGGCAACACCGCCACGGCCAACACGACCCCCGCCTTGAAGATCGTCGTCACCGTCTGCACCCACCCTCCCCACAGAACTCCCGCGATATTGACTACCGCCAGGCCGACGATCAGCGACACCGACAGGGCCAACGTCACTGGCCCGGAAATCCCTACGGCGGACCCCGGGTGCAGCACTTCGCCCAGGTGGGCCACGAAGATGATCGACAACGCCCCCAACGAGCCGGGATTCCCGAAGATGAACTGTGTCCAACCTTGCAGGTAGCCGACCGGGCGTCCGTAGGCATGCTTCAGGTAGACGTACATCCCGCCAGCCCGTGGCAACATCGCCCCCAACTCGGCAAAACACAGCCCACCCAGCAGGCTCAACACACCGCCGAAGACCCAAGCCGAGATGATCAGCGAAAACCCCCGACCGTCGGCGGCAATCCCACCCGGAGTGGCAAAGATCCCCGACCCGATCACGTTGCCGACGACAATCGCCACGGCCATTCCCGGCCCCAGCACGCGCAGCAACGACACCCGCTGTCCCACCTTCATCTTGTCGTCCACAAGGCCTCCTCGCCCCAATCAGGCCCACGGGACCACCGCCACCCTAAAACGCAACCCCGGAGCCTTCACCCCCATCAGTCCCCTTCCCTTCGAACGACGGGACGTCCGTCACCGCCTCGAACCACTCGAGACAGTACTTGATCCCGTTCTCGAGCTGTGCCGGTTCTGACACCTTCGATGGAACCACGAACAAGACCGCGAACTGAAGTTCCTCGTCCGGGGCCGGCGCGTCATCGGCATCGTCACCGGTCGCCGACCGTCGTGCCGGATACAGGTACAGGCGGTACTCGGTACCGCGGGACTCCATCTTGACCAACGTGAAATGATTGTCCTTGACCCCTCCCGATACTCCCGAATCGATGTAGTAACCGCCGATCTTCTCGACCTTCTCGTACTGCCACTCCGCCTCCGTCGGCGCCGCCACCCCCACGGCATCGGCCAATTCGTCGACCAGGTCATCGGAAAACGTCTTCGGGTCGACATTGATCCCATCAGCCCGGTCCCGGTATCGCTCGTAGTTGCCGAACAGATACATCCGGCTGGGGCCTCGCTGCTTCTTGCCACCGTCGTCTCGAACCACCGCGTACCAGCTACCCAACAGCCCGGGCAAACCGTTGCGTGCGAACCTTGGCTGACGCGCCCGGTCCTGCTCTGCCGGGATGGCGACCTCCTCGCCTTCACGATTTTTCCGGGTCGTAGGAGGAATCAGGCGAAACCGGATCGGTACGCGAATCTGCACTCCGTACGACGTCACGCTGTCATCATCGGTGGCCACCAGTACCGCCTGGGCCTTCCCCAGGTAGTCGAAGTACTCCGCGGTGGCCTGCATCCGTGATTCGTACTGCGGCCATCCACAGCCGCCGATCGCGGTGGCCAGCAGGCCCAGGGCCACGGTTGACCGCACATCGCTTCGCATCTTCGTGTCCTTGATCAAGCCCCGGCCCACCTGACCTGATTGTCAGCCTCACGATCAAACCCGTCAAGCGCCCTCGGACGCTCCCTCGTTCCACTCCCGCAACGCCTCCTCGGCCCGCTCCATCAACTCCCGTTCGTATCGCCCGGTCACCGTCTCCCCCTCACCCTCCTCGGACGACGACGATTCGCTCATTCCGGATCTGCCATCACCGGCCGTCTCTCGAGCTCGAATCTCCTTGATCATCTTCGCGATTTCGGCCGGGTCCACCGGCACTTCGCCTGCCTTGAGCTCCTCCTCGCGCGTCGACGCCGATTTGCTCTCTTCCACGACCCCGATCGTCCGTTCCCAGAACCGCTCGCTGTCAATCCACTTCGCCTGACGGCGGGTCGCAGCCCTCTGCAATCGGTGATCACTGGAGACAACCAGAACCTGTTTGGGAGCCGAGTGTTGCAGCAGCATCTGCTCGATCACACTGTCGGCGTCCGTGCCCACCGAGAACACCACCCGCATCCCCGCGAACATCTCTTCGGAGGGCGCATCGTCCGGCGGCTGCTGGGCATCGAAGACGATCGTCGTCCGCAACCTGTGCTCTTCGCCGATCCGATCTGCCAGTCCCTGCAGCAATCGACGTCGGCATGCCTCGAATTGTCCGGGACCGAACTGCTTCCTCGCCAAGCCGACTGCGAAGAGCACGTTGTACCCATCAATCAACAGGAACTGTGTCGACAACCCCTTACCTCCCGGAACCCCACTCAGGCTGCGCCCTCTCGTCGGAAGGCCTGTTCCCCGGCGACAAACACCACTTCGACCCGGCCCCGCACCTGCCACCCACCGAACGGACTGTTGGCACATCGCGACCTGAAAGTCGATGGGTCGATCAACCACTCGGCATCCGGATCGATCACGACGACATCACCCACCTGGCCCACGCCCAGGCTCCCCCTGTCGAGTCCCAGTACACGAGCCGGCCCGTTTGTCAGCAACCCGATCAACTGCGGCCATCCCATACATTCCGAATCGATCAGCGCCCGCACGCACAGGGGAAGCAGTGTTTCCAGCCCGACGATCCCGAACGGAGAAGCGTCCAATTCGAGGTCCTTCTCTTCGATGGGCACCGCCCGGTGATCCGAGCAGATGACTTCGATCGTCCCGTCGACCAAGCCCTCCACCAACGCCTCGATATGTTCGCGGCTTCGCAACGGCGGATCGACCTTGCAATTGGAATCGAACGTCTGCATTTCCGCGTCGGTCAGAACGAGGTGATGCGGTGTCACGGAGGCCGTCACATCGACGCCTCGCTGGCGAGCCCGTCGAACCAGTTCCACGCTGGCCGCCGTCGAAACAGTCATCAGGTGCACGCTGCCGCCGGTCATCTCGGCCAACGCCACATCGCGTGCGACGAATATTTCCTCGGCCGCCGCCGGCATTCCTCGAAGCCCCAGGAGCGTCGAATACAGCCCCTCGTGCATCACACCGCCGGCGACCAACTCGGGCACCTGGGGATGATCGAAGATCCTGCGACCGAACATGCTGGCGTACTCCAGCCCCCGGCGCATGATCTCGGCATTGGCGACGGGACGTTTGCCGTCGGTGAGTGCCACTGCCCCGCCCTCGACCAACTGCCCGATCTCAGCCAATTCCTCCCCGGCACGGTTCTTGGTCACCGCTCCCAGCGGGAACACGTGGCACAACCCGGTCCGTTCCGCCTGACGACGAATGAACTCAACCGCTGCGCGGTTGTCCACGACAGGCTCCGTCTCGGGAAGGCACGCCAGGCTGGTCACGCCGCCGGCCACCGCAGCGGCCGTCGCCGTAGCGATCGTCTCGCCTTCCTCCCATCCCGACTCCTGCAGTGTCGCCTGTGTCTCGATGAAACCCGGGCAGACGATCATCCCTTCCGCGTCGACCTCTCGACCAACCTCTTCCGACGACGCGTCGGCAAACACGCCATCGACCATCCAGACATCCGCGATCTCGTCACGGCCCTCGACCGGGTCGATCACCCGTCCGCCACGAATCACGGTGGTGGTCATTGGCCCTCTCCTGACTTCTGCCGCTCGCGGAGGAGGAACAGGCAGGCCATGCGGACGGCCAGGCCATTGGTCACCTGGTCGAGAATCACCGAATGCGGACCGTCGGCCACCTCCGCTGTCAGTTCGACTCCCCGGTTGATGGGTCCGGGAGCCAGGATCATCACGTCGTCCTTAGCCGCCTTCAGCCGCTGAGCGTTCATACCGTAGAAGTGGGTGTATTCACGAATCGACGGGAAGAACGCGCCTCGCTGACGCTCGAACTGGATTCTCAACAGGTTCACGCAATCGGTTTCCCCGATAACATCGTCCAGGCGGTGGGACACCTCCACTCCCAACTCCTCGATTCTCGGGGGAATCAACGTCGACGGGCCACAGACGATCACCCTGGCCCCGAGTTTCTTTAGGCCCCAGATGTTTGACCTTGCCACACGGCTGTGCAGGATATCACCGACGAGTGTCACGGTCAGGTTTTCAAACGAGCCCCGTTTCTCACGGATGGTGAACAGGTCGAGCAGCGCCTGCGTCGGATGTTCGTGAGTTCCATCGCCGGCATTGAGCACCGCGGCGCCGACACGGCGTGCCAGCAGGTGCGGTGCCCCCGGGGACTTGTGCCGCATCACCACCAGCGAAGCCCCCATCGCTTCGATATTCCTCGCCGTGTCAATGAAGGTCTCGCCCTTCGACAGGCTGCTTCCCGACGAGGTGAAGTCGATCGTATCAGCACTGAGCCGTTTGGCCGCCAGTGAGAAACTGGCCCGCGTCCGCGTGGAGGGTTCGAAGAACAGGTTGGCGACAACCGTTCCACGCAGCAGGTCCAGCTTCGTGTTGTTCTCCTGGGAACAACGCTTGAACTCTTCCGCCTGGTCGAGGATCACCGTGATTTCTTCGGCCGACAAATCCTCGAGGCCCAACAGGTGCTCGCTGGTCCAGACGGGACCGCCTGGGCGATCCGGCTGGTCGTCAGGGGTCGTACTCATCGGGCGGCTTCAATCGCGTCTGGCACCGCCCGGAGTACCGGTGGTCGGCGTCGCCGGCGGCTTCAGCATCCTAGCAGGCGCCCCCGGACCGTCAACTCACGGGCACCCCGCCGACCCCCGTTCAATCATCACGACGCCGCGTCACGCGACCGTTGTTCGTGTCGGGGACACGGATCCCCGGACGGGTGTCGCCGACGCCGGGAACACCAGCCGGGATTCTGGAGAGCCGGGAATCACGAGGGTCGCTGGTGGCCGGACCACGGAAGGTCGGCACCGCCGCAACGACACCCTCGACATCCCCCGCCCCCCGAGTCACCGTCGTTCCGGGCGTCAACAGCGTCTGCCGACCGCGGATCACCACCGCCCCCTCCATATCGCCCCGGCATTCACACAACACACCCCCCGAACGAATTGCCAGCACGCACGCGTCGGCGTCAACACGCAACGCACCCCCGCTCCATTGCAGCAAGCCTCGAGTGCGCCTCAGCGTGCAGTGCCTCATATTGAGTCTCATCGAGACATCGGCCGTGTCGTCCGGCCGCCGCCACTCCAGCCACGCGTCTCCGCCGACCTGCAGAACGTCGATTGCCGTCACTTCCGCCTGGGCCGCCATGATCGCCAGCCCGATCGTGACGTGACGAACCAGCACACGCTGCACCGCGACATACACCCCACCCTGTTCGGCGGAATCGTGGATCTCCACGGCGGTCGTCGGTTGATCCGGCCCCGGACTCGCTTCACCCAGAAACTCGCAGTCGTCGATCCGCACGACGCCCCCGTGCACGACCACCCACGGTTCACCCACGGGTCCTCGCAATCGCAGTCCGTGGAGACTGACACCGGGAGCCCACAACTCCAGAGGACGACCCGATTTGACGACGATCTCCGCACGGTCTCCGGCCCGAGCCCCGTCGCCGGTCACGGCCAACAAACCCGAATGCTTCAATTGCCCGCCCGACCAGGTCCTCGACCCGTCCAATCGAATCGTTCCGTCGGATTCTCTTGCAGGCCAACCCGCCGGCGTCCGCGTCTCTGGAGGATGTCGGTTTGAAGAGGCCTCGGTCACGCCAGCGCGTGCCGTCGGTGGTGACCAGGGCCGATCCGTCCCCGTGACCGCGGGTTGCCGGCCACTGTTCCACACGACCGCAGCCAAGACCACCGCCGCCACGGTTCCACCGATCGCGGCGGCGAAACCGGCTCGCCGGCGTGGTGCAGGCAGCGGACCTGTCGGGGCTGCCGACCTCATCTGCCGCAGGAAGTCCCGCCCGTGACGCGGTCGCCGGCCACGTCCATCCCCCCATTCGGCCCGCGCCGCACGCCAACTCTCGGGCCGGTCACCTGGATCGCGGGCACACAGCCTCCTCACGTGGCCAGCCAACCGTTCGGGAACATCCGGAGCCCAGTCGCGAACATCAGCCACGCACCATCGCTGGTGAGCGTTGAGTTTCATCACCGGGTCTGCGACCGGAAACGGTGGGCGACCGGCAAGCAGTTCGAACAACATGCAGCCCAGGGCATACATGTCACTCGCTTGCGTCGACTCGCCGGATACCACTATGCGTTCCGGCGACACTCCGTCGTACCGTTCGGGGGATCGAGTCACGTCGACGACCAGCGTGGGTTCAACAGCCGGGGCGACGCCCGCATCCACAGCCACCGCCGTTCCGTCGACGTCCAATCTGACGTTGGCCGCACGCAGATCACCGTGGACCAGTCCAGCCGCTTCGAATTCACACAACGCATCCACCAAACCCGACCCGATCTCCTCGACCACGGCGGAAGGGAATCGCCCACGCCGCACAAGCAGATCCCGCAACGACGGACCCTCGATGTACTGACTTCCCAGGACAATCTCCGGACCCGCTCTCACCACCACCTCCGGAGCCACGATTCCACGATGAGCCACCCGTTTCCCGGCGGCGGCCAGTGTGTTCAGTCGTCCGGTGACGCTCTCGCGCACATCGCTCGGGACAATCAACCGCTTGAGAACGCGGCGAACACCCCGTTGACCGATTCTCTCGGCCACGCACGTCTCCGACCACTGGCCCCCACCCAGCCGGTCCAGTAACACGCACGGCCCGACCCGCAGACGGCCCGGATCAGCCGACGACAGCACCCGAGCCTGGAATCCGGTCAGCAGCCGTGCCTGCAGCAGTGCGTCGATCCAGACACTGTCGAAGGCCGGCAGGTCGTGAACCAGCCGCCGCACGCGGCCGCGACACCGTCGCAGTTCCCGTGGCCCGCACAGTCCGCATTCGTCCAGCAGTCGCTGCAACGATTCCGATGGCGGTTCCACGGTGGCAATCCTGTGGCCACGAGACGGGAGTGTCCCTGGTGCGAAGCGGCAGGGTTATCCCAGATCTCCATGCTTCCGACAAGACCGACCCGATGAGCCACGGCCCAGTCCAATCGTTGATCGCATTTCCCCAAACGCGGGCTTTTCCCGTTGCGGCTAAGCTGCGACAATGCGCGCCGTTGATTGAACAGGGGATGCGGGTTTGCCGCCATGACCGGACGATCCGAAGGGATCCAACTGCGAGCTCTGCTCCAGTCTGCACAGGTGGGGCAGCTGACGCTGAAGGTGCGTCAACAACTGTCTCCCACCGACACATTCGGCTCGGCTGTTGCGGTGATGCGAAAACACAGTCACGGTTGTGCGCTGATCTGTAATGAGGGAGAACTGGTAGGCATTCTCACAGAACGAGACATCCTGCACTCACTCCATTCCGGTGTCGACCACGAGACGCCGATCGCCTCGCTGATGACCCAGCAGCCCACCACCGTCACCAACCGAGACACCCTGTTCCACGTCATCGGGCTGATGGACAGCGGTGGCTATCGCCGCCTGCCCGTCCTGGACGATGACGGCAAACCCGAAGGCGTCGTTGACGTCAAGACCGTCACCGGTTTCCTTGTGGAACACTACGCCCAAACCGTTCATAACCAGGCCTCACAGATCCAACTGACAGCTCGAAACCGCGAAGGCGCCTGACCCCACACTCCACCCACACTCCACCCACAATCCCGCCCGGCACACGACCCGCCCGCCCTGACCGACTGTCTTCCCGCGTCCAGCCTCCGGTTGCGTTCTGAAGACGAGGAGTTCTGCACTGATGGCTACTACAGATGTCGCCCCGGCGAACGAGAAACGCAGCGAAGAACGCAACACGATTGTGATTCGCTTCTGCGGCGACAGCGGTGACGGCATGCAATTGGCCGGCTCGCAGATGACCAATGTCTCGGCCGTCTTCGGCAACGACGTCAGCACCCTGCCGGACTTTCCAGCCGAGATCCGAGCACCGGCCGGATCGCTGGCGGGAGTCAGCGGCTTCCAGTTGCACTTCTCCAGCAACGACGTCTACACACCGGGCGACGAAGTCGACACGCTGGTGGCGATGAACCCGGCCGCCCTGAAGACGAACATCGCCGACCTGAAACGCGGCGGCACGCTGATCGTCAACCAGGATTCGTTCGATACCGGGGACCTGAAGAAGGCCGGTTACGAATCCAGCCCGCTGGACGACGAGGACCTGCTCGCCCCTTTCGATGTCCACAAGGTGGAGATGACCCGACTGACCCGTGACGCGGTAGACGGCCTCGGGCTCTCGCCTAGCGAAGCGGATCGTTGCAAGAACTTCTTCGCGCTCGGGCTGGTCTACTGGCTGTACGAACGCGACGCCACTCCGACACACAACTGGGTCACCGAAAAGTTCTCCAAGAAGCCCGAAATCGCCGAGGCCAACCTCAAGGCTCTGCAGGGTGGCCAGAATTACGGGAACTCGACCGGGTCCTTCCGGGTTCATTTTCGAGTTCCCCCGGCCAAATTGCCCCCGGGCAAATACCGCAAGATCACCGGCAACGAGGCGCTGGCCTTCGGATTCACCGCAGCAGCCAAGCTGGCCGATCGTCCGCTGTTCTATGCCGGGTATCCCATCACCCCTGCCAGCGACATCCTCCACGAACTTTCACGGCTGAAGCACTTCGGCGTTCGCACTTTCCAGGCCGAGGACGAAATCGCCGCGATGTCTGCGGCTGTCGGCGCGGCATTCGCCGGCGAGCTTGCGATCTCCGCCAGCAGCGGGCCTGGAATCTGCCTCAAGGGTGAAGCCATGGGCCTGGGCGTGATGACCGAACTGCCGATGGTCATCGTTGATGTCCAGCGCGGTGGCCCCAGCACCGGACTGCCCACCAAGACCGAGCAGTCGGACCTGATGCTGGCGATGTTCGGCCGCAACGGCGAAAGCCCGCTTCCGATCGTGGCCCCGGCGACCCCCGGCGATTGTTTTTGGATGGCCCAGGAAGCAATGCGAATTGCCGTCGAATTCATGACCCCGGTCATGTTGCTCTCCGACGGTTACATTGCCAACGGAGCCGAGCCCTGGCGCGTCCCCTCGCTGAGCGACCTGACTCCGATCCACATCGATCACCCGACCGAGGCGAATTCCGACGACGGTTTTCAGCCGTACCTGCGAGACGACCGCCTTGTGCGGCCCTGGGTCAAGGTCGGCACTCCTGGCCTGATGCACCGCCTGGGTGGGCTCGAAAAATCCGATGTTACGGGGAACGTCGATTACGATCCCAACAACCACGAACACATGTGCAAGGTGCGTGCGCAGAAGGTCGCCAACGTAGCCGCATCAATCCCCGAACAGGATGTCTTCGGCGCGCAGGAAGGTTCTGTGCTGGTGGTCAGCTGGGGCGGCACTTTTGGCTCCGTCCGCCAGGCGGTCAAAACACTCTCCGAGGACGGCCACTCGGTCGGCCACGCCCACCTTCGGTACCTGAATCCCTTCCCCAGCAACCTCGGAGAACTACTCCAGCGATTCGAGACCGTCCTGGTTCCCGAACTCAATCTCGGACAACTTGTCCGACTGCTTCGTTCGACCTTCCTGGTCGATGCCCAGGGCTACAACAAGATCCAGGGCAAGCCGTTCCGAATCAGCGAACTGATCGAGGCAATCCAGTCCCGGCTGTAGCCGGATTTACCCGACACCCACTCCGCGCGATCCCGTGGAGTGTTCCCCAGACAGAAGACGAGCGACACGGCGATGACCACAGAACTTCCCGTCCTGACAGCCAAGGACTTTGCCAGCGACCAAGAACTTCGCTGGTGTCCTCGTTGCGGTGACTATTCGATCCTGGCCCAGTTCAAAAAAGTCCTGCCCACGCTGGGAATCCCCAAGGAAAAGTTCGTCGTGATTTCGGGAATCGGCTGCTCGAGCCGTTTCCCGTACTACGTTGACACCTACGGGTTTCACAGCATTCACGGTCGTGCACCGGCCATTGCGTCGGGCGTGAAGGGTGTCCGCCCCGACCTGCAGGTCTGGGTCATCACCGGTGACGGCGACGGGCTTTCCATCGGTGGCAACCACCTGATGCACGCGATCCGTCGCAACGTGAACCTCAAGATCATTCTCTTCAACAACCAGATCTACGGCCTGACCAAGGGGCAGTACTCACCGACAAGCCCGCTGGGTAAACGGACCAAGAGCACCCCGCAGGGATCGATCGACAATCCGCTGAGTCCGCTGTCGGTAGCCATCGGGTCGGAGGCGACCTTTGTTGCCCGCTCGGTTGATGTCGACACCAAACACCTGACGTCCATCCTCGAGCGAGCCGCTCATCACAGCGGCACGGCGTTCATTGAGGTCTACCAGGACTGCAACGTCTTCAACTCCGGCGCCTTCTATTACGCCTCGAAAAAGGGTCTCAAGGAGGACAACATCGTCTACCTGGAACACGGCAAGCCGCTCATCTTCGGAGCCAACCGCGACAAGGGGATCCGTGTCAACGAGGGAAACCGGCCCGAGGTCGTCCAGCTCGGCAGTGGAATCTCCGAAGACGACCTGCTGTTCCATGACGAAGAGGCCGACGAGCCCAGCCTGGCCTTCATGCTCGCCCGCATGCGTCACCCGGAGTTTCCCGAACCCATGGGGGTCTTCCGCAGTGTGCAACGACTGGTCTATGATCTGGCCCTCGACGAACAGGTCTCGGAGGCCATCGAACAGAAGGGACCTGGCGACCTCGAGGCGTTGTTCAACAGCGGTGACACCTGGACCGTCGAATAGAAGTCTTACCCGTCGTCGCTCGGCTGTGGAGATCCTCCAATGCTGTGTCCCGATTGTGGATTCGATAACATCGAAGGCATGGACAACTGCGAGGCCTGCGGACAGCCACTGACCCCGCTCGATCTCGCCGGTGGTGACCTCGAGCAGTCGATCTCCCGACATGCCGTCGCGGCGCTCTGCCCCGCGGTCCCCTTGACCGCGGGTCCGGCTGACCCCATCTCGTCCGCCATCGAGTCGATGTCACAACACCGCGTGGGCTGCCTGCTGGTCGTCGACTCCGAAGGAAACCTTTCCGGAATCCTCACGGAACGAGACGTTCTGAACCGATTCTCAGAGGACATCACCCGCATGAGTCAGCCCGTGGCAGACTTCATGACCGGCACCCCGGTGACCGTCAGCCAGGACGATTCGATCGGCTATGCCCTGCACGCCATGGACCTGGGGGGCTACCGCCACCTTCCGGTCGTCGACGACGACGACCGCCCGACAGGCGTGATCTCGGTCCGAGACATCCTCAGGTTTCTCTGCGTCCGCTTTGCCGAACTGCGAACGACCGGCTGACCCCTTGCTCATTCATCGGCCGCCAGGGACGGAGGCCTCGTGACGACGACCTCACATCGGACATTGCTCCTCGGCCGCGTCGCCTCAGCATGGGCCGCACGCCTGGCCGATCGGCTTGGCCCGCTTCACGGGCTTTATCCCGAATGGCGTGCCGAGACAATCACCACGGCGCTAAAGCAACTCGACAGCGACGTCCCGGACCTGGTCGTCGTTCTCCAGGACACCCCCGATCAGTTTCCGTCACGAGATATTCGGCAACTGCTCTCGACCTGGCCGCTGGCCCGTCTGGTCGTCTGTTATGGGCCGTGGTGCCGGGGTGACGGCCGGAACCGCGACAACTGGCCCCTGGCGGTCCGTGTGCCGCACACCTCGGCGGCGAACCGCCTGGCGGCGGAATGTCGCGTACTCGGCGGGGTTGAAACGGGGTTGCCCTGGACCGCCTCCCGCGACGAGATCGCTGCTTCCGAATACCGGACACGACACCACCCCGAACAAACCGCGTTTCGGTTTCACATCATCTCCCCGGACTCCACCTGGGCCCACACGCTGGCTGACCAACTGTCATGCGTGGGCGGCGTCTCGGGACCACTGCCGGCCGCCGACCTGTTGCTCGTCGACATCGACCCCTGGGAAGAGAGTCGCTTCTCCGAATGGGGTGCGGACCTGGGGGGCGGCAGTTTCCAGGTTGCCGTTCTGCTGACCAACATCCCCGACAACCTGCCCGGCCCACCATTCGACCCGATGACCGCACCATTCCGAATCGTCGTCCGCGACAAACTGGCCGCGGCGGCACGTCCCGGCGAACTCGTCAGACTCCTTGACGTCTCCCGGGCACGCCGCTCGGCTTGACACCAGACAGTCTCATCACCCGACTGCGAAATTCGGTCAAGGGAGTGCCGCGGCGCGAATCGCCCGAAAGTCCAGGTCCGTTGTCGGATCGTGCCCCTGCAGGCTGATGTGCCCGGCCTCCAGACGTCGACCGCGACGAGGATTGGGATCGTCCGGTCGTTCGTCCAGCCAGTCGGTCACCTGCAGGCCATTGACCCACACGGCGATCCTTGCGCCGGAGGCCACCAGCGTGAGCGCACACCATTTGCGGTCCTCGGCGGCAACAAACCGGGCGGTCGTTCGACGGAAAATTGCCCCGGTCCCGGCGTTGTCCGGAGCCAACCGGTCTCCATTCCTGCTGCCGTTGTGGATTTGGAGCTCGTAGCCATTCGACGGATGTTCTGCCGTACCAGGTTCCGCCCGGAAGAAAATCCCGCTGTTCAGCTTGTCGCCGTTTGTACGCGCCTCGGCCTGCAACACGAAATCTCCCCAAGTCGATTCGGATTCGAGAAACCCGGCCCCGTCTTCGACGTGTATCGCTCCGTCGACCACCGTGAAGCGGCTCTCGCCACCGGGCACCTCACGCCATCCCGCAAGGTCATCGCCGTTGAACAGTGGCCGGACTCCCAAGGGTCGGGCAAACACGTTCCGGAATTCGATCTCTCCCCCGTTCATCTGCAAACCGATGCGTCCGGAAGCGAGTGGCGAGTCCGTCTTGTCGGTGAAATCCAGCACGGGCTTGCCATCGAGTTTCACCGTCAGTTTCGCACCCTGCAACCGGACCTGAAACGTATGCCACTCGCCTTCCACCTCCAGGCCGGTGGGCCCTTTTTGCCTGGCGACAAGACTCGCGGTCTGGAATGCCGGATGCGAATCGCAGATGTTCAATTCGTAGCAGTCCGCCGCCGGATTCTCGGGCGTCACGGGAGTCCGCAGAAACACCCCGCTGTTGCCCCCGGTGGCCAACTTGAAGTCGCAGGTCAACTCGTAATCGGCAAACGGCACCGTGGTCACAAGCAGACCGGGGGGCCCCGTGTCGGCATGAATCACCCCGTCCCTGACCGACCAGTTCGCCTGGCTGTTGGCCTTCCAGCCGAACAACGTCTGGCCATCGAACAACTGCACCCAACCATCGGCCAACTGTGCCTGACTCAGCAACGGCTCCGGACAACTCGACAAACTCTCACCCGGTTTCTTTTCGTCGGCAGGAGGCTTGGTGGTTGTCGAAGCCGAATGGCCATCTTTGGCACCACCAGGCTCTCCACTCGTGGCATCGCCCTGGTTTGGCGCAGCGGCAGTTGTCTCGGGAACCGTTGTTTCCGGTTCGGCGCACCCACACATCACAGTCGCACCCAACAGCCACGCGGAAAGATGTCGCACCATGCTCTTGTTCCTCGGCCGAGATGTCACCGTCGGGACGCTGGCTGTGTCCTGTCGCCGGAATCGGTCTCCGAAGTCCCCTGCCCCATGCCCCACCTGAGGAACTCCTCCACGAACGCATCGATGTCGCCGTCGAGCACCGGTTGGGGATTGCCCACCTTCAAGCCAGTCCGGGTGTCCTTGACGTATTGTTCCGGATGCAGCACGTAGTTGCGGACCGTCTGCCCGCCGAACCCGATCTTGGACTTCTGCCCCCGCTTGGCGGCCAGCTCGGCATCCCGCTTTTCGACCTTGATCTGGTACAACTTGGCCGCAAGCATCTTGCGGGCCTGCGCACGGTTCTTGTGCTGGCTCCGCTGACTTTGGCACTGCACGACGACGCCGCTGGACAGGTGTGTCAGGCGAATCGCAGAATCCGTCTTGTTGACGTGCTGTCCCCCGGCCCCGCTGGCTCGATATGTGTCTTCCCGGACATCCGTCTCGAAGTTGATTTCGACCTGCAGGTCTTCATCGATCTCGGGCGTCACGTCCACCGCGGCGAACGAGGTATGACGTCGACCGGCGGCATCAAACGGACTGATTCGGATCAGCCGGTGATTTCCGGTTTCGCCGCGGAGGTAGCCGTAAGCGTAGGCACCGCGAATGGCGATGGTGGCACTGCGAATCCCCGCCTCGTCAGCTTCAGACAACTCCATCATCTCGGAGCCAAATCCTCTCTGCTCGGCCCACCGCCCGTACATTCTCAAGAGCATCTCGGCCCAATCCGAGGAGTCAGTCCCACCCTCGCCAGCCTGGATCTGGACGAACGCCCCCGACTGGTCATACGGATCGGACATCATCGATCGGAGTTCGAGTTGTTCGAGTTGAGGTCCGACGGCCTGAACGATCTCGGCCACCTCACGGTCCGTCGTCCCCGACTCGTCCTCCTCGGACAGTTCCCCGAGGATTTCCAGGTCTTCGCCGGCCGCTGACAACTCCTCGAGCGGTTTCAACGTCGCGTTGAGTCGTTTCAACGCGTCGACCTGCTCCTGAGCGGCCTCCTGGTTGGCCCAGAAACCGGGAGCGGCCATTCGGGCATTGATGGAATCACGTTGACCGAGCATTCCGGCCAGGTCAAAGGGAATCCCGGAGTTGAACGATCCGCTCGATCACGCCTTTACAGGCGGTTCGCAGTTCATGTTCCATCGGATCTGACTCCAGGCCTCTTCTCAACCGTGCCGACTGGCCCCGGCTGTCCACCACAGGGAGCAGATTATACGCAACGATCGCACGAGTGCCTAGCCGAGCAGCCAACTGACGATCAACGATCACTCGTCCCGCAAACGCTCCCCGTACTGTTGCCGGTAATACTCACGGTAGGCGCCGCTCCGCACCCGCTCGACCCATTCAGCATTCTGCAGATACCATTCGACTGTTGCCGCCAGCCCTTCGTCAAAAGACACCGTCGGCTTCCATCCCAGTTGTGTTTCGGCACGGCTGCAGTCGATGGCATAACGCTGGTCGTGGCCCGGCCGATCGGGAACGAAACGGATCAGCGATTCGGGGCGATCCAGCAATTTCAACAGGCGGCGGGTCAGGCCGATATTGGACATCTCGGCCCGACCACCGAAATTGTAGATGTCGCCCGGCTCTCCCTGACGCAGCACCGCCGCTATTCCCCGGCAGTGATCGTCGACGTGGATCCAATCGCGGACGTTTTCGCCGTCGCCGTAAACCGGCAACGGCTGGTGGTCGAGTGCATTGCTGATGAACAACGGAATCAGCTTTTCGGGGAACTGATACGGGCCGTAGTTGTTCGAGCAACGGGTCACGACTCCCGGGAAGCCATGCGTGTGAACGGCCGCACGTACCAGGAGATCGGCAGCGGTTTTCGAGGCGGCGTAGGGGCTGTTTGGCGCCAGCGGAGTCTGCTCGGTGAACGCTCCGGTGGCGCCCAGGCTCCCGTAGACTTCGTCGGTCGACACCTGGACGAATCGACCGGTACCGGCCGCCCGCGCGGCATCGATCAGCACCTGCGTGCCCACAATGTTGGTCTGGATGAACGGTGTCGAGTCCAGGATGCTCCGATCAACGTGACTCTCGGCTGCGAAATTCACGATCGCGTCAATCTCGAATTCCTCGAGCAGTCCATCAACCCGTTCCCGATCGGCAATATCGCCGGGACGGAATTCGTATCGGGCCGATTCGGCCACGGCGGCCAGATTCTCGGGGTTCCCCGCGTAGGTCAACTTGTCGAAGTTGACGATCCGAGCATCGGAGTCATCCTCGAGCAACCAGCGAATGAAATTCGAACCAATGAAGCCGCAGCCGCCAGTAACCAGCACACTGGACATCACTCACTCCAAGAGTTCACCGGGAATGCGCGCCAGCGAAACGAACCGGTCGCCTTGCTTGAGAGTTATCAACCGGACTCCCTGAGTGTTGCGTCCGATGGGCCGTATGTCCCCGGCACGGACACGTTGCAGCATCCCGCCGGCTGTCATCATCAGGAGTTCGTCGGCGTCACTGACGGCGGCCACATCAATCACCGGCCCGTTGCGATCGGTGGTGCGGATATCGATCAACCCCTTCCCGCCACGTTTCTGCCGCCGGTAGTGGCCTCCATCGGACCCCGGTTCCGCTGCGGACTCCGATCCGCCACCATCCCCCAGCAGGGTCCTCTTCCCAAAACCGTGTTCACACACGGTCAGCAGGCTCAGTTCCGGATCGGCCACCACCATCCCGACCACCCTGTCGTCTTCGGCCAGATTGATGCCGCGGACCCCTCGCGTCGCCCGCCCCATGCCACGGGCATCGGCTTCGCTGAAGCGAATGGACATTCCCTGCCGAGTGGCAACCAAAACATCCTGTCCCGGTTCGACCAACCTCACGGCGACCAGTTCGTCGTCGTCGTCCAGGTTGATCGCGATGATGCCACCCTGTTTCGGGCGACTGTACGCGCTCAATGCGGTCTTCTTGACGATCCCCCGGCGAGTCACGATCACCAGAAACCGTTTCTCATCGAATTCCCTGACAGCCAGACAATTGGAGACGTTTTCGTCGGTACCGAGCGAGAGCAAGTTGACCAGGGCACGCCCGCGCGCTGCCCGACGGCCCTGAGGCAGATCGTAGACCTTCCGCCAATGCACCTTGCCCCGATTGCTGAAGAACAGAAGCCACGAGTGGGTACTGGAGGCGAAGACGTGCGAGACCGGATCCTCATCGCCACTCTTGGCCCCGGCAATCCCCTTGCCACCGCGACCCTGTGCCCTGTACCGATCCAGCGGTGTCCGCTTGATGTAGGACTGGCTGGACAACGTGACCACCATCGGCTGCTCGGTGATCAGGTCCTCCCGGTCAACGTGACCGATTTCCTCCGTCGAGATCTCCGTTCGCCGAGGATTGCCGTACTTCTCCTCGATCTCGAGCATGTCAGATCGAACAACGGCTCGCAGGTTGGCCTCGTCGGAGAGCAACGCCAGGTACTCAGCGATGTCGGCCAGCAGTCCGACGTACTCCTCGTGCAGTTGTTCCCGTTCGAGATTGGCCAACGACCCCAATTGCATCGACACGATGGCCTCGGCCTGTTTTGCCGACAGCGTGTACGTGTCGGCTTCCGCCCGCTCGTCACAAAACGCCGCGTAACCGTCTTCGCCAAGTGCCCGAGCCACCAGTTCGGCTTCGACTTCCATCTCCTGCAACCGGTCACGGGCCGCCGCACGACTCTCGGAATTTCGAATCGTCTGAATCACCTTGTCGATGTCGATCTGGGCGATCAACAGGCCCTCAATCGTATGCTTCCGCTTGCGGGCCTCCGACAACAGGAATTCCGTCCGCCGCCGGATCACGTCCACGCGATGCCTGAGAAACTCCTCCAGCAGCCTCTTGACCGAGAGCACCTGCGGCCGACCTCCGACCAGCGCCAGCAGGATCAGGCTCACAGTCGACTGCAACGGGGAGAACTGGAACAACTGGTTGAGCACCACCTCGCGATCGGCTTCCCGTTTCAGCACGATGTGCAGCCGCACCTGCCACGGCGGAACATTTCGGTCGGTCAGATCCACGATCCGTGAGATCCCCTTGATCCGTTCGTCCCGGACCAGCACCTCGAGCTTCGCTCGGATTCGGTCACGTGTCTCCAGATACGGAATCTCCGACACGACGATCACGTCGTTCTGTTTCTCGGTCGTGAACTCGGTCTTGGCCCGCAGCACGACCGTCGATCGACCTGTCAGGTACCCCCGCCGAATCCCGGCTTCACCGCAGATCACACCGCCGGTCGGAAAATCCGGTCCCGGCATCTCTTCAATCAGTTCGTCGATGCTGATCTCCGGATCGTCGATCATGCGGACCACCGAGCGGCAGACCTCGGAGAGATTGTGCGGGGGGATGCTGGTTGCCATGCCGACGGCGATGCCGTTCGACCCGTTGACCAGCAGGTTGGGAAACCGCGACGGAAGAACGACCGGCTCTCTGTTTCGCTGGTCGTATGTCGGAACGAAGTCAACCGTGTCGCGATCGATATCGGCAAGCATCTCGGAGGCCACTGCCGACAACCGGGCCTCTGTGTACCTCATCGCGGCCGGTGGCAAGCCCGCCAACGAGCCGAAGTTGCCCTGCTTGTCGATCAGGACATTTCGCATGTTCCAGTCTTGGCCCATGCGGACGAGTGTTGGATAGATCGAGCCGTCACCATGCGGATGGTAGTTCCCGCTGGTGTCGCCGGAGATCTTTGCGCACTTGACCCGTGACGAGTTGGGCCCGAGTCGCAGATCGTTCATCGCAACCAGGATCCGCCGTTGTGACGGCTTCAGACCATCGCGGGCGTCCGGCAGTGCGCGGCTGATGATGACGCTCATGGCGTAGGTGAGATAGCTGTCGCGCATCTCGTCCTGGATGTCCAGCTGGGTGATCTGCTCGCCCGGCTCAACAACTCCGCCGCCATCGGGTTCGATCGGTCCGTCGGCCTCGAACTCCTGGCTGTCAGTCACTGCCTTGCTCCTGGTCAGCCATCATTTTTCCGGGGATCGTCACCGCGTCAGGAACGCGCCAAGTCCCGCAACACCTGTCTGCGAGAGCGCCTCGCCCGCCGTCCTTGCGCCGCACTCGCTCGTCCATTTCGTGGATCATTGGCCCCATTTTAGCTGACGCCGCCGCGACCGACAACGGTCCATGCCGAGCCCCACCGGTGAAGGAACCTTGTTGCCAGAACCGCCTCTATACACGCACAATGGAGGTTCAGCGACTTCTCCTCGTGTCGCCAGTTTTTCAACGCCCCGCACTCGCAACAACCATCTGTCAAGGTGCCTGACACACCAACAAACACCACCGACACGCCGGTTCAGGACGAGTCTGCAGAATCCAATTCGCAGACCCTCAGTCGGCAGTCGCGGCACCCCGCGCTGGTGCTGCCTGGTTACGCGTTCGATCGCTGTTTGGGCGATGGTGCCTTCGGGTCGGTCTGGCTTGCCCGTGAGGAGAACACTGGCCGACTCGTAGCGATCAAGGTCTACAGTCATCATGGCCGGCTCGACTGGACGCTGCTGGCCAGAGAAGTCGAAAAACTGGCAGCCCTGGACAGCTCGCGCCACATTGTCGGCCTGCTCGCCGTCGGCTGGGAGAGTGATCCACCCTACTACGTGATGGAATATCTCAAGAACGGCTCGCTGGCCAGCTACCTGGCCGACGGGGCCTTCTCGGCCTCCGAGGCAGTGCGGATCGCCGAAGGCGTGCTGCACGGTCTCGTGCACGCCCACAGCCGAGGCATCCTGCACTGCGATCTCAAACCCGGCAACATCCTGCTCGATGACGACCTGTCACCCCGATTGTGTGATTTCGGTCAATCCCGGCTCTCACATGAACAGGATCCGGCTCTTGGCACTCTCTACTACATGGCGCCGGAGCAGGCCGACCTCGGTGCTCATCCCGACGCCAGATGGGACGTCTACGCCCTCGGAGCCCTGCTCTATCATCTCCTCACCGGTGTTCCGCCCCATCGTAACCACGACTCAGAACGAGAACTCGCTACTGCCAGCTCACTGGCCGATCGTTTGGCCGTCTACCGCAAACTGGTCGCCGAGCAACAGCGGGATCCCGACCACCGTCGGCAACCCGGAGTTGATCGGCGGCTGGCCGACATCGTCGACCGTTGCCTGCAGCTGGACCCCGACAACCGGTTTCCCAACGCCCAGTCGGTTCTCGATGCATTCGAGACGAGGGACCGAATGCGTTCGCGACGGCCACTGATCGCTGCCGGTGGCATTCTCCCGCTGCTGCTTTTGGCGGCCATGTTCCTGTTCGGCATTTCGGCCACTAACGATGCCGTACAAACCGCCCAGCAGAACCTGATCACCCGTGCCCTACAGAGTGACGCCGTTTCGTCGCGAATCATGGCCCGCGGTGTCGAACGCGAACTCGACAGCTGGAAACAGGAACTCAGCGACGTCGCCGCCTCTCCTCGACTCCGAGACCTCCTGCTTTTCGCGGCCGAACGAGACTGGACCGGCCGTGACGCGCTGGTCGAACATCTCGAAACAGCCCGCCTGCAGGCCACCGGCAACCGTGCCCGCTCTGGACGAAACCCCGACGCCAGTTGGTTCGTCGTGGATATCGACGGTTACCAGAGATGGCGAGGACCGCCCAACGACAACACCCTCGACAAACGATGGGCTCACCGCGACTACTTCCACGGCGAGGGCCGGGAGTTTCCCCGCGACGAATTGCCCGGTACGCTCGCCCCCATCGAACAGCCCCACCTCTCGCTCGCGTTCCGGAGTCGCGCCACCGGGCACGCAATCGTCGCATTCTCGGTCCCCATCCGAGACCACGATGGTCGTGTCATCGCCATTCTCGCCGGAACTCGAGAACTCGGCAGCGTACTCTCGGCCCCTTACGCCGAGTACAAACCGCGGCTGGGTTCGACCCCCACCCAAGACGTCGACCGCACCATCGCCATCCTCGATTCCCGCGACGGCCGACTGCTGGATCATCCCTGGCTGCAGACTCGTATCGACAAGGCCCCGGTGGTCAAACTGGATCCGTCCACTCGGCAGAAGATCTTCACCACAGCCTCGGATACTCAAAACGTCGCCAAGGTCCGCAACGACTATTCGGACCCCGTTGGTGGACATGACCCCGAGAATTTCTCCGGCCAGTGGCTGGCGGCGTTCAGCCCGGTCGGCAACACCGGCTGGTACGCCTTGGTCCAGGAACGTCGCGACCAGGCCCTGCAACCAGTTGCGGCCATGCGTGGCAATGTTCTCAGGACATGGCTCGGCGCCCTGACGGTCAGCGGGTTGTTGTTGACGCTTATCTGGGGATTTGTTCTCAAGAGCCTGAGCCATCCGAACCAGCATCCGTGGCCACGCGGAACTCACCACTCGCGTCTCTCCCAGCGTCCGCAGCCGCAGGGTCCCGCCATTGTGGAGGAACCGTCGAGTGCTTGAGTTGATTGCGATCGGCTTCTCCGCGGACCAACGAGCCTCGATCCGTCTCGAGCCCGGACAACCCCTTCGGATCGGTCGTGGCGAACAGATGGAAATGACGATTCGCTGGGATCCCCACCTGTCGCGACATCATCTGACACTGGTCTCCCAAAACGACGACACGGTTCATCTGACCACCGAAGCGTCCGCAGCGAATCCGGTATTTGCAGCCGGCCAGTCCATCACCGACACCTCACTCGCTGCCGGTGATTTTTTCGTGATCGGTCAAACCAGCTTCCATCTCGGCCGCGGCACCGACTCGCATTCGGCCTCCGACCACCCCGAGGGCATCGAGGCAATCCGCTTCGAACCGGGTCAACTTGAACAGGTGCCTTTCCGCGACCCCGGCAAACGCCTGGAGGTTCTCACCCGACTCCCGGAATTGATCTGGGGTGCCCGTTCCGATGACGAGCTGTATCACCGACTGGCGGGACTGGTTCTCGCCGGCGTCACTCACGCCGACGCCGTAGCCATCGTGGAGGTCAACGCCGACGAAACCGACACGCCGTCCATCACCGTCCTGCACTGGGATCGCCGGCAGGAGACTGCCGGTCCGGTCAGGCCCAGCAGCCGTTTGGTTCGAAACGCCGTCGGCGATTCGGCCCGCAGTATCCTTCACACCTGGGACTCCGATCAGACCGAAACGCCCTACACCGTCGTCAGCGAGTTCAACTGGGCCTACTGCACTCCGATTCGTGAGGTCCCGGGCGAGCAAAGGGCGATTTATGTGGCAGGTCGCGCCCCCGGAGAATCCGCTCAGTCCGGTCGGCCCGTTCTGGAATCGGACGTGAAATACACCGAGTTGATCTCCGATGTGGTTGCCGCCATACGGCGGGTCAATCGCCTGGAGCGGCAGCGTTCCAGTTTTCGCCAGTTCTTCGCCCCGCCGGTCCTGGCGGCACTCGGAGATGATCCCGACACGTCACTGCTTGAGCCCCGGGAATGCGATGTCACCGTGATGTTCTGCGACCTGCGTGACTTTTCGCGTCACGCCGAGACGTCCTCCGACGATCTCATCGCATTGCTCGATCGTGTCAGCCGGATCATGGGTGTGATCACGACGCAGATTCACAAGTTCGGCGGGGTCACCGGAGATTTTCAGGGCGACGCCGCGTTGGGTTTCTGGGGTTGGCCGTTCCCGGCCGCCACGGCCACGCAGGACGCCTGCCGCGCCGCACTGGGAATCCGCTCTGAACTCCAACGGGCATCCGGCGACCCGGAACATCCGCTCGCCGAGTTCTCGCTGGGAATCGGAATCGCACACGGACGGGCTGTCGCCGGAAAGATCGGTACGGCCGACCAGGTCAAGGTCACCGTGTTCGGGCCGGTCGTCAACCTCGCCAGCCGTCTCGAGAGCCTCACCCGGCAACTCCATGTTCCCATCTTGATGGACGAGGCCACCGCCGACCGTGTGCGGGATTCCCTCGGAGCCGACGAGGCACGGTTGCGGCGCCTGGCGCGAGTCCTGCCCTATGGTTTCGAAACCCCGCACACCGTCAGCGAACTGCTTCCGCCGCAGGCCCAGTGGCCGGAATTGACCGATGACCATATTGCGCGGTTTGAGGAGGGAGTCGACCACTTCCTCGCAGGCGAATGGGAGGACGCCTACGGCTGCCTGCACTCGATGCCGGCATCGGATCGGGCGCAGGACTTTCTGACCATGCTGATCACTCAGCACAACCGCGTCGCGCCACCCGACTGGGACGGAATCGTCCGACTCCCCGGAAAGTGACTCCCGCCGCGTCGATGGTCCATTTCGACTCTCCTGCGAAAACCGGTTCCGGTAGCTTTGTCCTCCGGCCTCATCAACGATAGAATCGTCAATTATCTGTAGCCGTTCGGCACCATCTCATGCGTCACTTTTCGTGCGACATCTGTGGCGACTCAATCCACGACGATCACTTCGTCGTGAAGGTTGAAGTCTTCGCCGCATTCGATCCGGACGAATTGCACGAGACCGACTTCGAGACCGACCACTTGGCGTTGATCACCGAGGAGGTCGCGGCGATCGAGAGCGGTCAGGTGGAAGCTCCTCGAGAGAATGGCGTGCAGCGACTCCGCTTCGATCTCTGCGAAGGCTGCCGAGGGCGATTTCTTGACGACCCGCTGGGCCGCGATGCCCTGGGCCGCGTCAACTACAGCGAGAATTGATCGCGGCCTCGGCAACACCTGCGGTTGTATCACTTCGGCGCGTCTGGCGGTGGTGAGGGCCGCGGGGCACCGGCTTTTGCTCCATCCGCAGCAACAGCAAGGTCGTGTCGTCCTTCACCCCGCCGTCAGCGTGCTCCTGGCAGGAGTCCCAGATCCGACGCATCACACCCTCGATCGGTTCGCTGGGCTGACTGACCTCCAACGCGGCCATCACCCCACCTTTGCCGAAAAGCTCGTGCCGACTGTTCATCGATTCAATGACCCCGTCGGAAAACAACGCGAGCACATCGTGGCCACGCAGTTGGATGTCACTGGAAGAATATTCGGCATCGCATGAAATGCCCATCGGCATCCCGTGAGTTTCCAGTTCCCGGCATGTTCCCTGACGCAACAGGATGGGGAGCGGGTGCCCGGCATTGCAGTACTCGAAACTCATCCTCCCGGCGTCGATCACACCGACCAGGCACGTCATGAACTGATGGCCCGGAGTGACGCGGCATAGAGCCCGATTGATGCGAGTGACCACTCGGGCCGGAGACAACTTGGCGACGTCGCTTTCGTCGAGCACCGTACTCATGGCGCTTCGGACGGCAGTCATCACAAAGGCGGCTTGTACACTGTGGCCACAGGCGTCGCCCACCGCCACCAGTGTTCGCCCGTCGTCAAGAGGCATCATCTCGCACAGGTCACCGCCGACTTCGTATCGACTTCGGCACCGCCCGACCGCTGTGAATCCGGTGCCCGGGGGCAGGATTCCCAGTTGTTCACCCGAGTGATGTTCCGAAAGCCCTTCCAGTTCGCGGGCCACCCGGTCGTCCGCCTTCGACTCCTGTTCGAACGCCAATCTCTCGAGCAAGGCACCCATATGTGCTGCGACGGCCTGCAACACCTCGATCTGTTGAGGTGCGATGCGGCCTTGTCGCCGCGTGGACGCCCAGACGGTCCCCAGAGGGCCATTCTCACCGACCACCGCCACGCACACGGCCCCGGCCGTTCGCCCGGGCAACCAAACGGGAACGCCACCGTGCTTCTCGCCGCGACCGTCTATGACAACGTGGCCTTCGACCAACGCTTCGCTGTCCCATCGCGACGCGGCGACTGGCCTGTCCGAGGAGTCCTGAACTGTCGATGTCGCGTCCGCGAACGCCTCAGCTCTCAGAACCAACAACTGCTGTTCCACATCAACAAGGTGGACGCTCACATTCTCGACATCGGCCAGTTGCAACGCGCCCTCCGTCAGCACCTGCATCGCATCGCGGCCGTTGGTCGCTGACGCCATCGCTCGGCCCATTTCGGCCAAGGTCAACACCTGCGCTCTTTGTCTCTGGCAGTCCCGCCACGACCCACCCACCTGCTGGATCATCTCCACCAGCAAGCGTGTGGCGGAACGGGCGCGGCGACGGGTTTCGTCGTCCACGGAGGACGGCAGCAGCAGTTCAATGACTCCTACCCGGCGGCCGGGATCTTCGCAGGACCCGGACGCCGCTATGCTTTCGACCCCCTGGTGAGTTCCGCTCACCAGGCGAACCGTCCAGCCGGTCGACCGGCTGAATCTGTGGCACAATTGCGCAACCCAATCACGGTAGCCCGCAACGAGATCGGCGGAAGCTTCGTCCGCCGCGTACATCGGAATCCTCCCCGCGGAGCCATCGACCCCTTGCTTCGCAAACGATGGCCCCACAACCGGTTCCTGCACCGGTATTGCTTTGAGTTCATCGGTCGATCCCGATACGTCAGGGCAGCACTACCTGCACGAAACCGATTGTTCGGGCTTTGGCGGCCACGACGGTTGAAGTCGTCAAACCGATTCGGACGGTTCCGCGTCCTCAAAACGTGCGACAACCGCACAACCGCACGCGTCGCTCCAGACGTTGACCGAGGTACGACACATGTCCAACACGCGATCGACGGCCAGGATCAGACCCTGGGATTCCAGTGGCAATCCGACGGCCTGCAGCACGATCGCCATCATCACCAAGCCGGCGTGAGGAATTCCAGCTGCTCCTACACTGGCCAACAGCGCTGTCACGGCCACCAACACCTGGTCATCGAATCCCAACTGAACATCCGTGGTGGCCTGGGCGATGAACAGCACGGCGACCACTTCGTAGAGCGCGGTTCCATCCATGTTGATCGTGGCCCCCAGTGGCAAAACGAAGGCTCCCACACGACGCGGCAAACCGGCACGCTCTTCTACCGATGACATGGTCAACGGCAGCGTGCCGTTTGACGACGCGGTCGAGAAGGCGGTCAACAGGGCTGGTGCGAGTGCCTGCGCGTAGTCCCACGGGTCGCGTTTGGCCACGAACTTCAGGATCGCAGGCAGGATGATGACCGCGTGAACCACCAGGGCCAGGAACACTGTCAACATGTACCAACCCAAGGTCGAAAACACGTCGATTCCCTGCGAAACCGTCGCGGACAACATGAAGGCGGCGACGCCGATGGGCGCCAACCGGATGACCCACTGGGTCATCGCCATCATCACCTCGAACGCTTCATTGAAGAACGCCACGACGGTGCGTCCGACACTCCCCTGCACTCGGCCCAGAAACACACCGAAGAGGATGCTGAAGGAGATGATCGACAGGAATTCGCCATTGGCCACCGCCCCCAACGGATTGGTGGGAATCAACTTTGAGACAAGCCCGTCGAAGATTCCGCCCAACGACTCACCCTCGCCGCCAACCGCTCCACCTGACCCCGGCAATTCGGCACCCACACCCGGCGCGATCAGGTTGACCAGAATCAGCCCGGTCGTGATAGCCAACAGGCTGGTTGAGAGGTAATACACCAGTGTCGTTCCGAACAGCCCTTTCAAACGGCCACGGCCGCCGAGCCCCGCTACCGCCGAAATAAGCGACGTGGCGATCAACGGAACGGTGACCATCTTCAGCAACCTCAGGAACAACGAGCCGATCCACCGGGAGATTTCGTCCACCCACCGACCGGCACTCCGCTCGTATCTCTCGAACGCCCGGGCGAGCCACGGGTGCTTCTCCTTCACTTCCGAACCCTCTCCGAGGGTCATCCGCGACATCATCGCCAACCGTCTTTCGCCGACCGCATAGGTTCGCGAATAGACCGCTTCCACCCCGTCGGATTCGAAGCGGAATCGCACACTCCGTTCGCTGACGACACCCTCGCGGGCTGTCTCAAGCCGCGTGTCGGACTTCTCCGAGACCGTCAGCAGCCGAGTACCGGGCACCCCGTCGTCGAATTCCTCGAGGCCGCCTTCAGTGCCCCGCCGGTAGCGGCCATCCTGAAGCAACGCGGCACCGGGATTGGCGGCCAAGCCGATCACCGCGCCGGCGACAGTCGCCACCAGAATCTGATAGTGCAACGGCCATCGCATCATACCGATCTCCCGGACCCGTTATCGGCGAGCCCCATTGTAGGATAGCGGTAGTGATTCTCCGCCCTGGGCACTGCTTGCCACACACTGCTGGATAAAGAACATCCCTTCGGCTCCATCGTAGACATTCGGGTAGACCGTATCTCTCGACTCAAAGGTGCCCCCGGTCACTCGTTCCACGATGGCGTCGTACGCCGACCGATACACGTTGGCAAACGCTTCCAGGAATGCTTCCGGGTGTCCCGATGGCAGCCGGCACGCAGCCGCACCCGCCTGGTTCATGTGAGCGGCATTCGGATCACGAGTGTAGAGCTGGTGAGGCCGCCCGTTGTGGCGGACCATCATCTTGTTCGGCTCCTCCTGTGACCATGACAGTGACCCCTCGGTTCCGTCGATCTCAATCCGCAGGTCGTTCTCGCGACCATGCGAGATCTGGCTGACGGTGACCGTACCGATCGCCCCGTTGTCGAAGCGGATCACCGCGTGCCCGTAATCGTCCAACTCGCGGCCCTCGGCGAAAATCCGGAGATCCGCGATGACTGACTCGGGCATCAATCCGGTCATGTAACGGGCCAGGTTGAATGTGTGCGTTCCGATATCCCCGAAAGACCCTGCAGCACCCGACCGTGCGGGGTCGGTTCGCCATTCCGACTGTTTCTGCCCTTCAAGTTCTATTCGTGTCCGCAACCAACCCTGCAGGTACTGAGCTCGAATGGCCTGGATTTCGCCGAGTTCATTCGCGGCAATCATCTCCCGAGCCTGCCGCACCATCGGATAACCGGTGTAATTGTGCGTCACGGCGAACACCGCCCCTGACTCCTCGACCGCCTTGCGCAGTGCATCGGCCTGGTCCATATCGAACGTCATGGGCTTGTCACAAATGACGTTGAACCCGGCCTGGAGAGCCAGGTGAGCAATTTCGAAGTGCGTGTGGTTCGGCGTCGCGATACTGATGAAATCCACTCGTTCGTCGTCGCCTCGAGCCACCTCGCCGTCAACCAGTTCCTGGTAGGACCCGTACGCCCGGTCGGGCGCGATGTCGTAGGAGGGGGCTGACGCCTTGGCGCGTTCCGGATCTGATGACAGCGCCCCGGCAACCAGCGTGGCACGATTATCGAGAACCGCGGCGGTCGCGTGCACGCGACCAATGAACGCCCCGTGGCCTCCACCCACCAGGCCCATCCTCAATTTGCGGCCCAGGACCCCATTTGTCGTCTCCATCGTGGTCCACCCCTATTTGCTGAGCCCGCCGCGGCGGCTCGTGGTTGTGTCGATCGCCCAAGAGACTACAACTCGGGTCGACCGATTACAACGAATGCCCCGACCAACCTGATCTGGCCGCCAATCACCATACCGGTTAGACTCGCGCTGCATGACTGCGGCTGTGACGGATGCGGCGTTGTTACAGCCGGCTGATGACCGTCTGTCGAGATCAGGAGTGAAGACGATGGCAAATCGCCTGCTGAAACCTCTCGGATCCCGTTTGGGCTGGCTCGTTCTGGGAGTCATCATCGGCGGTGGTTTGAGCTGGGCCTGGCCCCATCAGTCCGCGGCCGCTTTCACCAGTGATCGAAACGACAAATTTGCCGTGACCTCGGCCATGACCGGCCCCACTTCCGAAGCGGTCTTCGTACTCGACTTCCTCACCGGGCAGATCCGTGGCTTTGCACTCAGTCGCAACGCCAACCAGTACATGTGGATCTACTCGCGATCGATTGCCCAGGACTTCGGTGTCGACCCCAACAAGCCGGCCCGCTACGCAATGATCAGCGGCCTGGCCCAACCATCCGGTCGAGGTGGCGCACAGTATGCCCCCAGTTATATCTACGTCGCTGAACTCTCGACCGGTCGCATCCAACCCTACGCTATCCCGTACCGCAACCAGCGCGGCAGCACGCCCACTCAGCTCATTCCGGTCCCCGGGCTTCAATTTGCGTTTGCCGAGCCACGGGAAACCGAGTAAACGGCCAACCGGCATCGTTCCGGCAGCGTGCCCGCCACCGCCGGCGGTCTAACCGTCACGCGTCGGCGACGACGAATGGGATTCTACTCGGTGAGCGATCACCGCACGTGTTCGGCCGTTGATCCGCGCCACGATCACAACCCCCGGACGATCTCCATCGAGCTTCAGTTTCCGCCGCATCGCCGCGGCGTCGACGGGAACATGTCGGCACTTGATCTCCACCGGACCAAATCCCAACGCCCGAGCGGCTTCACGGATCGGACGCGGTTTGTTCGCCGTGACTACATCAATGCGGAATGCCTGGGCAAGAGCCGTCTCGGGCAACGAGTTTCCGGAGAGGTATTCCTCGCGATCGTCCAGCCGCCAGGCGTCGCACCGTTCGGCCAGGCGATCAACCAAACCCGATCGCACCACAGCCGGATCGGGATCAAACAGGTATTCCCCGGGATCCTCCATCCGGAATGGAGACGCCAGCGGGTGGCCTTCCAGAGTTTCGTTTGACGGCAACGCCGTGGCGCGGAAGAGATGCGGTTGACCCGGTGGAAGGGTTCCGGCCAAGCCCCCGAACCACACAACCGCCTGCTTGCATTCCCTGCCGAGGCTGACCAGTTCGACTTCGCATCCCGGGAACTTCCCGAGGAAATTCGACGCCGGGCTGAGCTTGATCGCCCCCCCCTCGGAACTTGCCACCAGGTTTTCGAGATATTCTCGCCCCGGCTCGGAATCTTCGATCCGGTGAGATCGCTTCGCCCCGTCGCGTCGCTGGTCGGGATCGATGTGCACCAGTCCTCGTAATCGTCCGAGCCGATGAATGTCGGCTGCCACCACCGCCACCCGGTCTCCGACACCGGTGGCCTCGACGTTCCAACGACAGCACAACGCTCTGGCGGGGTCACGGTCGACGGCAATCACCTGTCCGCCCCGTCCCAAAGCCATCGCATCCCCCCCGACGCCACAGCACAAGTCCCAGGTCAGCCCCTCGAAACGAGATGCCTTGTGACGAGCAACCGCCTCGCTGCTGGCCTGTTCCAGCCCCACCCGATCGAACCACAGGTCACCGGATTGTCCGAAACGGCTCCTGGCTCTTGAACGGGCATCACGGAGTTGAAACGCCGTCCGCACCAGGTCGGCGTCAAAACGCTTTCGTAGACGCTGCTGCAGTCCCAGCTCCTGGTCCCCGCTGCCCTCCAGCATGTCCAGGATTTCGGATTGCAAACGGAGCCCAACCCAGCGGTCCCAGTCGGAAAACAGACGGCTCATCGTGACTCTCCACGACGAGTGTCGCAGATTGCAAAGGGGTTCTTCGCTAACTAGATTGGGGATTCTATCGGCCGACGGCCTTCACGGCGACTCGGCCACCTCAACTGCTCCCAATTTTTCGTCTTCCGCCTCACCAAGCGGCTCCGTCCTGATGCATATTCCCGACGGACTGCTCGACACTCCGGTTTGCCTTGTGACGGGCGGCATCTCGTTGGTCGCTGTGGCCTACAGCGTTCACCGCCTGAAGGACTCGCTGGCCGACCGCACTGTCCCCATGACCGGGATGGTCGCGGCAATGGTCTTCGCCGGGCAGATGGTCAATTTTCCCGTGCTTGCCGGCACGTCGGGACACCTGGTCGGCGGGGTGCTGGCCGCCCGCCTGCTGGGCCCCTGGGCCGGGTGCCTGGCTCTGACCCTCGTGCTGTTCGTCCAGAAGTTCCTCTTCAACGATGGTGGCCTGCTGGCCCTCGGCCCCAACGTATTCCACATGGCAGTCATCGGATCGCTTGGGGGGTATGCGATCCAATCGGCCGTTGCACGGCTGGCCGGCGACACCGTCCGTTCTCGGGTGATCGGTGTGGTCATTTCCGGTTGGGTCACCGTGATGGCTGCAGCGGTGCTGTGTTCCATCGAATTCGCCGTCTCACACGCCGCCAATCCCGAGTTCCGTTTCCTTCACTTTCTTGCCCTGATGATGCTCTTCCACGCGCTGATCGGAATCGGCGAGAGCCTGATCTCGGGGGGGATCATTCGTCACGTCGCCATCCGTCGCCCGGAACTCCTCTACAACCCGCCGACAACCACATCCCGACCCTGGCGGAATTCCATCGCGGCCGGCTTCTGCGTAGCACTGCTTGCCACGGTTCTGCTGGCTCCACTCGCATCTTCGTCGCCCGATGGCCTGGAAGTGGTTCTCGCAGAAAGCCACCTGTCGACGACCCAGTCCGGCTCTCCGTCCCTGTTCGACAACTACACCGCGGTGTTGTCCACGGACGGCTGGGAGTACTGGAGCGTCGTAATCTCCGGACTTCTCGGCTCGACCATCGTCTTTGTCATCGCCATTGTCCTTGGCCGTCCTCTTCACCGCCCATCCGCCGCCGCCACCGAGGGCGCCCGTGACTGATTCCGCCCCATTTTGCGCCGCCCGACTCGAGCCCGGTGCGATCGTCAAACTCATTTCCAGCGTGACCATCGTTCTGCTGGCATGCTCGATCTCCTGGGAAGCGTGGCCAGCAGCCGGTGCCTTACTGGCGGTGACCCTGGCCGCCCTGGCGTGTGCCGGTGTTCGACTGGCTGTGCTCTGCCGCCGTCTTGGCCTGTTCCTGCCGATCATGTCGCTTATTGCACTCTCGATTCCGCTCTCTCAGGGCTTCACCTCAACCTGGCTGCAGATCTCAGCAACGGTGCTCCTCCGCGGAGTCATTTCCTTCTTATCCGGTCTCTGGCTGATCCACGTACTTCCGTTCGACAACCTGCTGCTAACGATGCGCGGATTGCGTGTCCCCGCTGTGGTGGTCGCCTGTCTGGCGATGATGCACCGTTACCTTTTCGTATTGTGGGAAGAAATCGAGCGACTGCGAACAGCTCGTCGAGCGCGGCGGTTCGGCCGTCCCAGTCGGATTTTCGACTGGCTGGCAGCCGTCGGGTTGATCGGCACGCTGGTCATCCGTTCGCTTGATCGCGGTCACAGGATCCACCGCGCCATGCTCGCACGCGGTTGGGATGGCCATCTCCGGCCGTGGCCCTGACCCACCTCACCGTCTGTTCACACCACCTCGCCCACAGGCCCACCGCGATGACGTCCGCCGTCGCCGTCGATGTTCAGAATCTGACGTTCGGTTACGTTGGTGGACCGGATGTGCTCCACGACATCACTTTCCGGATTGCGCCGGCCGAACGGGTGGCACTTCTGGGCCCCAGCGGGGCCGGCAAGTCGACACTGCTGTTGCACCTCAACGCCCTGCTTCCCGAACCGTTGCCGCTCCCATCCGATGATCATCGCACCGCGGTCACCATCGACGGACTTCCGGCGACCCCAGAACACGCCGCGGAAATTCGGCGTCGCGTCGGGGTGCTGTTCCAGAACCCCACCGACCAACTCTTCGGGGCCACGGTCGGCCGTGACGTCGCCTTCGGGCCCCTGCACCTGAATCTGGATGACACCGAAATCCAGGCCCGCGTCGATCAGGCCCTGGCAGACGTCAATCTCGAAGCGTTCGCCGAACGCGACACGGCCAGGCTCTCGCTCGGCGAACGCAAACGGGCCTGCCTGGCGGGCGTTCTGGCCTGTCGTCCCGGCTGCCTCGCCCTGGACGAACCATTCGCCAATCTCGACCCACGCGGTCGTCGCCAACTGGCCGAAATCCTCACGGGTTTTCCGGGAACGCTCATTCTGGCCACGCACGACCTGGCGCTGGTTCGCGAGTTGACCGACCGCATAATCGTGCTCGACAACGGGCGACTGTGCGCCGATGCTATCGCTGAAGTGGTTCTTGATGACGTACAACTCCTGCAACGGCACGGGCTTGTCGCCTGACCGACCAACCGATTTTCGACAGGTTCAGGATTTTCCCATGAGTACTCATTCGGATGGTGTTTTTCAGAGTCCGGTTGCATTCGATTCCGGCCGGATCCACGCGGCTGCCGTTTATTGCAGTGACGGACGGTTTGGCGAGCAATGTGACGACTTGATGCGCAATGCGCTGAGCCTGCCGCGTTACGACCGTTTGGCGATTCCCGGCGGAGCCGCATGTCTGGCGAGGCATTTTTCGCTGTATCGAGAGGAAGAAGGCGTCTCGGCGCAACTTCGATTCCTGATCGACGCCCACGCACTCAAGCGCGTTGTGCTGATCGCACACCAGGACTGCGCCTTCTACAGCCACAGACTCAAGATCTCCTCATTGCAGCTCGAATCACAACAGCGAGCAGACATGTCGACGGCTGTAGAACGTGTGCATTCACTCGGCAGTCACCTGCAGGTTGACGCGTTCTTTGCACGCAAACAGCGAAACGACGTGGTCCAGTTCGAGTCGGTCAGCACCTGAACTCCACATCGTTCGGTCCGCACATCCGTCGCAGCCGGACCAGTCCGCCTTCGCCACCAACAGATTCTCCCGCGGCGGTTTTCATCCTCACATCTCCGCAGTGGATTTTCCTTTTCCCTCATCGTGGAACTTGACCTACAATTCGACAGCGGATCTTGCGGGATGCCTGAGGCCGGCTACGGGGTTGACCGCATGTTTCTCACTGAGTGACACTCGTTTCGCACCTTGCGTCCCACTGCGGGAACCGGCCGTCCCGCACCGGCTGTTTCAACGAGTCAATCCCCATGGGCAGTCGTCGTCGACCGGCATTCACGCTGATCGAGTTGCTGGTGGTGATCGCGGTGATCGCGATCCTCTTCGCGTTGTTGCTGCCCGCGGTGCAGCAGGTCCGCGGCCGCGCCCGGGCCTTGCAGTGCAGAAGTCAGCTCAAACAACTCGGCCTGGCCCTGCACAACTATCACTCCGTCCATGGCCTGTTTCCACCCAGCTTTGTCCGCCAGGAAGACGAAAACCCACCAGCCCCCACATCCGGTGGTGGACTTCAATACCGTAGTCACTGGACCGGCTACCACCTGTTGTTGCCGTATATCGACCAGCGACCTCTCTTCGAGTCATTCGATTTCGACAAGACATGGATCTCGAGTCTCGTCGACCCCTCGGATCACAGCATGTGGCCGCTTAACCAGACACCCATTCCGCTCCTGATTTGTCCCTCTGTCACTCGCTCGGGAACGGCAATCGGCGGAGGCGACGGTTCCGGAACTGCGTCGCACTGGATGGCTGGTTCCCCGACCGACTACTCATTCAACCACGGATCCGACCGCATCAGTGCGTTGCCCAACACCGCGGCAGCCAACTGCCCCCGCGGCCTGCTGCATTTCTGGGCCCAATGGCCAGCCCGCAGTCGCGGCCCCTTTGGCTACAACAGCAGATGTCGAGTCGCAGATGTCCGGGACGGGACCTCACAGACACTCTTCATCGGTGAAAAGACCGGCAGCAGGCTGACGTACGAGGGTCCCTCGGGCCAAACGCCGGTCTTACCCGTCGAATTTCCCTGGGCCATGGCAGCGGTCTCCTATTTTGCGCCCACCGGCGGAATCGGAGTCCCTAACTCCTGTTGGGTCGCCGGCCCGTATGCCGTCACCGCCGACGTACGGCTTCCCGACTGCCCCGACTCAACCGGAGCCGTCGGCATACCGTTCCCCATGAATCCTCTTCCCAGGCAACTGGGGCGTTCGCCCGATGAACGACCGTTGTACTCATTCCAGTCCGCACACGTCGGTGGCACACATTTCCTTCTCGGAGACGGATCGGTCCGCTTCATCAACGAGTCGATCGACCAGGGTCTCTACGAAGCCATCTCAACAATCGAAGGCAAGGAAGTCACCGGGGGGGGATTCTGAATCGTGCGTCGAACAGTCCTCATCCTCGGACTCCTGGCCGGTTGCGGATCTCAGGGCCCGACTTCACAACTTCAATCGGCCCGGGATCACCTGCAACGTTCCGACGCCGCACAGGCTCTCGACGCTCTGGCAGGACTCTCAGGTTCGAGCGACATTCACTACCTGCGTGGAGTCGCCCTTCTTCAACTTGATGAGCTCGACGCCGCCCGCGGCGAATTCGAAACCGCACTCGAGCACTCCGATCAACCGCGGATCCGTGCCTGCCTGCTGCGACTTCAACTCTTCGCGCTCAACCTCACATCCGCCGACAAGCTCATTGCACTGGAACTCGACCATCCCTCGGACCCACTCGTCCGACTGACCTGCGTCTATGCCTACGAGGCCCTGGCGGTGCGACTGGCAGCCGACGCCCGTCACGAAGCGGCCGCCGCCCATCGCAATCGTTCCGCACGCTCGCTCGAAACGGCTCTGACACTGTCGGCCGACATCCCCGAATTCCATCCCGAACTGCTTGATTTCGCGGTCGAATATGATCAGGCCCCAGCTGCGCTAAGGCTGGTCCGCCTGATCCGCAAGCGAAACCCCGACAGTGTTGAGCTGGAACGTCGAGAGGTCCGCCTGCTGATGGCCGTCGGCAAACAAGACGAGTCGATCCGTCGTGGCCATCGACTTCACCTTCGCAGCCCCGACGACCCCGTGTCGGCCGAGTTGTACGCGGCCACGCTGGCCACCACCGCCTCGGCCCGGTCACACGACGCCACCTTCAGAAAGCTTCGCAGCCGATTTCCTGGCCGGATCGCCCTGATCGCCCAACACGCCCGTTACCTCGCCACCAACCACAAACTGACTTCAGCCTGCCAGATACTGGCCACCGCACTCGATTCCGAATCTATCAACGGTCGAGCCGACGCCGACCGCTGGCCGTTGATCCAGGCCGCCATCACTCTTCCATTGCAGGCCGGATCGACCGGTTTGGCCGAACAACAACTCAACCGCTATCGCAACCAGATCAGTGACGAACTGCTGGTGACCTACTTCGAGGGCCAACTTCTGCATCTCCAGCGAGACTATGATGCGGCTCAACAAAAGATGACCGAGGTACTCAAAGGCCGTGTCGATCGCGCAGGCCGCAGAGACCCGTTGGTCACCGAGGCGGTTCGCTGGCTGCAACGGATCCGTCGAGCCCAGAACCGCCGACCCGCAACGGCGTCCTAGCTGCGAGTCCGCGACGGCGACGGTACAATGACCCGCTCCGGTCATTTGCTGCGACAGGTTTCCTCGCATGCCCGTTCGTATTCTCGTAGCCGAACTGAAACAAGAAACCTCGGTGTTCAATCCGCGATTGACCCTCTACGAGGACTTCCACCAGGCACACGGTGACGACCTGCTGTCTGCACGCCGTGGAACCGACACCGAGATCGCCGGAGCACTCGATGTGTTCGCCGACGCCGAGGAGGATGTCCTGCCGATTGGTGGAATGGCAGCCTGGGCCGTATCGGGCGGGCCCATTCGAGAAACCGATCTCGACCGGCTCATCGACGAATTCATCGAAACGATCAACCGGCATTCCGATATTGACGCTGTCTATTTCTGTCTTCATGGAGCCATGGCCGGCGAGCAGGAAGGCGATCCCGAGGGGCGGGTCCTGTCCCGTGCCCGCCAGATTCTCGGCGAAACGGTCCCGGTGGTCGTCTCGCTGGACCTCCACGCCATCTTTACCGAACGCATGCAAGAGCACGCTGAGCTTTTCGTTCCATTTCACACCTATCCCCACACTGATCAGTACGAAACAGGTCGCCGTTCGGCCGGTGCACTGCTTCGGTTGATTCGCAAAGACGTCACCCCCACCAATGCTCGAATCCCGTTACCGATGCTGGTTCGGGGTGACGAACTTCTGACCGCCAGCGGATTGTTTGGCGATGCGATCCGGATGTGCCAGGACATCGAGAACTCCGGGGCCGGACTGGCCGCCGGAGTCCTGATCGGAAACCCTTTCACCGATGTTCCAGGACTCAGATCGTGGGTGGAGATCACTACCGACGACGACCAGCCTGCAGCCGACCAGGCCGCCGGACAGATCGCCAGGTTCCTCTGGGACCAACGTCAGCGACTCGAAGCACAACTGGTGTCACTGGAGACCGCGATCTCCACGGCCAACAACACCGAAGGCCTCACGGTCTTTTCCGACGCAGCAGATGCGACGGCCAGCGGTGCTTCCGGCGACAGCAACGCGATTCTGGCAGGACTGCTCGGACAATCCGCGGATGTTTCGTCGTCATTTTCGGGAACGGCATTGTTGAGCGTCGTCGACGCTCCGGCCGCACGAATCGCGGCCGAAGCCGGCGTCGGTGACTCCGTCGATGTGCCCCTGGGAGGCACCCGGGATCCGGGCCGTTTCGATCCGCTGTCGGTCACCGCCCGCGTCCTTAGCATCCACGACGGTCACTTCACTTATGAATCGGGCAAACCCGAGACCGCCGGAACCACTGTCGTGTTGCGGATCGCCACGGACAATGGCCATGTCGACACATTGGTGACCGAGCGAAGCGTCTACGTGGTCGGCCGCGCTGTCTTCACCGCCCACGGACTTGATCCCACCGACTACGATGTCGTGGTCGCCAAGTCCCCCAACGGTTTTCGTACGCACTACGAGGCGATTGCCACTGCGATTGTGACCGTCGACGTTCCCGGCTCCACCAGCGCCAATCTTCACTCGCTGCCGTTTTCACGGTGCCCACGGCCCATCTTCCCGCTCGACGAACACGTGCCGACTCCTGACTTTCGTCCCAAGGCTCGCCTGTCATCGTGATTGCTCCACCCCCCCCCGATGCCACGCCGATTCCGCAGACCTTCTTCGAGTACCTTCGCTCGTTCGGTCCCGGGCTGGTGGTCGTCCTGACATGGCTCGGCGCCGGTGACATCGTGGAGATGGCAACCGCCGGTGCCGATTTCGGCTACTCGTTGATGTGGGTCCTGGTGTTGGCCGTCGGGATGCGGTGGGTCATGGTTTCGGTCATTGCCCGTTACCATTTGTGCAACCCCCGCGGCGAACACCTACTGGACGGACTCTTCCGCCTCCATCCGGCCTACGCTCCGCTGCTGCTGTTGGCAACGGTCCTGCTGGGGCATCTCTACGGCGCGTACATGACCAGGGGCATCGGCGAGGCCTGTCGAAACGCTACCGGGGTCGGCAGCATCATGGGCTGGGCAATTGCCTGGAGCGGCGTGGCACTGTTGCTTGTTTTTCGTCCCGCATTCCAACGGATCGAACTCCTTTTCAAGATTCTGTTGATCCTGCTCTCGATCGCTTTTCTCGGGACCGCGTTGATGGTCGGCCCGAGTCCCAGCGGCATCGCCAGTGGGTTGGTGTCATGGACGATGCCCGAACAGGCCGGACAATATGCGCCGCTGCTGGTCGCAATGGGCATGATCGGTGCGGTGGGTGGCTCGTTGATGAACCTGGTCTACCCATATTTTCTCGACAGCAAGGGGTGGCGAGGGCCGGGTTTCAGGAAACTGCAGTTCTACGACTTCCTGCTCGCCATGGCGGTCATGCTGGTACTCGATCTCTCGATCTGGACACTCGCCGCCGAGACTCTCCACCCCGTCGGCGGGACCGTAGACACGATGGACGACCTTCCATGGTTGCTGGGAACTCGCTTGGGAAGGATGGGCGAACTGGTCTTTTATACCGGCATCTTCGCTGCCGTCTTCACCTCGCTCGTCGGTCATGCCCTGGGGCTGGGCATGCTCGCCAGCCACTCGTGGATGCGAATCTGTGACCCGAAGGCAAACCTGGCCGGAACCGACTTTCGTCGCACACGGCTGTACCAGGCCGTAGCTACCTGGTGCCTGATTTCCCCGATCATCTGGACGCTGCCCGGCATGCCCGATTTCGTGGCCCTGACCCTGGTCGTCAATGCTCTCCAGGTGGTCCTGCTGCCCCTGATAGCCGGGGGCCTGTGGGTGCTCAGTTCACGGGCTGCCGACATCGGCGCCGAGTACCGCAATCGCTGGTGGGAACACGCTGTTCTGGGCCTGTTACTGGTGCTTGCCGTCTTCGGGGCATGGGGTGCCATCACTTCCACCTACGACACCGTGTCGAACTGGGGACGAACCAACCCAACAGTCGCACAACAGAATGCCGCTGTTTCACTCGGGGAAACTCCTGGCACCGAACTGACGATTGGAGCAGACGGGCACGTCATCTCGGCCGACTTCGGCCGCCGGACACTGACTCAACCTCACCTGGCTCTGCTTCGACAACTCGACCAACTCGAACACCTCGATCTCGGAGGTACCGACATCTCTGATGGCGATCTCCGTTACCTTCACGGACTCAGAAGACTACGAACACTCGTTCTACCCGGAACTCTCTCGAAAGCCGCAACCGACCGAATTCGCACCCACCTGCCGGATTGTGTGGTTTCCTCGACCCGATCGCCGCCAGTGGACACGGAGACACCACAGCCGTGAAGGTCGAATCAATCTGGCTGTCCGACCTCACCCCTGACCAGCGAAGGCTCCTCGAACATCCCTCCGACACAGCCCTGCCGAACACCACTGATGTGCTGATCGTGGGTGCCGGGCTTGTCGGCCTGTTTACCGCATGGCAACTGCGGCGTCGATATCGCGGTTCCATCACCGTCGTGGACACCGCTGGACTTTCGCAAGGAGCTTCGGGTCACAACACAGGCGGCCTTTTTGCCGGGCAGACTCGCCACGACCACTTACCGCTGTTCCGCGACTGGGCAATTGAAGCGCGGGAAAGCTATTCCGAACTGTTTACCGATGACGGACCACTGGCCGCCACCGGAGTTGATTTTGTCCGCAGTGGAAGCCTTCGGATAGACGGTGAGTGGCCGGGTGATCTGGTCACATATGCCGACTCTGAAAACCAACGCGGCAACCGTTGCGAGGCGCTCATGGGAACCGCCCTGGCCGACTGTGAGCCGGCGTTATCCACGTCGGTCGTTGAGGGGTTGTTCTGCCCCGACGACGCCACGTTTCATCCGTTGCGGACCGCGATCGCGTTGGCAACGGACCTGCTTGACCGAGGAGTCCGACTGCTCACGCACACCCCGGTCACCGGGTTCACCGTGACGGGCGGCCGCCTGGTGGACGTCGCCTGCGGCCGATCTCGCATTTCGGTCGGCCAGGTCGTACTAACGACCGGATGGTCCGCCGGAAAGGTGTCCGCCCAGTTCGGATGCCCTCTGCCGATCCAGCCGGCCAAGGGACAGGCCATAGCAACTGACCCTCAACAGTTGACGATGCAAACGTGCATACTGGGCGAAACCATGGTTCGCCAGCTTCCCGATGGCCGCGTCGTGGCCGGTGGCACCCAGGAATTCGTCGGGCCGGACCTCGAGCCGACCGAAGACGGTCGTCGCCAACTGGCGGAGTCGGTTGGAAGAATGCTGCCGGCCCTGGCCCACGTCGAAGCCACCAGAACCTGGGTGGGATTACGCCCGCACACACCTGACGAAATGCCGATCGTCGATCGCATTCCCGGAACCGACAACGTGTTCCTTGCCGCCGGCCACTTCACCAAGGGAGTCCTGTTGGCGCCGGTGACAGGCGAGGCAATCGCCAACTGGCTGGTCGACGGATCACCGGGTCGCGACCTGCATCATCTTGCGGCACTGCGGTTCGCCGACACATCGACCTGACACGACGGGCACGCCGCCAACTACTCGTGCCGCAGAGCCTCGATCGGATCCAACATGGCGGCCTGACGGGCTGGGAACACGCCGAATACGATACCGACGGTCACCGAGATGATAAAAGCGGCCACCACCGACCAGGTCTCGACGCGGGGCTCGATATTCTGTACCGCCGGCGAAAGCCCCTCCCAGAACTGGGGAGCCCAACCCTCCAACTGGCTCATGACCAGGTCGACGACGGGGTAACACATGAATCCGCACGCGATGCCCAGCATCCCGCCGATCCCGGTCAGCACGGTCGCTTCGCTGAGAAATTGCGTCCGGATATCCGCCTGTGTAGCTCCCAGCGCACGCCGGATCCCGATCTCTCGCGTTCGTTCGGTCACTGTCGCCAACATGATGTTCATGATGCCAATGCCACCGACCAGCAACGAGATTCCGGCGATCACCACCAACAGGATGTTGAACATCATTCGAGTCGTCTCGGCCTGCTCGAGAAGTTCCATCGGAACCGTGACGGCATAATCCGGGTTGTCCTTGTCGTGGAGGTCGCTCAGCAGAACCCGGATCAGATCGGCCGTCTCAGGAACCCGCTCCACGCTTTTCACGGTGACCGTAATCTGGTTGATCTCGATCAATTCGCTCTCGAACGACTCCATCGAAATCGGCACCTGGTCACCGATCCGAGCGCGGAACGTGCTCAGTGGAATGTAGACATCTTTGTCGTAACTTCGCCCGGAAATGCTGCCACCAATAGCCGCCGCATCCTGCTTCTTACCCACGACGCCCACGACGCGGTAGAAATCCTGGTCGACCCGAACCGTCTTGCCAATCGGATTTTCGTACGGGAACAGATCTCGTGACGTCCCGTAGGCCAAGACTGCCACGTTGCTCTTGGTTTCCGAATCTCCGCGTGACAGAAACCTCCCGATCGACATCTCGAGATGGTTGATATTCTGATAGTCCTTCATGACACCCAGGAGTTGGGTATCACAGGTCCGGTCGAAGTACCGCAGTTCCATCGCGACCTCGCGCATCGGAACTGCGCGTTCGATCGTATTGATCACGTAATCGGACGACGGTCCCGCGACCCGGGCGGTGATTCGCTCGAAGTCGAGCCGTGTCAAACCGTAGATCTTCACACGGCCGGTGTCGGCCGCAACTGCCGGTGCTTTGGACCGAATAATGACGTTCGTAGCGCCGTATTCCTTGATCAACTGCTGCGCCTGATAGCTGACCCCTTCACCCAAGGCCACCAACCAGATCACTGCCGTCACACCAATCAGCACCCCCACGGCGGCCAGCACGCTACGCAAAAAGTGTAGCCGCAGGCTCTTGAGTGCCATTTGCAGAGATCGACCCCAAGGAAACACGACCTACTGGCCCCCGCCACCGCCGCCGCCAGCTCCGGAGAAGCGAGCTCTGAGAGCATCAGCCATCTTGTCGAGCTCGGCTTTGTCGAGAAACCCGTCGGAGTTGGAGTCATTGGCGTCAAAATTCGGCCTGGCCCGCTCGGAGATCTCCTCCTTGGAAACCTTGCCGTCTGAGTCCTTGTCCCACCGTTCCAGAAACGTCGCACCGGTAAATGATGGAGCGCGGCTGCCACCGCCTTCGGCGGACTTCTTACCACTTCCGCCACTTCCCCCACGGCTTTTCTTACCTTGGGACCGCATCGCGGCGACCTCGCTGGCGGTCAGAAATCCGTCCTTGTCTCCATCGACCCGATCAAAAAAGTTGGCCAGGTACGTCCCTTCCGATTCGGCTTTGGAGATCTTTCCGTCCTTGTCCTTGTCGAACTGCGCCATTTGACCCAAACCACTCTGCGCTGCGCCGCCACCGCCGCTCTTTGCGGCCGTCTTCCGACCGGACGTTTTCCTTCCGCCTTGAGGGGGCCTGGCACCCGGAGCGCCGCTCTTGGCATCAGCGATCGTTGCGGGATTCCTCTGCTCTGCCTGTTTCTGCTCATCGGCAAGAATCAATTCCTTCGCTTCGGGCACCACATCGCGAGGATTCAGGACCACCCTTTCTTGTTCCTCAACGCCGTCTTCGACCGCGATGAACTTGCTGTCGCTCAACACGCGTTCGTCACCTTTTGTGCTCTTGGCAACCGTCAGTTTCTTCTTCTGGTAACCGTCGGCCCCGCTCGTCCACGCGAAATAATCGCCGCCGATCTCGATCACCGATTCGACAGGAAGCTTCAATACGTCTTGGCGTTCTTCGACGTCAATCACCACCTCGGCCGACATGCCGGGTACCATTCCCGCCGGGATCTCGTCGATCTTGACAATTGTCGCGTACTCCTTGACCTTCGCCTGGTACCAGCTGGCCGTTTCCGGCTGGTTGGCGATCTCGATCACCACGCCCTTCAGGGCGGTCTTGTATCCCTGGATCGTCAACCACGCCCGGTCGCCAACCGCCACCTGCTGCACCTTCGACTCGTGGACGTTGACCTTCACCTGCATCTTTGTGAAATCGGGCAACTTCACGATCGCCTGGTGTTCACGGACGGTCGCCCCTTCCTCAATCTGGGCGGTCTGGCTCCGTCCCCAGCGACTTCGTTCGTTGTGGTAGACCACCATGCCCGGCTGCGGTGCCAGGATCACGCAGTTCTTGAACTGATTGGTGATCCGTTCCAACAACCGCAGTTCAAGGTCCAGCGCGCTTTGCCTCTGCTTGACGCCCTGCGTGGCGGTCTTCACGGCACTCCGAAGATCCTCCAACATCTTCACCCTGGTGAATTTCACCAGGACCACCCGCTTCGTCTCGGATTGCGCCAGCTCAAGATTCGACCGTTTGACCGCAAACTCGTCCGCCTCGAGCTGAAGCTTCGTGACGAACCCTTTGCGAAACATCTTCTTGGTATAATCGAACTGATTCTCCGCACCACGGAGGTTCTCCATCGCAATGGTGACTTCCGCATCCAGTCCCTGCAGCTCCTGAATGAACGTCCCCTGCTCGTATTCATTCACCGTGATCTTGGCCAAGGACAGGTCCTTGTCGGCTTGGATCATCGCCGTCTCGGCGTTTCCGACCTTGATCTTCTGCTGGTCCAGCGCGTCCTTGATCTTCGAGTCGTCCAGTTTGACGATTTGATCTCCCACGAAGACATCCGATTCCTCTTTCTTCACGCCACCTTTTTCCACAATGCGTGTGCCGTCGGGGACGATTTCAAGAATCTGCGCTCCGCCGGCTACCATGCACTTCAGGATCACGGGCTTGGCACTCTCGACTTCGCCGTCTTCGGTCACACTGACCTGGATCACTCCCCGTTGAACTGCGATCGTCATCTTCTGGTCATCCGAGGCGGTCGCCTCGCCGCCGGTGATCGAGTCGATGAACTCGCAGCCTGCCCCTGCCAAACCGCAGATCAACAATCCAAGAAGCAACATCGTGCTTCCGCCATCCGACATTCGTTTATGACCTGATCGTGTCGCGGTCGTCTCTGTCGTCGCCATGTCTGTTTCCTGCCTTTGTCGGGCTGAGCCAAAGGAACTTCGACTCGTCAGCACCGCCGACGAATCAAGGCGCCAACCTAGCGCCACGCAACATCTTAAACACCGCGGCGTCACTCAGTGCTCGAAAAACACCGGCCGTCTCGGCCAGATCCCACAAACTGACACCGGGCACTTCAGCGGAGGTCCATTGTCTCCAAATCCCGTCTAAAAGCAACGGATTTTGAGAGGCACAAGTGTGATTCCGTTCCGACAAGTCGCGTCATCCCAATTAGCTGGCCGACATCTCCAGCAACCCGAACTCATCGAATGCGCGGCGGAAGGAACCCTGCAGCGGTTGGAATAGCGTCGTCCGCCGCCTTCTTTGACGACACGACGTCCGGGGGAGTCACTTCAGTCGCCTCCCCTGCAGGTTGCCGTACCCGTCGAGATCGATCCCGGTCCGTCACCCCGGTCGCCCGAAACGAATTTTTGGGGACGACGACATCAACGGATGCACCAGGTCGGAAAGACGTTTTTGGTACGACCGCACCCGGGTAAGCCCGTTCGGACACTTTGCCGCCGTCTCCACCAATCACCCGAGCGGGCCGTGCGTCGGGGGGGCTGACCGCATCGCTTCTTGATGGATTGTTCGACGTCCGCTTTTTTGAAATCGATTCTGCCGAAAACCGATAGGAATTCGTCCGTCCAGATCCGACGACGGTCCGTCGAGGGGTATCGCCCGCCGGGCCACCGGTTATGGATTCTCGACCCTGGAGCAGCCACCCGTCCCTGGTACCAGGGGATGATGCTTGGTCAAACTGTTCACCAGGGGTTTCGACTCCCAAGTCGTCGCCACCCGGCAGATCATCGTTCGAGCGCGTCCCCTCGGCCCCGACCCCACCGGGCCATGCCGCCGGCCAGACGCCACGAACGCGTTCCGACCAATCGTCGAGCACAGCCGGCTTCTTGAACAGTTTCGCCGGCTGGAAGCTTTTCGGCAGGCCGAATCCAAAGCCCGTCGCCTGGTCCTCATCTTCAATCGGAACCAATCGAGCCGCGTCGTACCCTTCACCGGCCTTTAGCAACCACGCTTCGGGAACCATCGGCGGAAGTGCCGTCGGATGTTTTCGAGCTTCTTCGAGTGCCTCGGACAGGGGCTCGTCAATCCAAATCCCATTCTCGTCCAATCGCATCACGCCCAGATCGCGCATCAGGGTCATCCGACCGGAATAATAGGCCAGCCAGACACTCATGAAGTTGTTCTGCGAAGAGCGCAACGCCGCCAATGCCGAAAGCAGGTCCTGCGTCGCGGTCGGGCTCAGTTGGGCCGGTGCTCCCGGTGCGGGTGGCTTGGTCAACATCTGGCGAGTTTGATCCACTCGACGAATCGCGATCTTGACCGCCCGCCGCTGAATCTCCAGGTTCTGTTCCCGCTGGGCCAGCGTTCTCATTGCCAGTCGGAAGCTCTGGTACATTTGGTCTTGGTACTCGATCATTCCACGACGTGACTGCTCGTAATTGATCAACTGCTGCCGGAAGTTGTTCCGCTCGAGCAACCTCGTCAAAGGAGCGTCGAACTGCAGTCCGGCTCGCAGAGTCCCCCTCGGCCCGCTGAGATCAAATGGATTCGTCTGATCCCCCTTCATGTCTCCGCTGAAGACGATACTCAGGTCCGACTCGAGTGCATTCGCGTTGAACTCGACCAATCGCCAACCGTCAACCAACGATGCCCTGGCGTTCATCCAATCCAGTCGAAAAGCACGTGCGATCTCCAGCGCGTCCTCCGGATTGAGCGTCACCCGATTATCCAGCGTCACTGCCTCCAACCGTGCACCGGCCTGAATCAGCCCCAATTCACCGACTGAACTGGCCAATGAAGCATTCACGGCAATCAAGCGTCCCACAATGTCCTTCCTCTGCCCGGCGTCCAATTTGCCGGCGACCTGCTTGATAACCGCATCCAACTGCTGCCGTGTTTTGCTGTTCTCTCCCTGGAGGCGTTTGAGATCATCCGTCAACGCCTTTCGGTCCTTGGCAAACTGGGTCTTCTCCAAATCGGTCATTCCCTCGATCCGTCTCGCCGTCTTCGCGTCCATGCCTTTCAGGTCACCTTTGACCAGCGACACCAGCGCCGCGATGTCCTCATGCAGCTTTCTGGAGTGACTGGCAGTCCGTCTCAACTGCTCGGCGGTCGGTTCTTCAACCGCCCCGAACGATGCCACAAGATCCGCCACCGCCGTTTCCACCGCCGTGACTCTCCGATCGATGAACTGGAAGTGTTCAATCGCCGAGTCATCCAACACCACCTCGAAGGTTGGCGGCAACCCGAAGTTCGACATCACGAAGTTCTCGACCTGCCCCCGAAAACCGTTCTGGCTCTGGAGCATGTCGGCCCTGCCGGTTTCGATGCTCTGCTGGAAGCTCAACACCTGGTCGACTCCGATCTGACCGGCTTCCTGAAGAGCCTTAAGCAATGCAAGAGTCCGTTCCTGGAGTGCCAGGTTGTCCTGGGAGTTCCTCAACTGCTGCAGCGACTGCAACAAGCCGATGAATCCGCCGACGTTACCGGCCCCACCGCCGGCTACTCCGGCGACCGCGCCGCCACCACCGGCTCCTCCGCCGGCCGCGCCGCCACTGCCGAAGAATCCACCACCAAATCCACTCGCCGAACCGACTCCGCCGAATCCACCCGAGCCCTGCCCGGTGAACCCAGTCAGGCCTGTGCCGCCAAAGAACCCACCACTACGTCGAGGGGTCCCACCGGTCCCGCGGCTGCCAATGGCCATGTTCGTATAGAACCCTTTTCGATAACGCTGAAATGCCCGCAGGTTCCCCAGAAGATTCCGTTCGGCTCGCGTCAACTGTTCGAGCCCCACGACCCGACCGCCGCTTCGCAGTAACGGCTGCACAATGCTGAAACCCAGCAGCGATGTTGCGGAATTGGTATTGGCACCGGCAAATTGCCAGGTAAACGTGTTCGCAAAGTCCACGACGATCTGACCGGCCGTCGCCAACCGCCGCCGCATCTGCAGGTTACTTCCGTTGGTCAGCGAGTTGCTTTCGCCGGTGGAATTCTGGTTTCCACGATGATTCAGAAACGTGTCGTTGCCGCCATAAAACTGGACATCGAGCCGAAATCGCTCGGTGCTGACGTCCAGCGCTGACAGGTACAAGGTTTCGATTGTCTGCTGGTAATCCGGAGAATGAACCATCGCCAATCTGATGGCCCCTTCGAGGTCCAGGTGAACTCGCCCCTCTTCGTCCAGTTCCATGTACTCACCCAGCATCTTGCGCCATTCCGCGCTCTCCGTAACCCGTTTGACACCGTTTTCACCCCATCCGTCGTACCCCTCCATGCCGCCAACAGCCTGCATCAGTTCGCTGGACTTCGGATCGTCAGGCGGCATTGGCGGCCGCACCGGATCAACGTCATTGGAGAAGCGACTGCGAGGGTTGACCGTCACGGAAAAGTCGTCGATCGCCCACCGCGGATCGTCCGATTTTTCGTTGATCAGAGCCGCGGCGTCCTCGTCGGCCTGCTTGTAGTAGTAAGCACGCTGACAACCGATACCGACGACTGTCGCCGAGAGGATTCCGGCCACGACCCATACGCGATATGAAATTGGCATCCCTGCCGCGCCCCCTGTTTCGGCCTAACACATCCCTGTTGCCGTTTGACTGCTCCCGCAGCCAGACGGAGTGCCGCCCTAAAAGCGCACTCTACCCAAGTTATCGACTGATGCTGTGACGCGACTTGAGCATCATCGACAGGGGCCGTCTCCACAAAACCGTCAACGACAACGATTTAGGAGGCGCAGCCAATTTGCGGCGGAATTCAGCGAGCCGGATTGAGCCGTCGGGCAGTGGTCATTTCCTTCAAATCACACTTTCCGTCCTTGTTGGTGTCAATCCGATCGAAACGGTTCTGAAGAAATGCCGGAGCTTCGTCTTTTGACAGGGCGCCGTCCCCGTTCTTGTCGTGCTGTTTGAGAATCGCTTCTATGATGTTCCCGTCGGAGGTGTCACCACTGCCCTCTGCTTCCGGCCGCCCTGCGGCCTGCTGTTCGGCCTCTTTGACCTTGATTTCCGGGGGTTTGACTCCGTGACGCTCAAGCAGCGACACCAGTGCCTTGGCGTTTTCGGCCTCCGCGAACGGATTTTCGTCCTGCGGCCCTCGGTCTCCTCCGCCTCCTCCGCCTCCTCGGCCGCCGCCAAACCCACCACCACCACCGCCGCTTCGCCGACGCCTTGGCAAGCTGATTCGTTCCAGGACCTCCTTCTGCTCGTCACTCAGAATCCCCTGGACAACCTCGAGAGTCTCTTTGGCCTGCTCGTCGGTCATCTTCTCACTGCCACCAGCCGCGACCAGCGAATCACCGATCCCCTTGATTTGTTTGTCGGCGAGTTTGACCGTCACCTCACCGGTCAGGAGTTCCAGTTTTCGGACCAGGGTGGTCAAGCTGCGACGAGACGAACTGCCTCTTCCGCCGCCACCTCTCCCACCACCCATTCCGCCGCCGCCGCCGCCCATCATGCCACCCATCATGCCGCCGCCCATGCCGCCGCCCATGCCGCCGCCACCTCCCCCACCAGCGGCCGCGTCCGCGCTGGCCGGAGCAGTCTCGTCCGAGGCGGTTACGTCAATCGTCTCTGTCTCGAAGCCCGAAACGCCAAAAGCCATCTCCTGGCCGGTCATCATGACTCCGCCGTAGAAGGCACCCCAGCCCAACGCAACACCGAACAGTCCGGCGCCCATGACTCCGAGAGTCAATTTCGCGTTTCGTTGCTGAAGAAAGACGTTCATCAGCAAGAACAGGACCGACAGGCCCAGGACGACGAAAACAGCGACCAGAATCCACAGCGAGGAAGTCATGATGGCACACTTTCCTAACGATTTCGGATTGTCCGGTGGCAGCCACGTTCGCCTGGTCGCGTGGCCCCATGTCCCCGCACTGCGATATCAATTCGAGGCACCCCTCTAAACTAGCCCCATGCAACCCACCGTGTAAACACTCGTGCCACCGCTTGGCCAACAAACCTCGGTTCTGCGGCTAAGACGGATGCCCCCGCCACAGCGTGTCAACCCGATCAAGTTCTCGTTCGATCTGATTGACTTCATCCGGATCCGGTTGTTGGCTGCCAAATCGGACGGCGTAATAAAGATTCGTGACACGCTCGGCGATGGGACCGAGAGTGAGGGACGTCTCAATCGATCCGTCCCCCAACTCGACGGCGAATTCTCTTGCCGTCTGCCCACGGCGACGCAAACGCCCTCGCGCGGCCACGATTCGACAATACCGCTCGTAGACGGGAATCACGATCGACGGGACACGATCGCCGCGAAAACTCGCCCTCGGCCGCCACCCGCTTCGCCAATGCCGCACCAGCCACACCGCCAGCGCTGCCCATCCCAGCAGACCGACCATTGCCAGAATTGCCGGCCAGCGACGACCCGCTCCACGACCGCTGGCCAGTCCACTCACCCCCAGCACCAAGTCCCCAAACAATTCGCCGGCAATCGATATCCCGCCCTTCAGCCCGGCCTGCAGCGGGCGATAAAACAGGCTCTGCTGCTGGGCCAGCGACAATTCCACGATGTAACGCCGCCAGGAATGGTGCATCACTTGTCCGGCGTCACGCAGAAACCGCGATTCCATTTCGAGTTCCCGGATCAGATCGCCACGGGCGGCGGGGGTCGGATCGAGCGTGACCCACCGGGAACCGATCCAGGCTTCGACCCACGCGTGAGCGTGTCGCTGCTGCACGACGAACTGACCGCTGATCTGGTTGCGGGTTCCACCCTTGAAGCCGCTGACCAGTCGAGACGGAATACCGACGGCCCGCAGCATCAACGCCAACGAAGAAGCAAAGTACTCGCAATGTCCTTTTCTGCGTCGAAACAGAAAGTCCTCCACCGGATCGAGATTCGGATCCTCGATCGACGCATCAAGTGAGTACCCGAATTGGTCGCCCGCCAGATACTCCATCAAGAGCCGAGCCTTCTCGGGTTCCCCCCCGCCGGGAACTTGCCGCGTCAACCCGCGTGCGGTTTCCGCCATTCGGCCCAAACCCGACAAAGGCAATCGCAGGTATTCCGCCCGTTGAGCCTGGCTCATTACGGCGGGAACTCGCGGCCGACCTGTTTCACCCGACTTCAACTGTGGAGAGAAGAGGCTGTACCGCAACACCCGACCCCGCTTGCGGTTCTTCGACCCGACCAGGACCGCGGTCGCAGACTGGTACAATCCGTGGCGATTGATGCCGTCGATGTCGCAGCCGTGGATCGGATGCATTCCGAACAGCACCGGGGTTCCGAGCGTCTCGAGCTGGATATCCTGCCGCAGACCGTCGACGGTGGCGGGTACTCCAGGCATCCGATCGAACCGAGAATCCGGAAGGCCGCGTTCCCACTTGCCGCCCGAGTAGGCCACCATCACCGTGCCCCGGAACATCGGTTCCGGATCACCCCACTTCCGCGACAGTTCGGCCACCTCCACCCGGCCACCTGTCTCGCGATCGATTATCTCGACGCTCATCACGTGCTCGGTACTTTCGAGAATATCGCCGATCTCGCCCAGTTGCACAGTCTCGGTGAACCCGGTCAACGGGTTCAGAGGGTCGTTGTCCAGGCCACTGGGATCGAACAGCCACAACCGCGGAATCAACAGAAAAAAGATCGCACCCACGCCCAGAGCACCCACGGCGGCCCCGGCCACTCCGAGCACAAACCGCGGATTGATCCACTGCTGGTTGGCGTCCAGTTGCCAGCCACTGATGACGGCCGTCGGCCGAAGCCAGGCGGGGCCAGCCGGTACGCTGACCGCGGCCGGCGCCGCGGCAAAGCGACCCTGGACCTGGTGGAGTGAAAACACCGAAAGTGTCCAGGTGGCGGTGATCATGAACGAAACCACCAGGATGCTGTAGAGCGGCTCGCCGGCGGCCTCGACGAGTACGGCCCCAACGGCCACCTGCAGGATCGAGAGCGTCAGCAGCCACCAGTACTGCCGATCGGCCTTCTCTCCGAGCAAAACCACCCAGCTGAGATAGACCATCAGGTGAGCCGCAGCTGTCAATCTCGACTCGGGCGCCTCGCCGAAGAACTCCCATGCTGCGGCGGCCACACCAATTGACGCCGCCAGGTTCAGTGCCCACGTCGGAATACGGATCGTCCGTCGCTGGTCGACCAGGATCAATGCCACCACCGCCAGTGGAAACCCCATCGCCTGGGGAAACGCCCGGCCTTCGCCGACGACCAGCAGCATCGTCGCCTCGGCGAACAGCACGTACAGGCTGACCAGGAAAACGTCCCGCAACCCCATCACGCCTCCTCGATCGAAAACCAACTCGGCAAACGGTCCGGCTCGGCGCGAACCAGCATCCTCGTTCTCGTTTCATCGTTTTCGACCCACCCGGATCGCCCCTGGGCCTCAAGCCCGGGCCGGGTCGTCACCAGCACCCCCCGAAGACTGACCGATGCCGGTGCCAGGATCGTCCGGGAATCCGGCGGACCCGCGCCGGCACGGACCGTTGCCAGGAGGTCCAGCACTTCGTTGACCCCGGGCGGCCCCGCCAGGCCGGTCAGCTCCGAAATCCCCTCGCCACAGACTGTCAATGCCACCTTGGAATCCGAGGACTGTCGCAGGGTCTCGACACACACCGTCGCCGCGAGACTGACCGCCAATTCCACACGATCTCGATCGGCCTGGGTGGGCCTGGCGGTTTGCCAGAGGTCCAGCACCAGGTCCAGGTGCTGATGCCGATGCTGATCGAACTCACGGACCATCAGTTCGCCTCGGCGTGCCGTGGTCCGCCAGTGGACAGCCCGCGGATTGTCGCCGGAACGAAACTCCCGGAGTCGCTGCAACTGGTCGTCGGCTCCGCCCCCCCGTCGTGCCCGTCGCGGCACCGCGCCGGCTGACTCGACCTGCTCCTGGTACCAACCCGCAGCCACCCGACCCAGCCTCGGAAACACTCGTATCTCGTCGGGCCGGTGAAACACCAGGCCCCGCTCGATCAGTCCCAGCGGAAACCGTGTCGAAAGTTCAATAGGCCCCAACCGGTAGCGGCCGCGGCGGCCGGGACGTATTCGGTAGTAGCCGCTTCGGCAATCGGCTCCCGGAATGCGAGCAAACAGCACGCGAGCTTCGAGCGTCTCCCGGTCGTTCTCGATCTGATCACTGGCCAGGACCAGCCACGAAGGCACCAGCCGTTTGCGGTTCTCGACAACCAATTCGACCGAGAACACTTCCCCGGCCATCACGCGATCGGGAATCGCCCGTCTCACATCGCACCGCCACAACAGCATGTCGCTGGCCCAGGCATTGAGCAGCCACGGGCCGATCATCAGGGCCACGACCAGCATCAGCAGGTTGTCCCCGCCGAGGAAACTGCCGACCAGCAGTGCTGCCATCAATCCGAGATAATACAGCCCCTCCCGAGGTGCCCGCCTCACACGACGACCACCCCGGCCCACCCCCCGGTAGGCCTTTCTCATGCCGCGACCCAGGACCTCGCGCACACCGACTAGCAACAACACCACCACCGCCAGCCACAACAGAATCCGGACGCTGGCCTGGGCATCCGGCGACGCCGTAGAGATCAGGCCGTCGCGTACCAGCAACAGGCCGAAACCGCAGACCAGGGCAAGCAATCCGTTGAGTGACACTCCGGCCCGCGACTCGCCCACTCGACCAGACGGACCGCGCCGCCTGGGCCCCTTGCCGAATACGGAACCGATCACTGCGGCGATTTGCCGTTCGGTGGTGTCTTGCCCGGAGACTTCCCGCCACGGGAATTGCGGAACCGCCGATTGACGCCGTCGGGAGTTGCTCGAGGCGACCGTTTCAGACGGGAGGTCCGACCCGGCCCGCTGGCCGGTTTGTTCGACTCGGGAGCCGGTTCACTTGTTACCGACACACCGGTCCCCAACCCCGATCGATAGCCAATGTAGGCCAGGAAATCATTGAGCCGGATCACTCGCACACCGTGATCGTAGGCCTCCTCCCGCATGGCGGTCAGGTGACCGATCAGGCGATTGTAGGCTGTGCGCTGCGCGTCGCTGCGAGCCGAATCCGGCGACGGTGTGCGGCCGACAACCAGGTATTTGACCCTCATGTCGACGGCACCACCGCTTCGATCTCCAGCGTCGTCGACCCAAACGCTGACCCGGGATCCGGATTCCTGGACATAACGCCTCAAGCCCTCGATGTCACTGCGTCCGTCACGGTTGAGATCGACCAGGCCCACCAACGCAAAATGCTCGACGTGACCCACCGACCAGATCGGGGAGAAGACAAGATCTCCGCTCAACAGGGGGTCAAGGCGATCGCCGTCAATCACGCGGGCCTGCGAGCGATGAGGACCGGTCACCCGGACCACCTCGATGACACCCTTGAGCCCCTTGCGACTGCCGCCGACACGCTCGGCATCCCTGTCGAATACGCTGAAACGAATGCCCGCCCGAAGCTTGTCGGACGACCCGAGATCCACCCACACCAGCCGACCGGTGTCGTCGACCAACGTGATCTTGCCGTCGGATCTCTCGAAGCGGTGCGAGTCTCGTTTCTGCAGGTTCCGGTTGAGACGTCGGACGGTCGAACGATGCAGGGCGAATTTCTGGACCATCACCTTGCCCTTTTCCTCCAGCGACTTCTGCAATTCGGCAATCTGATCGCGCTGCTCGGATGTCCTTTCCCGCAGTGCGTCGATCTCGAGTTCCTTTTCGGCCAGAACCTCTTCGCGTTCGCGGAGGTTCGACAGCAGCGACTTCTCGGCTGTCAGGCGGGCTTCCTTTTCCGGCTTCAGAATCGCCTTCCAGATCCGTTCCATCGCCCGATAATTGGCCAGCGCGGTCGACTTCGAATCGACCAACGCGTCGCGTTCGATAAGCAGGTTGTCTCGTTCACGAGCCAGCCTGGCCAGCGCCTCGCGAGCCGACACTGGCTCGCTGAGCTCGGAGCGTCTCAACACGCGGCCAATATCGGTGCGTGCCGCTCCGACGACCGTTGACGCATCGCGTTCGTCGATCTGGCCGACCTCCGCGTGACCATAACCCAGGACCTCCTTGAGGACTCCGATCCGGTCGTCCAGTTCGCGGACCTGATCGACGAGTTTCTCCTGCTCGGCCTCCGCACGGACAGCCGCACCGCGCATCTCCTGCGCCTCGCTGTAAAACAGGAACGAGACGGCAATCAGCAGAAACGTGCCGATCATCAACGCGATGGCGGTGAAGTGCAGCGCCGTGGGGCCACGATGCGACATGGACATCCGGGACGTCCTCCAACAGCCAGGTTGAGACGAAACCGATCGGGCAGGCCGAGGCCCCCCTGCCCGAGCCCCATTCTAGTTCTCCCCGAAGGGGTGTCAACGAGTGTTGGTGCGGACGAGGAGCATGGAATTCACTTCAGCAGGTGCAACCCGGCCTGCCGACGTTGACGGTTGAGCAGGTCAAACGCCGATCGACAGCGTCGAATCAGGCGGACCAACTGCGACGAGGTGCAGCCCAGCCACTCGCCCGCCGCTCGCGGATCCCAGTCGCGATCGGCCAGCACGTCCAGCGCCTCGGCCACCAGGGCCGGAAAGTCGTCGTGTGACTGGCTGACAACCACGCGGCCACCGTGACACCGCGCCTGCCACACGGCGGACGGACCGCCGCCAACTGCCCGGCGGACTTCAACCGCCAACACCAACCGCAGACGCCTGACCGCAAGCGGCAGATTCTCCTTCAGGTGCCGCCGCTCGCTCGCCTCAGCCTCGATTCCCGTCGGCCGGTGTACAAGAACCACTCCGGTCTCAACCTTGTTCCGCCGTTGTCCCCCGGGTCCGCCCCGCCGCACCTGCCGCTGACCACACTCGGCCATCAGGCTCTCGATCGACAACGATGCCGGATGAGCCCCCTCTGCCATCGTACCGCTCCTCTCCAGCCCGTCCGACTCGTTGACAGTTCGACGACGCCCGTTTCATACTCGTTGGAGCCCCCTGGCCACAAGGACTCCTGGATGAACCGCCCGAAACTCTTCGTCGCATTACCCGGCCTGTCGTGCCTGGCTCTTCTGCTGCTGGTCGTCCCGGCCCACCCACAGAAGCCCGTTCCGACGATCACTCCCACCGACGGGGTTCGCCGCCTGTTCAACGGCCGAAACCTCGACGGACTCTCGACATGGCTCCGCGGTTCCCGCAACAAGGACCCCCGCAAAGTCTTCAGCGTCCACGATGGCCTGCTGCACATTTCCGGCAACGGGTTCGGCTACATCCGCACCAATAACGACTACCGCGACTATCATCTCGTGGTCGAATTCAAATGGGGCCCCCGAACCTGGGGCAGCCGCAAGGACCGAAGCCGTGATTCCGGGGTTCTGGTCCACGCCGCCGGACCGGACGGCAGTGGTGGCGGCACCTGGATGGCTTCGATTGAGAGCCAGATCATCGAGGGAGGCTGCGGAGATTTTATTGTCATCGGAGGAAAGTACGCCGATGGCAAACCGGTCCCCTCGAGAATCACCTGCGATGTGGTCTCTGACCGCGACGGCGAACCGGTCTGGAAAAAGGGCGGCAAGCCCCGGAAGTTCACTTCCGGCCGCGTCAACTGGTTCGGACGGGATCCCGACTGGAAGGACATCCTCGGATTTCGCGGCAAACGGGATGTTGAACTTCCTTATGGCAAGTGGAATCGAATGGAAGTCACCTGCCGAGCCGACACGATCCAGGTCCGTATCAACGGTGTCCTGGTCAACGAGGCCCGCGCCGTGTTGCCCCGGTCTGGAAAGATCCTGATTCAGGCCGAGATGGCCGAGATGTTCGTCCGCCGCTGGGAAGTGTGGCCGCTGGGGAAGATCCCCAGACTCGGCCCCGTGAAACAGAGTTCGGCCAAGCCGTAATCTGCGGTTCGCACGCACTTCCAACAGGCACCGCAACCGGCACGAGCGGCCCGCCCCCCCAGCTTTTCCCAGCCGTTTCAGTCATCGCCAGCCACCTCGGATTCGACTGAAAAGGGGGGCCAATCCGTCCTGCAGACCACTCGGCATCCGTTCCTGACCCATATTTCTACACGCCGTTTTCTCAGGAACCGCATTCAACAGTTCTTCGGTCATTCGGGAACATTCACCATGAACCGCGACACGCAGGTCGGCCTGGCATTGGCGATCCTGTTGATCGGGGTCGTCGGTGCGATGTTCCTCAGGACTCAGCCGACCGACAAACCCGAACCGGTCCAGGACAGTCGGTCACAGCCCGAACGGCCTCCGGCCCCCGCCGATTCACCACGCCGGGCGGACACCGCTCCCGGCTCACCTCGCGTGTCCTCGGCCAACCCGCTGGTTTCAGCGCCGTTTCAAATCCGCTCGATCAGCCCATTGCCCTCGATGCCCACACCCAAACCACAGCTCAAACCACAGCTCAAACCACAGCTCAAACCACAGCTCAAACCACAGCTCAAACCACAGCTCAAACCACAGCTCAAACCACAGCTCAAACCACAGCTCAAACCACAGCTCAAACCACAGCTCAAACCACAGCCCAAACCACAGCCGACGCGAGTGGCGAGCAGGCCAGTTGAACCTCCAGCACCACCTCTTCCGTCAACTCAACCAAATCGCGTCCCGGTTCCTCAGTCGATCAAGCCACCCAATCGCCGCGTCGCTCGGCAGCCGGGAACACCTCCACATCCAGTCGAAGGCGATGTCGACCGACCGCCGTCGCGGATTCGGTTTCGACCGTCGCGTCACCCGCTGACAGGCCGTCGAGTGATTCTCCCCGGGCGTTGAACGGCCCCGGCCTCTTCGCACGCCCGGCCGCCGCCGCCTATACTAGTTCGTGCCACGTCCGGTCGGTGTGAGGCCCACACACTCGTCGCCCCTCACCGGATCGAGACCGTCCAGGAGCTACCAGGTGAGCCAGGAGACCTCCCAGGGTGACTCGGTGGCCACACCGGCCCCGGTCCTGCTCGCCCGATCGCCCTGGATCATCGGCAGAACCTGGGACCTGGTCCTGTTCATCGCCACACCTCTGCTGATCTTGCCTCTGCTGTGGTTGTCGCGGCAAAGGTACTCGCCGGACGTGATCTACGCCTTCGTGACCGCATTTGGTGCCACGGGTCATCACCTCCCGGGCATGATGCGGGCCTATGGTGACCGGTCTTTGTTCCGGCGCTTCCGACTGCGTTTCACGCTGGTGCCGGCGTTGCTGCTGGCCACCACACTGCCCCTGCTGTTCACAGAACTTCGTCAGGGCATGATGGTGATTCTGGTGTTGTGGGGTTTCTGGCACGGCTTGATGCAGGTTTATGGCTTCGCCCGCATTTACGACGCCAAGATCGGAAACCACCACCCCAGAACCGTGCTGCTCGACTGGCTGCTGTGCCTGTCCTGGTTCGGAGTCGGCTTGATCAATTCCGATGGCCGCGTCTATCAGATGCTCGAGGTCTTCTACCAGTCGGGGGGCCCGACGATCGATCCCGTCTGGATCAGCGGATTCCGGAACCTGTGGAATGCCGGCACCGCACTGGTCACCCTGGCCTACGTCATCCATCTGTCACAGGGTGTCACCAGGGGACGCTCGCCCAATCCCCTCAAACTGCTGACCATGGCCATCAGTTTCGGGTACTGGTGGTATGCGATGGTCGAGGTCGACAACATCCTGTTCGGGATTGCGTTGTTCGAAATCTTCCACGACGTTCAGTACCTGGCAATCGTCTGGATCTTCAACCTCAAACGCGTCGATGGCGACCCGAACGTGGGCAGTTTTTCGCGGTTCCTGTTTCGTCGCAGCGGGCTGATGCTGGGGCTTTACGTCGGACTGGTCGTCGGATACGGCTTCCTCAGCAACCTCCAGGCCCAGATCAACTTCACGCCGATCCAGAACATCCTGATCGGCCTGGTCTGGACCTCGACGCTGCTCCACTTCTACTTCGACGGCTTCATCTGGAAAGTCCGCGAGCGGGGCACCCGGGCGGGGCTGGGCATCTCCGGCGACAACGCCGACGACGACTCCCGCCTCCTGACCGATGGCCTGCTGCACGCGGCCAAGTGGAGCCCATTTGTCGTGGCCGTCGCCGCACTGACGCTCAGCCAATGGTGGGACTCGGGTGTCTACGTTTCCAGGGAGGAACGCAACCGTCGTGAGTTGTCCAGGTACCAGCACCTGGTCCGCACGGTGCCCCGTTACGACCACGCCCACCTGACTCTCGGAACACGGCATTACGCCGCCGGCAATCTCACCGAAGCCCGCAAGTCGCTTGACCGGGCGCTGGCGTTCTCCGGCGACCGCAACGCCAAGGCCCACTACAACCGCGGACTGGTCGCTGCCGCCGAAAAGGATCCCCAGTCGGCCGTCGACCACTACGTCCGCTCAGTGGAACTCGACCCACTCTCCGACCAGGTCCACCATGTGCACTTCGCCCTCGGCGCAGCCTACCAGTCCCTGGACGACGTCGCCCACGCCGAGTCGCATTACCTCCGGGCCCTGGCGATCCGGCCTCGCTTCGCCGTCGCTGCTCTTGGTCTCGGTGGCCTCTATCGAATTTCCGGACAGGCTGACAAGGCCCGGCACCATCTCCGCAACGCCGTAAACCTTCTCAGCGAGGACGGCGAGGGTGGAACACATCTCGAAACAGCCCGGCAACAACTCGAGTCGCTCGGGCGGCAATAGCGGGACTTCGACTACTTACTGCGTTTTCGCGTCCGCCAGCCCGCTGTTGGGGTGGTGCCGATACAGTGCCCGCTTGGCCCGAGCGGCGTCGTCTTCGGCTCCCGCCTCCTCCAGAACCTCAACGTAGATTCTCAGCAGGTCCTCGTTGCTGGTCACCCCAGTCCGGATGGCCCGTTCCAATTCTCCCCGAATCTGGTCCAGCGTCACCGGCCCCAGTTCCCGACAGGCGCCCGCCGACGGCATGACCCCTTCTCGACAAAGACCCATCTGCTGGGCCTTCAGGAACCGATACCCCTCGCGGTCCGGGTAGAGCCCGATCATCACGTCGGCGTAGTTCATGCGTCTTGGGCCGTACAACTGCTTGGTTCCGGCCAATCCCTCGTCGGCCGCTTCGAACGCGGCCAGCACGGCGGCCGGCAACCAGATCACCAGCAGGATCCGATAGCCGCCCCCACCAGTGGCCCAATGCGGTGGCCACCAGGCCAGCATCGCTCCGACGGCCACCACCAGGGCGGCAATGCTCTGGCTGACCGGACGATTCTCGGCCCAGCCCCACGCCGCCACGCCCAGCGACACCACCGCCACTGCACCGCAGATCGCCCCCCGTGCCCCGGCTGTCACTGCAACCCCTCCCGGACTCGATGGTCGCTGACCTTCCAGATGAAACTGTCGAAGTAGTAGTGCACCATCGCCACCGCATCGATCATCGCCGTGGCAAACAACGCGTACATTTCGCGGTTGGTGAATCGCCCGACCCCCAGTTCGGGAATCGCCTCGTAGACCGAGTTGAATTCGAACACTCCGAAACCGAACGTCTCCAATGGCTGGGGTTGCCCCACAACGACCTGAAAGACCACCGCATACAGCAGGCTGATTCCCACAAATCGCCACAGCCCACCTCGCCCGGCCAGGCTCAGACCCAGCCCGCCTCCCGTCGCACCCCGATCCCGAGCCTTTCTCGCCAGGTAAATCCTCACGATCACCATGTACTGCAGGCCGTGCATCAACCGGTGAGCGATCCCGAAGACGAGAATCGAGTCGGTGTGCCACGCGGTGACGTACCACAACGCATAACTGGCCGACAGGAACAGCAACTTGATCGGGTTGACACCGTCTCCACGCCGGAGACAGCCCACCAGGTGCAGTCCGTAGGCGACCAGCACGCCGATCGTGACCGCCCAGCTGACCCCCTGCAACATCTGCACCGCGTCGACGCCGACGGGCAGCTGCCAGGTGAACAATTCGCGGACCCAGTACTGCACGAACAAAGGCGCCGTCAGAAACATGTTGCCGTAGAGCACCCAGTTGACGACCAGGTCGAACCGTCCGGTTCGTGACGTCCCGGTTCCCGCCTTGAAGTCATAGATCCGAGCGAACCCGTGCTGCTGCATGATGCTGTGCTGGTGATCCCACATCGTCACCACCAGCAGCAGTGTCGTCGGCGCCCAGCGATGCCCCATCATCGCCACCGCAGCGATCATCAGCGGCCCCAGCAGCAACCGCCCCCTCCACCTCTGCCAGTCCTCCGCCAACCCGTAGGTCCGCACCCAGGTGGCACAGTGGTGAGGAATCGTGATCCAGAGATTCACCGAGACCAGGGCAACAAACGGCAGCCAGTGGTGGCACCCGATGGCGATCAGCACCGCGGAGACAGGAAGCAGCAGAAACCAGGCCAGGTCGTGGCGGGGCGAGAGAATCCAGCCGGGTCGCCAGCCGACCCGCTCGTCCCCTCCGGAGCCCATCACCGCCTGGCCGCTCATCGCTCGCCTTCCCTCCCCGCCCCTGCTGCGCCCCCCAGCAACACCTCCCGCAGACGCACCAGCCCGGGCTGTCGCTCGGCCGGCGAACCATGGAACCGGTAACCCAGGTCCTCCAGGTCGATGCCCAGCAGATCCTCGATCCCCTTGGCGGCGAACTGTCGGTTGACCAGGAATTCGTCATCCAGCCGCTCAATCAGCATCGGCAACGACCACCCCGCCCGCTGTCTCAGGACCGCGTCCGTCCCGACCAGCCGCACGGCCTCGTCATCACTTCTCAGCCAGCCGGCCCCCACCGGCTCGCCCCGGTCAGCGTACGTCCGATCCAGATCCAGCCGTTCGCTTTCGGTCCCGTACCATCGCTGCAGCCACTGCAACGTCCAGTCGATCGACCGCTCGACGTGGCACAGATTGCAGGCGTTGGGGTGGTTGGATTCGAGCATGCCGCGGTGGTTGGGCGAGAAGATGGTGTGAGTCCGCACGACATCCTGGAGCCCCTCGTTGATCCGAGGCATGTGGCATTCCAGGCACCCATCTCCTGTCGACCCGGGGACGTGATGAGAGTGTCGCCTGCGGGCGTCCTCGGAGACAAATTCCTGGTGACACTTCAGGCAGACCGCCTCGTCCTGGGCCCGGGTGCGTGCCCACTGTGAACCGATCGGTTGATGCGGGTCGTGGCAGTCGATGCACTTCAATTGCGAGTAACACCCGCCGCGAGTCGCATCGGTGTACTCGATCGAATTCCACGTCCCCATCCCCGCGGCGAATTCCGAACGCGACCCGGCGTGACAGCGGCCGCACGCCCAGTTGAGGTTCTTGTGAGTCCGACCTGGATCGAGTCGTTCGCCGGACGTCTCGGCCAACAGGTGAGGACTCTTCGGGGAAAACTCCGGCAACTGTTTCGGGTCCGCTGCGTGACGGCGACTCCCCAGGTGGCAGGCTTCGCAGCTGATCCCCAGAGTAACGCCGAATTCTCTGGCATCCATCCGGGAGAGCATCCGCCCCAGTTCCTGCAGTTCTTCTTCGCTGATCGACTCAGCCGCACGCTCTCCCGAAAAGAACTCGCTCCGATTTCCCTCGACGTAATCGCCGAGGTTCCAGTGCAACTGCCAGGGCGCGTGGCGGGCCAGCCTCAGCGGCTCGCGAGTGAACATGTCGCCCAGGGCAAAGGTCGTGTGACAACCGTTGCACCCCTGTGCATAGGGGGCAAACCGCCTCAACACACCCGCATCCGCAAACGGATCCTCCCGATCCAGTTCGGGCAACTCCCGGTACACGTGCACCACAGGAACCCATTGAGCACGGTCCAGCCAATACCCGAACGGCAGCACGTGATCAGTCGTGTAGAACTGGTGCCCGGCCCGTTCGGGTCCGTTGATGAGACGGCCGACGTAGTACTGATAAAAGCGAGAGCCGATTGTCTGAGTGATCCGGTAGGTGCGACGGACATCATCCCGCACCAATTTCATCCACCAGCCGGAACTGTTCGCTCCGCCCCGGAAGAACGTCGCTCGTCCACCCAGATGATGCAGTGCTGCTCGTCCGGAAAAATCACCGAGGACGGTTTCGTCGGTCGCCACCGCGTTCATCAATCGATGCGAGTGTCGACTCCAGGACGCGTGGTTTTGCGGATGACAACGGCGACAACGCTCTGGGCCGACGTAGTCGCCGGGATGGACGTTGCTTTGCCCCTCACCGGAAGTCTTCGTCGCTCTCTTGAGAACCTGTTCGGGAACCGCGGGCCACCAGCCGATCAGCCGTCCCTGGCCGATCGCGCGAGCCGCCACAGCCGCAGACTGCGACGGCTTGTCGAGTCCCGGTCGTCGGCGCGGCGCCGGATCGCGGCCTATCCACCACCATCCGGCGGCGGCGGCTCCGGAGACCAGCACGATGGTCGCCCACGTCGTCGTCCGGCCCCCTCGCATGCGGTCCTCCCGATGACGCCGCCTCGAAACGTCACTCGCCGTCCCCGGCCGCCGGCTTCGTCGTCGGCGGCGGCGGCAGCGACTTGAGCCACTCGCTTCGAATCTTCTTCAGCGGCTCCTTTCGCTCGGGACGGGTCATGTAGAACCGGTATCCGGTTGATTTCAGAGAGCGGCCAACCAGTTTCTCGATCCCCGTGCGGACGAACTGTCGGTTCACCATGAAGTCGTCATCCAGGCCCTCGACCAGGTCCTCCAGGGCCCACCTCGCCCCGCTGCGAACCAGGCAATCGGCGCCAACCAATCGCACCGCCTCCCGCGGGTGTTTCAGCCAGCCGATGGCCACCGCCCGTTCACGTGGCTTGTAGCTGAACGCAATGCTCTTCTCGTTGAATTCCGCTTCGTACCACTCACCAAGGTACTTCAGCGTCCAATCGATCGGCTTGTCGGTGTGACACATGTTGCACGCATTCGGCTCGTTCGATTCGATCATATCCGAGTTGTTCGGGTTGTAGATCATGTGTGTGCGAACAACATCCTGCAGCCCCTCGTTGATCCGCGGCATGTGGCAGTTCATGCATCGCCCACCGGTCGAACCGACCCGATGATGTGTGTGGGCCACCAGCAGCCGGTCGTCGGCAAAACGCTTGTGACACTGCAGGCACAAGGCGTCGTCCTGGGCGGGAGTCCGCGTCCATTTCTTGCCGATCGGCGCATGGGGGTCGTGGCAGTGGATGCACATCGCCTCTTGGAAACAGGCACTCTGAAATGAGTCGGTGAACTCGACTGAGTTCCACGTCGACATCCCGGCACTGAACTCGGGCCGTTTGCCCGTGTGGCACCGGGCACAGATCGAGTTGAGCGTTCGAGGAATCCGGCCGAACTTGACACTCTTTTTCTTTTCCTCGTCGGCGTATTCGATGAACAGGTGAGGGCTGTTGGGAAAGAACGGCGGTTTCTTCATCCGGCCCTCGACGTGTTCCTTCACGCCCAGGTGACAGGCCCCGCAGCTGATCCCCATCGTCACGCCGTGTTCGGCAGCAGTCCCCTCGGTGACTTGTGCCATGATCACCGTGAGCTGCTCCTCAGAGAGATCAAACGAGCGCTTGCCTGCCGGCCAGAGTTCCGGATGAGCGTCGGCCACGAAACCCGGCATCGAGAAGTGCATGCTGTGGGGCGAGTACCGCCCCATCCGTGGAAATGCCCGCAGTATCAGGTCCCCCAGCGCAAAGGTGCTGTGGCAATTCGCACAGTGACGGTTGTAGCTGTAGAAGTCTTTCCCGTCTTCGGCCTCGGCCGCCACCTCGAAGGGGTCCCCTCGCAGATCATCGGCAACCTCCTCGGACACGTGCACCACCGGCACCCACTGCTTCTCGTCGAGCCAGTAGCCGAAGGGCAGCACGAACCGGGCCTGGTACATCGGGTGAGCCTTCGGCTCGGGCCCCTTCACCAGCGACCCCACGTAGTACTGGAAAAACCGTGACCCGATCGTCTCGACCACCTCGTAGACACGCGTCGTCTTGTCGCGGGCCAGGGTCATGCGGTACCCGTCGGCGACAGTCTCAAACGTCGCGGTGCCACCGCGATAGCCAATCGAGGCCTCACCCGAAAAGTCTCCGACCACCGTCTCGGCCGAAGCCAGCAGGTTCATTTTCCGGTGAGGGTGTTCAAACCAGTCGTCGTAGTTTTTCTTGTGGCATCTGCGGCACGTCTGCGGATCAGCATAGTCCTGCCGCCTGAGATTCGAATGGGGGCCGGTCGCCTGCCACGCTTCGTAACCGTGGCCGGGGTACTCGTCGAACCACAATGTCAAACGCCCGACCCTCTCGCGACGGGGATTCGACGCCCGTTTCTTCTGCAGGGATTCGGACCGCCATTTCATGAAGGCGGCAACCATCAGCACCGAGCACGCCAGCCCCATCACCATGACGATCAGCCGCCAGTTGACCACGCCGCGCCGGCCCGCCGATGCTCCTCGCACCTCGCGATTCACGATCCCGCCTCCCTTGTCCGCAGTTCCTGTTCCGGTTCCTGTTCCTGTTCCGGTTCCGGTTCCGGTTCCGGTTGAGCGACCTGTCCAAGCAAACCGTGCTGGTCGAGAAATTCGCCGAGGATCACCGCGACCTGTTCGTGCCCAAAGTCGTTCCAGTGGTTGTCCTCGTTTCCGGCCACCAGGAACTTCGTGCGGAGTTTGCGTTTCTGAAATTCTTCGTCGAGATCCAGGTACGGGACACGATCCCGCAACCGATCAAATTTCGATTCGAACATCTCTTCTACTTCGGCAAGCCCCTTGAACGTTGGATCGACAAACGTGCCGAACTTCATCACAACCAGTCGACAATTACGCTGCCGGCACTCCCGCTCGATCTCCTCGATCACTCTCACCACCAATTCCAGATTCTCGACCGGCGATTCAATTCCCGACTTCCTCTGCGACGGAAGCGGAACAGGCACGTTGCCCAGGGTCAGTTTGGTGTCGAGAAAGACGGGCTTGGAGAGCCCATACACGTCCGAGAGCCGGACTTCCTTGGGATCGTTGAGCAGGTAGAAGGCCAGCAGCACCACGTCGGGCTGGTAATCGAACCCCTCGCTCTTCAGGAACAGGTACTGCTGATCGGTGCCCCAGCCCGAAACACCCGTGTTGACCACCTGCCACGGCCGTCGCTCGGACTCGAACCGACGTTCGAGCACCTCGGTGAAGATGTCGTCGTCCCCAACACCGTAACCCCAGGCAAAGGAGTCGCCGAGCACCAGCAACCTTTTGACGCCCGCGGGCTTGGCCAACGCGTACTCGCGATCCCTCAGCCCGCGGCTGTTGATCGTCAGTGACTGGCCCCGCGTCTTGGCGGTCCAGTTCGGCACGTTCCGCCAACCGAGCGTCTCATCGAAGAGGTAGAAGTGGCCGGTTCGTTCATAACCGGGTTCCTTGACATAGACAGGCAACCACGGATGGAACATCTCGCGAACCCGCTGCACCTTCAGCACGATCACCGTGGCGAAGACCACCACCAGGAGTGCGCACAGCGACCACACGAACAGTCGATACGCCCGGCGGACCCGAGGATTGGCTGGAGATGACACAGTGGACCCGGCGTTGAGAACAGACACCCCCTAGACTATCCCCCACCGCACCCCGGCCAACAACCCCGTTGTTTCGGCTGAAACCACCCGGTTACGATGGCGATGCAGAGATGCAGCGGTATGAGTTGCTGCGAATGACGCGTGTCCCCTTTTCCACGGCTGGCTTCATGGCCGAACCAAGACCCCGTCAACGGTGGATCGTCGCCTGGACGGCCCTGGGCGGGCTGCTAATTGCCGCCGGGCTGGTCGCGTGGTACTTCCGTCCGCAACTCGAGCTCCACTTCGGCCAGGTCGCCCTGGAGGAATTGGAGTTCTACGAGGCCGACCAGTGGGCGCAGGCGGTGATCTCGCGCGACCCGGACGGCGTCGACGGCATCCTGCTTGCGGCGCGTGCGGCGGCCGGACTCCGCGACACTGGCCGCGCCCTGGCACTCTATGAGCGGGTCCCCGACATCGGCACGGCCGACGCGCTGGCCGCCCGCTGCGAAGCGGGCGACCTGCTGATGGAGCGGCACCACTGGATGTCGGCGTCCGAGGCGCAATACCGCCGAGTCCTGGCCCACGATCCTCACCACCGCATCGCCAACGACCGCCTCGCTTACTTGCTTTCGGTCGCCTCGCGACGCTGGGAGGCCATCGCCCCGCGGATCACCATCTGCCGGCAGGACAACTTCAACCCCCTGCACCTGAAGATCCTGGCTGTCGGCGAAGGGAGTTTTGTCGAGCCGAAGATCGTGCAGCGGTTTCACGACGGCGACCCCGACGATCCCGCCCCGCTGATCTCGATGGCCTGGATCGCGCTGGGAGACCAGGATCTCGCTCTCGCCGAGGAACTGCTCCAGGACGCTGTGGCACTGCGTCCGGAACTGACCGAAGCCCAGTCGATGCTCGCCAGCGTGCTGCTGCAGGCCGGCGACGATGGTGGGTTCCTGGCCTGGTTCGGCGAACTTCCCGAATCTGCCCGAGACCACCCCGGAGTGTGGAGTGCCCTGGGGCGGTTCGCTGCCAGCGTTGACCAACCGGACGTGGCCGCCCGCTGCTTCTGGGAAGCCGTCAAGCGGAACCCCAACCATCACCAGGCCAACTACCAGCTCGGACAGGTCCTGACACAACTGGGCCGCGAACCTGACGCGGCGCCGTTTTTGGCGCGGTCACGCAAGATCAACCGCTACACCACCCGCGTCACCGCCGCCTGGGCCTCGGAGCGACTGAGTGAACTGAAGATCGTGTCCGAGGTGGCCGAGGAGCTGGGGCTGATCTGGGAGGCGTACGGCTGGGCGCTTTGGGCCCGCGAGAAGGGAGCCGAGGAGTCCCAACCCCAGGCCTGGGCCGCCGAGACGGTCGTCCGCCTCGCCCCCCGACTCGCCTCGCTCGAGTCCGTCCGCACGCTCGACGACTCCAACCCGGTCAGCAGCATCGACCTGGCTGACTTGCCGCTGCCCGACTGGGCGGGAGACAACCCGATCCGTTCAGCCACCGGCCGCATCACCGACGTCGACGTGACGTTTCAGGACCAGGCCCACTTGGCCGGAGTCCGCTTCCGGTATCTCAACGGTGGAGACCCCGCCCACGAGGGTCCCGGGTACATGTTCGAAATGACCGGCGGGGGAGGAGCCGCCGTCGACTTCGACCAGGACGGCTGGCCCGACCTGTTCCTGCCCCAGGGGGGTGTCTTCAACCAGAGAGACAAGCAGCGTAAGGATGTCGACCGGCTGTTCCGCAACACCGGAAGCGGGTTTACCGACATCACCGTGCAGGCCGGCCTGCACAGCAACGGGTTCGGGCAGGGAGCCACTGTCGGGGACTTTGACGCCGACGGTTTCCCTGACATCCTGGTCGCCAACATCGGTGGCAACCGACTGTTGACCAACAACGGAGACGGCACCTTCAGTGACGTCTCGCAGGAAGCCGGAATCGCCGGCCGGCGATGGACCACCAGTTGCTTGCTGGTGGACCTCAACGCCGACGGCCTGCCCGATCTCTACGCCGCCAACTTCCTCTCCGGCGACGACGTCTTCACCCGGGAATGCAATCAGATCCGTTCGCCCGACCAGGCCGAGGCCCTGGCCAAGGAGTCCCGCGGCCAGTCCGGGACCATGCGGTCGGGCGTCTGCAGCCCGCTCGATTTCCCGGCCTCCCAGGACCAGTTGTTCCTCAACCTGGGTGACGGGCGATTCCGCGAGATCACCTCCGAATCCGGCATTGTGACCCCCCGTGGCAACGGCCTGGGCATCGTCGCCGCCGACTTCTCCGGCTCGGGACAACTCAGCCTGTTCCTGGCCAACGACTCGGTCCCCAACTTCTACTTCGTCCACCAGGGCAACACCGAGAACGGGCTGCCCCGATTCCGTGAACGGGCGTTGCCGCTGGGTCTGGCCGTCAACCAGGATGGGCGAGCCGAGGCCTGCATGGGTGTCGCCACAGGTGATGCCGATGGCGACGGGAGACTCGACCTCTTTGTCACCAACTTCCTCAACCAGTCCAACACGCTCTACCGCAAACTCACCGAACAGGAGTTCTTTGCCGACATCACCCAGCGCAGCGGGCTGCACGAGAACAGCATGAGCCTGCTGGGCTGGGGTACACAGTTCATCGACGCCGACCTCGACGGGGAACTCGACCTGGTCGTCACCAATGGCCACGTCGAAAATTTTCCCGACAAGCGGACACTCTATGAAATGCCCGCCCAGTACCTGCACAACACCGGGGGGGGCCGTTTTGTGGAACTGAAAGCCGACCGGGTGGGCGAGTTCTTCAACAAGCACGTGCTGGGCCGCGGCATGGCCAGGCTCGACTGGAATCGCGACGGGCTCAACGACGTCCTGATCTCCCACATGGACGCCCCCGTCGCGCTGCTGACCTGCACCTCGGCCACACACGGCCACTACGTGGCAATCCGCTTGCGGGCCACGAGCTCTGCCCGTGACGCCATCGGAACGCAACTGACACTGTCGGTCGGCGACCGGAAACTCTATCGACAACAGACCGCCGGAGACGGTTACATGGCCAGCAACCAACGCCAGTTGATCTTCGGCACCGGCACCTCGACCGCGGTCGGGCCGCTGGAAGTGCGATGGCCCTCCGGGCATGTTGACACCTTCAAGGAAGTCGCGGTCGACTGCGAACTGATGCTCGTCGAAGGACGTCAACCGACCCGGGTCCCAAGGTGAAAAACGCCTCCGCCTGGCTGTTGCTGGTGGTGGTGCTGGCCTGGTACTGGCCGGTGCTGCTGGGAGCCCGCGCCGGTGGCCCGACGGTCGACACCCACGCGCTGCCACTGGCCAGCTGGTTCTCCGACGCACTCTCCGACGGACGGGTGCCCGAGTGGAACTCGCTGGACGGCACCGGCACCCCGGCGACGGCCACATCCGAGATCGCCACCTACTACCCGCCTCATCAACTCGCCTACCGGCTACTGCCCCCAGCCAACGCATGGACCGTGCTGCTGGTGTTGCACACGCTGGCCGCGGCGGTGTTCGCCCGGCTGTGCGCCCGCGGCTTTGGACTGGGCCGATGGGCCAGCCTGCTGGCGGGCATCGTCTTTGCCGGGCAGGGCTTCTTCGTGGCCGGCGCCGATCGCGGTTGGGTCGCCGCGACGGCCTGCTGGCTGCCACTGGCCGTCTGGGCCGCCTGGAGATGGCTCGACACCGGGTCGGCCTTCCGCCTGCTGGGACTCGCTGCCGTCCTGGGGATCCAGGCCTCCGCCGGCCACTTCCAGGTCGCCTGGATGACCCTGGTCACCGTGGCGATGGTGACCGTGGGCCACCGACTGGTCACCCGGACCGCCTGGCCCACCACCGCGGTCCGCAGCGGCGGTGTGGTGCTGGCCGTGGCCTTTGCCGCCGCACTTTCCGCCGCTCAACTTGTCCCCTCGGCCGAACTCGCCACCGTCGGTGACGCCCGAGGTCGCGGTGAAGCCTTTCTCGGCTCGCACTCCACCCCGCCCTGGCACCTGCTCGCCGGTCACCTCGCCCCGACGCTGGCCCACTGGGATCCGCTGTGGCTGAGATCCGCCTGGACCCCCTGGAGGGCCTCGCCTGCCGAAACGCTCGGCTACGTCGGCCTGTTGACACTTGGCATGGCCGTGCTCGGACTGGTCGCCTTAAGGACCGACCGCCGTTGCCGCCTTTGGGGTTGGTTGTTGCTGGTTTCGCTGGCTCTGAGCCTCGGACGGCACCTGCCCGGCTTCACCTGGCTGACAACACTGCCGGGCTTCGGCTGGTTTCCGGCGCCGGGTCGCTGGAGCGTCGTGGCGGGCTTGTGGTGGGCGATGCTGGCCGGAAGGGGCCTGGAACGTCTCGACACTCCCCGTATCGGAGACTGGTGCCAACGGTTCAGCCTCTCGGCGACACTCGTCCTGGCCGCGACCACCTGGGCGATCGTCTCGGCGGCCGCCGAGACCGACGCCTTTTTCGACGGGCCCGCGACGTCGTCGCACGGGCTGCTGGTCGAGAAGGGCTACACGCCGGCCGAACTGATGATGCGGTCGCTGACACCAGCGACCGAGATGACCCGTCTGCTGGTCGGCGGCCTGGCGCTGCCCGTGCTGGTGCTGGCGATTCTCGCCGTAGTCGGCATGAGCGGCCGACCCATCAGGCAGCTGGCCGCTCGGCCGGGACTGGTCCTATTGCTGGTCGCCACCGACCTCGGCGGCGTGGGCCTGCTGCTCACGCCGGTGACCTTCACCTGGGACTCTTATGACCCGGCCGCGTCCAGCCTGGTGCTGGAACGGCTCGGCCTGGATCGCGGCTCGCGGTTGGTCAGTCCACTGGGACGACTGCCGATGGCTGCCGGGCTGGCCTCGTTCCCCAACTCCTCCCTTGCCGACATCGACCAGGACTGGGCGGCTCGAGCCCACTCCGACGGCACCATGGCGCTTTACGGCTGGCCGTCGGACTGGTGGCCGCTCCCCTCACCGTCGCGACGCGACACGCTGGGTGTTCTGCTCTCCCGCCAACCCTCCCGACACGTCGCTGCCGACACCGCCTTGATGCAGTGGACCGGCACCACCCGGGTGGTCTGCGACTCGCACACCCCGCCCCCGTCGTCGTCGGATGCGATTCGCCCGGCCGGCCCTCTCGAGGACACCCGGCTGTCCGAACTGCAACACGGCCGCCGAGGCGGACGCCTGCCGGGTGCCAGCACCTACACGCTCTGGCAACTCGACCGCAGCCGCCCCGCCTCTCGCGGGTGGTTCGTCCCGTTCGACTCCCCATCCGAACCGGGTTCCGATCCGTCCCTCGAACGGCAGCCTCCGCCTGTGCGACGAGACATCCTCGACGCCCCGCAACCCGTCGAGTCGCTCGTCGACACCGGCGAGAGCGTCGAGTTGACGGTGAGGTGCGACCGGGCCGGCGCCATCGTGCTGGCCGACCAGGCCTACCCCGGCTGGTCGGCCACGCGGATGTCGGCCGGATCGGCGGCCGAACCCGTGACTGTCGAGACGGCCTGGGGGCAATGGCGAATGGTCCGTATTCCCCGGGCCGGCCATTGGACAATTCGCTTCGAGTTCGCCTCCCCCTCACACCAACTCGGACGTCGCATCTCGCTGATCGCCGCAATCGCGTGGATCGTTCTGGCCGGCTTCACCGGCTGGTTCGACCGTCTTCGGCAGGGGCGCCTTCGCGCCGGGAATGCCGTTGCGCTAGAATCGACCCCGGACTCTTCACCGCTCACATCGCCGTCCCCGGATCCGGGAACCGATTGATGTCGTTGCTGCCCATTCGTACTCGACCCCGGCTTCCCGCCCTCCTGCCGTTGGCCATCTCGTGCCTGGGACTGGCAATCAGCGGATTCAGCACCGGCTGCGGTTCTGACTCGGGCAACGGCGGCCGGCCCCACGTGCCGGGAGCGAACACCAGCGACGCGACCCGCAACTGCGGACCGACCGCGTGGACCGGTCCTGCAGCCGGTGATGCCTCAGGGCTGCTTGTTGACATCACTGACCAGGTGGGCCTGGACTTCCAGCGGGCCATCGGCCCGCTGGGAACCTATTTTCTGCCCGAAATCAACGGGTCCGGCGGAGCGATGTTCGACTACGACGGCGACGGCGACCTGGACATCTACCTGGTCAACAGCGGAAAGTCCCCCAAGGCGGTCGGGGAACTGCCGGAGTCGCTCCGGACCGAGAACAGGCTGTTCCGCCAGGAGGCCAACGGACATTTCACCGACGTGACGGCCGACTCGGGACTGGGCGACACCAACTACGGGATCAGTTGTGCCATCGGTGACGTCGACAACGACGGACACCCCGATGTGCTGGTGACCAACTACGGCCGAGACCGCCTGTATCTCAATGACGGCCAGGGCCATTTCCAGGACGTCAGCGACACGGCCGGCATCACCAGTACCGGCTGGGCCACCTCGGCGGCGTTCTGCGATTACGATCGAGACGGACGGCTCGACCTGTTCATCACGCAGTACGGGACCGAGCCATTTGATGGTCACAAGAAGGCCTGCGACTACGGCGGCGGTCATGTGGGATACTGCTCACCGCTGGAGTTCCGACCCTCCAACGACGTGCTGTTCCACAACGAGGGACCCGGCAAGAACGGCGTGGTGCGGTTTCGGGACGTCACGACCGCCGCGGGGATCGCTTTGGAGACCGCGCGGGGAACTGGCTTCTGCGTCGTCCCGGGCGACTTCAACCACGACGGCTGGACCGATTTCTACGTCGCCAACGACATGTACCCCAACCGGCTCTGGGTCAACCGCAAGGACGGCACCTTCGACGAGCTCGGCCTCCAGACCGGATCGGCCTACAACTTCATGGGTCGCGGCGAGGCCAGCATGGGGCTGGCGATCGGAGACGTCGATTCCGACGGAGACTGGGATCTGTTCTCGACCCACTTCACCGACGAAACCAACACGCTCTACATCAACGACAAGGGACAGTTCCGCGACGCGACCGAACAGTGGAACCTGGGCCTGCCCAGCCGTCGCCACACCGGCTGGGGCGTCGCCTTTGTCGACCTCGACCACGACGGGTTTCTCGACATTCCGCTGGTCAACGGCCTGGCCCTGCCATGCCAATGGCGCAACACCGACTCGGACCGGCAGGGCGACGTCATCGACCTGCAGGAACTGACCGACTCGGGCCAGGCCACGGTCACCGACCCGGCCGCCTACTGGAAGGAATACACCGACCGAAACCAGCTCTACTTCAACACCGGGCAGAACCGCTTCGTCGAAGTCACCAGCCAGGCGGGTGACTTCAGCCGCGAACCCAATACGGGTCGCGGCCTGATCTGCGGCGACATCGACAACGACGGAGACATTGACCTGTTGGTCACCACCACCGGTGGCCGTGCCAGGCTGTACCGCAACGATGTGCCCAAGAAGGGGCATTGGCTGAGACTCAAGCTGGTCGACCCGCAGCACCACCGCGACGCCTACGGCGCCGAACTGGTCGTCGTCGCCGGAGACAAAAGGCACCACCGGATCCTCAACCCCGCCAGCAGTTTCATGGCCAGCCACGACCCCCGCGTCCACGTGGGCCTCGAGTCCGACCGTTTCGACCGCATCGAGGTCCTCTGGCCGGATGGGTCGTTCCAGCGAGAGACCTTCGGCGGCGGGCCGGCCGACCGCCAACTCACCCTCAGCAGAGGCCAGGGGGTCGGAACCAAGGCCAACGGTGAGGACAATCGCTCGTCCCGGGAATAAAACGGGCGTCCCGGAACTCCTCACCACAGATCCGTTCCCGGCTCCGATCGACGACCCGGGCCGGCGTCGCCTTGTCGTTGCAACGCCTGAACGAGACGATCATACTGCCTGCTGCAGTCTGCCTCGGACTTCATCCCCTTTCCACTCGGTTGCCGACGAGATTTGGAGTGGCCCGTCACGACACAATCGCATTCCTTTACTCCCATTCACGAAGGACTGATTCATGGACACCCGCAACTTGCATTTCGGAAGCCGATGGCTGGTCGCGGCCGGCCTGTCGCTTATCGTGGCGCTCTCCGGCTGTGCTGACCCGGGCACCAACGTCGCCGACGAGAAGAAGAAGGACGACTACGACCTGAAGGCCCGCAGCGACCTGAACACGATCACCAACGCTGACGAGAAGACCGCCGCCAAGGCGTTCAAGAAGGCCGGTGCCAACGTGTTTCTCAGCAACGGCACCGTGACCGACATCGGTTTCATGCAGGGTGGCTGCGATGATGCCCTGGCCGCCAACCTGACCAAGACGCCCAACGTCGAGCGTCTGACCCTGGTGGGGTGCTCGAAGGTGACCGACCAGAGTGTCGCAGCGATCTCGGGCTTGAAGAAACTCAAGATGGCCATGCTCAACGGAACCGGCATCACCGCTGAGGGTGCCAAGAAGATTGTGGCGGCCGTGGGCAGCGGGGGCATGGTGATGCACCCCGCGACGCAGGGCAGCATGATGAAGGCGATGGGCGGCGGCGCCGGCGGACCGGGTGGCGGACCGGGTGGTGGAGCTGGCGGTGGCGGTGGACGCCCCGGCGGACGCTAGTACGCCACGGCTTGCTGACGGCCTCGCGGGAACCGGCTCCCGCCTGCCGTCCGCTCGCGAAGAACTCGCTCGGCCCGCTCGCCTGCACTCAGGCGGCCGGGCCGAGTGTCGTTTTGTCTCCCGGTCAGCCGCCGACGGTCTTCTGCCGAATCACCAGCAGCTGGTCGGCGTCGACTGGCCCCAGCACCTGCCTACCGCCACCCGGCCAGCGAATCTCGATCCGTTTCACCACCGACGCCTCGCCCAGCCCAAAGGTCATCCGCAGTCCGTTGGACGACGCGTAACTGGTGCCGCTTTTGACCTGCCGCGTCTGGTCGGACAACCCCGCGACGCTGATCGTCACGATCGCTCCGGCCGCGTCTCGGGACACCGTCGCCGCCGTGCCGATCAGGCGAACCCCCAGCCAGTGTCGCCCATGACGCATGCTGCGGTTCTCGAGCAACGCGACCGGCTCGTTGGTATGGCAGACGACCAGGTCGATGTCGCCGTCGTTGTCGAGATCGCCTCGGGCAACACCGCGGCCCATGTGGGGCGAGGAGAGGTAGTCCCCGGCAGTGGGGGCCACATTGGCGAACCGCTGACCCCGACGGTTCTCGAACAACAGGGGCAACTGCCGCAGCGGGGCCTCGCTGGGGTGACGGATCACGTGGCCGTTGCTGACGAACACGTCCTCGTCGCCGTCGAGATCAAAATCCAGGAACGAGGTGCCCCAGCCGACAAACAGGCCACCGATGGTGGTGAGCCCGGCGATGTGACTGACGTGGCGGAACATCCCGTTCCCGTCGTTGCGGTACAACGCGATGCTCTCACGCTCGTAGTTGGTCACCCACAGGTCGAGCCGACCGTCAAGATTGTAGTCCCCCAGATCGACCCCCATGCTTCCCTCCGGCACCCCCGTTTCGCTGACTGCCGCACCGCTCTTCATCGCCACCTCCTCGAAATGCCCGCGGCCGTCATTCTGGTACAGGAAGTTGGGGACGGTGTCGTTGCAGACGTAGATGTCGAGGTCACCGTCCAGATCGATGTCGCACATCATCACGCCCAGGCCCTTCCCGCTGGCCCCCTGCTGGACCAGGCCCGCCGGCCCCGAGGCGTCCCGAAAGCTGCCGTCGCCATTGGAGAGGTACAGCGTGTCGGGCAGTGGCTGAAACAGACGAGGCGGACAGATGTCCTGTTTCCCGGTCTGCTTCGAGGGGCAGTACGGGTTGTTCTGGAAACTCCAGTCGACGTAATGAGCAACATAGAGGTCGAGGTGGCCGTCTCCGTTGAGATCTCCCCAGGCAGCCGAGGAACTCCAGCGAGTGTCGTCCAGACCCGAACCGGGCGTCGAGTTCTCAAACGTGCCGTCGCCCAGGTTTCGCCACAGCACCACGCCTCCGAAACCGGTCACCAACACATCGGGAAACCCGTCGTCGTCGAAGTCTCCGACTGCAGCCCCGTGCGAGTAGCGGGTCGACTCCCCAGCGGTCCCCGCCTGCTTGGCGGCCGGCAGGAACGACCACCCACCGCGGTTGAGGAAGACGCCGACCGGATGACCGGAAATCGTCTGCTCCTGACCAAATTGTCCGCCTCCCGGGAGAAACAGGTCGAGATCCCCGTCCCGGTCCCAGTCGAGCAGGCCGACGCCCCCCCCCAGAGACTCCACGATCGAGTAGTACCCGGCCTCCTGGCCGTTGCGGTAACTGAAGTCGACCCCGGCATCGCTCGCACGATCTGCGAACAAGGCCACGGTCTCGATGATCGAATCGCCCCCGCCGGAGTCGGGGGGTGTCTCGGCAGTTGGAACCGCGACCGCATTGTCCCCGGCAGCAGCCGGGTCTCTCCCGGGCGTCTGTGGACAGCCGGTCCCCGTCAGCGACAACAACAGCAATGCCAACGAGCAACTACGAGTCTTGAGACCAGGAGAAAACCGCACCGATCGCTCCTTAGCTCCACTCAGCGGTTGATTCGCGAGGCCGACTCACTGTTCGAGCCGCCTGCCCCCTTCACAGCCGGTTTCTTCACCGCCGGCTCCTTCGGCTGCGTCTTTTTGTCCGGCGTCTTTTTTGACGACCCGGATTTGCCTCCGCGACGCTTCTTGCGAGTCGGCGAGAGGATCTTTCGTTTGCGGTTCCGTTCGGCAATGATCCCGTCGGCCACGACCCGTTCCTCGGTCGTCATATACGAAAGACTGGCCTCCATCTGCAGGTCGGTAGTCACGAACTCGCCAACATAGACATCTGTCTGGGGGTGTTCGGCCCGCCACTCCGCCATGGTTGACTTCTTGAAGGGATGGTCTTCGAGATCGGGGATCTGCTCGGAACTCTGCTGAAAGGTGGTTTCCGTGTCAAAACCCAGACTCATCCCCCCCCCGTCTCCCATCCCGATCAGCCACAGCTCGATCTTCTTCCGCCGTGCCTCCGTTTCCAACCGAAAGACCCGAATCCTCCCGGCGTCTGCATCGTTGGTCACGGTGATCAACTTCCCACCCAGGTTGTCGTTGACGATACAGCCGTTCTCACCGGTCCTCGTGAAACTCCCCCGCACCGTGACCAACGGATAGACGCGATAGGAATCTCCGACCGAGACACCAATCGCCGGGCTGGCGGCCGCGAACCGGGTTTCGGCGACCGCTCGGATTTCCGGTTCATTGATTCCCGGCGACAGGAACGGGCTCTTGTAGCCGAGGTCCATGTTGCGGGCGACCTTCTCGTCGAAACCCTCCTTGTCGTTTACGAGCGTGTCGCTGCTGTCATCGGGCGAGGCGACGTAGATGCCGCCGACGATCAGCATCGTGGCAAACAACACGACCAGGATCTTGCTTTGGGTGCTGGCCGGCTGGCCCGGGGTGAAACTGCTCTTCAACGAGGGCGACTCTTCGGAGAGACCACTCCCCGACTCGTTCTCCGGCCCGGCCCCGCCCGCATCCTCCTCGATGGGGGTCGCTTCGGCCTGATCCTCAGACGGAGCCGCTTCCTCTTCTCCCGGGAGTCCGGTGTTTTCATCGGTCATCGTTCTGATCCTTGGGTTGTGGAACGGACCCGCCTGCGGTGGGGCCGCGCTGCGAATCCTGTCCGGCCTGGCCACCCTCGCTGGCCATCTTTGCGTGCAGATCGGCACGCTCGTTCTTGCCCTTTCCTCGGTAGTACTCTTCAAGCATTCTGTGCGTCGGCGGGTGATTGGGATCGATGTCGAGCACCGAGAGCATCCAGCCCAACCCGTGTTCGGGATTGTCGTATTTCATCAGGTAGCTGCCGATCTTGAAACGCAACTCGGCGTTGCGTGGCTCGGACCGGATGATGTCCGTCCAGACCTGCACGCGCTGCATCGCCTGTTGTGCGTCGGCGACAAAGCGGAAGTGGTGTGAGGCTTCGGTAAGAGTCAACTCGGCGCGGGTCCGACGCGCGGCCCAGCCGAGCGCCTTGGCCACCGAGAGGCCCGACTTGTCCGCGGACGCCGGGGGAGGCCAGCCCGCCGCATCACGCCGCTTGCGGCCGACCGCCTGCAGACTCAACGCCAGGCTGTAACGGGCCTCGGTGTCGCTGGGGCGACGACGGCACGCCGGACGAAGCCACCGCAACGCCGTGTCCGCATGACCGGCGGTCTCCTCGAGTTGCCCCAGGGCCAGCTGCGCGTCGAAATAGTCCGGATCGAGGGCCAACACGCTCTCGAACATCCTGCGCGCCTCGTCGATCTGGCCCTGCAAATGGTAGCACTGGCCCAGACCGGTCATCACTTCCGGATGAGTCGTATCCTCGGCCCGGCAGATCTCGAATTGTTCAATCGCCTCATCGTACTGGTTGGTCTTCTTGAGCACATGGGCCAACCGCAACCGGACGTCGGTGCGTTCACCGGCCAACTCGACAGCCTTGCGGTACTCGGCCACCGCCTTGCTCGGAATTGACCGGTTCTCGAAGTACAGACCGCGGAACATGTAGCACTGGGAGTCGTCCGGATAGGCCGTCTGCCACTCGTCGAGCACCGGCTGGGCCAACCCGAACTGGTAGCTGAGAAAATACCCGTTGACCAGGGCCTCACACACCTCCGGCCCCTCGTCGCCGTAGTCGCCACCGCGACTGAGGAACTTGTAGAGCTCGGGGGCACTGGCGGCCAACTGCCCGGCCTGGGCGGCTCCCATCAACTGCTCCAGACGAATCAACTCGGCCGGCCAACCGAATCCCTCGGCCAGATCCAGGTGTTCCACCACCTTCGTGAACCGCCCGAGCCGGCGGAAACCCCGTGCCAACAGAAAATTGACCTCGGGATGATCCGGATCGACCTCGTGGGCCGACAACAACTCCGCCACCGCCAGGTCGCTCTCCCGCACCCGCAGCAGCCCGCGGGCCGTATGCAAAGACCAGGCGACAGAGATCGGCTTCCAGAACGCTGCTCCAATCAGCGCCAGCACGACGCCGATAATCAACACGGTTCTCAGGTGCCGCTGCCACACGGTCGCTACTCCACGGAACCACAAGTCATCGTTGCTGTCCCCAAAAACCTACGCTCGAAGCGGCCCGGCGCGATGGACGGCCGACGAGTCGGTGATCCAGTTTTTTCGTAATTCGACGGAAAACACCAACGCGATTGGGTGCTGGACTGCACTCTCCAAAACCCGACTCCAGCCACACTCCTCAACACCGCCTGGATCGCGCTCAGACCAATTGAAACATCCGCTTTGAGGCACTGAAAGTCGGCTCTCGAGCCAAATGGTGATTTTTCGCAAAAAATGGTGTTCCACGTTGACTTATCCGTCAAATTTGTGTCCACTGACCTGACTACGTCCGACGAAGACAGATGGGGGGAACGACCGTACCTGGCGACACACTTAAACCGAAAGTGGCGCTGACATGGTCTCCGTTGACCGAAGACGGTTACACGCGATAACCAAATGAAGTTTTTCGGCGTATTTTTAAATTCATAGAGTGGACACGGTAAGAAGGAGGAAGGCATGGCTGGCCGTCAACGACGCAAACGGGCCTTCACGCTGATCGAGCTGCTGGTGGTGATTGCGATCATCGCCATTTTGATCGCGCTGTTGTTGCCTGCTGTTCAGCAAGCCCGCGAAGCCGCTCGCAGAGCCCAGTGCAAGAACAACCTCAAGCAATTGGGCGTTGCGATGCACAACTACCATGATACGTACGGCATGTTTCCGCCGTCGATCTGGGCAATTCACTGGAGCCAGGGCCATACCTGGTGGTCCCACGAAAAGGGGTCCCACCTGGTGCACCTGTTGCCGTTTGTGGATCAGCAACCGCTCTTCAGCCGGATCGACTTCCGTAACCGACGCGCCGACTGGTGGTGGATGCCGAAGATCGATGACCAGCCGCGATGGGGCAAGAAGTTCCGCAGCTACGTGATTCCGACCTACATGTGCCCGAGTGACGGCTCGCCAAAGATGAGCAACAGTGGCGACCGGGCCCGGACCAACTACATGGGCAGCATGGGCAACCAGCGAATGAACTCGCTGGGCGGCTGGTGCCGCAGCTATCCCGGCAACAACTTCCTGACTGGTCGCGGCGGACACGGAAACACCGCCCTTCCCAACTTCATCTCCGGCATCATGGCCCGCCACAACTGGGCGGCTCGAGTCGGAGCCATCAACTCTGCCGATGGCACATCCCAGACGATTCTGATGGGCGAAGCTCTGCCGCAGTGCGGCGACCACGCCCGTAACGGATGGTACCACTGGAACGCACCGTGGATGGCCACGACCGCTCCGATCAACTTCCCGATCAAGTGTGTCTACGAGCCGGGTTGGGACTATGTGCCCGCTGGCTGTAACCACTGGCGGAACTGGCAGACGAGCCAGGGCTTCAAGAGCAAGCACGAGAACGGGGCACACTTCCTGTTCGTCGACGGTCGCGTGCGGATGCTCAACGACTCGATCAACTACCGAACCTATCAGCGGCTCGGTGATCGTGCCGACAAGGGCATTCCCTGGTACCTGACCGGTCACCCAACCACGCCGGATCCCCTCGAGAACCCGGCGGTTGGTGGAATGCCTGGAGTGGTTGGCGACTTCTAGGCCGCCACGCCCCTGCCGGGGCACAACACCTGTGAATTCGAATGACGGCCCCGTCCATTGCGGCGGGGTCGTCTTTTTGGTTAATATCATCTCGATCGAGCATCTTCGAGCGACCCCTCGACGGCCGGGAATTCAGCGGATGCGCGGGAATACTTGAGACATCTCGGGTATCCTTAAATCCGGAAAATTCAACCTCCGCAGGAAACCGACAGACCATGCGATACTCCGCCCTCCCCGTGCTGTGTGCCTCACTGGTCATTGCCCTGCTGGCGACCGGTTGTGGTGGCCCCAACCCCAGTGCCGGCTGCCTTGCGGTTTCGTTGACCGTCACCATGAAGGGCCAGCCCGTCGAAGGGGCACAGGTCACATTTACTGCGAGTGGCGACGGCGCCCGCAACTGCCAGGGGACAACCGACAAGGCAGGCAAGGCGATCATCGGCACCTTCTCGACCGACGACGGAGCCATGCCCGGTGCCTACAAGGTCTCGGTCTCCAAGGCCACCGAAAAGGGTAACCTGGCTGGCATGGCAGACCCCTCGCTTGCCTCGGGAGGCAAGGCGCTCGAACAAGGCGACCTCGGCAAGGGCAACATGCCGAACATGGCAGCTGTCGACCCCACCAAGGCCTATCTGGGCCAGATGGAAGGCGACGGTTTCAAGGAGGCCGACAGTGCGTTGCCGGCAAAGTACGCCAACGTCGAAACCTCCGGGCTGCAGTACACCGTGCAGGAACCCGGCCCGAATGATTTCACGGTCGATCTGAAAGAGTAGCAGGCGCCGGGGAGGACGGGCTTTCGACCTCGGATTGCCGCTTCGTCCAACCAGCTCCACTCGGACCGCTCTCGCGTCCGGGTGGAGCTTTTTTTAGGATCGAGCCAGCAGGCTGGAATCCGGCGACCGACCGACCGGACATCCGCGTCACACCGAATCGCCTCGACCATGAATAACGCCGTGGACTCGTCGAACGACCGGCAGTCGTCAGCCAAGCGGCCACGCAGGCTGCCGATGGCGATCCTGGCTGCCGTTGGCACCGTCGTGCTGGTGCTGGCCGCCTGGAACCTGTTCACACCGCCGCCTGCATCGAGCCCGGACCCCGATCGTCCCTCCTCCTCGCGCACCCCCGTCACCACCCTCACAGTCAAAACGCTCTGCAGCCAGTGCCACACGTTTCCCGAACCGTCGATTCTGCCCAAGTCTCAGTGGCCGTCACGGATCGGACAGATGACGAAATTCAAGGGCTACGGATCGAAAATCCGCGGCATCGTCAACACACAGGAAGTGATCAAGTGGTACGTTGCGCGTGCACCCGAGGCCCTGGATCGCCCGGCGCTTGACGACCAGATCACCGATGGGCCACAGAGGTTCACGGTCCAGGCTCTGGCCTGTTCGGTGGACACCGACGACGCGATCGTCATCTCCAACGTCCAGATGGCCGACCTCCTTGGAAATGGACGTCGGGGACAAAAAGAACTGATCGCCTGCGACATGGCTAATGGGCTGATCCTGCTGAGCCGAGCCACACCGAAACGGCTACCGGATCTCACCGTACTGGCCCGTGTCGGACATCCGGCTCGTTGCCAAATCATCGATCTCGACGGCGACGGCCTGCAAGATCTCCTCGTCGCAGACCTCGGTTCCTTCGGTGCCATTGACCACGACCTCGGCAAGGTCACCTGGCTCAGACAACAACCCGCCGGCAAGTTCACCCCGGTCGACCTCGCCCGAAACCTCAGCCGGGTGGCCGATGTGAGAGCGGCCGACTTCGACGATGACGGCGACCTGGACCTGGTGGTCGGCGAATTCGGCTGGCGAACGACCGGCCGCGTTTTGGTTCTCGAGCACAACGGTCGCCGCGGTCCGCCTACCGCCCAGACTTACTCGCTCCAGGCGATTGACCAACGCCACGGGACCATTCATGCGGCCACCGTCGACCTCGATGGAGACGGGAAACTCGACTTCGTGACGTTGATTGCCCAGGAACACGAAACCGTCGTCGCCTTCCTGGGACACGGAGACATGGGCTTCACGGCCAAGACACTCTACCAGGCCCCTCACCCGTGTTGGGGCTCATCAGGACTCCAACTGGTCGATCTCGACGGCGATGGTGATACCGACGTGCTTTTGACCAACGGCGACACGATGGACGACGCGGTTCTCAAGCCCGATCACGGTATCCGCTGGCTGGAGAACACCGGAAAGCTGTCGTTCACCGAACATCACCTCGCACGTCTCTACGGAGTCCACCGCGCCGAGGCTGCCGATATCGATTCCGACGGCGACCTGGATATCATCGCGTGTGGTTTCGTCGGCGAATTGCAGGGTGTCTCACGAAGCGACGTACTCACGAGCCTGCGAGTGCCCTCGTTGATGTGGATCGAACAGACTGCTCCCGGCGTCTTCACCCCCCGCACACTCGAAGCCCAACTCTGCAACCATCCCACCCTGGCCGTGGGAGATATCGATGGAGATGGTGACGTCGACATCGCTGTCGGCAACAACACACGCTCGGCCTCCACCTCTCCTGTCGAAGTCTGGATCAACCACCTCGGTGACGCGAAATGACCCCGCCCGCCTCTCCACTGCCGACCGACACGCCCGGCCGATCTGCCGTCGACAGCCGCGTGCGATCCTGGTGGATCTTCCTGGCCGTCCCCTCTGTCGTGGCCATCGGCGGAGCCGGGTGGTTCCTGCTCGCAACCGATCCTCACCAGGTCTTTCGTGACAGCCTGGCTGCCGTCGCATCCAGCGACCACGACGTCCTGCTCAAGGGCATCGAAACACTCGATGAGTACCCGGAATTTGATTCTCATGTCGCATTATTGCGGGGCGCCTACCAACTGCGGCGGGGACACCCCCGCGGCGCCATGCGGTCATTCGAGGTGGTCCAGCCACTCGGCGAACTCAGGAAACCCGCTCTCGAGTTGACCGGCGAATGTCTCTTTCTGCTCGAACAACTCCCACTGGCCGCAGCCCAGTTCCAGGAACTGCTCAAGGACGAACCCCGTTCGGCCAACGCCCATCGCTGGCTCGGCCAGATCTTCTACAATCTCGGCGCGTTCGACACCGCCATGGCCCACCTGAACAAACTGATCGACCTCGAACCCGGCAACTACCTCGCCCACGCACTGATCGGCCACATGGCCTTCGACTTCGAAGATTTCCAGTTGGCCGTCGAGAACTACCGCAAGGCCCTGGACCTCGAGCCCTCCGATTCTATCCCCGTAGATGTTCACCAGGAAGTTCTGCGCAACCTCGCCCGCTCGCTGATCGGCCAAAACAATCTCACCGACGCTCTAGAGATCCTCGACACGGCCGACCCCGACCACGCACTGGTTCTCGCACTGAAGGCCGACTGCCACCGCGGCCTGGGCAACACCAAGAGGGCCCGCGACCTCCTCGCCCGGGCACTTGGTCGAGATCCCCACGAACGTGTCGCCGTGCTCTTGCAGGTCGACATGGCTATCGACCAACAGCAGACCGAGGCCGTGATCGCGCCGTTGACGAACCTCCTCTCAAAGGATCCCCACGACACCGCCTGCCGCTATCAACTCGCACAGGCCTGGCAACGACTCGGCGAGCCGGAAAAGTACAAACAGGAAATGGCCAGGCACGACATCTCTCAGAAGCTGAAACAGCAGTTGACCGAGAAGAACCTCGAGGCCAACCGGGCACCGGACAACGCCGAGGTGAGAGACCAACTCGCCGAACTCTGCGATGCGCTCGGAAAACCCGACCTCGCGTCGATGTGGCGGCAGGCGGCCGCGGCCTGTCGCCGCTTGCCTCAACTTGACCGACGACCCGTACCTTGACCCCTTCACAGCAGCGACTGTGTTAGACTGGGTCGAGCGGTCTGCGACACTCACACTGCCACACCACTCCGAAATCGCTCCATCTCCAGGACTACCCATGAACGACACACCAGCAGCCACACCCGAACCAGCTGACCCTCCTCAGTCGGAGTCTGCGGAGGTGAAACCCGAAACGGAGCCGAAAACCGCTCCGAACCCAACACCCGCCGTGGCCGCTGACCCTGTTGTCGACCCGTCCCCCTCCACCTTTGCCAAGTTGTCGATCACCATGCTGTTCATGGTCCTGGGCCTGGCAGGAGCCTGGACGGGTTGGATCGTCCAAACGGATTTCGTGAAGAAGGCTACGCCGAATGCGGCCTCGGGCATGCCCGGGGAGGAGGCGCAGGTTGATTCGGAGTTCACGCTGGAATTCCGCAACGTCGAACTGAAAGGATTTGGAATGCTCATGGCTGCGATGGGTGTTCCGGCCAAACATTCAACCTTCAACGTCCTGCTCAAAGCCGATGACATCGAGTCCGGCCCCGGGGGAACCAGTCCGGATCCTCAACAGGTGAAGGCCCAGATGAAACGAGAGGCCGAGCGGCATCAGCGAGGAGTGTCTCCCCGCAGAAACCGGGTGGCGCTCTACCTGATGTTGCTGGGCATTCCGCTGGGTGCCGGGATCGGCCTGGCCGAGGGAATCCGCCGACTGTCGATCCTGCACCTGTTGACCGGCACGATTGCCTGTGCAGTTCTGGTCGGAGCCGCCGGGTTCCTTGGCGGAGGCCTCCATGCCCGTGTCGCCGAGACCCTGGCCCCCAACGACATCAACGAGTACATCAAGCTGATGATCCCCCAGTTCGTGGCATGGTTTGTCATCGGCGTCGGCGTGGTCGTCTGGCCGCTGGCGATGAACCCAACCCTCAAGACCGCCCTGAGCCTGGGTTCCGCCGTCGTTGCGAGTGCACTGCTGAGCACCCTGATCTACATCCCCATCGGCCAGGCCGTCTTCTTTGACGACCCGTTTGAACTCTCCGTGCCGGCCCATGTTTTCAGCTACGGCTTCTGGTTCTTCTTCGGCAGCGGGGTCCTCAGCATGCTGGTTGGACACGCCTGCGCCGGCATGGGGAGAGGGCGTCCGCAACCGGCAGAGTGACGATCACTCGCCACCCTGCAGTCGCCCCGACAGTGTCCGCACCTGGTCGGACCCTTCGGTGATCCGCAGGTGGCGGTCAGCCGCCAACTGTTCGAACCGCTGCACCTCTCCGGAGGGCCAGTGGATCGTCAGGCGATCCACCACGGCTGCCTCGCCCAGGCCCAGGTGCAACAGTGCCGGTGACTGCGACAGGAAATTGACCACCGGATACAGCGACCGCCGTACCACCGTGTCGCCGACCTCGCATTCGACACGAGCCCCCACGCCCAGGCTGTTGCTCCGCGTCCCGCGGAGGCTCAACTGCAGGTAGTGTGCCCGGGGAAAGCGGTTGCGGTAGACCACCAGTGGCCCGCCACCGGCCTGCCGAATGAACAACTCGGGCATGCCGTCACCGGTGATGTCCCACGACACCGCACTGCGACCGTCGCCGAGATTGTCGGCACCACTGGTGTAGGAGATGTTGTGGAACCCCCCCTGTCGGTCGTTCAGGAACACGCCGTTGCGTTCGTAAGCACTCAGGTTCTCACCGCTGGCCGAGAAACTCCAGGGATTCGAGACCCAGAACTCTCCGTTGGCTTTGTCCAGGTCGCGAAGGCACGGCACCTGGGCACTGCTGTTGAAAGGCTGTGACACGACAGCCAGCCAGACGCAACGTCACCCATCGGGCCGCTCGGGCGTCACGCTCTGGAAACCCACGGGGGCATAGAGATCGAGCCAGCCGTCGTTGTCAAGATCGACGAAACCCGGGCCGTAGGCCCACCCCACATCAGCCACCCCGGTCGCCTGCCCGATCCGCTCGAACTTCCCCGCCCCCAGGCTGTGGTACAGTTCGTTCCCGGACACGAAATCTCTCATCTGCGAGTCGACATCGTCGGGGTAGACCCCGTGCCGGAGATTGTCGACGATCCGTTCCCCCGCCTTCGAGTACATGTTGGCGACGTAGACATCGGAGCGACCGTCGTTGTCGATGTCACCTGCAGTGATGCCCATCGAGAACCCACCGTAGATGTCGGGCAATTGGCCCTCCCGGAACGTCCCGTCCTTCTGGTTGATCAGGTAGTCGTTCTTGCCGGTCTCGCAAGAGGTCATCAGGTCGGGCCAACCGTCGCCGTTGGCATCGAGCCAGGTGGCGGCAAATGTCGGACCTCCCCGTCCCCGCGCCCCGCTCGATTCGGCCACCTCCTCGAACTGCCATCCCCCCTTGTTTTTCCACAACTGGTGGTAACTGCCACGCGCCTGGCCAATCCACGGCTGGCCCTCCGGAGATCCCTCGGACAACCCGACCACGTACAGGTCGATGTTGCCGTCACGATCGTAGTCGGCCACCGAGAACTGCGAGGCCTCCCGGGGCAGTTTCAAGGACGTGTCACGACCGACGGCCAGCAGGTCGAAACGCGTACCGGCGACGTTGCGATAAAGCCGGGATCCCAACAGCAGATCGGGAAAGCCGTCGTTGTCGAAGTCGGCAAAAACGGCCCCCAGCGGAGGCGGCTCATGGGGAGCCGACAGCGGTGGCAACCCGGCCTCCAGCGTAACGTTGACGAATCGACCGTGCTCCCGACCATGGTAGAGAGCCAGTCCGTTCAGATCGGTGAGCAGGACGTCGATACGGCCGTCCCGGTCGTAGTCGACCAGGTAGGTGCCCCCGGTCAGGAACGGCAGGTTGGTCTTGTCGGCCCGCTTCCAGTTGTCGTGCAAGGCGGTCACGTCGATTCCCGTCTCGTCCTGCATCTCCTCGAACAGGTACTCACGGGCCTGGCTGAGACGGGCCTCGTACGCCACGCACCCGGCCAACCACCCCCTGCGGTCGGGCTGGTCCTCGGTCAACGAATTCAACCGGCACCGGAATCGCACCTCGCGTTCGGCAATCCGGCCATCGACCCGCTTCCCGGTCAGCCGCAACTTCAAGGAACCCACCCAGGGACCGTCAAATTCACCGTGAGATTCGGGCCTCATCAGCATCACTTTCAAGGACGCCGAATTGAGCCTCGTGAACTCGGCCCGCCAGGCCATCACCTGTGAGACAAACCCCCGGCCGTCGACTGTCCGCGTCGCGTCACGAGGACTCCTCCACGTCCTCACGTCGGCCACCTCGAGCAACGCCCGTTTCCCCGCATCGGGCTGGAACAGTTCGCCCACGAAGTCCACCGCCAGATAACTCGCCAGGCGTTCTTCATCCCCGTCACCGATGGCAGCCCCCAGTTGCGGCAGCGTGAGATCCCCCAGCACGAAGCCCCCGAGGTGCTCCGCGTCCTGCAGGTACTTGGCCTCCTCATTCGACAGTGCCAGTGTCTGGTTGTCGATCGGCGGATCCTCAGCTGCCGCGTCACCACCTCTTGTGCCGCCGTTTCTTCCCGTACCGGTCCACGCCGCGACGGCCCCGGCTAACGCCAGCAACATCACCACGCCGATGGCAGCCAGCGGTCGCCCGCCGCTCGCACTCCGGCCGCCGATCGGTTCGATGTCGTTCACGCTCGTTCCCGTAGCCCGTTCAATTCCCACCGGCACACCCGGTTGTCAGTCCCCCCCAATCATACGCCGGTCGCGTCTGCGTCACCAAGGGGAATCAACACACGAAACACCTCGCTTGAATCCACTCGCCAAGTGACATAAAACGGGGGTTTCGCCGGACAACGGCGAGCGACGGATTGCGACCCAGCCGGAGAGATCGGTGAGCTTGGCTGAGCACTTCGAGGATCGGTTCCGCGGTGACATCCGTTTCCGCGGTTCCGAGTACTTGAAAGCCGAATTGATCGCGGTGACCACGGTCACCCCCAAGGCATTGACCGCGGTGATCCGAGACGACACCGAGTTCGAGGCCGAATTGTGTCACTCCGACGACGGGCTTCAACTCCGCTGCAGTTGCTCACACAAAGAGGACCGCTCGGCAACCTGCCGTCACCTCTGGGCGGCGATTCTCGTCGCCGATCGCGACGGCTACCTGGCCGGCACCGCGACCGCCGCTTACGTTCCCCCTTTTACCAGCGACGCCGCTCGTGCCCCTGGTGACCAGCGAGGACCGTTGCTGGAGGGCCTGGCCGAGGACGACGACGACTTCGCAGATTTTCTCTCACGAACCGGCGGCCGCCGGACCTGGGAGACTCGGCTGAGTCACCTGGGCGAGACCCTGGCCCGAGGATCGGCCGGGCAGGAATCCGAGCGTGACATCGTTTACGAAATCGACTTGGCCCAGAGCAGAGCCGAAGACCAGGTGGTTCTGCAAACCTCCCAGAGACAGCGGCGGGCCAATGGGCAGTGGGGCAAATGGAAGCCTCTGCGAATCCGCGGTGGACGGGTTGAGGCGATCGAGGACTCCGAAGACCGCGAGTTCCTGACACTGTTGGCCGGGGGGATCCCCACCGAGCCAGGCAACGGCAGCCGTGCGGCATCATCAGGACCCTCGACATTTCGATACCGCGTACCCGACGCACTCGCCTCGATGCTGATTCCCCGCCTGTGCGAGATGCAGCGACTCGTTTTTTTCGACCCCGACGGACCGGATGAACTCCGGCTTCGCTGGGACGACGGCCCGCCCTGGGACTTTCGGCTGGCACTCGCACACGACTCCGATGCGTCCCTCTGGCGATTGACCGGACGGTTTCACCGGGCCGAGGAAGAGTGTGACCTGGCCGACACCCAACTGGTTCTGGCCGGCGGGTTCCATTTCACCAATTCCACGGCTCATCGACACAGCGGCTCGGTGGCGGCCGCCTGGAGCCGCTTGCTGGTGGGCGACCTGCCATTTTCCGTGCCCGATGGTGACGAGGAGGACCTGGTTACAACGTTGCTCGAACTACCCGACCTGCCCGACCTCGACCTTCCCGAACCGCTGGCCCTGGAGAGCATCGACGTTACGCCCGTTCCGGTGCTGTCGTTGACCGTACCACGGGGCAGACGGTGGAACCGCGAACGGCTGGCCGCCACGCTCCACTTCAATTATGCCGGCTCGCTGCTCTCGGCCCACAACAGCCAATCGGCCGTCGTGCTCAAGGACCAGCGCCGCTGCGCCCGTCGCAATCCGCAGCGAGAATCCGCTGCCTGGCAGGAACTCGGCGATGCCGGGTTCGAACGAATCGACGATCACCGACGAGGACTCCGGCAACTCGACATCTCGATCGCACAACTCACGCCGGCAATCCGCGCCCTGATGAGCGCTGGCTGGCAGGTGGATTCCGACGGCATGCCCGTTCGGCAAGCCGGCGAGTTCCAGATGAGCGTCCGTTCTCACATCGACTGGTTTGAGCTTCACGGTGAAGTCGATTTCTCCGGCCAACGTGTCCGATTCCCGGAACTGCTCGCCGCGCTCTCTCGTGGCGAATCGGCGATCCGGCTGGAGGACGGTTCGCTGGGACTCGTGCCCGACGAGTGGGCCGACCAGTATTCGATGATCAGCCAGTTGGGAGTCGTCGAGGACGAGCACGTCCGCTTCGCACCAGCCCAGGTGGCTCTGCTTGACGCCTTGCTGGCCTCACGAAACATTGTCGACGTCGACGAGAAGTTCGAGGAGATTCGTCGGAAGCTCGATTCGTTCGAGGGAATCTCCGAAGCCGAGGAGCCCGCGGACTTTGTAGGATCGCTGAGGACGTACCAGCGAGAAGGCCTGGGTTGGATGCATTTCCTCGAAGAATTCCGGTTCGGGGGCTGCCTGGCCGACGACATGGGCCTGGGAAAGACCGTCCAGGTTCTCGCCGCACTTTCCGAACGCATCAAGGCCAATGGCTCCCTGATTCCATCACTTGTCGTCGTTCCTCGTTCGTTGATGTTCAACTGGAAGGAGGAATGCGAACGATTCTGCCCGTCGCTGAAAGTGCTCGAATACTCCGGACTCGACCGAGCCAGCCTGCGGGATGACTTCGACGAATTCAACGTGATCCTCACCACCTACGGAACACTCCGCAGAGATATCCTCGAACTCAAGGAACATCGCTTCGACTACGTCGTGCTCGACGAAGCCCAGACCATCAAGAACGCCGGATCACAGGTCGCCAAGGCGTCACGTCTGCTCGACGCCAACCTCCGACTGGCACTCTCCGGCACGCCGATCGAAAACCACCTGGGAGACCTCTGGTCGATCTTCGAGTTCCTCAACCCCGGGATGCTCGGCCGCAGTTCGGTCTTCCGCCGATTCACGGACGACAACGACACTCGGGGCCTGCTCACCCAGGGACTCGCCCCGTTCATCCTGCGGAGGACCAAGTCGGAGGTCGCGGCTGAGTTGCCCGCACGGTTAGAGCAGACCATTCAGTGTCGGATGGGTGACGAGCAACAGCGACTCTACGACGAAATGCGGGACCACTATCGCCAGAGTCTGCTGGGGATACTGCAGGAGCAAGGCCTGAACAAGTCCCGCATGCACGTCCTGGAAGCCCTTCTGCGGCTCCGCCAGATTGCCTGTCACCCCGGGCTGCTCGATCCTGACCTGATCGACGGCGCCTCGGCCAAGCTCGAGACCCTCACGCCTCTTCTTGAAGAACTCGTCAGGGAGGGCCACAAGGCGCTGGTCTTCTCCCAGTTCACCAGCATGCTGGCCATCGTTCGCAAGGTGCTCGACAGGATCGGCCTCGAATACGAATACCTCGACGGACAAACCCGTGACCGCAAGGCACACATCGACCACTTCCAGCAGGACTCCGAGTGCGGCATCTTCCTGATCAGCCTCAAGGCCGGCGGACTGGGCCTGAACCTCACCTCGGCCGACTACGTCTTCCTGCTTGACCCCTGGTGGAATCCAGCCGTCGAGATGCAGGCGATCGATCGGGCTCACCGCGTCGGACAGACCCGGCCGGTGTTTGCCTACCGACTGATCTGCGAGGGAACCGTCGAGGAGAAGATCGCCGAACTTCAGCAGCAGAAGCGACAACTCGCCGACGACATCCTGCTCGAAAACCGCAGCGTGCTCAGCAACCTCACCCGCGACGACCTGGAGTTGCTGCTCTCCTGAGCCCGCCAATCCGAAACCGTCGACGGTTCAAATCGCACGAGGCGTCCGGAGACGAAACACCCGGACCCGATCGAATTGACCCTCGTAGGCGCCGCCGACGGTCTCCAACGGCGTCCACAGTATCGGGTCCTCTCCGAATTTCCCCACCACCCAGTGATGACCTCCGCGATCACGGACACGCATCGCATGCGGGTAGTCGGGGCCACGGCTGCCGACCAGGCACACCACATCGTCGTCCCTGATCAGACGGGATGTCTCGAACGCCTCGATCGCCCCGGAGGTGAAAGGCGGCGCGAAGTCGGCCACCTGCTCGTAGTAACTCTCCAGCAGCACCTGCATCGGGTTGGTGCCGTCAGTCAACGGGTTGACCTCTCCGCACAGCCAGTCCCCCGGCCCCAGGCCCACCACGTCACCGGCAGCGTAGGCACAGCAGTTGAACTGGGCCAACTGGGCGGCGGATTCAACGTGCCATTCCGTGCCCTCCTCACTCACAACCTCCCCGTCATCGGCGTCGGTCCCGGGACGCCCCTCCAGCAGGTCATCCATCGAACTGGGGTGGTAGTCCTCGCGCAGCGGAAAGTGCAGCAGGATGCACTTTCCGCGTGGACACTCGAGAGATGTCCGCGGCACGTCGAGACGATGACGTCGGCTGTAGGCCGGAGCCAGAGCCTTTTCGGGTGGTCGCCGCCCGCCACCGGCGACCACCGACGGACCCGGCTCTGCGGACGCGCCGCACCCGGCCAGGCCCACCAGGCCCCCCAGCGCCGCCAGTGCCCGTCGTCGAGTCCATCGAAGCCCGGTCACCTCACCACTGCCGACCATCGCCAGTTCCCTCGCGGCCCTCTTGCGACTACGAGTCTAGATGCTGTTTCGAACACCGCCCACCCCGAACGCTGATCTTGCCGCTCCCGCCAGCCGCTTCTATGATCCGACCCATGCCGCCCTTGCTGTCAATCCATCTCCTCCCGACCTCCGTCGCATCCGCTCGACTGAGCGGTACGGTTGCGGTGATGATCGACGTCCTGCGAGCTTCCACGACCATGACCCACGCGCTCGCGGCCGGCTGCGATACGATCCATCCCTGTCGAGACGTCGAGCAGGCTCGCGAATTGGCCACCCGGTTGTCCTCGAGTGGTGACGACTCCGCCCCGCTGCTGGCCGGAGAGCGGGGGGGCACCCGGATCGACGGTTTTGACCTCGACAATTCCCCCTCCCGTTTCACGCTCGAGACCGTCGGGGGACGAACGATCATCTTCACCACCACCAACGGCACATCGGCGCTCGAGAACTGCCGCCCGGCCGACCTGGCCCTGGTGGCCGCCTTCTGCAACATCCAGGCGGTGACCGACACGCTGGCTCAACGCGGCCAACCGGTGCACCTGGTCTGCGCCGGGACCGATGGAGAGGTCACCGCCGAAGACTGTCTGTGTGCCGGCGCGATCGGACTGGCCCTGCAGGAACACGGCGGGTTCGATACCCGCTCGCACGATGCCACCCGGATCGCCATCTCGCTTTACCGACAAGTCGCCCACGACCCCGAACAGCTGCTCGCTGAACTCCGCGACAGCCACGGCGGCCGCAATCTCCGACAACTCGGCCTCGACGACGATATCACCCTGGCCTCGCGGCACGATACCGTCGACCTGGTCCCCGCCTTCGACACTCACAGCAGCACGATCCGGGCACTCGCCTGACTGCCTCCGAGGACACAATGAACACATCCATGGACACCATCGTCTCGCTGTGCAAGCGGCGGGGGTTTGTCTTTCCCTCATCGGAAATCTACGGCGGTTCGAACGGATTCTGGGACTACGGCCCGCTGGGAGCCCAGTTGAAGCGGAATGTCCGGGAGGCGTGGTGGAGTGACATGGTCACCAACCACAGTGAACTCGGTGTCCCGGACGGGGCCGTCAGCACCTTCCAGATGGTCGGGGTCGAGACGTCAATCATCATGCATCCCCAGGTCTGGAAGGCCTCGGGCCACTACGATCTCTTTCACGACATGATGATCGACTGCCGTGAGTGCCAGGCCCGGTTTCGTGCCGACCACGTGGCCACAAGCGCATGTCCACGAAAGCCCAGCAAGGTGCCGGGAGATCACGAGGCCTGCCAGTTGACCGAACCGCGGGAGTTCAACCTGATGTTCAAGACCATCATCGGGGCGCTCTCGGGCGAGGAGAACGCGGCGTTTCTGAGACCCGAAACGGCCCAGGGCATGTTCGTGAACTTCAAGAACGTCGTTGACAGCTCGCGGGTCAAAATCCCCTTCGGTATCGCCCAGATCGGAAAGAGTTTCCGCAACGAGATCACTCCCAGGAACTTCACCTTCCGCTCGCGGGAATTCGAACAGATGGAAATGGAGTTCTTCTGTCACCCCAACCAGTCGCGGCAGTGGTACGAGTACTGGCGGAACCGCCGATATCAATGGTATGTCGACCTGGGAATCACCAGCGAGAACCTGATCCTGCGGGACCACGACCCCGACGAACTCTCTCACTACTCGGTGGGCACCGCCGACGTGGAGTACGCCTTTCCGTTCCTGCCCGACGGCGAGTACGGGGAACTCGAGGGAATCGCCCACCGGGGAGACTTTGATCTGCGGAGCCACATGGAGGGAAAACTGGTCCGGCAGGGTGACGACCTGGTCGTCGAGACCGACGAGCATGGCCAGCCACGGCACAGGGGCAGCGGCAAGGATCTGACCTATTTCGACGACCAGTCCCGCGAACGGTTCACTCCGCATGTCATCGAACCGGCCGCCGGCGCCGACCGGGCCACTCTGGCATTCCTGTGCGAGGCCTACCACGAGGACGAACAACCCGACGACAAGGGAAACATGCAGAGCCGGGTGCTGATGAGGCTCCACCCGCGGCTGGCTCCGGTCAAGGTGGCGGTATTCCCGCTGATCAAGAAGGAGGGGATGCCGGAAACCGCCGGACGCCTCTACCAGGATCTCAAGGCTGCCGGAATCGCCTCGATCTACGACCAACAGGGGGCCATCGGCCGACGGTACCGTCGACAGGACGAAATCGGCACCCCCTTCTGCATCACCATCGACGGCGACACAGCCGACGACGGCACCGTCACCATCCGTGATCGCGACTCGCTTGAACAACAGCGGATCCCGCTCGACAGCGTCGTCGACGACATCCACGGCCGCTTGCGGAAATGACCGCGCTTTCGCCTCACCTGGGCCCGACCATGACACTCGACGAACTCAAAGCGACACTCGACCACGACGCCCCCCCCGAAGGACTCACCGACGAGGTCCGCGCGATGTGGCTTTCGTCTCGCGAAGGCTGGGAGGCCGGCCACGTGATCGTCCAGGAGATCGAATCGCCCGAGGCCGCCTGGGTCCACGCTCACCTGCACCGGATCGAAGGCGACCTCTCCAACGCCGCCTACTGGTACCGCCGTGCCGACCGGCCCACCTGCGAGGCCTCGCTCGCAGCCGAGTGGGACGAGATAGCCGGTACGCTGTTGGAATCGTGATGTCAGACGCAGCTCCGACAACCGACTTGGCGCCAGAGGCGACCCCCAGGCTGTTGATCACCCTCTGCACGTACAACGAGCGTGAGAACATCGAGCGGCTGATTCCGGAGCTGCACCAGGTCGCCCCGGATGCCGACATCCTGATCATCGACGACAACTCGCCGGACGGCACCGGTACCCTGGCCGACACCATGGCCGAAGCCGATCGGCGGATCGAGGTGCTGCATCGCGCCGGCAAGCAGGGGCTGGGGACCGCCATCCTGGCGGGATTTCGCGAGGGCATCGCCAGAGGTTACGACCACCTGATCAACCTCGACGCGGATTTCAGCCACCACCCCCGCCACATTCCGGCCATGCGGGATCTGATGACGACCGCTGACGTGGCGATCGGCTCGAGATACGTCGAAGGTGGCGGCGTGGTGGGATGGAACTGGCGACGCCACGTCATGAGCCGCGGCATCAACTTCTACGCCCGCGTGATGCTTGGACTCCCATCACGCGACAACAGTGGCAGCTTCCGTTGCTACACCGTCACACAACTCGCCGAACTCGACCTCGACCTCTTCCGAGCCCGGGGATACGCGTTCCAGGAAGAGATCCTCTACCGACTCAGACGGCTGGGCAGTCGTTTTGCTGAAACGCCGATCGTATTTGAAGATCGGCGTTTCGGAGAATCGAAGATCAGCTGGAAGGAAAGTGTGGCGGCGGTGTGGATCCTGTTTCGGCTGGCGATTGACCGTATTTTCGGCATCCGAGTCCGCCACCGTGACGGACTCGCTGACACCGGGGCGGCATGATAGTCTGAAGGCCGTTTCGGACTGCCCGAACCGACAGGGGGGGCCGGTCGTTGGCCGACTACATCCGCAAACGCCGCACGCTGCACTGGCCCATCACGCTCTCTGCAGGGCTGATGGCACTCAATGTCACGCTGATGGTCTGCTGGATCGTCCTGTTCGCCCGCCTCGACTCCATCGGGGCCCTGACCATCGGCACCATCGCTTTTGCCCTGGTGCTGGTCGGACTCTCCTTCTACCTGTTCCTGACCATCAAGGAAATCCAGCTCAATCGACGACAGGCCAACTTCGTCGACAGCGTGACCCACGAACTCAAGACCCCGCTGGCCTCGATTCGTCTCTACCTGGAAACCCTCCAACTCAGAGATCTCGACGTCACGCGGCGGGACGAGTTCTACGGGATCATGCAGCAGGAGGTGCACCGCCTCGACACGCTGATCAGCCACCTGCTGGAGGTCGGGCGACTGGATGCGATCGGACAGGAATCCGAGTCCGAGGACATTCAGCTCGAACCGCTCCTGAGAAACTGTGCCCGGGCCGCCTGCACACGCCACGCGTTGACCGACGACGACGTCTTCGAATTCGACATCCAACCGTCAGTGATCCACGCCCGGCCGATCATACTCGAGATGATCTTCGGCAACCTGCTCGACAACGCCATCAAGTACGGTTCGAAGCGGCCGGAGGTCCGGGTGGAGGTCGCCGTGCGAGGTCGTGGCCGCGTCGTCACCCGGATCACCGACAACGGCGACGGAGTGGATCCCGAGCTGAAACAGAAGATCTTCCGCATCTTCTTCCGCGGTGGAGAAGAACTGAAACGCCGCCAGACGGGCACCGGACTGGGACTCTACATCGTCCGCACTCTTGTCCACACGCTCAAGGGACGCATCCGGGTCCATGAGCGAGACGATCAATCGGGAAGCGTGTTCGAGGTCGAATTGCCGGGGCGAGTCGCGGCATGAGAATTCTGATCGTCGAAGACGAAACGGCCTTGGCAGAAGGACTCGAGTTCAACTTTCAACAAGAGGGCTACCACGTCGATCTCACCGGAGACGGACCCACCGCGTTACAGAGACTTGATGACGCGGACCCCCCCATTGACCTGGTGATCCTCGACTTGATGCTGCCGGGAATGAGCGGATACGAGATCTGCCGGCAAATCCGTGAGAACGACGTGGAACTGCCGATCCTCGTCCTGAGTGCCCGGACGCTCAGCGAAGACAAGGCCCAGGCCTTCGATGCGGGGACCGATCAGTACATGACAAAACCGTTTGCCCTGCCGGAACTGCTCAGCCGCGTCCGCAACCTGTTGGACCGTCGCGGCCAACGCAGCACCGCGGCCATCGAGCATGGCTTCACGTTCGGCAACGTCTCGATCGACTTCCTCAGTTTTCAGCTGACCGTCGACAACCAGACGCACGACCTGACCAAGACCGAGATGGAGTTGCTGCGTTACTTCATCGACCACGAGGGCGTTGTCCTGACCCGTCAGCAGATCCTCAGGGACGTCTGGAGCGAACCCGACACGATCACCACCCGATCGACCGACAACTTCGTCATGAGATTGCGACGCATGATCGAGCCCAACGCCTCCCACCCTCGGCATATCCTCTCGGTCCGCGGCACCGGGTACCGCTTCGTGGCCGAACCCGACCCTGCGGAGGTCGAATCCGACTAGCTGCCACTTTCCACCCGGCCGGGCAACTCGGGTTGCCGCCGCTGCTGGTAAGCTCGCTTCTGCGAGGTCAACCTCCGACGCACCTCCGGGCGAGTCGTTGCCGGCGACTCCAGTGCCCGCTCAACCGCCGCCACGGCCTTTGGCCAATTGCCAGCCGCCGCATGAGCCAGTCCGAGCAGTTCCAGGCTGTCACCATCCGACCGCCCCGACCGCTCCACCAGTTCCTCCGCCCAGTCCACCGCCTGGTCGGTCCTCTGGCCCGACAGTCCCGACCCGGCACGCACCTCCAACAGCGCATGGTGCACCGCCAGCCCCAGTGCCCGGTTCGCCTCGTCAAACGCACGGGTCTCTCTCAGAGCCAACGACAAGCCGTGGTAGGCCTCCGGCAGCGTCCCGTCCAGGGACAAGCTGCGGCGAAACCACCCGATCGCCGACTCGGACCGCCCCAACAGCCGCTCGACTTCCCCCAGCATGCAGACCGAGTGAGCATGGGAGCCATCTCGCTCGAGAGCCATCCGGAAGTGCCCGCCGGCGTCAACAACCGCTTCCCGACCCGAGCCACCCATCCCCTGCTGCAGTCGCAGGACGCCGAGATTGTAGTGCACATCGGGGTTCCCGGGACGAATCGTCCGTGAGGCCTGCAGGTGCGCGACAGCCTCATCGGTCCGGCCCAGTTCCAGCTTCGCCATCGCCAGGTGGTACTGCAGATAGGCGTCTCGAGAATGTCGGCGTTCGGCCGTCAACAGGTCCGAGAGGCCTTGAGCATGGCGGCCGGATTCGATGCCGGCCACCCCGCGGTAGACATACGATTTGTAGACTTCCGGTTCCAACCGGATCGCCGTGTCGGCCTGCGCCATTGCCTCGGCGAACAGGTTGGCGTTGATCAACGTCCGAGCCAACTCGTTGCGGGCCGCGACCGATCCGGGAACATGGGCAACGACCGCCCGAGCCATCTCGAGGTCACCCACCGTGCCGCGACGGACGCGGCGACCTTCGGTCACGAACAGCAGCACTGCCAGTCCGGCCAGCCCGCCCAGCGCCAGCCAGTGTCGCCAGGCGATCGCGCCATTCGCACGCGTCGATCCGGCCACCTCGGCGGACCCGTCTTCCACACCCAGCGACCGCCGCGTCGGTGCTTCCCGGATTTTCCAGATGAAGCCGTCGTAATAGAAGTGCAACAGGTTCGACGTGGCGATGATCCCATACAGCAGGTTCCGCCACTGCTCGGACGACACGCGATCGACGACAACGCTGAGACTTCCGTAAGCCAGCACCAGCCCGACATACAGACCGATCCACAACCCGACCAGTGACCCGCTGTTGCGGAACAGGAACCGGGTCAAGGCCCCGACACCAGCCCCCGAATCGACCCGCCGTCGGTTGAATGACCAGACGATCGCCAGGTACTGGATGTCGTGGAACACCTCGAACATCGCGATGCCCAGTACCAGGTTGGTCAACGTGACGTTGCAGTACCAGAAGAACGTAAACGACATGACCAGTAGCAGCAGTTTTCCACCGCTGACCGGTTGCCCGCGCAGTCCTCGCCAGGCCAGTTGGCCCAACGCTGCCACGGTGACCATCACCGTCAGTCCGGTCCAGGCAACCCGGACCGACTCAATGGGCAGACTCCAGTCGGTTGGCAGCCCGGCCTGGTAAGCCATCCCCAGCAACTCTCCGACCCGACGAGGCGAATGCAACACGGCGGCCCCGAACCAGCCGACGCACATTCCCCAGTCCAACCAACGGACACCCCAGCCGCCCCCGCCACTCTTGGCGTCATAGATCCGTGCAAAACCGTAGGTCTGCATCAGGAAGTGCCAGATCCCCCACGCCAGCACGATCAACTTCATGCCGACCAGTTGATCGACGAAAAACAACCCGCAGACCGGCAGCAACACCAGTGGGACGACGACGAACCGCAACCGGAAACGACGAAACAACTCGCGGTCCCCGTAGGCTCTCAGCAAACCCGGCAGATGATGGCCCAGCGCACCAAAGGCCACGACCCAGAACAAAATTTGTTCACCGCTGGACTGTCGGGCCGTCAACAGGCCAAGCGGCAGCACCACCAGCGGAGTGGCAACGAACAGCAACAGGTCCCGCCACGGCCCGAGGATCCAACGAGACGCGGGGCGGGGCGCGGCGCCGGTCGACTGTTCTGGAGTCGTCTCGGTCGCCATCGACGCCCTGTCTGTCTCGAGAGAGTTTCGGCCCGGCTCGATATCGGACGCGGCTCCAGTCTAGTCTGGTCAGCCGATCGACGGCAATGTCGCTCTGAAACGCCACTCCGCTCCAACTGTCGACCAAACCCGAGCCGTGAATATGACACAAGTGTGACACGGAATTGACCGTCTCGCGACACTTTCGACCAATCGATTCACTATAATCCCCGCCCCGACCGGGACTCCCATGGCCCCGGTTTTCGCCGTCGGCACACCTTCTCCCACTGGGCTTGCAATGACAACAACTTCCGACGCCACGAGCGCCGTAACGCCCGCCCCGGATCACTCTCACGTACCGGCCTCGGGTCTCGCCGCTATCTCGGCCCCCCCTGCCGGGAAACTGTCAGAACGGTTTCCCGCCGGGGTCAACTGGACCAACGTGGTCTGGCTGGCGATGATGCACGCGGGAGCAGTGGCCGCCTTCTGGCACTTCACCTGGCCGGCGCTGTGGATGTTCATTGCCTTTTATTACCTCACCGGCTGCTTCGGCGTTACGCTGGGATACCATCGCCAGATGACCCACGGCAGTTTTCAGACCATCGCCCCGGTTCGCTGGCTGCTGACACTGTGTGCCATGCTTTCCGGACAGGGCAGCCCCCTGTTCTGGATCGCCACACACCGCAAGCACCACGCACATTCGGACGGCCAGGAGGATCCCCACACACCCAACCACGGATTCTGGTGGTCTCACTTCCTCTGGCTCCAGCCACGCGACAACCCGGAGAATTCCCGGGAACACTTCCAGCGATGGGCTCCTGACTTCTACGGCAGCCGCCTCCACCGCTTCCTCCACGCCACTTATGGCCCGTTCCTGTTCCTCTCGGCCGGCGGCTTCTACGCCGTGGGAGAACTTGCCTGGGGAGAAGGACTCTCGGTCTTCCTCTGGGCGATGTGCCTGAGGAGCTCGGCTGTCTACCACGTGACCTGGTTCGTCAACTCGGCCACACACGTATGGGGCTACCGCAACTACCAGACCGGCGACCGTTCTCGGAACCTCTGGTGGGTCGGGCTGCTGGCCTTCGGCGAGGGGTGGCACAACAACCACCACGCCTACCAGCGGATGGCCCGCCATGGCCATCGGATCTGGGAATTCGACCTGACCTACAACATCATCCGGGTGATGAAGCTCTTCGGACTGGCCACCGCCGTTGTCGACGAATTGCCAGAGGCAGCCAAGGCGACCCTGAAGGGTGACGCCACCGCCAACCAGGTCCCCCGCGCAGCGTAGTAGCTTCCCCGCAGACCCGGTCGCCTCAGGCGTGGCTGTGCTCGTCGGCCGGGTAGTCTCCGTTCCGGACATCCTCCGCGTAGCGAGACACCGCCTCCAGCACTTGTGCCCTCAGGTCGGCGTACCGCTTCAGGAACTTCGGATTGAATCCGTTGCCCAGGCCCAGCATGTCCTGGTTGACCAGCACCTGCCCGTCACATCCCGGCCCGGCTCCGATCCCGATCGTCGGGACCGACAATTCGGACGTGATCGTTTCGGCGACGCCTCGAGGGATCAACTCCAGCACCACCGCGAATGCACCGGCCTCCTCCGCCGACCTCGCGTCGGTACGCAAGCGTTCCTCGTCTCGCTGGATCCTCGACATCCCGCCCAGCATGCGAACCGATTGCGGCCTCATGCCCACGTGTGCCATCACCGGAATGTCAGCACGACTCAAGGCGAGAATCGTCTCGGCCTGGTTTTGACCACCCTCCAGCTTCACCGCCGACGCGCCCGTCTCCTTCAGGATGCGGCCGGCGTTGGCGATCGCCTGCTCAGGCCCCACCTGGAATGTCATGAACGGCATGTCCACCACCACCAACGCGTGACGATTGCCGCGGACGACCATCCTCGCGTGGTAGATCATCTCGTCGAGTGTCACCGGCAGCGTGGTGTCGTGGCCTTGCACCACCATGCTCAGGCTGTCACCCACCAACAACGCGTCCACGCCCGCTTGGTCAAACAGGCCCGACCACAACGCATCATAGGCCGTCAGCATCACCAACCGACGACCTTCTGCCTTGGCTGCCACGAAACGAGGTACCGTCATCACGCTGCGATCACTCGCCGCTTCGCCCATCGTGACTCACCTCAACACCAACCACACCCGGTCCGTCGTTCACTCCCTTGAGTATCCCGTTCGACACTCAACTATCAAGTGCGGCAGGATTGACCGCATCGAAACGATACATGTGTTGCAGAATGGTCCATCACACATGCCCCCACACGAACCAACGGCAATCAGTCACTTTGACCGTAAAACTGTTCCACAAAGACGGTTACGTACGTTGGGGTCACTATTCCGGTCAATTGGCACACCGAGTGCATTAGTCACATCCTGTCGAGGTGGAACAGCGTTGGCCCGCACTTGTCCACCCCGCAAACGAAGCGTTCCGGGTGACTTGGAGTGACCCGGAACGCTTCATCTTTTTGCAGTCGTGATTCCGACTCTTCCGGAAATCATCGGACTGCCGTGGCTGAGGTCGGCGGCTTGACGCAAAGGTCGCCTGAGGTCTAGGGTGCAACGCCTCCCCCTGACACGAGCCGAAGTCGCCCGCCATGGCCACCCTCCCAGCACACCCGGCACCGACCGACCCGCGGCCACCAGGAAAGTCGACCCGCGTCCGCCATTTCATCGTGTTCGTCTTGATGTTGATGGCGATCCTGTTGTACCTGGACCGCTTCTGCATTTCGTTTGCTGCCAACTACATCCGCGACGACCTGAATCTGACGAACGCGGACCTGGGATTGATGATCAGCGCGTTTTTCTTTTCCTACGCGTTGGCCCAGGTTCCCTCCGGCTGGTTAAGCGACCGGTACGGTGCCCGGATCATGTTGACGATCTACATTCTCACGTGGTCTCTTTTCACTTTTCTGACGGGTGCCGTTTTCGGGCTGGTGATGTTGCTCGTGATGCGGGTCGCCTGCGGCCTGGGCCAGGCGGGCGCCTATCCGACCAGTGCCAGCGTGGTCAGCAAATGGATTCCGTTCTCGGGTCGAGGCGGGGCGAGTTCCATTGTCGCTCTCGGCGGCCGGTTCGGCGGGGCCATTGCTCCACTGCTGACTGCCTACCTGATCGTACTGCTGGTCCCCATCGAACCCGGTGGTGCCGGCGAACGTTTCCAGAACGATGACATTCTGCGCGGTGGTGCCTCGTTGTGCGGCCACCTTGTCCCGGCCGAAACGACAGGCATCAAGACGACGACCGCCCCCAATCCGGCAACCGGGCGTGTCTGGCAATTGATCCGCCCCCAGTTGACCCCGTCAATCGCAGAACGCACCGTGGCCATCGCCACTGAGTTCCAGCGACGGACGAAACAACCCACGGCCTCTCCCGAAGTTTCGCTGTCGGATGATCATCGCCAGGCCTTCGTCACCGCATTCAATCAGCTACTCGAACGTGATGATCTGTTTGACCAGAAATCGTTTACCCGCTTGAAGAAATTGCCTCGCGAGGCCGTCACTCTGTTGACGCGATTGCAGCGTGGTGACGGGTTGTCGCAGGACGAACAACGACGCTTTCACCGGCTATTGCTCGAAGCGTCCTTCGCCGGTGACCTCAAGGGACTCTACGTGCGAGGGTGGCGGCCGGTGATGTACATCTACGGCACGGCCGGACTCGTGGTCGCGCTGCTCTTCTGGATGATCCTCAGGAACCGTCCCGAGGAACACCCCTGGGCGAACACGGCCGAGCAAGCCAAGATCGCGGCCGGCCGGCCGGCCAACGCCCCTGGACCCCACGGCAAGCCCAGCGGTGTCCCTATCATGGCACTGATTCGCAGCCGCAGCATGTGGTGCGATTGCCTGATGCAAGTCGGGAGCAACGTCGGCTGGCTGTTCCTCGTGTCCTTCCTGGCCATTTACCTGATGGAAGTCCACTCGGTACCGATTCTACAGCGGGGCTTGCTGGTCTCGGCGCCGATGTTCGTCGGCATGATCGGCATGTTGATCGGCGGGCGACTGACCGATTCCCTGGTCCCGCGGATCGGACTCAAGTGGGCCCGGCGTCTGCCGCTTGTTGCCACCAAGCTGTCCGGAGCCATCGCCTATGGCTGTTGCCTGTGGTTCAGCACGCTGCCGTCCGACTCCCCGTTCAATTCCGCCGTGTCGTTCACGATCCTGTTCTGCGTTGTCGCGTTTTCGACCGACTTCGGCAATCCCGCCGGTTGGGCTTTCAAGCAGGACGTCGGCGGCCGTTATGTCGGTTCGGTCTTGGGCTGGGGCAACATGTGGGGCAACCTGGGAGCCACGATCAGCCCCTTGATCTATGCCGCCGTGCTGGGGGACCACCCCGGAATATCCGACTGGAACAGCCTGTTCCTGATCTGCATGTTGGCCTTCGTTTTCTCCGGCATCGTCGCCCTGGGCATCGATGCCACCGAACCGATCGCCCCCCCCGACGACGCGCACGAACCCGATCTCCCGGAACCCGGTCCAGAAGCAGACACCGCTGCTGAGATCGCGCCGTGTGACTGAGTTGTGTCACTTCAATCGCTTGAGTATCGTTCCTCATCGAAACGATAGCTCGACGAGGAGTCAGCGTGGCAGAACGAGTTGTGATCATCGGTTCCGGACCTGCCGGCTGGACCGCCGCCATCTATGCCTCCCGAGCCAGCCTGGAACCGCTGGTGTTCGAGGGCGCGATCACCGAGGAGAACCGTCAGCAGGGCACGTTGCCGCTGGGCCAACTGGCGCTGACGACCGAGGTCGAGAACTACCCCGGGTTCCCCGCCGGTGACCTCTCGGCCTACCTCGACAGTTCGATCGCCGACGAGAAGCGACGCTACATGGCGCCGCATCTCGGCGAGGGTGTCAGCGGACCGGAGTTGATGGAATTGATGAGGCAGCAGTCGATCAACTTCGGCACCAGGATCACCACCGACGACGTCGTCTCCGCCGACCTCTCGACCCACCCTTTCCAACTCACCACCCTCGGCGGCGAGCAGCTCGAAGCTCTCTCGCTGGTCATCGCCACCGGAGCCCGCGCCAATTACCTGGGGCTCGAGAGCGAGGACCGGTTCAAGAACGCCGGCGTCTCAGCCTGTGCCGTGTGCGACGGTGCCCTGCCTCGCTTCCGTGACAAGCCGCTGGTCGTCGTCGGCGGGGGCGACAGCGCGATGGAAGAGAGCACATACCTGGCCAAGTTCGCCTCGAAAGTCCACATCGTTCATCGCCGCGACTCCTTCCGCGCCAGTAAGATCATGGCCCAGCGGGCCATCGAGCACGAGAAGATTGACGTGCAATGGAACTCGGTCGTCGACGAGGTGCTGGGCAACGATCAGGAGGGTGTCACCGGCGTGAGGATTCGCAGCACGCTGGACGACAACGACACGACCGAACTCGACGCGTCGGGCTACTTTGCGGCCATCGGACACACGCCCAATACCGATTTCCTGGATGGACAACTACAGACCAACGACGCCGGATACGTCGTCTGGACCACCGCCGGACGGACCAACACCAGCATCGACGGTGTGTTTGCCGCCGGGGACGTGGCCGACGACTACTACCGCCAGGCGGTCACCGCCGCGGGAACCGGCTGCATGGCAGCCCTGGACGCCGAACGCTGGCTGGCTGCCAACGGATTCGAATAGCCCCCCCCCCCGGACCCAGCCTGAATGACTCGCGATCCGTCCTGGCTGACCGACGGCCTGGAGGCCCTCGAACAGGGCCACCTCATCCGGCCACGTCGCCGTGTCGAGCCACTCGAGGACGGCCGCAGTCGGATCGACGGCCGGGAACTGGTCGATTTTTCCACCAACGACTATCTCGGATTCGCCCGCGACTCTCGCCTGGCCGACGCGGCCGCAGGAATCGCCGCCGGAGCCGGGGCCAGCCCGCTGGTCTCGGGGCGATCACCGCAATACTGCCAACTGGAACGGGACGTAGCCTCGTTCGAGAACGCCCCGGCAGCGGTGCTGTTCCCATCCGGATTCGCCGCCAATCTCGGCACCGTCGCCGCCCTGGTCAACCGCGACGACGTCATTTTCAGCGACCAGAGCAATCATGCCAGCCTGATCGACGGCTGCCGGCTCAGCGGTGCCCGCATCCAGATCTACCAGCACAACCAACTCGATCACCTCGCCGACCAACTGGCACAGGCCGCGACCGCTCCACGACGACTGATTGTCACCGATGGACTCTTCAGCATGGACGGAGTTCTCGCTCCGCTCGACGCCCTTTGCGACCTCGCCGACACCTATAACGCGATGGTCCTGGTCGACGAGGCACACGCGACCGGTGTCCTGGGGGAATCAGGTCGTGGTGTCTGTGAACTTCTGGGTGTGGAGGAAAGAGTGACGCTGCGGATCGGAACACTCAGCAAGGCCGTGGGAGCCGTCGGGGGATTTGCCGTCGGGACCACCGCGTTCGTCGACCATCTCTGGCACCACGCTCGTCCCCAGGTCTTCTCGACGGCCCTGCCACCAGCGACGTGTGCTGCGGCGTCCACCGGCCTGAAGTTGATCACCGACGAACCCGACCGACGCCACCACCTCACTGCACTCGCCGACCGTTTCCGCGGACATCTCTCGCGACTCGGCTTGCCAGTTCCTCCAGGACCCGGAGCGATCATCCCGGTTTTTCTGGCGGCGGCCTCCACTGCAGTCGCGGCCTCCGCGACACTCTCCGACCAAGGATTCTTCGTCCCTGCCATCCGGCCACCCACAGTTCCCCGTGGCACCGCCCGACTTCGTGTCAGCCTCTCGGCTCTCCACTCCCAGGACGACATCGACCGCCTGGCGGATGCAATTTTTTCAGTGATTCCCAGTGAGGCGGAAACGCGTGGCTGAATCCGTCGACCAGGGTACCCGCACCGGCTTCGCTGACGAGTATCCCTTCGAATCTCACCGCCTCGACCTGCAGGGAGTCAGCTACCACTACGTCGACGAGGGATCGGGTCCCACGATCCTGATGGTGCACGGCAATCCGACCTGGAGCTTTGCGTGGCGAGCCTATATCCGTGAACTGGCCGCCGATCATCGCGTGATCGCGGTCGATCACATCGGGTGTGGTTTTTCGGACAAACCAGCCGATTACTGCTACCAACTCGACCAGCACGCCACCAACCTTGTCACGTTGATCGATCGTCTCGAACTCGAACGGGTCACGCTCTGTGGTCACGACTGGGGGGGCACCATCGGCATGACCGCCGCCTGCCGACGTCCCGATCGATTCGCCCGATTCATCCTGGCCAACACCGCGGCCTTTCGGTCACAACGGCTGCCGCTGAGAATCGCCGCGTGCCGGATCCCGCTGCTGGGAGCCCTCTGTGTTCGCGGACTCAACCTGTTCTCACGAGCCGCTCTGAGAATGGCCGTCGCGCACCCCGAACGGCTCTCGGCAGCCGCGCGGGCCGGGTACCTGGCCCCTTACGACAACTGGGCCCACCGTGTGGCCGTCCATCGCTTCGTCCAGGACATCCCACTGCGGTCAGCGCACCCCAGCTACCAGACGCTGGTCGACACCGAACAAGGCCTCGCCCAGTTCGCCGATCACCCGGTGCTGTTGACATGGGGCGAGCGAGACTGGTGCTTCACGCTGGAGTTCCTGGCGGAGTTCCAGGAGCGGTTTCCGTCGGCCCGTACACTGCGGTTCCCCGACGCCGGCCACTTTCTCTTCGAGGACGCTCCGGACGAGGTCCTGGCCGGCATCCGCCGGTTCCTGGACGATTTCCCGCTGCAGGCCTGACCGCAGACCCTAGGCCACGGTGTTAACCGTCGGTCGCGGTGGCCGCTGGCGGTAAGCCTCGTATTCGGACACGGTGTATTCGGTGAGCTCCTTGTTGACACGTATCTCGATCCGTGTCAGTTCGTCACCCTGTTCACGGGTCACGAACGTGAATGCCCGGCCCTTCAAATCCGACGTCATTCTCCCCGTCCGACCGATCCGATGGATGTAGTCGTCGTGTTGCTCGGGGATGTCGTAGTTGACGATGTGTGAGATCGTGCTGACATCAATGCCACGGCCAGCAACGTCGGTGGCGATCAACAATCGGACCTGTCCCTCGCGGAACCGCTTCAACGACCGCTCGCGCTTGGATTGCGGCAGGTCGCCGTGCATCACACCGACATTGGACAGCCCACCAGCGAAGCGGCGATACAACGAGTCGGCTCCGCGCTTGGTTCGCGTGAAGACGATCACCTGCCTGGGCTTCTGTTCACTGAGCAGCCTGACCAGGAGCCCGAACTTGCGGTCAGGATCCACCGTGCAGAAGAACTGGTCGATCGTATCGACGGCGATGGCGTCACCGGAGAGATCAACGCGTTCGGGGTTGCGCATGTACTTCTTGGCCAACCGCTCGACAGAGGGAGGCAGCGTGGCCGAGAGCAACAGTGTCTGGCGGTCGCTGGGACACCGACGCAGAATGTCCCGAATCTCCGGCTCGAACCCGATGTCGAGCATCCGGTCGGCTTCATCGAGAACCACCACTCTGAGGTTGTCAAAAACCAGGTGACCGCGGTTGTTGAGGTCCTTGACACGGCCAGGAGTGCCGACGGCCACCTGGACTCCCCGTTCGAGCTGCCGGATCTGGCGGTCCATGTCCCGCTGGCCGACGAAGCAGCCGATGTGGATCGGCGAGGTGTAGGCCAGTCTTTCGGCCTCGCACTTGACCTGGTCGGCCAATTCACGGGTGGGGGCCAACACCAGGGCCTGGGTGGTGTTGAGATCGTGATCAATCGCTTCCAGGATGGGCAGCACGAAGGCCGCCGTCTTCCCGGTGCCGGTATGGGCCTGACCAGTGCAGTCTCGCCCGGAGAGTGCCATGGGAATGAAGGATTTCTGGATCGGGCTGGGGCTCTCGAACCCGACGTGGTCCAACGCACGCAGTGATCGCTCACCAAGCCCCAGATCGACAAATCTCATCGTCTCAGCCTCTGTGCCGCCGGAGGTGTCCGTCGCGGCCGTGTTGTCCTGATCGTTCACGTGTCCTGCTTTCTCGAGTAATTCGTTGTTTTCGTCTCTTTCTTATTCCAACCCGCAGTCTGTCGAGTTGCATCCGATTCCGTTTGGACCATCTCCGACTTCCTTTGCCGGGTGGCATCGCATCGTCGGCGACACCAGGCGACCAGCTCGTCTCTCATATCCAGACGGCGGTCGGATCCGAGCTCTTACAGTAAGCCCAAGGTCGGACGCTCTGCCAAAAGTTTAGCTCACGCAGCCAATCGGGTCAATCTCTGTCTGCCGCAGTGTTCTCCACGTCAGTTGCGGCGACACCCTGGGCCGCAACCTCTTCGGTTGAACCGGTTTTGGATCCGGCAGCGGGACCCAACAGCTTTTCGAGATCCTCGCGTCCGAGTTCCTCGCGTTCGGCCAACAACTCGGCCAGCAGATCGAGTTGATCACGGGACTGCTGGAGCATCTCGAAGGCCCGTTTCGAGGCGGCCTCCAGGAACCTCTGCACTTCCTGGTCGATCACATGCGCCGTTTCCTCGCTGAACTCGCGCTGTTCACGATACTCCTTGCCCAGGAACGGTTGGTCGGTGACGTGTCGAAAGGCAACCGGTCCCACCCGTTCACTCATGCCCCAGTGCCCGACCATCCTGCGAGCGATCGAGGTCGCCCGATGCAGATCGTCCTCGGCCCCGGCCCCGAACTCGTCGAAGACCAGTTTTTCGGCCGTCCGCCCACCGAGCATCATCACCAACTGAGCATGCAAACGACTCTCGCCGAGATGATACACCTCCTCCTCGGGCAGCAACTGTGTCACACCCAGCGCCGACCCGCGAGGAATCACGGTCACCTTGTAGACCGAATCCACCTCGGGCATCTGCCACGCCAGCAACGCATGCCCGGCCTCGTGGTAGGCCGTCCGTCTCCGCTCGGATTCGCTGAGCACGTCCTCGCGGCGAGGCCCCATCAGCACACGATCGTGAGCAAAATCGAAATCTTCGCCCGTCACCCGCGTTCTCCCGGCTCGAGCCGCACTCAAGGCCGCCTCGTTGACGAGGTTCTTCAGTGCGGCACCCGAGAAACCGATTGTCGTACCGGCCACAACGCCCAGGTCGACATCATCGGACAACGGCACCCTGCGACAATGGACCTTCAGGATTGCCTCGCGACCATCCTTCACCGGCCGATCGATCGTGATATGACGATCGAACCGTCCCGGTCTCAGCAACGCCTCGTCAAGGACATCGGGGCGGTTGGTCGCTGCCAACACGATCACCGAATTGGACCGATCGAAGCCGTCCATTTCGCTGAGGATCTGATTGAGAGTCTGCTCGCGTTCGTCATGGCCCCCGCCGAATCCCGCGCCGCGCATCCGTCCGACCGCATCGATCTCGTCAATGAAGACGATGCAGGGGGATTGATCCCTCGCGTTCCGGAACAGATCACGAACCCGCCCGGCCCCGACGCCGACGAACATCTGGATGAACTCAGATCCGTTGATCGAGAAGAATGGAACGTCGGCTTCACCGGCAGTAGCCCGTGACAACAGCGTCTTGCCCGTCCCGGGCGGACCCTTCAACAACACACCTCGGGGAATCTCGGCGCCCAGCTTGCGGAAACGCTCGGGGTCCTTCAGGAATGCCACCACCTCCTGCAACTCGGCCTTCGCCTGCTCCATTGCAGCCACGTCGTCGAAGGTGGTCGTCTGTGTCGACGGCTCGAATAACCTCGCCGGGCTCTTGGCAAAGTTTCCCAGCATCCCGCCGCCCATCCCCTCGCTCGACCGCCGCATCAGAAACCAGAACCCGAGGATGAAGACCAGGGGAATCAACAGCCACACGGCCATCTGGGTGCCCATGCCCACGGCGGTGCGGTCGGCGGTCACCTGAACGCCCTGCGCCCTCAGACGCGACAGCAAAGTCGCGTCACGGACGCCCACTGACGGCAGCACGGTGTTGAACCGCAGATCGCTCGCCTCCGCGTACTGGGTCTCGAGTTCCCCGGCCGAAACGGGCAGATTCGCGAACTCGCCGGTCACAATCTCACCATGGAATCTGACCGATTCCAGGTTCTTGGCATCGAGCTCATCAAGGAGCTGGCTGTAACTGATGGTGTGACCATGGTTGGACGGCGACCGCTGCCATGACCACAGCGCGAGCATTCCCAGCAGGAGTAACAACAGGAACCAGGGTGCTCCGGACCTCGAGGGTCGTGTACGGTTGTCTTTCAGTCCGGGCGGCCGAGATCGATCCGGTGGCTGCTCCCCGCCGCCACGAGACCCTTCCGAAACCGGATGCGACGCATCTCGACCGTCGCTGGGCGGTGGGTCGGGCGAGGAACTCGATTGCGGCGGTTGTTGATCGGCCATCGAAAGGTCTGCCTGCCGGAGGCGAGAGAGTCGACTGGATGTTGAAGCCTACACGAGGACCCCGGTGCTGACAATCGGCCCGTCAAGCCGTCAACCCGTAGCGGACGATGCACCAGATTGCAGCAATGCCATCTCGCCACCCGATCTTCTTGCCCTGCTCGTAGGTGCGGCCCGAATAGCTGATCGACATCTCGAAGACCCGGAACTTCCGACTGGCGATACGGGATGTGATCTCCGGCTCGATCCCGAAACGGGACTCCCGCAGCAACGGCCCCACCTCCTCGATCACCTCCCGGCGGAACACCTTGTAGCAGGTCTCCATGTCGGTCAGGTTCAGGTTGGTGAAGCAGTTGGAGAGCGTCGTCAGGAAACGGTTGCCCAGGTAGTGCCAGAAATAGAGCACGCGGTGCGGCTGGTCTCCCAGGAAGCGGCTGCCGTAGACCACATCGGCAGAGTCCTCGACGATCGGCCTGATCAGCCTCGGATATTCGACAGGGTCATATTCCAGGTCGGCGTCCTGCACCAGAACGATGTCGCCGGTGGCCTTGTTGAACCCGGTCCGCAACGCGGCTCCTTTGCCGAGGTTCACCTGGTGACGCTCCACCAACACCTCGTTCTCGTCGTCATCTCTCAACTCGGTGACGATGGCATCCAGGACGGCCGCTGTCCCATCGCTGCTGCAATCATCCACCAGCACCAGCTGCTTGCGGATCGGAACGGATCTCACCCGTTCCACCAATTCCCAGAGCGTGTCCTCCTCGTTGTAGATCGGGATCACCACCGACAACAGAATCTCATCGGGGATCACGTAGATGCCCAACTGCCGGCACGCGGTCGTTCCCAGCAGGGTCTGAAGAGCCTCACACCACGGCTCCGAGAACGGTTTCCAATCACCAGCATCGGTCACGATCGGGGATCTCCATCAGGTGGCCGTCGTGGCGACGGTAGAGAACAGGACACGGCCACGGAAGCCGTAGCGGCCGCCCAACGCGACCCAACTCCCCCCCGACACTCTACGTCATCAACGAACCCAATTGTTGGGTTCTTCAGCACCGCGGGCCCCGGTTGGACCCATGCACTCGCACCGCTAGACTGTCCGCAATTGTGGCCGACTGCCACCCGAACGTGGAGCGACACCCGATGAACGACCAGGAGACGGTCCTGACCGATGCCGATCAGCGAATTTGGCTCGAGTCGTACCGCGTCGAGAAGCAGGGGAGCGGTGTCAGGTCTCTGATCGACAAGTGGACGATCCGGGGTGGTCCGGGCGACGGAATCGATGTGGTGGAAATCGACAACGGGCGGCTGTGCGTGTCGGTGCTTCCCACGCGAGGAATGGGACTCTGGAAGGCCCGCTGCGACGACCTGATGCTTGGCTGGAATTCACCCGTCCAACGCCCCGTGCATCCCGCACTGGTTCGTCCCGGTGAAGCCGGCGGCCTGGGGTGGCTGGGCGGGTTCACTGAACTACTGGCCCGCTGCGGACTCGCGTGGCACGGACCTCCGGGCACTGACGACATCGACGGCCGGCCAGTCACCCTGCACGGCCGCATCGCCAACCTGCCGGCTCATCGAGTCACCACCGGTATCGACGACGACGGGCGGCTGTGGGTGCGTGGTGAAGTGGACGAAACAGCACTGTTCGGTCCTTGCCTGCGACTCGATTCGACCGTATCGACCTTTCCCGGTTCGAACCGATTGACCCTCCACGACACTGTCACCAATCTCTCGGGCACCACGGCCGATTTCGAAGTGCTCTATCACACCAACATCGGCCAGCCGTTGCTGGAACCCGGCGGCCGGCTGGCGGTTCCCGCCCGACGGGTGATTCCCAGCAACGCCCATGCGGCCGCCGGCATCGCTGACTGGAACGTGTTCGCCCCCCCACAAGCCGGTTATGTCGAACAGTGCTACTTTTTCGACCTGGCCGCAGATACGGATGGTCGAACTCTGATTGTGCTTCACGACGCGGACGCTCAACGCGGCGTCGCGCTCGAATTCTCCACCGCCGCCCTCCCCTGTTTTACGCTCTGGAAAAACACCGTCGCGACCGCCGACGGATACGTCGCCGGGATTGAGCCATCGACTGACCTTCCTAACCCCCGCGACTTCGAACGCGAACAGGGACGCCTGATGAGCCTGGAACCGGGCGGATCGTGGTCGGCCGACATCGACCTGCTGGCCCTGTCGAGCCAACCGGAGGTGGCCGAGGCACTCGATCGAGTGGCAGCCATCCAACCGGACAACGGTGCCCAGTTGTGTGAGTCCCCACTGCCCGAATTCAGCTCCGCTGGCTGATAGTCCGGACTAGCCGCTCGAAGCCGGGCTGTGCTACAATTCTGCTCGTAAGCTGCGGAATTCCCCACGATTCCTGGTGGATTTCGGCAGGCATGGTGCCTGCCCCCCTGAATCGGACGACTCAGTTCTCTGGCAACGCCCGCCAAACCGTCTCGCCGCGGGCCTCGCGCCGCTGGACCTCAACGGCCGGACTCGGCCACGAACGGACCCAACCCATGGTCAACCGCAATCTCATTCGCGAATTTAACGTCTCCGACGAAGACCTCGAAAAGGCCTTCGGCGAAACGCTTCAGGAAATCGACTCGGCCGCCGGCAACCTCGATTCGATCTACAACACCGCATCGGACACGTTCGAACTGAACACGATCATCAACGGCACTGTGCTGAGGATTGAGGGTGACGATGTACTCATCGACATCGGTTACAAGAGCGAGGGGATGGTGCCCGTCGACGAGTTCCGTGAGGGGGATGAGTTGAGCGTGCCCGAAACCGGATCGAAGGTCTCGGTGCTGCTCGAGGAAATCGAAGACGAATTCGGTCTGATCATTCTCTCGAAACGGAAAGCTGACCGCATCCGCGAATGGGAAGAGGTGATCGCAAACCACGCGGAGGGCGACATCGTGACTGGCGAGGTCCTTCGCAAGATCAAGGGTGGACTGCTGATCAACATCGGCGTCAACGTCTTCCTTCCGGCCAGCCAGGTCGATATCCGTCGGCCGCACGACATCGGTGCCTTTGTCGGCCAGGAAATCGAGTGCGTCATCCTCAAGATCGACGAATCCCGCCGAAACATCGTCGTCTCCCGCCGCAAGCTGATCGAGGAGGAACGGAACAAGAAGAAAGAGGCGTTGATGAAGGAGATCTCCGAGGGGGACCTCCGTACGGGCATCGTCAAGAACATCGCCGATTTCGGGGCGTTCGTCGATCTGGGTGGGATCGATGGGCTTCTCCACATCACCGACATGAGCTGGGCGAGGATCAACCACCCCTCGGACATGGTCAAGATCGACGAGGAAATCGACGTGATGATCCTCAATGTCGATCGTGAAAAAGAAAAGATCGCCCTGGGCCTCAAGCAGAAGACGCCCAGCCCCTGGGTGGGCATCGAGGACAAGTTCCCGGTCGAGTCTCGTGTGACCGGCGAGGTGGTCAACGTCATGACCTACGGAGCCTTCGTCAAACTCGAAGACGGAATCGAAGGACTGGTCCACATCAGCGAGATGTCCTGGACCAAGCGGATCAACCACCCGACCGAATTGGTCAACATCGGCGACGAGGTCGAGATCGTCGTCCTGGGAATCAACCAGGACAAGAAAGAGATCTCACTGGGTATGAAGCAGACCACCCCCAACCCCTGGGACGACGTCGCCGCCAAGTACCCGCCCGGCACCACCGTTCAGGGGGCCGTTCGCAACCTCACCAATTACGGTGCATTTGTCGAGCTTGAAGAGGGCGTCGACGGGCTTCTGCACGTCAGTGACATGTCGTGGACCCGCAAAATCGGACACGCCAGCGAATTGCTCGAAAAAGGCGATGACATCACCTGCCAAGTGCTGACCGTCGACGAGGAACGTCGCCGCATCGCGCTGGGATTGAAGCAACTCGAGGAAGACCCCTGGGAAACCGACATCCCCAAACGGTTTACCCCCGGCAATACCGTCAATGGAGAGGTCACCAAGGTCACCAACTTTGGGGTCTTCGTAAAACTCGAAGACAACCTCGAAGGACTGCTCCATATCTCGGAACTTGCCGACTACAAGGTTGAAGATCCTGAGGATATCGTCCAGGTGGGTGAACAAATCGAGGTACGCGTCCTGAGAGTCGATTCCGAGGAACGCAAGATCGGCCTCTCGCGACGACTCGACATCGATCCCGAGCAACTGATCCGCGAATCAGAGGAAGCCGAGGCCGCCTCGGCCGCCACCAAGATTGATCTTCGCGGTGGAACCGGTGCCAGTTCGGGCCCGCTGTTTCAGCTTGGAGCCGATGGGCAGCCCATCGAAGTGGCCGCGGATGACGGTGCCGATGGCGATGCCGACGCGGACGTCGATGGCGATGCCGACGCCGATGCTTCTGGCGACGACGACGCCGATGGCGATGCCGACGCCGATGCTTCTGGCGACGACGACGCCGATGGCGATGCCGACGCCGATGCTTCTGGCGACGACGACGCCGATGGCGATGGCGACGCGGATGCTTCTGACGACGACGACGCGGATGCTTCTGGCGACGCCGATGGCGATGCCGACGCCGAT
>CAUZRQ010000002.1:0-201248 GCA_963582065.1 Planctomycetota bacterium | reverse complement strand
GGCGACGCCGGTGCGTGTGGTGGGCTACTTCTTCAAGCGGGACCAGTACATCGTGCAGCAGGATCTCCGGGTCCACGCAGCCCCGCTGCTGTTGGCCCAGCGGATCGACCGCCGAATGGTCGTTGCGGCGGGTGCGACCAGCCTGCCGCCGACCGCCGCCGATCGGCTGCGGTGGGCAGTGACGTTGCTGGGAATGGTCGTGGCCGGGATCGCGATGGCGATGTTGTGGACCTGGCGAACCCGCCAGGGCGACCGCCGCTTCGCCGCCGACGGTCTCAAGAGATCGACGGCCGCTCCCGACGGAGCGATCGAGGCTCTCGAGGGAGTCGAAACGGTCGACCCGGACGAGTTCTTCCGGCAGATGGGCGAAAGCGAGAACGTCAACCAGGAGTAGCCGCCGTCGCCTCCTCGATCGACTCCCCGGCCACCTCGACCAGTCGATCAACCGACGAGGCCGGCATGGCCGGAGCCGGCATCAGGACCACGACGTCGCCTAGCGGCCGGATCACCACGCCACGACGCCGGGCCGCCAGTGTCACCAGGTGCCCGGTCCGACGCTCGGCGGGAAACGACACGTTGCCGTCGCGGTCGGCCACCAGTTCGATCCCCACCATCGCACCCCGTTGCCGCACTTCCCCCACGTGAGGGTGATCGGCCAGCCCGACCAGGCCCCTTTCGAGCCGCCCGGTCACTTCGGCCACGTTCTCCAGCACGGAGTTCGTCTCGAAGAGATCCAGTGATGCCAGCGCGGCCGCACAGCCCAGGGCATTTCCGGTGTAGGTGTGGCCGTGAAAAAACGTCCGTCCCTGGTGAGGTTCGCCCAGGAACGCCTCGAAAACGGGCCCGGTGGCCAGCGTCGCGGCCAGTGGCAGGTAGCCACCGGTCAATCCCTTGGCCAGGCACAACAGATCCGGCGTCACCGCCTCGTGCTCGCACGCGAACAACGTCCCGGTGCGACCGAAAGCGACCGCCACCTCGTCGGCAATCAACAACAGGCCCAGTTCACTGGTCAATTCGCGGAGACGCTTCAGGTACCCCTCGGGGTGGACCAGGATCCCGGCGGCTCCCTGGACCAGGGGTTCGATGACCACCGCGGCGATCCGCTCGTGGTTCTCGCGCAACAACCGCTCCATCTCGTCCTGGCAGCGATCCAGCCACTCCTGGTCGGTGAACCCCTCGGGGTGACGAAACGCCACGGGTGCCGGCAGCGTCATCGTGTCGAACAGCAGCGGTCCGTAAACCGAGTGAAACAGATCGATCTGGCCCAGGCTGACCGAGCCGATCGTATCGCCGTGGTAGGCTCCGGAGAGGCCGACGAACAGGTCCCGCCCGGCCCCGGCCGCTCCGGACTGGCGTTGGAACTGCCAGGCGATCTTCAGGGCCACTTCGACAGCCGTCGAACCGCTGTCCGAAAAGAAGACGTGGTCCAGCCCCGCCGGAGTCGTCTCAACCAGCCGCCTGGCCAACTCGATCGACGCGTCGCTCCCGAGTCCGAGCAGGGTCGAATGAGCGATGCGGTCGAGTTGACCCTGGATCGCCCGGTCGATCTCAGGCACGCGGTGGCCATGCACGTTGCACCACAGCGACGAGACGCCATCGAGAAAACGCTGTCCCGATTCGTCGAGGAGATCAAAGCCGTCCCCGGCGACGATCACCGGGGCGGCCTCGCACGCGTAGGCCTGCATCGGTGTAAACGGGTGCCAGACAAACCGGCTGTCATCGGCGGTCAGCGACATCGCCCCCGCCCTCCAACGCCGTCATCGGCTGCGGTTGACCAGGCCCTCGAGAACCTGCAGAGAATCTAGCCGAGCAGGTCTCGCACCATGTTCCGCTCGGACCGCAATTCGTCCACCGTGGCAGCGAGCTTCTCGGCTCCGAATTCGTTGTGCTCCAGTCCCGTGACAACCGACCAGGTGGTCCCGTCGGAGGTCAGCGGGAAACTCGAAATCAATCCCTGGTCGACCCCGTAACTGCCATCGCTGCAGACGGCCGCGCTGAACGAATCTCCGGCAGAGGTCGGGCAGTGGATGCTCCTGACACTGTCGATAACCGCGTTGGCCGCCGACGCGGCGCTGGAGGCTCCACGTGCCTTGATCACCGCCGCTCCCCGCTGCTGCACCGATTTGATGAACTCCCCCTGCAACCACGCCTCGTCGCCGATCACTTCGACCACGGCCCGGCCACCGATCGTGGCGTTGTAGAAGTCGGGGTACTGCGTCGCCGAGTGGTTGCCCCAGATCGTGACGTTGCGGACGTCGTTCACGGCCGAACCCGATCGAAGGGCCAATTGGCTGACGGCCCGGTTCTGGTCGAGCCGTGTCATGGCGTACCAGCGGTCCCGTGGCACATCCGGAGCATTGGACATCGCGATCAGGCAGTTGGTGTTGCACGGGTTCCCCACGACCAGCACGCGGACATCATCCGCCGCGGCGGCCTGGATCGCACGCCCGGTCGGAGCAAAGATGCCACCGTTGACCGTCAGCAAATCGGCCCGCTCCATGCCCTCCTTGCGAGGCACACTGCCGACGCACAGCACCCAGTTGGCTCCACCGAACCCATCCTCCAGGTGATCGCTGTCGTATTTCTCGACACCGGCCAGCGTCGGAAAGGCACAATCGGCCAGTTCCATCTCGACACCGTCCAGGGCCGGCAACACGGGAGGAATCTCGACCAGTTGCAGGATCACCGGCTGGTCGGGACCGAACATCTGGCCGCTGGCAATTCGATAAACCAGTGCGTAGCCGATGTTGCCGGCCGCACCGGTCACGGCCACTCGAATCGGATCGGTCATTGGGGAAATCTCACTGCGTCACGGTTCTGGAAGTCCGCCCGGGATGAGCCCGGCACGACACCGACTTTTAGCGTCTGGCATTCCCGGCAGCAACCGTCATCGATTCGCAGACACGATCCGTGCCGCCGTGGGTCCGACGTTCGTGTCCACGACCACATCGGTTCCCGGCTGACTCGCCTCACGGCGGACGACCACCAGAGCCACGGCCGAACCGGGTTCGACCGAGTCGTGCTCGACCCCGGCAACCGACCCCACCCGCCCCAGTTCACGCCCCCCCTGATCACCCCCAATCGACCGGATCACTGCGCCCACCTCGGGCCGCTCGGATCCATCGATCGCCAGGCCTCTCAACAACTGGTTCACGTGCCCCCGAGACTCGATTCGTGCAATCGTCTCCTGTCCCAGGTAGCAGCCCTTGGAGAACGAGATCGCCTGCCGGTCGCGGTCGACTTCCTGGGCGAAGTTTTCGGAGGTGATATCGATGCCGACAACCGGCAACAGGGCTGCGATCCGCAGCGATTCGAAGGCCTCGGGAGATCCGACCGGCACACCGGCGGCCACCGCCGCCAGCGGCAGGTCCTCGGAACCCGCCACCTCGATCCACAACACCACGTCCTCACAGCCGATCCAGTCGACGACAGCCCGGCCAACCGGCAGCCCGATCGATCCGACCAACGTCTCGACGATCGACGTGGCTGCCGCCTCGGCCTGAGGGCCACAGACCACCGCCCGCGACGTGGACGCCGTCGCATCCTCGATCACCACGTCCTCGGTGATGATGTACTTCTCGAGATGACCTCTCAGGTCATCGACCGACGAGCCGACCGTGTGCAACCACAGCCGCTCGGGCTGGGCACACACCCACACGTGTCCGAGCACGTGCCCCTTCATGTCGGTCACAAACGCCTCGCACGTGTCCCCCTCGGCCAGCGCCTCGATGTCGTTGGTGCAGAAGTTGTGCAGGAATCTGCACCGGTCCTCACCGCGCAGCAACAACCGTCCGCCGGCCGAAGCATCAAAGAACGTCGCGCTCGGAACCACCACGGTCTCCCCCAGTGTCACTCAACGCCTGATCCGCACCTTCATCGTCGGACCGGCACGATCGCCACGTCGTCGACCAGTACGTGGCCGACGGCTCCGCCCAGCCCGATCCGCACGATCGCCTCGCGGGCCCGCGGCGGAACCGAGACGACCTGTCGTGTCCGGATCCACCCGTCAGCCGCAACCCAGGTCCCCACCCGTCGCTCGCCGATCGGCCGACGTGTGACATCGAAAAAGACCACTGTCAGTCCCGGACGCTCGCCGGGTCGCTTGCCCGGCTTCGACTCGACCACCCGACGCCTCAGCGTGACTTCAAGTTTCCCGATGCGACGACCGTCGATGGGAAAGCCCTGCAGCACCTGCGAAAGCCGACCGGGATCACGGTTGGAGAGTTCCAGGCAGCGACGCCCCTCCACCGGCGATTCGGTCGAGATCTTCACCTGTCGTCTGTAGTACCAACCGGACGGCTGATCGATCGGTTCGTCGGAGAGTAACGACGCCGGGGACTTCTCGGTCTCTTCGAACCCACCGTTGATGATCCGCGGCCGCAGGGGATCCGGCTTGATCTTCCGCCGGGATTCGCTGATTCCGGTCATCGGGACAAACAGGGCCGGGATCAACTTCGTCTGCACCAGCCGGCCTCGCTTCTTTTCGAACAGGTAGAACACCTGCTGGTACCGTTCGCCGAGCGGGATCAACAACCGGCCACCTTCCTTGAGTTGATCGACCAGCGGGGCGGGAACCTTCTCGGGCGAACAGGTGACGATGATCTTGTCGAAGGGCGCCTTCTCGGCCCAGCCCTTGTAGCCGTCGCCAATGCGGGTGTGCACGTTGTCGTACTTGAGTTTCTGCAGCCGCCGCCGAGCCGTCCGGCCGAGCGGTTCGACGATTTCGATAGTGAACACCTCGCGGACCAGTTCCGAAAGCACCGCCGCCTGGTAACCGCTGCCGGTGCCGATTTCGAGCACCCGGTCTGTTGCCTTCGGAGCAATCGTCTCGGTCATGTAGGCGACGATGAAAGGCGGGGAGATCGTCTGGCGATACCCGATCGGCAGGGCGGAGTCCTGGTAGGCGTACCGCCTCATCGACAGCGATATAAACTCGTGCCGCGGCACTGTTCTCATCGCCCGCAGCACCCGCTTGTCTCTGACCCCCTCGGCCTCGATGTTCACCCGCACCATCCGCTCCCTCAACTCCGCCAGCGTGTCGGCGGCAACCGCCGAACCGGCTGGCCACCCGGCCAGCAGCGTGGCGGTCAGCCCGAGCAAAAGAGACTCCACGACGTGTCGTGTCGAGAAGTGGTGGGACGAATCGATCATCGGCAACCGCCAAGGGGAGGGGATACCCGGCCTTGAGTGAGCCGGTACCGGAACAGCGAGATTATAGGCTCAGCCTGACGCGACGAAAACGCCGTTCCGGGCTGTTGTCGCACCGCGGGGAAGTTATATTGGCGCCGCCGGTGCAAGCCGGAACAGAAAGACCGTTCAAACTGGTTGGTCTCGATGCGCCCCGCAGGGGACGGGAGTCAGGTCACCTGGAAGCGACCATTCGGGAACGCCTGTTCGGGTACGAGCAGGCCTTGGCGCATCCGCTGAGCGTCACGATCGTCGGCGGCGTGGTCGCCGGGCTGATTGTCACCGGCGCGCTCATCCTGGCGCTCAGGCGGCGGATCAGCGACGACGTCTACCACGCCGCATTCCAGCGGTGGCGGAGCTGGTGCTGGCTGGTCGGAGTGATCTTCCTGCCGGTGCTGGCCGGAGCCCTGCCGACAATGCTGGCGGTGATGGTGCTCAGCCTGCTGTGTTTCCGCGAGTACGCGCGGGCGACGGGGCTGTTCCGCGAAAAGACGATCTGTGCGGTTGTGGCACTGGGAATCCTGCTGGTGACCTTCGCAGCGATCGACCACTGGCAGGACGACCGGTTGTTCTTCGCCCTGGGCCCCCTGGTGGGGGCGCTGATCGTGGTCGTCAGCATCCCTTCGGACCGGCCCAGGGGATTCATCCAGCGGGTGGCCCTGGGAGTGCTCGGCTTCGCCCTGCTCGGGTTCTCGCTGGGCTACATTTCGAACATGGCCAACGTGGTCCACCTGGGCGGAACCGGGGCCGACTACCGACCGCTGGTCCTGCTGCTGATCACCGCGGTCGAACTCAACGACATGATCGCCGCAGTGATCGGACGCACCCTCGGCCGACGCCCGTTCCTGCCCGAGACCAGCCCTCAGAAGACCTGGGCCGGCGCCGTCGGAGCAGTGGTGATAACCACCGCGCTGGTCGCCGCCGCCGGTGGCTGGCTGTTCTCCGGCACCCCGGTGGCACATCCGGGATGGCTGATCGGACTGGGGCTGCTGATCAGCGTGCTCGGACAACTCGGTGACCTGACCCTCTCGTCGATCAAGCGGGATGTCGGAGTCAAGGACGTCGGGGCCACCCTCCCGGGACACGGGGGCCTGCTCGATCGATTCAACGGTTTGGTGTTGGTACCGCCGGCGGTTTACCATTACCTGTCCCTGGCGCTGGGCGAGACCGGACCGCTGGGGTCGGAAGCCCCGTTCCGGATCCTGACCGGGTCGTGGGGAGGATAGCGGCGTGGACAACTGGGACCTGACGCCCGCACGGGACCTGGAACTGGCCGGAGCCGAACGGCATCGCAGCTACCAGCGAGAAAGCGGACTGCTGTCCAACGTGACCCGCTTCGCCTGGTGGTCGGTGGTGCGAATTTCGCTGGCGGTGCTGCACCGGCTCGAAGTGCACGGCCGCGAAAACCTGCCCGAGTCCCCCTCGTTCGTACTGGTCGCCAACCACGCCAGCCACCTCGACGCCATGGTCCTGGGTGCCACGCTCCCGCTGCGACTCCGCGACCAGTTGTTCCCTCTGGCCGCCGGAGACGTCTTTTTCCACACGCCGGCACTGGCCGCCTTCTCGGCCACCGTGCTCAACGCGCTGCCGGTCTGGCGGAAGAAGGTCGGGGCCCACGCGATCCAGCAACTCCGGTCGCGGCTGACCGAAGAGCCGAGCATCTACATCCTGTTCCCCGAGGGTGGCCGGACGCGGGACGGTTCGATGAGACCGTTCAAGTCGGGAATCGGCATGATGACCGCCGGCACCAACGTGCCCGTGGTTCCCTGCTACCTCGAGGGGACCTTCGAGGCCTTTCCGCCCGAGACGTTCATCCCGCGACTGCACAAGGTCATCGTCCGCATCGGGCGACCCCGCACCTTCGAACACCTCGACAACCGTCGGCCTGGCTGGGACGAGGTCTCCGGACTGCTCGAAGCCGACGTGAAAGCCCTGGCCGAGAACCGATCCCCATCACCCAACCGCCCGACTTCCCATTGGAACTGACACCTGTGTCCCACCACGTCCTGCTAGCCGGTCTCTTCCACGAGACCCACACCTTTCTCGACGGCCGCACGCCGCTGGACGACTGGACGATCCTCCGGGGCGAAGAACTTCTTTCGGCCCGCGGCGACGCATCCCCGTTGGCGGGAGTGCTCTCGGTCGCCGACGCGTGCGGCTGGACCCTGACGCCGACCGTCGACATGCGAGCCACTCCGAGCGGACCGGTCGACGACGAGGTGCTGGAGGTCTTCTGGGAGCGGCTCTCGGCGGGTTTTACCGACGGCCCCTTCGACGGCATCTACCTGGTGCTCCACGGTGCGATGGTCTGCGAGAACTGCCCGGACGTCGAAGGCGAAGTGATCGATCGGATCCGGGCCGTCGAGAGCCTGGCCGACCTGCCGATCTGCGGGGTCCTCGACCTCCACGGGAACATCTCCCGGCGAACGATCGAAGAGACCCAGGGCCTGGTCTCCTACCGCTTCAACCCACACACCGACGGCCACCAGGTGGCCGTCGAATCGGCACAACTGCTCGAGCAGATCATGACCAGTGGCCGCAGGCCTCGATCGGTCTGGGCCGCACCGGGAGTGATGTGGCCTCCCACCGGGACCGGCACCGACGACGATCCGATGAAAACGCTGGAATCGATGGCCCGCCGGATCGAGATGGACGACCCCGACATCGTCGCCGTCAACGTGATGGGGGGGTTCAGCTTTGCCGACACGCTCGATACGGGTGTCAGTTTCGCCGCCACCACGTTCGGCGACCCCGAGGTCGCCCGGGCCCGGCTGGCCGAACTGGTCGACCACGCCGTGGCCTTCCGGCACCAGGGGAACATCGTCGACCCGCCCCTGGCCTCGTGCCTGGACGACGTCGATCGTCACATCGCTGACGGCGAGACCCCGGTGGTGCTGGTCGAACCGTCGGACAACATAGGCGGCGGTGCCCCCGGCGACGCCACCACCATACTCGCCGAGTTCATCTCGCGTGACATCGACGGAGCGGTGGCGATCATCAACGATCCCGAGTCGGTCCAGGCCGTCTCGGATCTCGAAATCGGTGCCTCCACCACGCTGTCGATCGGCGGCAAGACCAGCCGGCTGACCGACGGACCGCTGGAACTGACCGTCACGCTCGAATCGACCAGCGACGGTCGCTTCACGCTCGAAGACCCTCACAGCCACCTGGCCAGCGGGGCCGGGCTCCACATCCGGATGGGCCCGTGCGCGGTCGTCCGCTGCGGCGGCGTGCGGATCCTGTTGACCTCGCTGAAGACACCGCCCTTCGACCTCGCCCAGCTCCGCAGCCAGGGGATCGCCCCCGAGGAGTGTTCGGTCGTCAACGTCAAAGCCGCCGTCGCCCACCGCCAGGGCTGGGACCCCGTCACCGCCCACACCTACACCGTCGATACCCCCGGCCCGTGCTCGAGCGACATCTCGCGGCTGCCGTTTCAACTGGTCAACCGGCCGGTGTTTCCGCTGGATGAGTCGGCATCGCCTCGCCTCTAGGGCGTCTTCACCGGTTCCAACACGTACAACTGGTGGCCGATCCCCTTGGCAGTGAAGTCCTCGGGCGGCTCGGTCTTCTCACCCCGGACAAAGCACAGGAACAGACGGTTGCCCTGGTAACGGTAGATCCCCGTCATCAACAGGCGTTCGCCGTTGTAGACCTTGAATTCCGCCGGCTTCGCCTTGGTGTTGGCCCCGTAAGTGAACCGGTACTCGATCGCGTCCAGCTTGGCGACGTTCAATGCCGCCTTGCCCTCGGCAAACGAGAGCATACGGCCCTTGAGCGAATCGGCGGGCTTGCCCGAAACGACCGCCGAGACGATCTTCCAGTTGCCGTCGATCGCCGATGCCGGCTTTCGCTTGGGCTTCGCCGGGTTGATTTCCGCGATCTTCAGCTGCTTGAACGACCCGGTGATGACCGACCCGTCAGACTTCTTCTTGTGCTGGACCGTACAATTATCTCCGACCTTCGGCCGGCCCGACTGAAAGTTCACCGTGATGATCCGGTCGTTGGCCTCCCACGACAAAGCCAGCCCGTTGATCGTATACGTGGGACTCTCGTTGCCCTCGCCATCACGAGTGGTCCCGTCGGGATTCAGCTGGATCGAGATCCTCTGCCCCTGGGAAGTCGTCGCCACCAGTTCGCGGTTGTTCACCGTCTCGAACAGTTCCTTGGCAGAACCCTGCAGGTTGGCTCCCGGCGATTTCGCCGGTGGGCCTGCGTTCTTCTTCTTGGCACCCTTTGTCGCTGCCGCGCTTCCGGAGGAATTCGGCCGTCGAGCCGTCCCGGTCGCATCACCACGTTTCAATGACAGTTGCAGCACCGAGGCCCCCTTGGCATTCAGCGCTTTCGGACGAGGCTGGCCCGGCAGCGCCACGGTCAACTTCAGGCTGTTCCCGCGGAACTGGTAGAGTCCCAGGAGTTTCTTGTTGCCCGACTGCAACCAGTCGAATGTCCGGGGATTGACCGTGATGTTGATCAGGAACGTCGACTGCAGCGGCTGCTGACCGGCCCGAACCTGCTGCAACAGGCGGTTGTTCTGGAAGGTGAACCCCTGGTTGACCATGCTGGCCACCGCCTTGCCGTTGACGCTGGCCGCGGTGACAGTCCACGCCCCCTGGAACTTGGCCTGGTCCTTCGAACCGTCGTCGTTGGGATCAACGGGGACGGCAACCGCGTCACCACCAGCGATGGCTTGAACGCTCCCGTCGGCAAACGCCACGTTGGCTCCACGCTCACCATGGTGCCCGCTCAACTCGCCCGGGGAATCGAAGGGCCTGGGATCGGTCCACGCCACCGCGTGCTCATCACCGGCGTCGACGATCAACTGCACCACGGCCGGCCCCAGGCTGGCCAGGGCAGCCTTGTCCAGCGGCTTGCCGTCCTTGTAGGCCGACTTTCCGGAAACAACCAGCCGGTAGGTGGTCATCCCCGCTTCCAGTTCACCACTGGGGCAGACATAGGACGGCGGGATCTTCCCGATCAACGCCTTGTTGTGGAGACTGTCCCAGGGCTCGTCGAGCTTGAACTGATCGTAGAGAGCTTTTCCCTCGATGTAGGGCAGAATGGCCACCCGCCAACTCAGCAACGGCTTGCCGTCCTTGGAAGTGATCGACGCAGCAGGAAATGTTCCCCCCGGATTGCCGTCCCGGTAATTGAAGAAAGCCAGGGCGATCTGCTTGAGGTTGTTGCGGCAACTTGCGGCACGTGCTGCCTCGCGAGCCTGCTGAACTGCCGGCGCCAGCAATGACACCAGGCCACCGGTTTCACCGCCCGCAATCTTGAAGGCCGCCAGGAACCCGAACTCGGGACCGGCCTGAATGATCTTCGATCCGTTGAGCCCCGCTTCCACCGGCTGCAGCAGCTCGGCGAGATAGGTGTTCTGCTTCAGAGGAACCAGCAGCTCCCGGCCCAGTTTCAGCGCCTCGGTCATCGACACCTTGCCCGACGCGGCACCCGCCTCGTCGGAGGAAAGCCCCTGCAGTTTCAGGGACATACTTCCATTTTCCAGCGTCTTAAAGCCGAGCCCCAGGCCCTTGAGCTTGCCGTTGAGCCCCAGCAGCGACTTGATGGCCGGGTGCTGTGCGTCGGGCGAGGCCGCAAAATTGGGCGGCAACGGAATGGCCAACGGCTCGGGCAGCGTCATCGCCACGACGAAGTCCTGGCCCCCATCGACAAATGCCAGGTCCGGTCGTGGAGTGTACGGGTCTCCGTTGGCAATCAGCTGCTTGATGAACGACTCGACGCTGAACACCAGCGTCTTGGAGTCCGCCTGGTGGACCAGCACCCTCGGTGCGTCGCCTTCCTGTGGGAGAGCAAAGACGGTCGTGCCGTCCAGGGTGAGCTTCTCCATCTTCTGTCCGATGGCAGCCACGTGCGCCTGCGACAGAGGCTGACGCAGGTGAACGACCATGGCCGGGATCAGTTTTTCCTTGGCCGCTTTCTCGATGGCCTTCTCATCGATCTGGCCTTTCGAAGCCGACAAAGCCACCTTCATCACGTCCGTCACGCCGCTGACGCCCACGGTGATCTTGTCCACGTCATCGGGACCCAGGATCGTTTCCTTCTTGATCTCCTCGAGCATCTGCTTGAGTTCAGGGCCAAGAGTCGGGTTGCTCAGGGCCTGCTGTGTCTCGGCGGAGGCCCACAGCTTGCCAATGTTGAAAGCGGCCACCACCTGCGAATCGGCCGGCAGCCAGTGCGTGTCAAATTCCTGGTTCGGACCGGCATCGGGCGGCGTCACGGCCTGGGTGGTCGACTGGGACTGTCCGGCGGCCTTCTCGGCATCCGGAGCCTCCTTCGCGGCACCCGGAGCACCCTTCTTGCCACCCCGACCGCCCTTCCTGCTACCTCGACCGCCCTTCTTGCCACCTCGACGCCCCTTCTTGTCACCCGGGCCGCCCTTCTTGGCACCACCGGGCATCCCCGGCATGCCACCACCGGGCATCCCCTGCATTCCACCGCCGGGCATCCCACCACCGGGCATACCCGGCATCCGGCTGTCGCCACCCTGGGCAACCTGGTCGCCTCCGCCGATCCATCCCATCTGGCGGGCACCGAAGAAGCCACCGACTCCGACAACCGCCAGGCCCACGACGGCGCCAACGATGATCCAGAGCTTCTTGCCGGACTTTTTCGGCGCTGCGGCCTGCGACTTGGCAGAACTCGCCGGTGCTTCATCGAGATCCCCGAAGTCGTCCCCCTCGTCGAACTCGTCAAAATCATCGAAATCGTCGAGGACTTCGTCCTCGTCGGGAATCGTGATCACGAACGGCTGTTTGCACTTCGGACACGGCACCTTCCGTCCCGCCGCATCCCGGTTCTTCAGCTTCAACGTGGCCTGGCATTCCGGGCAATGAACTTCGATCGGAGCCGGCATCGGACCTCTCCTGCAGAGCGGGTGTCGGGCAGCGGCCTCGGATCACCTCGCGACAGACCGGCACGTCGGCGCAGCCACGCAACAGAGGTGAAGCCTTGATCGTAACCGCCTCACAGCGGGGTCACAAGAAGCGTTTGAGCACGACCCGTCTAGGCCGTCGCACCCGCTCTCAGGCGACCGGTGATCTCGGTCAACCACTCCTCCGGCGGCGGCGCAAACGGCCGGAATTTCTCCAGCGTTCCCTGCTCACTCAGGAACAACAGGGCCCGGTGATCACCCAGGCGGCTGGCGGTCGCCGAATCGATCAGGTTGCTCGAATCCGACGCGTTCATCTGGAACGCCACGCGGATCTCGAACTCGCGGAGCGTCTGAGAATTGAGCCAGCGGTTCAGGTTGTTGTAGGTATCGCACCAGCAAAGCGTGTGAATTCCCAGCGCGGGTCCATCGCGGAGTATCGAGACCAGTTGCTGGCTGGCGCTGACGGTCTTCTCGGCATCGAGTCCTCCGAAGCTCGAACCGAACCCGAATTCATCCTCGCCGGGCCGGAGATCGCGGAAGCGGCCCAGGTGGTGGATGACCAGGTAAACCGGTGCGGCCGTATCATCATCCTCGCGATCCCGCCGCGCGACTTCCTCGGCCACTCCGGCCAACGTCTCGGCGACCTTCCGCGGCCTGACCACCTCGACTTGGTGAGGCAACAGTTCGGCCAACCGTTGCCACTGCTCGCCACCGGGTTCATCGGCCGCACTGCCGTCGCAGACGACGAATCGGCATCCGGCGTCGGGGGGATGCTGGGCGGCCAGCGAGAGCGTGATCGCCTCGAGCACCCCCAGCGCCTGTTCGGGCTGTTGACCGACGACGACGAGGTTGGTGCCGCTTTGCCGGCGAAACCGCACGGCCGGAGCTGACTTGATCTGAACCGCCTCGCCCATCCACGCCAACGGCGAGGCCACCGATTTCTCCAGGGGAACAGCCGCCAGGCACTCGGCCAACGGACGACTCGACGTCACGTCGGCCGACACGTTGCCCTCGAAGACCAGCATCTCGCCGCTGGCGTGGCCCTCGGCGTCGGCCTTCTCTCGCAACGCCCCCAGCCGTTGCTCGCGAGTCTCGTCACCCAGCCACGCGATCTGGAACGGGTGGTTGCCCTCCAGCAGCCCGTTGGCATCGTTGTAGATCGCCTCACCCGGCCGGGTCAGCAGGCGTGCCGCGGTGTTCTCTTCGCTGAGAATCAGGTGCGCATCCGATTCGCTGCACTGCAGTGCCACTCGAACGGCCACCTGCCCCAGCGTGCTGCGGGCCAGCGAGTAGGCTCCGCCGAGCGTCTGCGAGCCGAGCAGCACGTGGATGCCGAAGGCCCGGCCCTGGCGGACCAGGCGGTCCAGCAGCAAAGACGCCTGCTGGTGAACCCGGTCGTCCTCGACGAAGAACTCCTGGAATTCGTCGATGATCAACAGCACCCGCGGCAGGGCTTCTTCGGGCATCGCATCGCGGAACCCGGCCACATCCTGCACCTGGTGCTTGCGGAACAGGTCGCCACGCTCGGCCAACATCGCGTCGAGTCGCTCGAGCACGCTCAGGCCAAACTCCCGATCGCTCTCGATCGCGACCACCCGTGCGTGGGGCAACCGGTTGGTGACGTAGGTCTTGAACTCGACCCCCTTCTTGAAGTCGATCAGGTAGAACTCGACCTGGTCGGGAGCGTAGTACAGCGAGACATTGGTGATCAGCGTGTGCAGGAAACTCGACTTGCCCGACCCGGTCTTGCCGGCAATCAGGACGTGTTGAGACGTCCCGCTGCCCAGATGCAGGTCCTGCAGCTTGGTGGCCCCGGCCCGGCCCAGCGGCACATCGAGACTGCGGCGGCTGTCCCGCCCCCAGTACTCCTCCGGGGCGGGAGCGATCCGATCGAACGACACCTCGACTCGACGCGTATCGCGAGCCTGCTCGCCCACGGCTCGGACAATCTCGACGAACTCGGACGGCTCCGGCGGCGGCTCGATCGCCAACGGCAGCCAGCCCAGTTGCGGGTCCTGCCACGCGAACCGGTCGCCGGTCCAGGCCAGGCAGTTGGCGTGCTGGCGGAGATCTTCGAGGTCGAAGTTGTGAGGCAGTTGCTGACGGCTGTCGACACTGACCAGGGTGTAGACCCCACAACGGGCTCCGCTGGAGGCGATGCTGACCAGCCGGCGGACGGCGGTCTCGCTGAAGTTGACCGGAAAATTGGCCACCACCAGCACCTGGTACGGCTCGGCCACCTCGCCGGCGTACTCGTTGTACTCCTCGATCGTTTCGAACTGGTTCCGCAGGTAGGTCTGGAAGATGTTCTCCATGTGCTCGGTGAGGTTGGCCAACTGGCGGTCGATGTGAGCCGACTCGGTCCAGATCCGCCCCGAGACAAGCAGTTCGTCGAAGTCGGCCAGGTGCATGAAGGCCGAGAAGTTGTCACCCAGCCCGACCGGGTCGATAATCGTCAGCCGCAGCTTGCCCGGCGGCAACCCCGTCAGCAGCCTCAGCATCGACGTCTGCAGGGCTCTCACGGCCGTGTCGCGCCCCTCGCGGTCGGCCTCCAGCAGCAGGCTGGCACGCTCGGGGAACGGCAGAATCGCCGGCATCGGCATGCTGGTTCGAACCGGCTGAAGCTGTTCGTTGGCCGGGATCCCGCCAGGGACTTTTGAGAGATCGACGTCGAAGGTGCCCAGCCGCACGGCCGGCGGCACCCGATCGGGAGGTCGGTAGCCACCGTTGGCCAGGTCCAACCACGCCGGAAACAACTCCTCACAGCGGGCGACCATGTCCCGGGTCGCGGTGTCGAAAATCCCGCAGGCGGTCTCCCAGTTCTCCTTCAATCCGGAAAATGCCCTCTGGAAACGCTCGCGTTCGCTTGCCGTCCGTTGGGTGTGTTCCTGGTCCAACTGCTCACGTTCGACCCGATAGTCCCTCTCGATGTCCTCGAGCCGCTCGGACCGCTCGGTCTCACAATCGACCTCCTGCTGCTGCCGCCGATTCTTCAAGTTCTTGATCGTCTCGGGGAACCGTCGGTGCACCTCGTCCAGTTCCGCCTTGTGCCGATTCAAGATCTCCGCGGCACGGCCCGACTGGATCTCCTCGATCCGTCCGATCGCGTTCTCGCGCTCCTCGACGATCACGTGGTACCAGTCGGTGAACTCGTCCTTCCGGCGGCCGAATTCCTGTTGCGACGCCTGCAGCCAGTGCTGTCGAGCACGGCGGGCATCGGCGGTGTGCTCTCCCAGCCTCTCCCACAACCGCCGGCAACCGATTCGGGCGACCAGCAACACCAGTCCCAGGAGCATCATCGAGGCCACCAGCGAGGCCCCCACCGACATGCCGACTGCGGGGCCGAGGCTGTTGGCATCCCGGACCAGTTTCAGCTTCGCGGGCACGTCCAGGACGATCAGCGGCACGGCGATCAGCGCGGTCAAAAGGCCCCACGCCACCAGCGGACGAATTCCGCTGAACAACCGGGGCAGCCACAGACGACCGATCGCATCGATGTCGTGGTTGGCCCTGTCGACGCACTCGACAAAATGCTCGAGGCAATCATCGGTGTCCGAGGGAGGACGGCTGCCCTGGCTGGCGGACGGGGCCTGTGGCTGTCGCCAGCCAGCCAACTGGCCGGCCACCGCTTCGACCCGACCGGCCAGGACCTCCCAGTCGGCCAACCGCCGCACGCGGCTGACCTTCAAGCTCGCCTTGTAGGTCTCGAACTTGTGCTTGGGACTGTCGTCGGCGGTGTCGTCGAGCACGGCCTGGACCATCCAGTGGGCCTCGTCCCGTTCCTGCTCGATCCGCTCCTGGTCGCCGACCGACTTCTGCTGAAGTTCCGCCACCCGGTCGTCGTACTCGATCTGGGTTGCCGAGATCTCGGCGTCGATCTGCGAGAGAGTCTCGTCGCGGACCAGGTCGTACTGGCGGATGATCGTGGCCCGGGCCTCATCGCGTTTCTGCTCGAGTGCCCGACAGGCATCCCCGTAGCCCCGATCCTCGGCCTCGCTCCGTCCCGCCTGGTCACCGGCCAGGGTCTCCTCGGCGTGCACCCGATCGGCCACCGCCTGCAACAGTCCCTGCACCAACTCGCGCTGCCGCGAGTGATCAAGCCGTTCGGAGAATCCGTCGGCATCGCCGTTGTCGGTGGGTGCAGTCGAATCTGTCATCGGGTCTCGTGGGACACACTAACGGTCCTCGTCCAGGCACTCGCGTTCGGCACGCCCCAGCACCTCGGCCAGGCGGCTGACCGCGTCGAGCGTCATGCGGATGGTCGGAGTGATCGGTGCGAGGTGTTCGGCTTCAAAATGGCGGCGGGACTCGTCGTTCCACGACAGCTGGGTCCGTTGCCAGGCAACTTCGAGTTGTTCCAGCGCATCGGACAGCCGGGCCGCCCCGGTGTGCAGGTCGACGATCTTCATTCGGCCCCCCCCTCTCCCGGGGCCGCATCATCGGAGATCACCGGCGGGGGCGGTTCGGGGGCCGAAACTGCCACGTACTCCTCCAGCGAAATGAGTATGCGGTCCAGCAAACCGGTCATCCGCGGCACGTCGCGCTGCAGCAGGTGGTCGAGTTGTCCACAGCGGCCGCGGAACTGGTTGGCCTCCTCCTCGACCACGCGCTGACAGCGGCTGACAACCTCCAGCTTGTGCTGCGAATATTCCAGCCGTGCCTTGGCACGTGCCAGGGCCTGTTTCTCCTCGATACACGACGGCCGGTGGTCTCCCACGGTCTTCATCTGGCACCGCTGCAGGCTCTGCCGCGCCTCGGCCATCCGGTCGTAGCCCCTGCGGACCTGCTGCTGCCAGTAGGCGGGCCGATCGTGCTCGAGCCAGTCGATCATCCGGTGGAGCTGGGCGTTGAGCGAGTCGAGGCAGTCGGTGGCCTGTTCGCCGAACCGCTGCAGGCTGCCGCGGAAATCGCGGACGGCTTCGACCGAGTGCACGTTGGCCGGAGCGTTCATCTGAGCCTCTCTCCCCGGTTCGTCTTGCTGATCATCCGGCCCACCGCACCTGGCCCGCAACGCCGCGACTGAACGAGATCCCGGCCTCTCACCGCTGCTGCAGATACTCCTCGAGCCGGGCCGCCTTGCGGACCAGGAACGGGATGTACGCGTCGTTGACCTCAACCAGGCGGTTGATCCCCTTGAGTTGTTCGGTGAACTGCTCGACGAACTTCTTGTTCTCCTGGTCCCGCCACGTCACGCTCAGCGACTCCAGTTGGCCGGCCATCGCGTTGGTGCGGTCGACCAGGTCAGTATTGAACTGCCTCAGCAGGCTGGCGAAACGTTTCAGTTCCTCGGGATCAGCGATCGCCTGTGGCATCACAACACTCCGTGGTCAGGACACTGTTCATTGTTAAGCCACGAACCGCAGACAGCAATACCGGGTGCCGCCACCTACTTGCGCAATGTCTTCAAATAGGCGTACAGGTCGGCATACCCGCGGTCGTCCAGCCCCTTCAACAACCCCGCCGACATCAGCGACTCGGGCCGACGCGCCTGGTACTCGATCTCATCTCTCTCGAGACGAATCGTCCGGTTCGTGCCGGTCCGCAGGGTCACCCCATCAACCGACTGGTAGACAATCAGCCCGTTGTAGACACGGCCGTCGCCCGTCTGGACAACGGTCGTCTGGTAACGGGGCGAGACATCCCGGTTGGGCAGCACGATGGCGGTGAACAGGTCGGTCCTCGAAAACCGACCGGCCGAACCGGCCAGGTCGGGTCCCAGGGCGCGTCGTCCCTGGTGACACTGCACGCAACCGCGGTTGGCAAAGACCTTTTTCCCTCGCGACACGTCACCGCTGGTCCAATCCACGTCGGCCAGCCGCTTCTTCAATCCTTCCAGGCTGGCCGCCGCCGCTCCCAACAGCCGCCTGGCCTCCTCCGGGTGAGCAGCCTCCAGGTACGCCGTCCAAGCCGCCACCGCCTTGGACTGGGCCACTCGCCCCTTTTTGCCGGACACGAAGCCGAACCGACGACCGGTGTTTCGCCTCAACAGCGACACCGCCCGCGACCTCAGGCCGTGTTCGGTGGCTGCCGCCCCCAACCGCCGCACTGCCCCCAGCAACGCCAACTGCTCGCCGGCAGCCGTCCGCTTGGGCAACTTCGCCAACGCCCCCAGGCACCCCCCCACCACCTCCAGCGACGAGGACGCCAATCCCTCGACAAACCGCTTCCGGTCAACCGGCTCGGCCCTCCTCGCCAGTTCCAGCACCACCGATCCACGAACATCCACTCGCTCGTAAGCCCCGCGGACTAGTGCACGGACCGCCGGGTCATCCGACTGGCCCAGCAACCGCACGACCTCGGCGGTCCATGGATAGTCTTCACCGGCCTTGCGGATCGCCGCCACGAACGCCGCGCGGGCCCGGGGTCGATCGGCCCGGGCGATTCGTCCGAGGAACAACACGTGGGACGGCAGGCCGAATCCGGGTGCCTCGAGCACCGCGAGGGGCAGCTTGGCGTCGTGTCCGCACAACGCCGCGTACAATTCGCCCACCCGATCGTCCCAGTTGCTGTCCTGGTTCAATCCCGTGCGGTCGATCTTGACCTGCAGACCCACCAGCGCCCGGGCCGTCCGCTTGCGTTGAACCTCGTTCCGAGCCAGGGGGATCCGTGCCGCGGTGATCAGGAAATGGAGGTCGGAAACGGGATGTGACCGCCGGTCGAGCTGCGCCAGGAACTTCTCCAGCAACCGGGGTTCGGCCGTCGAGACCATCGCCGCCAGCCGGGCCAGTTCGTTATCCAGTTCCCGGTTTCCGGTCGGGAACACCGTCTCGATCGAGCGGCTCACCTCGCCGGTCACCGGGCTCAGCGTCTCCGCGGGCAACACCGCACCGTAGCCGTCAAACACCGCCGCCCGGCCCCCGCTGGGCCCGACGTCACCCAGGGCCAGTTGAGCCAGCCGTACGGCATCCCGCTTCAGGCTCACCGGAACCTCGTCGGATGTTTCCGCTCCGAGAACCTCCAGCGCCACCACCAGGCCGTCCCGGTCCACGCCCTTCACGTGCGCCCGTCCGCCCAGCGAGGCGGCAATCCGGCCACGGGCCGGCAGTCGTTTCACCCTGGCCCGGATTCGCCGCCAGGCGGCCTCCGACATTCGTGCCACCGCCGCGGCGGCGACCTGGCGGGTCCGGCGATCAGAACTGTTCAACTGGACCAACAGCCCCGGTTCGATCTCCGACCAGTCCCACTTGCCCGCGACCCCCAGTAACGCCTCACAGGCCGCTCGCCCAACTCCCGGATCGGCATCATGCAGGAAACCGCCGAGTCGTTTGGCGTCCGGCTGTGCGGGGTCCGCCCGGCCCACCGCCCACGCCAACCGGGCCCGCACCGCCGCAGGCCAGCCGGCATCGACCTCGCCCAGCCGACCGAAATCGGGTCCGTCGAACAGGTCGACCAGGATCTCGACAGCCCGCGCTCTCTCCGCCGGCGAGAAACTCCGGTCACCGACCGCCTCGTGGAACGCCGTCGCTCCCAACTTGCGGGCCAGTGGCAACCACTTCTGGCGAGACCAACTGGCCAGCGGCTGGGGCATGTCCAGGCAGCGTTTGATCGGCGTCCGGCGACGACCGGTCGAACCGGCGATCGTCGCCGGATGAGTAATCCGGAACACGCTGCCGCGGGTGCCCCGCCCGCCCACCGACACGAACAACGCCCCGTCGGGGGCCACGGCAACGTCCGTCGGGGCAAACCCGAAATGCCCCCGCCCGGTCATGAACTCGATCGGCCTGTCCAGTCCGGATCCGCTCGCACCCGGCGGCGTCAGCGCCACCACCCGGCCGAAGGTCCAGTCACAGGCAAAAACCGCACCGTGGTACCGCTTCGGGAAGGCGGTGTGACGGTAACAGGCCACCCCGGTCGGCGAGCCCCGTCCGAAGGCGCCCACCACCGGCGGCATGTCCAGGAAGTAACCCGGCCGCTTCCAACTCCGCGAAAGCCAGCCGGTGCCGTGCGCCGGCAAGGCATGAAACACCCTGGTCGGCCGGTACCACGGCAACGACACGTCCCGTTCGCCGTCACTGTCGAAGACAAAGATGTCTCCGGCCCGGTTGAAGGCAAAGTCGTAGGCGTTGCGGAATCCGTCGACCAGGATCTCGCTGCCCGTCATCGACGGCGGCAGCCTCAGCAACGTCCCGGCCGACGGCGATCGGATGGGCGAGGAGCCCAGCGACGCGTAGGAGGCATTCACGCCGGCACCGTTGCCGGCCAACAGGTAGAACCAGCCATCGGGTCCGCGACGGATCGCGTGCGCGTCGTGTTCTCCACCGGCGCGGATCTTCAGGATCCGCTCGGGCGGGCCATCTGCACGCCCGTTCCGGTCCGCGTCCCGCAACCGCCACATCGCTCCGTCTCCGGTCGCCAACAGGTCGGGGCCGTCGAAGAACAACCCCTGAGCACCGCCGGAGGGACGATCCGAAAACTCCGTGAACGACTCGGCCCGACCGTCCCCGTCCCGATCGTGGAGAATCCGGACGTACCGCGGGCCGGCAACGACCACGCGGCCGGCCGAATCGATGGTCATCGAGTAGATGTTGCTGGCCAAATCGTCGTCGGCATACATCGTGACCCGAAACCCGTCGGGCACGCGCACACCTGCGGTCGGCGGGGTCGAGTCCTGGAATGCCGCGGCGTGGCCCGATGCCACCAGCCACGCCATTCCGCAGACAGACCAGACCCGCCAACCGTTCGCGATCTCCATCATTCCGCTCCTCGACGTCTCGGACTCACCCGCCACTCCGATGGCAGATCTTCTCGTGTGGCTTCCAGGATGTCACGCACATCGGCCCGCTGCCGATCGTTGAGCAACTTTTCGAGACCACCGGCGGGCCGACCTGCCAGCACCGCCTGAAACCGGCGGCCCAGCCGCTTCCGGGGCGGATCGGGCATCGCCGCCAACTGCGGCGAGTAGACCAGGTGACTCAGGCGATGACGAAACAGGCGACCGGCCAGGTCCAGTTGTCGCAGCGACCGTCCGTCGCGAGTCCGTGGACCCTGCTGCTGAAACCACTTGGCAAATCCGCTCGTGCCAACAATCTCACCCGCCCACCGAGGCTCCTCGGCCAACAGCAGATACCGCAGCAAGCGGTCCTCGGCATCCGACCGCCGCCCCAGCCTGTGCTCGTAGCAGACCCGGGTGATCAGGTTCTGACCATGCAACTGGTGTTCGAGGACCAGGTGTGCGACCACGTCGCTGTGGGGCGAAAGATACGTCTTGAGATCGGCCAGGGCATCGAGCCGAGCCAGGCTGCTGCGGAATGACGCGTCGTGGCGGTGCCGCCGGTTGTCGGCCCTGTTGACCAGGTTCCCCATGTGGGTCGACGGACCCAGCCGTCCGGTCACGTACCAGCCGCCCCAGCGGTTGGCGATCGGCGTGCTGCCGGTCACCCGCGAATAACCCTCGAGCGGCTTGCCGGTCGATTCGACCAGGAATGACCGGACAATGCCGCCGGGAACCGAGAGCGTGGTGCGACCGATGTGACAGGCCAGGCAACTCCGCTTGCGGTGGAACCGCGGCGGCCCGCCGGCGGCCGCTTCGGGCTGCGTCAACACGTAGAACATCGCGCCTTTGACCGGATCGACAGCCGACAATTCCAGTTCAGCGGTTCCCGGAACCCAGGCCACCGAAACCGCGTCATTGAAATAGACCGCCCGAGGCGTTTTCGGTGTGACCAGACGCTGGTTGACGGCCGTCTTGGAATAGACCAGCAGTTGCGAGGAGACGGGGACTCGCAGTGCGCGGAGGACCGCATCGAGATAACCGCGACCGGGCACCGGTTTGAGCACGACCTTGCCGTCGACCAGTCGTCGGTCGAGACGGGCGATGGGATCGGCGGTGGACTCACCGAGATAATCGACCGGGGACTGGCCAAACGGCAGGGGGTCATCCACGGTGACCGTCCGCGGCTCGGCGGCTGGCAACACCACGGGCAGGCAACAGAGAAAAAGAGCGACTCGGGACACGGCGAATTCTTCGGGAACGGGGTGACTTCTTACCGACAGTGTGCCACGAGCGGTCCCGTTGGCCAATTGCCAGCGTCGATTGAGATGAACTAAGATGCGGCCCGGAGCAAGCGACCCCGGACGTGTGCGGAAAACGAAAGAACGTGACACGATGAGACGGTGTTTGACCTGGATCGCTGTCCTGATTGTGGCCGCCCCGGCGGTTGCCCAGGACCAGCCCGACCTGTTCCAGCCCTTCGGCAACCTCGGCGACGGACCAGGCACGGTGGACGCGGTACCAAAGATCACCACGTCGCTGCACCCGGCCGCGGCCAGGCCGGGAGAACGGGTGACGCTGACGATCGAGGTGATCGTCCCCGAGGGGTACTACACCTACTCGATCGGTGACGACCCCAACTCGACGATCATCAAGATCTCCGAACACGCCGGACTCGAAACACTCGACAAGTCCCCCAGGCCCGACCACCCCGCGAAGATCGAAGTCACCAAGATCGGCAATATGGATTTCCGCCAGGAAAAACACATCGGGCGGGCGGTGTGGCGACAGGCATTCAAGCGGGGTGACGGCAAGGCGTCCATCAACGGCGCGATCACGCTGAGCATGTGCAACGCCACCGGCTGCCTGCCACCGGAGGAGTTTCCGATCGAACTCGCCCTCGGCGACGGTCCGGAGTTTCCCTTCACCCACGACATCACCCCGACCACCAAGGCCGGCGGCCAGCAGACGCCGGTGTCGTGGCACATCGAGTTGTCACCGGGATACGCCAGGCCCGGCGACACGGTGACGCTCTCGCTCTCGGCAACTCTCGAAGACGGGTTCCACATCTTCTCGCTCAGCCAGGACAAGAACAACGGAGGCCTGCCGACCCGGATTTTTCTCCAGGGACTGCGTGGTCTCGAGGCTGTCGGAGACGAATTCGAGGAGGATCGGCCGTTCGAGAAAAAGACGGTCGAACTCCCCACCGGCAACGTCAAGCAACGGCTCTTCCACGGCACGGTGACCTGGAGCCGGACCTTCCGCGTGACCGATTCCGCAATCGAGTCGGGCTACGGAGCACGGGGACGGGTGCTGTACCAGTACTGCGACGAGAAAGGCTGCCTGAAGGGGCGGGCTTCGTTCGTGATGGGCCACGTCGGCGAAGAGGACAAGATCGCCGAGGACGGGCAACAGAAGATGGTTGCCACCGAGACCGAGACTCCGGCCGCACCGGCCAGCCCGAAGACACTGCTGACCCAGGTCGGAGTCGCCCTTCTGGCCGGGTTCATTCTCAACTTCATGCCCTGCGTGCTGCCGGTGATCGGCCTGAAGATCATGTCGTTTGTGACCCAGGCCGGCGAAGACCGAACCCGTGCCTTCATGCTCAATCTTGCGTTCTCGCTGGGCCTGATGAGTGTCTTCGCAGTGCTGGCCACCCTGGTCGGCGTGGTCGGGGCCGGCTGGGGATCGCAGTTCACCAGTGCCCCCTTCAACATCGTCATGGCGGCAATCGTCTTCGTCTTCGCGCTGAGTTTCCTGGGTGTCTGGGAGATCCCGATTCCCGGCTTCGGCAGTTCCGGAGACACCTCCGATCAGGAGGGCCTGGGCGCCGCATTTGCCAAGGGGATCCTGACCACCATCCTGGCCACCCCCTGCACCGGACCGCTGCTGGTGCCGGCGATGAGTTGGGCGGTCAGCCAGTCGATCGGGGTCACCTACCTGGTGTTGATGAGCGTGGGCCTGGGAATGGCGTTCCCGTACCTGCTGATCGGGGCCTTCCCCATGCTGATCGGGTTCCTGCCCAAACCGGGGATGTGGATGGAGACGTTCAAGCACGTGATGGGTTTCGTGCTGCTGGGCACGGTGATCTACCCGATGTATGTGCTTTCTGGAGTCGATCCCGACATCGTGGTGCCGACCCTGTTGTTCCTGTTCTCACTCTGGGCCGCCTTCTGGTGGATCGGCCGAGTGCCGCTGACCCAGCCGCGAGCCAGGCGGATGATGGCGTGGAGCCAGGCGGCCGCCTTCAGCGGCCTGCTGGGCCTGGTCTCCTTCGGTTGGTTCTATCACCCCGACGACGGGTTCTGGAGTCCCTATTCGGACGAGGTTCTCGCACAACACCTCGAGGACAACCAGACGGTGTTGATCGACTTCACTGCCGACTGGTGAATCACCTGCAAGATCAACGAGGCGGTCGCCTTGGATGCAGATGTCACCCGCAAGTTCATCACCGATCACAAGATCGTAGCCCTGAAGGCCGACAAGACGAAGGACTCGCCGGAGATCGATGCGCTGTTGGTCAGGCTGGGCAACCGGGCCAAGGCGATTCCGTTCTATGCCATCTATCCGGCCGGACGCCCCGAGAAGCCGATCCTCCTGGACGGCGTTTTCGTCGGCCCCGGCCGCATCGCCAAAGCCCTTGAGCAGGCCGTCGACATATCGTCGTCACAGGAGTCCGTGACGGTTCCGACTGAAACCAGCGAAAGCGGCGGGGGTTAGTGGCATTCGCTAGCGGTTTTCGGTCAACCGCCCGAACTGCTCGACGAAATGCGACCAGTTGTGCCGGATCAGTCGCTTCCGGTCGGCTGGGGAAGCGGTTGTCACGTCCAGCAGCAGCAGCCCCATCTCCGCGCTGGTTCCCTCTCCCCAGGTGACCCGCCGCGGTGGAGAGTGTGGATTGAAGGGGTTGGCAGCACTGTTGTCATACCAGGCCTCGTGAACGATCCGCGTCCCGGCCGGCAGGTTCAGCGGTTTCCGCAGGTGGTACTGGCCCTGCCAATTGAAATCCCAGTCGTCGATCGCCACCAACGGAATCCGCCGTCCATCGGGCAGGACGGCCCAGGACCGGCAACGGCGACCCAACAGGTGCATGTGTGGCAGGACCGAGTGAAGCGTAACCGGCACCGGCAGGGTGTACTCGGCGGAATGATGCAGGTCGGCCCGCCCTGGGGGAATCTCCAGGGACATTTTCCCCACGAAGATCTCGACCACCGGAGTGATCCCCGGCGAACCCGATCCGGGCAACCCCCGCCGGTCGGCGACGAAGTAGATCCCGACCCGGGAACGATCCTGTTCCACCCGGCCGGTGGGGTGGTAGTGCACCTGCAGGACGAAGTCCGAGCCGGCGGTGATCGGGCGACCCAGGCCGGGAGCCAGTCGCCACGGCTGGACACCGGCGGCCCATCCCCCCAACGTGCCCCCGCTGGAGAAGCCCCAGCCACCGTGTCGACGGTAACCCGGTGCCGGGTCGGTCGCGTCCAGAAGACGCGCCGTGCCGGTGTCGTCGTGACGAAAACTGGCGTGGTGAACCACGCGGGAGTTTCCGGGACGGAAGTCGATCGCCGTGATCATCCGGTCGTCGACCAGGCCCGAGGGGATCGCAAAATACCAGTAGATGTCATCCCCCTCGGCCGGAATCGTCACCGGGTCGGGCATGCTCAACACCAGGTCCGGCTCGCCCAGCACCCAGCCACCGGGATACTCGGGCGCCACCGGCGCCGCGGACATGTCGCCCCGCGGCAATCCCGACTCGAGCCACTTCCGCAACAGCGACAGCTCCGAATCGTCGAGACGCAACTCGTCCCGGAAGTGGCCGAATTCCGACCGCGGCTTCCAGGGGGGCATGATGCGACGGGTGATCACGTCGAGCACCTGCCGCGAGCGAACCGCCACATCGTCGTAGGTTCTCAGGGGAAACGGTGTCGGCGTTTCGGCGCGGTGGCAGCGGCCGCACCGCCGCTGCACCAGCTCCGCCGCGTGACTCGACCAGGTGACCGATGCGGCCGGCTTGGCCACCGAAGAGGGAACCTCCAGCAGGCAGCCGACCGGCAGCGTACGGATCAATTTTCGAGACCGACCTCCCAGCACCTCGTTGATCGCGCGAGCCAGGTCGCGGCGAGTGGCCGTTCGACGGCGGCGACCGACGTCGATGTAGTGATCATCAATCCGGCCGCGGTAGCAGAGCCGGCCATCCAAATCGATCACGAAGGCCTCGGGGACATGGGTCGGATCGAGACAACCTCGCAGGGTCCCGGCCGCCGGTTGAGAGTTCTCGGTGATCACCGGAAACTCAGCCCGAAACTCCCGCTTGGAGTCCTCGGCCGAGTTGACCAGGATCCCCAGCACCCGGACGTGACGGAGGGCAGCAGCACGGTGCAGACGTCCGAGCATCGGCAGGTAACTGCGGCTGATCGGGCAGGTCGACGAGAGGAACACGACGACGGTCGCGGAGCCCGCCGACGGACCGCCAACCTGCTGCACCGTGCCCAGCGAATCGCGAAGATCAAACCGCGGGATGATCGGACGATCGTCGGGGAGACCGGATGGATCGGAAACCGTGGCCTGCCCGAGATCCAATGGCAGGAATCCGCCGGCCCAGGCCCCCAGGCCCAGCAACACCAGCAGTGAAACCACCAGAGACGAAGTGGCCGCACGGAGCGAGTGAAACGGGGGAGTGTTGTCCACGGCGGGTCCGACCGTTGATGTGGCGGGCCGGGACGGTAGCACAAGGCCTCTTTCAGGACGAGATGATTTGCCTCCGGGCCCTTTAAAAGGGAGCGGCCGCCGCAGAGTCCCGCAACTCTACGACGGCCTGCCACCCTCGGACACACACCGTAAGGGTTTCAGCCGGAGCCCATTGGCTTAGACCCAGAACAGTGCTTCCACAGGAATTACTCCGGTGGAATGCCCAGGAGTTCTTCTTCCTCTTCCTGGATGATGATCCGTGGTGTGACCATCAACATCACGCTCTCGGTGTCACGACCGACGCCCGAGTTCTTGAAGAGGCGACTGATGTAGGGAATCTTGTTGAGAATCGGAACACCCGCCATGTTGCGTCCCTCCTTGAGACGCTTGACACCACCCAGCAGCACCGTGCCGCCGTCGGGAACACTGACAGTGGTGGTAACATTGAGAACAGCCTGAACCGGCTGCTGCACGGTCAGTGTCCCGCCGCCGCCGCCGCCACCCTGGCCGCCGCCACCCTGGCCGCCGCCCATGCCACCGCCCATGCCACCGCCCATGCCGCCGCCACCCATGCCGCCGCCACCCATGCCGCCCATGCCGCCGATCCCGCCGAAACCGGATTGGGCACCCTGGGAGATCGAATCGACGAAGTTGGCACCGTAGGGGAGTGCCTGGCCGAACTGTCCGGCAGTGGTTCGGGCTGTCCGGAAATCGCGGGGTCCGCCACCAATTCCCCCCATTCCCATCATGCCACCACCACCCTGGCCACCGCCGCCCATACCGCCGCCACCCATGCCGCCGCCACCCATGCCGCCGCCACCCATGCCGCCGCCACCCATGCCGCCGCCGCCGCCGCCACCGGAGAAGGTGAACGTCTTGACCTCGCGAATCTGGGTGAACTGCGGTTGGACGGTGAGCCGGACGTAGCGTCGATCAGCGGAAACGACCGCCTGGACCTGGAGGAAGACTCCCTCGTTGATCGGCATGATCACCGGGCTGTAGCCGACGCTGCCGAAGAGACCACCGCCCCCACTGGGGACCATGCTGATCACGAACGGTTGAGAAACCTGGTCACGGATGGTGGCCTGCTGGCCGTTGAACATCGTCACCTTGGGTGCGGCCATCACGTTGGATCGCTCGTCACCCTGCGCGGCCTGGATGAAGAAGAAGGTCTCGATGTCCGAGAGAATGGCCAGGCCGAACTGGAGGCCGGCCTCGGGGTTGTAACCCCCGAAGTCGGGGACACCGATCTGGAACGAACCCTGTCGAAACTGGAGATCGAGGTCGTCGGTGAACGAGTCCGGGTTGGCCATGCCGATCACCGTCGGACGTGCGTAGTTGTCGCGGGAGATCAGGTTTCGTCTCGGAGGCTGATCGAAGAGTCCCACCCTACCTCCCCCCTGCTGGCCACCTTGCCCGCCGCCCTGTCCGCCGCCCTGTCCGCCACCACCACCACCTAAGCCGCCGGCACCACCGCCGCCGCCACTGAAGCCGCCGCCGATACCGCCGACTCCGAAGGCACCGCCGCCGCCGCCCTGTCCACCTCCCTGTCCACCTCCCTGTCCACCCTGCTGGCCACCGCCGCCAATCACGCTGCCGAAGGGAGGCAGTGGAGAACCCGGCCCCGACTGCTGCTGGCCGCCGCCGCCGCCGCCGCCCTGCTGCGATGCGCCACCATCAAGAAAGGGGCCACCGATCGAGTCCTGGATGTTCCAGTCGAAGTCGATACCGATCCGTTCGTAGAAACTGTCGATCACCACGATCTGTCGGCACTCGATCGTCACCTGCAGATCCTGCAGGCGGCGGAGTTGCTCGAGCAGGTCGGCGATCTCGTCATGGGTCTTCTGCGTCGCCCGGATCACAAGGCTCAGGGTCGATTCGTGGCCACGCAGGCTGCCCTGGCCACCAATCTCCTCCCAACTGGCCGGTTCGATCGTCGATGTGATCAGGCCCGAAAGTGAATCGAAGTTGATCGCCCGCTGGCCACCAACCACCCCGGCCTCCATGCCACCGGAAATCGCCCCGACCAGGCCCGACGTGGCATTGCTGCCAACCTGGAACTGGGCCGAGGAACCTCCGATGACCCTCTGGCCATCGGACCGGAGAACGGGCGTTAGGGGCTGGCCGGGTACGAGGTCGGTGATCGTCCCGGCGTTGACCCGTCCCATCTCCAGGGGCACGACCAGATCGGCAACCGGATAGGTCGCGGTGATCAGGCGTCCCTGTTGACGGAGCTTGCTGGTGATCTTCAGCACGTCGTCCTGGATGGTGTAGTCGAGATCGAGCGGCTCGAGCATGAGGTTCAGGACGCTCTTGAGCTTGATGCCGTTGAGGTCGATCGAAACGGGCGAATTGGTCGTGGCACCGACCTCCTCGAGCCCCAGCTTGTCGACCACGATGTTGATCTCAATCAGCTTGCGAATCTCGTCGATGACCTCCTTGAGCGGGGCCTCGTCGAAGTGCAGCGAGATCGGCGAATTCAAGCTCTTCTCGATCCGCAGTTCCTCTTCACTGCGTTCCCTGTTGTCGGGACGTCCGAACCGTTTCCGTCGCTTGACCAGGTCTTTCCATTCCTGCTTGCCGGGATAGGCGTAGTCGTCCTTGGGGAAGACCATCGCCATCTCGACATCGTTGAGAGCGTCCCAGAGGCTCGCATCGACATCCTCGCGCCGCCGCAGGTTGATTTCGTTCCGCCGGGCAAAGATCGCCTTCTGGAACATGGTCACGACGACGGGGTTGTAGGGATCGATCTCCCGCGCCTTCCGCGCGGTCATCTCAGCCTCTTCGTAACGCTTGTCCCGGAACAGCTCGTTGTACTTGTCGACAAGTTCGCCGATTTCCTGCTCGACACGGATCTTGTGCTGTTGCTCGGCTTCGAACTGTGCCTCGATCTCACGATTCCGCTTCGTCTGAGCCACCTGGGGCGCTTTCAGGTCTCGTTCGGTGACGACAGCACGGCGGACGTTTTTCAACTGTCCCCTGAGCCGATCAGCGAGGGACTTGTCGAGCTTGGCAGCATTGACTGCGGCCAGTGCCTGGTCGAGCGTCTGCACGGCCGCGTCCGGGTCGTTCTCCTTCAACCGCTGGGCCTTGAAGACGGCATTGAGCGTGCGGCTGCGGAGAGAATCAAACAGCAGCGCCTGCTTCTGCTGGGCCACGGCGATCGCATCATCCTGCGACGGAGCCGCACCCGGCCGCGTCTCGGACGCCGCCGTCCGCGTTCCGGCGGAGTTTCGAGGGGACAGTTCGCGCAGGAAGTCCTCGAGCTGCTGCGAGCGGACTCGATCCAGCTTCTCACCACTGCGGTACGCGTCGAGGAACGCCCGGTAGGACGCCTCACGGTCACCGCGCCGCAGGTGAGCCAGGCCCTGGTTGTAGAGGTCCAGAGCCGAGGTCCTCGTCGGAGGCCCGACGGCCGGATCACGGGGACTGGTATTCGGCCGTCGGATCGCCCTCGCAACTCCCTCATCAGGATTGGCCAACTTCGGGGAAGCAGTCGTCTTTTCCGCAGCTTTCCTGGCAATGTCCTGCAACAGGGACTGCGGTCGATCCGCCAGTAGGTCCCAGGTCACATCGAGTGCAAGAGCCTGGTCGGCCTTCGACTTGGCTTCGTCCAACCTGCCGGCTTTCAGAAGAATCCGTCCCTCGGCCACCAGGGTCTTGGCAATCGTAGGCGGTTGCGCGGCATTCTGAGCAATGTCCTGCAGGAGGAACTGAGGACGATCTTCGAGCAGGTCCCAGGTCACGTCGAATCCACGAGCCAGTTCGGCCTTCGACTTGGCCCCGGTCAACTTGCCGGCCCGCATCAGAGCCCGGCCTTCAGCGACCAGGATCTTGGCGCGGTCCTTGAGTGACGTGGCTTTCGGAGACATCGTCTTCGGCGGCTGTGTCGCCTCGATGCGGGCAATCAATGCCTCGGGAGTCAGTGTCCCGGCAGCAAAGGCCAGTTGCTGCCGCCCAGCCATCAATCCGGCCACAGACGCCAGTCTCAGAGCTTCGGCCAGTCGACCGGCGGCTTCCTGCTTGGCAGCGACCACCATGTAATCGTTGACCCGTGTCTGGACCAACTCGGCCAGTGATTTTCCGGTTCGGCTGGTGGACTGTTCAAGCAGCTTGATCTCGAAAACGGCTACCAACTGCGAGGGTCGAGGCGTACCGGCGACCGGCAGCAGGTTGTTCTTTCGGGCCAGCCGATCGGCCTGGGCCGACAGGTTGATCGCCTCGGCGAAACGGCCGCCGGTGCCGGCCGACTGGGCCTGAACGATCAGCCGAGCGAGCTTGGCCGCGGGGTTGTCGGCAGTCGGTATCTGGATCCGTGCCAGCATTTCACGGGGATCTGTCTCTCCCTGGGCAAAGACCAACCCGGTGGCGCGGGCCAACTGGTCGGCGGCCATCGCCAACCTCTGGGCCTCGTCCCGGTCACCTCGGTCCAATGCCCGCGCGGCCATGGCCAACTGGTCACGGATCCGCAGCTTCAGGAGACTGGTCCGCGTCGAGGTGTCGTCGTTACCGGCCGGAGAACCGGCTGCCAGTGGAATGGCGACGGGGGCCACCGCGGTCGGTGCAACCCCTCGAGGCGAGGGCGCAACATCACCGGCCGTCCCTGGCTGGGTTACTGGTTGGACGGCCCCTGTTTGGGCCGAGAGATTGCGAGGCGCGTCGTTGGGCAGGAAGAGCCACAGCCCAAGGGCCACAAAGCCCGTACACGCAGACAGTCCGAGAGCCTTTCGCACCGGGAGTTCCTCCGCGAGACCTGTCGCGGCGGTCGCCGTTGCCACCGACCCCGGGTCCTTCCGGGATCCGACATGGCCTGGCTCTCTTCCGGAAACAGGACGGGCCGAAAATCGCACCCGACTGTTCCAGGTCGATCACCTGGACGACAGCTCGTGACGAGTCAGATCAGATTCAATTGTTGGTGTGAGTGTGGAGAGTCGAAGAGAGAGTCGAAGAGAGTGTCGAGTCGTCGTGAGAAGTGAAAAGGACGACTCGGAGTGAGTTGAGATGTGAGAACCACGGGCTGCAGGTGGACGAAACACTCGTGTTGTTGACCGTTTCGGACGGCAGCCGGTTTGAGGCGGGCGGGTTGATAGTCCATCGCCATAAAACGGGTCAACCCCGTTCGAGACGGTTTTCATCTATTCTCCTGCCCGGGGATCGGAGAAACGCCCTTGGCTGCCGGATTAGAAAGGTCCGGACTGCTTGAGCCTTGTGAATCGGGACCCGGTAAACCGGGGGGGACCTGGCGGCCGGTTCGAAAGAACGGCTTCCCGGGTTTGTCGAAGACGGTGCTGATTTGTGCAGTGACCTGGAGAGCCCCGACAACTCGTTCCATTTCCTGGACCCGGTTCTCCTCGCCCAGCCGCTTCTCGATCTGAGCCTGGACGGTCTCGAACTTGGCCGCACCCCCGTCCTCGCGTTCGACGGTGACCACCAGTTGGAAGAACCCCTTCCCCTCGAAGATCCGGCTGGGGGTCCCCACCGGCAGTCGGAACAGAGCGTCCGCGATCCGCTCGTCCTTGAAACTCCCCTTGTCGGTCCAATCCCAGAGACCGCCTTCAGCGGCCACGGGGCCATCCGAGAGTTCCCGGGCCACCGCCGCGAATGCCTCGCCACCGACCAGCTTCGACCTGGCCACCTCGATCACCCTCAAAGCGGAATCCCGATCGAGGTAATTCGCGTTGGACACCAGGATCTGTCGCCAGCGGACCCGGGGCGTTGTCTGGAACTCCGCCAGGTGGGACCGGTACCAGGCCATCATCTCCGATGGTGAAAAACTGTCTCGCGGTTGCGCCGACTGCCGCAGGTACTCCATCGCCAATTGCTGTTGCTGGAAGTCCTCCTTGAGCACCTCCAGCGTCGTGCCCTCTTCGACCAGCTTCCGCTTCAGCGCCACGACCGACTGGACCCGCCGCCCCTTGAGCAGTTGAGGCAGTTCCTGTTCCACGAAGACCCTGTCGAGCTGCTTGTCGAGAAACTCCTGGCGATCCTGTTCCAGGCCGTTGCGCATCGTCTGTGACATCATGCGGCGGTCGATGTACCCCTTGAGTTGCTTGCGGATCAGGTCCCCCTGCAGTGCCCGGTATTGGGGTGGGGTGAGTTGCTGGCGAGCGGCCGCCAGTGCAGCCGCCTGCCGATGCAGGACCTCGCTGGCAAAGACAGGCTCACCGTTGACGATCGCCACCACGCGAGTCCCGCTCAGCCAGTCCGACTCGCCGGACGGCAGAGCCATTTGCAGGGACGTGGCCTGGACCGATGTTTCGTCATCGACGGCACCGAGCTCCGTCGTCAACACCGGCCCGTCTCGCGGAACCTCCCGGACCTCACCGGCCGTCCGGTCCCACGGCAATCCACGGCAACCGGACAACACCAGCAACGCACTCAATACGAGGCCCGACAACGGGAACGTCACCGAACCACGGGGCCGCTGTGACAGGACTGGGTGTCTCATCATCGGGCCGGTTCCATCCGGCCAGGACCCGTTTGGAGTGGGTCCGTGGCGAGGAAATGAGGGGTGGGGGGGGTCCGAGAGGGGCGGGAGTATAGGAACGGCCTAGGCGGGCTGCAACACCTCTTTGACCACCCCGAGCAACACCTCGCCATCAGTCTCCTCGGACCCGATCAACACGCAGGCCTGTCGCGGGTCGACGATCCGCAACGTCCGCGGGCCGTTTTCCGCCAGCGGCCGGAGCCTCTCGGCCTCGATGCAATCGAAAACCACGAACGGCCCTTGCCCGTCCCGCCGTGGCTCGGTGCGGATCCCCTCGATCCCCCACCCGCTCGCCCACAACGAGACGCGCTTCAAGTCGAGCAACCTCCGGGCCTCCTCGGGCAGCGGTCCGAACCGGTCACGCAGTTCGTCTTCGACCTCCCGCAACGTGTCGTGGTCGGCGGCGGCGGCGATCCGGCGGTAGACATCGACCTTGTGCCGCCCCCCCGGCACGTACCCATCGGGCAGGAACGCCGCCAACGGCAGATCGATCGACACGTGCCGGTCCTCCCGCGGCGGCAGACTCTTGAGACGGCGGACCGAGTTCTCCAGCAACCGGCAGTACAGTTCATAACCAACCGTGGCGATGTGGCCGCTTTGCTGGGTTCCCAGGATGTTGCCCGCGCCACGGATCTCGAGGTCCCGCATCGCGATCTTGAACCCCGCCCCCAGTTCGCTGTACTCCTCGACCGCCTTCAGTCTCCGTGCGGCCACCTGTGAGAGCGGCCGGGTTTTCGGCAACAGCAGGTAGCAGTAAGCCCGCCGGGCCTGTCGACCGACACGGCCCCTCAGCTGGTGCAGATCGGCCAACCCGTATCGGTCGGCGTCGTGGATGAAAATCGTGTTCGCGTTGGGGATGTCGAGTCCACTCTCGATGATCGTCGTCGCCACCAGCACGTCGATCCGGCCGGCGACGAAATCGAGCATGTCGCGTTCCAGTTCCGACTCCTTCATCTGACCGTGCACCACGCCGATCCTCGCCTCGGGCACAATCGACTCGACACGTTCGGCGACCAGGTGGATGTCCTGAACCCGGTTGTGGACAAAGAAGACTTGGCCGTTGCGATTGAGTTCGCGGACGATCGCCTGCCGGATCAGCTCGTCGTCGTCGCGGGCGATGCGGGTCACGATCGCCATGCGGTCCCGCGGGGCGGTCTGCAGGTTCGAGATATCGCGGATGCCCAGCAGCGACATGTGCAGGGTGCGGGGTATCGGCGTGGCGGTCATCGTCAGCACGTCCACCTCCAGCCGCATCGTCTTGAGCAGTTCCTTGGCCTGGACCCCGAAGCGTTGTTCCTCGTCGATCACCAGCAGCCCCAGGTCGGCAAACTCGACATCCTTCTGCACCAGCCGGTGGGTGCCGATGACCACGTCGACACTCCCCTGGGCCACGCGTTCGAGCGTCACGAGCTGCTGCTTGCGGGTCTTGAATCGCGACAACGACTCGATGGTCACCGGGAACTCGGCCATCCGCTCGGAAAACGTCCGGAAATGCTGCTCGGCCAGTATCGTTGTCGGCACCAGCACGGCGACCTGCCGGCCGCCGTCGATCGCCTGGAACGCCGCCCGCATCGCCACCTCGGTCTTGCCGTATCCGACGTCACCGCACAGCAGCCGGTCCATCGGCCGTGATCTCAGCATGTCGGCTCCAACCGAATCGATCGCCTCGGTCTGGTCGGCGGTCTCCGAGTAGGGGAAGGCCTGGGCGAACTCGCTCTGCCAGTGGCTTCCCTCCGGATGAGACAGTCCGGGCTGCGCCGCGCGGGCCGCCTGCATCCGCAGCATGTCGGTGGCCAGGTCGTTGACCGCCTCGGCCACCCGCTTCTTCTTCTTCTCCCACGTCGATCCGCCGATCTTGGAGAGTTCCGGAGTGGTCTTCGACGGGCCGACGTACTTCTGCACCAGGTGGATCAGCGACACGGGGACGTACAACTGCACGCGGTCGCGGAATTCCAGCGACAGGTGTTCCTCGGACCGTCCCTGCCGGTCGAGCAGCTTCAGGCCACGGTAGCGGCCGATGCCATGGGCCAGGTGAACAATCAGGTTGCCGGGTTCGAGATCGAGGAAGCTGTCGATGGCACGGGCGTCGCGTCGTGTCCTGCGGGCCTGCGGCCGGGTCTCGGTCCGGTTGAACAACTCGTTGTCGCCCAGCACGATCAACTGCTGACGCACCAGCCGGAACCCCCGCCCCAGCCGCCCCAGGCACAGCGTCACCTGCTCGCCCAGCCGCCCCGCCCCCTCGGTCTCCGACTCGGACAATTCCTCAAGCATCTCGGCCAGCCGCTGCCGTTCGGCCTCGTTGTGACACGCCACCAGCACCCGCTCGTCGGGCCCCAGGGTCTCCTGCAGTTCCTCGAGCACCCGGGTCCGCGGCCCACCGAACCGTTCGATCGACTCAACGGCCAAATGACAGGTCGTCTCCATGCTCGCCGCCGACAACGCCTCGACCACCACGCTGGGGAATTCGATCAGCCCCCTGAGCACCTCCTCGACGGTCACCAGCCCCTCGCGCCGCTCCAGCCGCTCCCGAACCTCCTCCCCCTCACGCTTCAGGTCGGCCAACTCGACCAGCCCCACCCAGGTCCCCTCCGGCAGCGACTCGGTCAACAACTCCGCCTCGGTGGTCGTTCCGTCCCTGGTCGGCTCGACAAGGCACAGTTCGATCTCTTCGCAGACCGCCAGTTGCCGCTGCGACTCGGCATCGAAGGTCCGGATCGAGTCGATCTCGTCACCGAAGAACTCCAGACGCACCGGCTCGACGGCGTCGGGTGCAAAGATGTCGATGATGCCGCCGTGCCGGCTGAATTCGCCTGGCAAGGCCACAGCGGTGGTCGGTTCCAGTCCCCGGGCCACCAGCCACTCGAGCAACTTTTCCGGGTCGGTCTCCTCACCGGTGACGAACCGTCGCGTCGACGCTTCCCGCTGGGCACGGCTGGGCACCGGCTGCATCAGCGCGGCGATGCTGGTGACCAGCACCGGCGGGTTGGCGGCGCGTTCCAGCGCCGAGAGCACTCTCAGCCGAGCGGTGAAGACCGGATCGGACGTGTCATGTTCATCGGGCAGCGTCTCCCAGGCGGGAAACACCAGCGGTGGAGCGTGTGCAAAGGCCCCCATGTCGGCCGCCAATGCCTCGACGTCGCCCACCCGCGGCACGACGACGACCAGCGCCGAGGGCCGTTGCCGGGAGATGCCGGCCAACGCCAGCGCGCACGCCGAGCCCCACGCTCCGTCGACCGTGGCACTCTCTCCGCGGGACAACGCCCGCACCACCTCGACGAACCGCTCGTCTCCCTCCAGATCAACAACCAGTTGCCGCAGGTCGGCCGGAGGGGCGGCCGGGGCCTGCTGACCGTTCTCGGAGGTCATCCTCTTCCAAGTCGGGTTCCGAAAACGTCGCGTGAGGAAACTCCGGACCGAGTCGACGTCGGCTTCTTGTTCTGCGAGATCGCCTTGAGTGTCTTGACCAGTCGACCGGGATCGTCGCTCGACAGCGATGTCGGTCGATGGGCGAGCGCCGCCTCCACCTCCGCCCGCGCCCCGTTGCTGCCGTTGACATGCAGTCCGGCCTTCAGCCGGTGGACACGCTCGACGAGTTTCGGCTCGGCCTTGACCCAACGCGGCCACAGCCGGATCGTCTCGACTCCCGCCCGCACGAAGGCCTCGATCGACTCCGGATCGGGTATCAACCCCAGCTGCCGGGACCGGGGCAACAGCTTGCGGAACCTGCGGGCCTGCGCGACGCTGCGGACACCGATGATCGTCTTCTTCGGGTCCCCGAAACGCCTGACCTCCCCGACCACCTGCCGGTCGTAGTCCGCCCCCTGCTCCTTCAGGTCCAGCAGCACGTCGATCCGCCCGCAGCCGGTCTCCAACACCTCGCGCAACGTCGGCACCTTCTCGGCACGGTACTTCGCATCGAACCAGCTCCCCGCATCCAGCCGCCGCACCTCGGCCAGTGTCGTCGCCCCGATCTTGCCCGTGCCGTTGGTGGTCCGGTCGAGCGTCGCATCGTGGAGAATCACCAGTTGGCGGTCCTTGGTCCACCGCACGTCGACCTCGCTGGCCGTCGCCCCCACCTCGATCGCCCGCCGCAACGAGACCAGGGTGCACTCGGGCCGATCGGAACTCGAGCCGCGGTGCGCGATCACCTGCCGGACAGCGCGGGCCCGCTTGGCCAGCGAATCGGCAGGTCGCTCCGCCACGACGACCCGCTCCGCACCGGCCCCCCAACCCACGGCCATCCCGATCCCCACCGCGACGATCATCGGTTTGTTCATCATCGTGTCATTCTCCCGGATCGCTTTGCCGCCGATTGTACCGCGTCGGTCCCGGTCGTCCACGCCTCGGCCCACGTGTCCGCTTTCGACAGCCGCTCGGCCACACGATATGATCGCCGCCAAAACGACCACACCACCCGGGAGCTCAGCCATGGCCAAGTCGACCGCGCGACGTCGACGGATCACCCCCGAGGACCTGCAGCAGTTCATCTCGGTGGCCGATCCCCAGGTTTCGCCCGACGGCAGCCGCGTTCTTCTGACAAGAGGTCACGTCGGCGAGAAGAACCAGCTCGTCTCGAATCTCTGGATCGTCGAAGCCGACGGAAACGTTCGTCCCTTCTCTTCCGGCGACAACGACAGTCACGGTCGCTGGTCACCCGACGGGTCCCGCATCGCGTTCACATCGGCTCGCAACAAGCGTCGACCACAGATCTACGTGCTCGAGGCCACCGGGGGCGAGGCACGGGCCCTGACGGATTTCCCCGAGGGATCGATCGGGGCCTGGACCTGGTCACCGGACGGCCGCACGCTGGCGGTTTCGTTTCGCCAGACCGATGCCGGACGGACCGAAGCGGCCGAGGCCGAACGGGAGGAGAACGGGGGCAGCACGCCGCCCTGGGAAATCGATGAGCTGTTCTACCGGCTCGACGGAGACGGCTACTTCGGCAGCGCCCGCTTTCGACTCTACCTGGTCGACGCCGAGACCGGCGGGCACCGGATGTTGTTCGGACGGGGCACCAACCCGTCGTTCTCCTTCGACTGGTCCCCCGACTCGTCCGAACTGCTCGTCGCAACCAATGTCAGCCGTGAACCGCTGCTGACGCCGTGGAAGGACGAGTTGTTCCGGATCGAGGCGAAGACCGGAAAGGTCCGGCGGATCACCGGCCTGCCCGACGGCTGGAAGTCGGCCGCCCGCTACAGCCCCGATGGCCAGCGGGCCCTGTTCGCCGGCCGAGAGGGACGCGAGACATGGGGAGTCCGCAACTCGCACCTGTTCTCGTGCCGACTCGACGGCGGCGACCTGAAGGATCTCACCGGCCACACCGATTTCTGCCTCTCCTCGACGGTCATCTCCGACACCGCCGAAGCGACCTTCGGAGCCCATTACGACTTCACCGCCGACGGTCAGCAGGTGCTGATGTGTTTCGGCTGGCACGGGGCCAGCGTCGTCGCCACGGTGCCGTTGGCCGGGGGACGGGTGCGGCTGCTGACCAGCGGCCCCGCCTCGACCGTCATGGGAAATCTCTCGGCCGACGGACGTCGTATCGCGGTTTGCACCGGTGACGCGACAACGCTGCCGGAGGTGGGCGTGGCCGAGATCCGCGGAGGCCGACAGCTGCAGGACCTCGCCCCGAGGCAACTCACCAACTTCAACGGCCCGCTGCTCAAACAACTCGAACTCTCGAAACCCACCGAAAAGTGGATCACCTCCGACGACGGGACCCGGGTGCACGCCTGGGTGATGCAACCGCCCGGGCGGACTTCCCGATCCCGTCGCAGGTGTCCCGGGGTGCTCCAGGTCCACGGCGGCCCACACGCCCTCTACGGCACGACGTTCTTTCACGAGTTCCAGGTGCTGGCCGCCGCCGGACACGTCGTCGTCTTCAGCAATCCTCGAGGCAGCAAGGGATACGGCGAGGAGCACTGCACCGCGATCCAGGGACAGTGGGGCCTTGCCGACTGGACCGACGTGCAGGCGGTCGCGTCCTTCATGGAACAGCATCCGGCAATCGACCCGCACCGGATCGGGATCATGGGCGGCAGCTACGGCGGGTACATGACCAACTGGGCCATCACTCACACCGACCGCTTCGCCGCGGCGATCACCGATCGCTGCGTCTCCAACCTCGTCAGCATGGCCGGGTCCAGCGACTACCCGCTGGTGCCGGGCGAATACTGGCCGGGGAACCCATGGGACGACAACCAGGAAATCTGGCAACAGAGCCCGATCCGGTCGATCCGCAACGCCACCACGCCGACCCTGGTGATCCACAGCGAGGGCGACCTCCGCTGCAACGTCGAGCAGGGTGAGCAGGTCTTCGCGGCGCTGAAAGTTCTCGGGGTCCCGACACGTTTCGTCAGGTACCCGCGCGAAACCAGCCACGGGATGAGCCGCTGCGGTCCACCGGACCTGCGAATCCACCGGCTCGGCGAAATCCTCGCCTGGTGGTCCAAGCACCTCTAACCTCTGGCCCCGCGACTAATCGCTACCGCAAATTGCCCCGTCCCAGGTACAGCGACACGCCTCGCGCGATCGGTACCACCCGCGGGATCCGGGCCGGGGCCTGGGTGTACGTCTCGGCCAGGCTCTTCTTCCCCTGCGGTTCGGCCACCGCAACGGGAGCCTCGTACGGCTTTTCCGACTGCTGGACCAGTCGGCTGATCGGCTGGACCACCGTGGTGAACGACGCGTTCTCACGCTCCGCGCTGCTGCGATACCGGAACGAACCGCCGTACGTCTCGAGCTTGTCGATGAAATCCCCGCGGCGAGTCTTCAGGTTGGTCAGGTCCCACAGCACCGTGGTCTTGGGTCGAGCCGCCGTCACCTGGCGAGTCCACTCGAGCAGCTTCAACTGGTTCCCCCGCCGGCTTTCGATCCGGTCGATTTCGTCGATGGCGTTCTGCCGCGTGTCGTAACCCAGCCGATTCGGACGGGCCACCCGCCGTCGCAGGCGTTCGTCATACAGCCGACTGCGGGGCTCGGTCCAGATGGTCAACTCCGAGGCCGCGATCACCACCGCGTCGCCGGCCCGGATCGGCACCGATGTCCGCGCCGTCACCATCGACTGGCGACGCTGCACCAGCCCGACGATCGCGACACCCGAAATGCGATGGTCTCGACCAACCCGGCGGTAGACCCGGAAGCGTTGACCGGACACCACGCCGTCGGTGTACCCCATGTCGATCGCCACACTGCGACCCTCGACGAATCTCACCGTTCCCAAAACGAAATCGCCCTGTCGGACCGGGGCGCCGTAGAGCAGGATGTCGCGGGCCGACGCGGTGGATGTCAGCGTCGCCAGCAACAACGCGACGAAGAGGCTGAGGCGTCGCATGAGGATCGACCCTGGAAAAGTGGTGTCCGGGAGAACCGGGAATCAGACCCGCACCACAGTCTAGCACGCCGATGGCAGCCTAGACGGCCACCGGTTCGTCCTCGTCAACAACCGTGGGCAGTTCGAGCACCGCCGGGGCCGAGCTGGCACTGTGGTCATGACCGTCATAGACGCCAAAATCGTTGTAGAAGAACTTCTTGACCAGTCGATAGACCCAGCTCTTCTCCGGAATCTCCTGGCCCGGGTGGAACTGTGACGTGCGAACCTCCATCGCGTCCAGTTCGGCCAGAGCCGTCTGGCGGGCCGTCGCGTCGCGTGACCCATGCTTGACGACCAGTTCCTTGAGCAGGTCGGGGCGTTCGAGCACGATGCAGCCACGGGTGGTCTCCTGGGCCAGTTGGCGGAAGTCGGACAGAAACTCCGACTGCACCATCTTCTCACCCAGTGTCTTCTGCTCGTCGGCGGCCAACTGCGGATCGTCATAGATCGATTCGGAGGCGAACTGGATGATCGGACAGGGCTCGATCCCACCCCAGGGATTGATGTGGTGGCTGATGCCGGTTGCCGCCGGGCACAGCGACTTCCCGCCGCCATCGTGGTAAGCGTCGATCACGACGATTGGCTTGCGGACCCGTGTCTCGACCACGAACTTTCGCACCCGCACCTGCTGCTCGGGAGTCAGGCACAGGTCGGGACAGGCATCGGGACCCATCGGACGGTAGACGTGGAACCAGGTGTAGAACACCCCCATCTCCACCAACCGGTCGACCCACTCGTCGGTCAACAAGTCGTCAATGTTCGTGCGGCACAGGCTGGTGCAGACACCGGTGAAGACCTTGTTGTCCAGGCAGTTGTGGATGCCCTGCATCGTCTGGCTGAGCACCCCGTCGCGGCCACGCCGCTGGTCGCTGATGATCTCGGTCCCCTCGACACTGATCAACGGCGTCACGTTTCCCAGCCGACGCAGTTCACCGGCCACCTCGCTAGTGATGAAATGCCCGTTGGTGAAGACCTGGAAGTAGCACTTCGGGTGACGCCGGAAGATCTCCAGGATCTCCGGGTGCATGAACGGCTCACCACCGACGATCCCGAAGAAGACGTTGCCCATCGCCTGGGCCTCGGTGACCAGCTTCGACATCGCTTCGATGTCGATCCGCTCCTGCTTGGCCGCCACGTCGACCCAGCAGCCCTGGCAACGCAGGTTGCAGCTGTTGATGATCGAAACGTAAAGGAACGGTGGAAAGAACTCCCCCCGCTTCAGACGACTCCGGTACTTCATGACCGAGCGAGCTCCGCCCAAGCCCATGATCCGGAAGAACTTCCAGGCCAGCCGCTTGTCGGTCTCCATCAGGAACCGCTTGGCCATCTTCAGGTACATTGTTCACGCTCACCTGTGCCCTCGGCGGCCGAATCTCCACAGCCCACCGCCTGTCCGCCTCGATCCTATCACCCCTCTCCGCGAAACTCGACCGTCCATCCTCTCCTCGGCATCCCGCTCCAGCTATACTCGCTCCGTCGAATCCACAGCCGCCAACAGCCATGACCTCATCCATGACTCCAGCCAACGCATCCGACTCGGTCAACCGCCGCGACTTTGCCCGGACCATCGCTGCAGCCACCGCAGCCACCGCAGCCACCGCAGCCACCGCGGCGACCGCGGCGACCGCACTCGAAACCACCTCCGCAAACGACGATCCGAAGAAGCCGTCCAAGCCGAAGGATCAGCCGGAGCCTCCCCCTCCGGCCGCACTGCTGCTGGAGACCATCCGCCAGAAATACCCCGACAAGCGGCTCGACAGCCAGGAAGTCCTGCAGGGCATCTATTCCGAACTGCGAGGTGATCTGGCCCGCTCACGGCGACTCGGCAGCTTCCCCTTGAAGAACTCCGACGAGCCGGGATTCATCTTCTCGGCCTATCACGCCTCCGACTGACCCCCTCGGCAACTCTCCACTCTCTCCGGGCCAACGTTCCCATGGGCCTCAAAGACAAACACGCCTTCGCCTCGGTCCGCCGGCTGGCCAAGGGCCTGCGGAAAGGCGACTTCACGTCCCTGGAACTGACCGAGTTCTTTCTCGACCGGCTCGAGCGACTGGGCCCGAAGTTCAACGCGGTGGCAACCGTCACCGGGGACCTGGCACGCTGCGAGGCACGTCGGGCCGACACCGAACTGGCCGCCGGCCGCGACCGGGGTCCCCTGCACGGCATCCCCTACGGTGCCAAGGACCTGCTGGCCACCCGGGGCATCCCCACCAGCTGGGGTGCGGCTCCGATGAAAGACCGAGTGATCGACACCGACGCCACGGTGATCGTCAGGCTCCGCGAGGCCGGAGCGGTCCTGGCGGCGAAGTTGGCGATGGTCGAAATCGCCGGTGGCATGGGTTACAAGCAGTCCAACGCCAGTTTCACCGGCCCGGGTCTGAATCCCTGGGACACCGGCCGCTGGTCGGGCGGTTCCTCGAGCGGACCCGGATCGGCCGTCGGGGCCGGACTGGTGCCGTTTGCGATCGGGTCCGAGACATGGGGTTCGATCATGAACCCGGCCGGCTTCTGCGGGATCACCGGCCTGAGGCCGACATACGGACGAGTCAGCCGTCACGGGGCGATGGCGCTGTCGTGGACGATGGACAAGCTGGGGCCGATGGGCCGCACCGCCGACGACTGCGGGGTGGTGCTGGCGGCGATCGCCGGCCACGACCAGGCCGACGCCACCAGTGTCGACCGGACCCTGGAATGGTCCGAACCGACCGGCTTCGAATCCAAGCCCACCCTCGCCGTTGTGGCCGACTGCGACAAGCACGTGCAGAAGCCGGTGCGGAAGAACTTCCGCAAGTCGCTGGATGAACTCGAGGACTTCTGCCGAATCGAGGAAGTCGCGCTGCCGGACCTGCCCTACGAGGACGTGGCCGGGACGCTGATCGCCTGCGAGATGGCCGCCACGTTCGAGGGGCTGATTTCCAGCGGAGACGTCTGGCAGTTGACGGCCCCGGAAGACCGCTGGGGAGGTCACGCCTCGATGATGATCTCGGCCAGGGACTACATCAACGCGATGAGAATCCGGCCGAAGATCCAGGCCGCCCTCGACAAGCTCTTCGACGGCGTCGACGCCCTGGTCGCTCCCACACTGGGCACCGTCGCCTACCCCAACGACCGGTCGTTCGAGGACTACCGTCGAGGCCACCACGCCAGCCGGATCGGCGGTGCGGCCAATGCTGCGGGAATTCCCGGGATCACCGTCCCCAACGGGTTCGGCGAAGACGACCTGCCGACAGGCCTGCAACTGGTCGGACGGGCCTGGAGCGAAACCACCCTGCTGGCGATCGCGGCGAAGTACCAGGACGAAACCGACTGGCACAAGAAACACCCCGACGTCTGAACACGCTGGCCCCACCAGCCGGCCGGGACGACTTCATGAACGCACCCGTCGTCGCCATCGCTTCGAAGAACGGCCTCGAGGCGACCCGGTTGGCCTTCCAGCAGATGACCTCCGGCGTCGACACGCTCGAGGCAGTCGTCGCGGGAGTGGCGGTTGTCGAGGACGACCCGAATGACACCTCGGTCGGTTACGGAGGACTGCCCAACGAGAACGGAGTCGTCGAACTGGATGCGGCGGTGATGCACGGACCGACCCACGCCGCCGGCGCGGTGGCAGGCCTGCAGGGTGTCCGCCACGCCTCGCGAGTCGCACTGCACGTGCTGCATCGGTCCGACCACGTGTTGATCGCCGGCGAGGGTGCCGCAGAATTCGCACGTGCACACGGTTTCGCTTCCGAGAATCTTCTGACCGACAAGGCCCGCCGCATCTGGCTGCACTGGAAAGAGACCCTCTCGGACCGCCAGGACTGGCTGCCGCCGGCCGATGCCCGGTTGCACCCCGACGTGATCGAGTTCTTCAAGATCGACCTGGGAGAAACTGCCGAGCCGGACGCCCCGGCCGCGGAGAACATCGGACGGTTCGGACCCGATTACCATCGTCCCACCGGGACGATTCACTGCGCCGGCCGAAACGACGCCGGCGAGATCTCCTGCACCACTTCCACCAGCGGCCTGGCGTTCAAACGGTCCGGCCGCGTGGGCGATTCACCAATCGTCGGAGCCGGCCTCTACGTCGACAACCAGGTCGGGTCCTGCGGCAGCACCGGCCGGGGCGAAGCCAATCTCACCGAACTGGGCAGCTTTGCGGTGGTCGAACGGATGCGGCACGGCCGCTCGCCCCACGAGGCCGCTCACGACGTGCTCCAACGGGTCATCGCACACACACCCCCGCGACTGCTCGACGACCGGGGACGCCCCACCTACAACCTCGCCTTCTACGTCCTCGCCGACGACGGACGTCACGCCGGAGTCAGCCTGTGGGGTCCGACGCCCTACGCGGTGACCGATGCGGTGGGCACGCGGCTGGAGGACTGCCAGGCACTGTTCACACGTGAGGAGACGCGCCAATGAGCCTCACCGTCCAAGCCCGTCGCTACGACACCTCCGAACCGGTCTCGATCGAGATCGCCGACGGCCGAATCCGACGAATCGTGCCGGCCTGGCCGACCGGGGCGATCGAAGAGTGGCCACTGGTCGCCCCGGCGCTGCTGGACCTGCAGATCAACGGGCACGCCGGCACCTGGTTCTCCAGCACCACGCTGACCGCCGACGACGTGGTCAATACGCTCGAACCCCATTTTGCTCACGGCATCACGAGGCTGTGTCCCACGCTGATCACCGCTTCGTTCGAGGCACTCGATGCGGGATTCCGGGCCATCGACGAAGCGTGTCGGCGTGAGAGCTGGGTCGAAGCGATGGTGCCCGGCTGCCACCTCGAAGGACCCTACATCTCCGACGTCGACGGGCCTCGCGGTGCCCATCCGATCGAACACGTCCGCGGAACCGACTACGACGAGTTCTGCCGGCTGCAGCAGGCGTCCGGGGGACGGATCCGGCTGGTGACGCTGGCGGCCGAGGCCGACGGGGCGGTCGAGTTCATCGAGCGGGTCACCGCCGACGGGGTGGTGGTGGCGATCGGGCACACCGCCGCCGAACCCGACCAGGTCACCGCGGCTGTCGACGCCGGGGCGCGGCTGAGCACTCACCTGGGCAACGGAGCCCACGGCACCATCCGACGGCACCCCAACTACATCTGGGAACAACTGGCCGACTCACGGCTATGGGCGAGCATCATCACCGACGGGCATCATCTGCCCGAAAGCGTGATCCGGGCGATCGTGAGAACCAAGTCGACCGGACGGACGATCATCACCTGCGACGCCGCCGGACTGGCCGGTTGCCCGCCGGGCGTCTACGACGAGGGGTCGATGCAGGTCGAGATCCTTGAGGACGGACGGATCGTGATTGCCGGGCAGGACCAGTTGCTGGCCGGCAGCAGCCTGCAGACCGACACCTGCGTGGCCCACGTGATGACCGCTGCAGGAGTCTCGCGACGCGAGGCATTCGACATGGCGGGCCTCAACCCCTCCCGACTGCTCGGCTTCGAGACGATCGAACTGAAACAGGGCTCCCGGGCCGACCTCGTCCTGTTTCATCACGACGGACCCGGATCTCCACTCGACATCATCGCCACCATCTTCCAGGGCGAACTCCGCCACGGCACGCTGGCCTCATAGACTCTGCGTTGTTTGCGAGACAACCGAATTCTGACTAAGATCGATGCGGGTGGGGGACGGGCCAACGCTGCCCGTGGTGTCATGCCCGCCAACGCGAACGCGTATGGCGGTCGTAGTTGTTCCCGTTTTTCTTGTAGCGGCCCCCTCTGAAACATGGCTGCCTTGAGTCTCAACGAGTTCTGTAAGCAACTCGTTCGCCTCCGCCTCGTCGATTCCGACGAGCTTCATCGGTGCCTCGATGACCTTCTGGCGTCGCAGAAGTCCATTGACGGGGTGCTCGACTCGCTCGAACGCAGCGGCCTGCTGACGACCTACCAGACCAACAAGCTCCGCAAGGGTGAAACCACCGGGTTGGTCCTCGGCAACGCCAAGCTGATGTACCGCAACGGATCGGGCAGCTTCGCACGAGTCTTTCGTGCCGTGACGCTCGAGACCGGCGACATGGTCGGGGTCAAGTTGCTCAGGCAACGGTGGGCCGAGGATCCCGCAGCAGTCGCCCAGTTCCATCGTGAAGCGAGCCTGGTCAAACCACTGCGGCACCCCAACATCGTGCCAATCTACGAGGTCGGGGCCGAGGGAAATCACCACTTCTTCACGATGGAGTTCATCGTCGGCGGCAATCTCGGTGACATGGCGAAAATCCGAGGGGCCATCAAACCGATTGACGCCACCCGGATCACATTCGAAATCGCCGATGGGCTGAGATACGCGTCGACGAAGGGCCTGACGCACCGGGACCTGAAGAAGACCAACGTGCTGATGACAACCGACGGCAGGGCCAAGCTGATCGATTTCGGACTGGCCGCCGACGAGGCCCTTCAAACAGGTGGCAGAAAGAAACAGGCGGCACGATCACTGGATTACGCCACGCTTGAAGACAACACCGGAGCACCGCCGAACGACCCCCGCAGTGACCTCTACTTCCTCGGGGTCATCTACTACGAACTGCTCACCGGAGAATCCCCTTTCTCCAAGGCCAGGACCCGGGAAGAACGAAAGGAGTTCAGTCGATACAGAAATGCCAAGCCGATCGACCTGATCAAGACCGGCGTGCCGTTCTTCGTCGCCGAGACCGTCGATCGCCTGATGGACCTCGTCCCCGACCGCCGCTTTCAGACCCCCGAACAGGCCTGCGGAGAATTGAGCCGTGTCCTGGACCGACTGAGAGAGATGCAGTCGGAACCCACCGACGACAACGTCGACACCTCTCACGACTCCCCATCAGACCTCTCCAAGGACACCGGGCCGACGCTGCTGTTCGTCGAGAACCGACCGACTCAACAGGAACTGATCCGCGACTTCTTCACCAGCCGCGGTTTCCGCGTGCTGCTGGTGAGCGACCTGCAACGGGCACTCAACCGCCTGGGCTCCTCGCCGCCGGATTGCCTGGTCATGATGGGTGGAGCCGTCGGCTCGGAACTCGTCACCGGATTCGAGGAGTCACTCCGCCGGACCGAGGGTCGGCCGTTCGCTCTGATCGCCGTGCTGTCCAAGGACCAGTCCACCTGGACACACCAACTGGAGGCTCACGTCTCGGAGACCGCCCGCGTGATGGCCCACCCGATCGTGCTGGGGGACCTGAACCGTGAGATCGAGACGGCATTGGCGGCCCGCGACGGGGTGTCCGAGTGAACCGGGGGGAAGACGGACCGAAGATCCGCTTCGGCATCCTGGGAACCGCACGGATTGCCGAAAAGGTGGGGCCGGCGATCCAGGCCGCCGACGGGGCACGACTCGACGTGGTGGCCAGCCGAAACGGCGATCGGGCACGGGATTGGGCCAACGCCCACCAGGTGCCGCGGAGCGTCGAGGACTACCGTCGGGTGATCGACGATCCCGAGATCGACGCCGTCTACATCCCGCTGCCCAACTCGATGCACCACGCCTGGACGCTGGCGGCGGCCGAGGCGGGCAAGCACGTCCTGTGTGAAAAACCACTGGGGATCGATGCCGGCGAAGCACTCGAGATGGCTGCGGCCTGCCGCCAACACGGCGTGCAGTTGATGGACGGCGTGATGTGGGTGCACCACCCCAGGGCTGAGGCGATGAAGGCACAACTCCTCGCCGGAGCTATCGGCGAACTCCGGCGAGTTACCTCGGCGTTCACCTTCCGTTTCGACGAGATCCCCGATTACGACATCCGGCTCGATCCGGATACCGCCGGCGGGTCGCTGGGCGACCTGGGCTGGTACTGCTGCCGCGCCACGCTGTGGGCCTTCGACGGACTTCCCGCCCGTGTCTTCGCCTCGGCACGGATGTTCCGTGGCGTCGACATGAACCTCTCGGCACTCCTGTGGTACGACGGCCAGCGGATGGCCTCGTTCGATTGCGGGTTTGACATCGAGTTGAGGAAGTGGTTCGAGGTGGCCGGAACGGCGGGGTCACTGGTCTGCGATGACTTCCTGAGACCCTGGGACCAGGACAAGCCGAGGTTCTGGATCCACGACCGGAACGGGCTGGTCGGAGAACACCTCGCCGCCACACCGATACAGGAAGTGGTGATGGTCGAGAATTTCTGCCGTGCAGTGAGGTCCGGCGAACTCCGCCAGGACTGGATCGACGACGCCGTGGCCACTCAGACGATGTGCGATGCACTCGCCCGGTCGGCTCGCTGCGAGCAGGTGATCGAGTTGGCAGACTGAGACACCGACAGCGATTGCGGTGGTCGGCAGGCTGCCTTGAAAGCCCCCACACCCGCGCTATAATCGACTCCACCACCGAAGGGCGACGTGTCGGCGGGAGTAGCTCAGTGGTAGAGCACCACGTTGCCAACGTGGATGTCGCGGGTTCGAATCCCGTCTCCCGCTCTCTGCTTTTCTCCGACGGACGACCGAGATGATCTTCGACGACGAAACGACTGCCGAAACTGGCGACGGGGCGGATGCCGAGACCGAATCGCTCGAAGCCTCCGAGAACGAGACGGTGGTGGCCGAGCCTCCGGCTGTCGACGACGAATCCGCCGCAGGCGATGATGCCGACGACGCTGACGTGCCGCTGGAAGATGGCGGCTCGTTGAAGATGTCGCTGGATGTCGAGATCACCGAGTCGGGGCCCTGCCTGCGACATGTCGTCGTCAAGGTGCTCCGTGCCGACATCGACGCCGTCCACGATGTCGCCGTCGATGAACTTACCGATTCGGCCGAGGTCCCCGGGTTCCGCAAAGGACACGTGCCGGCGGGATTGATCGCCAAGAGGTTCCGTCGCGAGTTGGCCGACGAGGTCAAGCAAAAACTGCTCGTCGGCAGCCTCGAACAACTCGCCGAAGACCACGACCTGGAACCGATCAACGAACCCAATCTCGATGTCGACATGATCGATATCCCCGAGGAGGGAGATTTCGAGTACGAGTTCGACGTGGAGGTGCGGCCTGATTTCGACCTGCCCGACTACAAGGGGCTGACCATCGACCGGCCGGTCCGCGAAGTGACCGACGAGGACGTCGACGGCTACCTGAAACAGTTCCTGTTGCAGTACGCTCACTTCCACGACCACGATGGACCCGCCGAGACCGGCGACACCATCGTCGCCAATCTCTCCTTCACACGCGACGGGGAAACGGTCCGGACCATCGAAGAGGCGATGCTCGACCTGCGTTCGGTGCTCCGTTTCCAGGACGCCGAACTCGAAGGGTTCGACGAACTGATGGCGGGGGTGGCCGCCGGCGAGGAACGCACCAGCGAGATCACCGTGGCCGCCGAGGCCGACAACGTCGCGATGCGGGGCGAAACGCTCGGCGTGACTTTCTCTGTCACCGCCGTCAAGAAAACTCACCTCCCCGAACTCGACGAGGAATTTCTCGATCGACTCGAGGTCGAGGACGAGGATGCGCTGAGAGACGCATTGCGGGGAACTCTCGAACGGCAGGCCGAGTTCGGACAACGGCAGAACACCCGCAGCCAGGTGCTCGAACGGATCACCGAGAGCGCCGACTGGGATCTGCCGGAAGAACTCGTCACCAAGCAGACCGAAAACGCGCTGAGGCGAGAGATCCTCGAGATGCAGCAGGCGGGATTCACTCCGCAGGAAATCCAGGCCCGTGAAAACGAGATTCGACAACACGCCATCTCCACCACCCGGCAGGCGATCAAGGAGCACTTCGTGCTGGATCGGATTGCCGAAGAAGAGGAGATCGAGGTGGACGGGGCCGACCTGGACACCGAAATCCAATTGATGGCCATGCAGTCGGGCGAGAACCCCCGGCGGCTCAGGGCGAGACTGATCAAGAGCGGGATGATCGAAAACCTCGAGGCCCAGGTCCGCGAACGAAAGTCGATCGAGGTGATTCTCGAACACGCCGAGTTCAACGATGTCGAGGGGGAACCGCTGGTGCGAGACCCCGTCGCCACCATCGACCAATCCGTCTGCCGCTCACCCTCTGACACCGCGGCCGACACCGCGGCCGACACCTCAGACGAGTCTGAAGCCGAAACCGCGTCTGAGGACGCCGGTGAGGAGTCAGCCACGGAGGCCGAGGCGAGTGACGAGACGGTCGAGGAATCCGAACCGGACGGCGAGGCTGATGAGGACGAGTGAATCGGTGGGGCAGGGAGTCCGGCATCGGACCTTGACCTCTTCGGTCGACATGGCATATCCAACGGGCGGTGCGGAGGTCGAGACCTCGATTTCCGCGATGATGCTCTTTTGCTGAAACTGACACTGGAGGAACCCGGGGTGTCTTTGCGGAACTCGGCATTCGATCACGGTCTCCAGGCGGCGGGCGCCGGGTACAACCAGGGCCCCGACTACACCCGGCAACGGCAGATGACCATCGGGGACCTGCTCCTGGAGAACAGGATCATCTTCCTCGACGGTGTGATCCACGACGGCAGCGCCAACCTGATCGTGATGAAGCTGCTGTACCTGCAAAGCGAGAACAGGCACCAGGACATTCACCTGTATGTCAACTCGCCGGGGGGATCGGTCACCGCCACGATGGCCATCTACGACACCATGCAGTACCTCGACTGCGGCGTCGCCACCTACTGCGTCGGCCTGGCCGCCAGTGGAGGAGCGATCCTGGTCGCCGGAGGCAGAAAAGGCAAACGCCACGCACTGCCCCACGCCAAGATGATGATTCACCAGCCCTTCGGTGAAGTCGGCGGACAGGTCAGCGACATCGAGATCCAGGCCCGAGAGATCCTCGAGACTCGCGAACAACTCAACGAAGTCCTCGCACAACACACCGGACAGCCACTCGAACGGATCGCCAAGGACACCGATCGAGACTTCTACATGAGTGCCCAGGACGCCAAGGAATACGGATTGGTCGACGAAGTGCTCGCCAAGGACGACAAGGACGACAAGGACGACAAGGACGACAAGGACGACAAGGACGACAAAGACGCGAAGGACGACAAAGACGCGAAGGACGACAAAGACGCGAAGGACGACAAAGACGCGAAGGATGCCAAGGACGACCCGAACAGCAACGCTGACAAACCGGGCGATGATGAAGCAGGCGACTGACCTCGCTTTGCCCTGACATTCCCCCCAGACAACCTGTTTTCCCCACTCACCCTGTCCTCTCAGATGCCGCCATGACCATTCCGATCCCCTACGTCGTCGAACGACATGGCCGCGAAGAGCGGGCCATGGACATTTACAGCCGGTTGCTGAAGGACCGCATCATCATCCTCGGCAGCAGCATCAACGACACCGTCTCCAACAGCATCGTGGCTCAGTTGCTGTTCCTGCAGTTCGACGATGGCGAGTCGGACATCCACATGTACATCAACTCGCCGGGCGGCTCGATCACCTCGGGCATGGCCATCTATGACACGATGCAGTACATCGGTTGTGACGTGTCGACCTACTGCATCGGCCAGGCCTCGAGCATGGGCGCGATCCTGCTGGCCGCCGGCACGGCCGGCAAGCGAAACTCACTGCCCAACAGCCGGATCATGATCCACCAGCCACTGGCTGGCATGGAGGGAACGGCCACCGATCTGGAGATCCACGCCCGCGAGGTGCTGAAGGTCAAGCAGCGAATGAACGAGATCCTGCTGTCTCACACCGGACAGACGCTCGAACAGATCGAACAGGACACCGACCGCGACAACTTCATGACCGCCGAAGAGGCCCAGTCCTACGGACTGATTGACAACGTCCTCGAGCATCTCGTTCACGAGGGCGCCACCGACGACGACACCGACGACGACACCGACGACGACACCGACGACGACACCGACGACGACTGACCGTCCCCCGGCGGTCGGAGCATCCCATGGACGGGACACCGACACGACTCCTGCTGTCACTGGCAGCCCTGGCTGCCGGCTGCACCACTCCGGCCCATGTCGAAGGCCTGGAAGCCGAGTTGCGAGACCAGCAGGACCGGCTCACCGCCCAAGCCGAGGCGCTCGATTCGGTTCGCTCCGAGCGAGATGCACTCCGCCGCCAACGCGACCAGTTGTTGGCCGGGACGGCGGCGGTGGTCCACCCCGAACAGGCCGACCTGCTGGTCCGGATCGACCGGCTGGCGATCAACACCTGGATGACCGGCGGGCAGAACACCGACGACAGTCCCGGCGACGACGAACTCGTGGTGCTGGTTCAGCCTCGAGACGCCGACAACGAGCCGGTCAAGCTGCCCGGTACGCTGCAGCTGCGGCTCTCCGACCCGGCTGCCCCCGAGGGCTCCCCCGCGCTGGGCTCGTGGCAATTCACTCCTGACGAGTGCCGGCGGCGGTGGCTGGGCAGCATGCTCTCGCGGGGATTTCTTTTTCGGCTCCCCTGGCAGACCCCCCCCACGCGAGACCGGCTGCTGCTGCACGCTCGTTTCGACACCACCGACGGCCGTCGCTTCGACGCGGACGCCCTGATTCGCGTCCACCCGCCGGCCACGGACCGCAGTCAGCCGGTTCAGACCTCGAACCCCTCACCATCGGACGGCGGCTGAGACGCACCCGGTCCCGGGCCGCCTCCGGCCAGCTGGCGGGCGCGGGCCATCGCCTGGTCCCCCTGCTCCCCCCGCCCGCATCTCTGGCAGATCACCGCCAGTTGCGTCCAGGCAAAGGCGTCCTCGGGATCGAGCTCGGTGACCCGCTCGGCGTGTGCCACCGCACCGTCACTCCGCCCCAGCTTCTCCAGATACACCGCCAGCGCCGAATGCGACAGGACATGATCGGGTTCGGCGGCAACGATCGTCTCCAGCTGGGCAACCGCCGACTCGAGGTCGCCGGCGTCCTTGTGGGCCATCGCCCGGTCGTATCTCTCAATCGTCTCTGACATCTCCGTCTCGCTCTCCCCCCGGGGTTTCCCATCACCACCGCAGCCACTCCTCCGCCAGCAGCCTCTGGAACGCTATGATGCCGTCTGAGCGTTTCACGTGAAACACCAGCCGCCTTCTTTCGTGCCGACGGGTCCCTCCGGATTGAACCATTCACCCGACGCTCCCGTCCCCGCCCCCTCGCCATCTGCCGGTTCGCCCGACCGGTCGCGGGCGAGCAGCCGCTCGAGGTCCTGGTGGATCTTCCTGGTCATCACCTCGGTGCTGGCGGCGGCGTTGCGAACGGCGATGCCGTCGGGAATCGCCATCGAGCATTTCGATGAGGGTGTGTACGCCTCGAACCTCTGGTGTCCCGACGACGGCTACGGCTATCCCGACCGGCATCTCTATGCTCCCCCGGGACTGCCACGGGTGATCGAGGAAGCGCATCTGTGGCTGGGCGCCTCGGACCTCGCCAGCATCGCGCCCTCACTGCTGGCTGGAATCCTACTGATTCCACTGCTGGGCCTGTTGGCCCGCGACTGGCTGGGCGAGCCGACCGGTCGTGCCGTGGTGCTTTTGGCCGTCTTCAGCGACATCCACATCCTTTATAGCCGCATCGCGGTGACCGATGTCCCCTGGATCGCGTGCCTGGTCCTGGCGGTGTGGCTGATCCGCCGTGCCCTGATCACCGGCCGCCCGCTGGTGCTTCTGGCCGCCGGCTTGGCAACCGCCCTGGGATGGTGGACCAAGTACACCGGCTGGCTTCCGCTGGCGATCGGCCTGGCCGGTATCGTTGCCGTCCCGGTGTTCCTTCGCCGAACCAACTCTCCGTGGCAGGATTGGCTGAAACGAATGGGAGTCATCATCGCGATCACCGCCATCGCGATCGCCCCGCTGTTCGTTTCGCTCAAGGACTCCGGTGGTTATTCCGCGGTCGCCGCCAACCACGCCCGTTACATCGTCGGCCTCACCGGCTGGCTTTCGTCGGCCGCCACCCAGATCGAACACATGGCGTCATTCGAGAGTCCGCTGACGTTCGTCGGGGTACTGATGGCCTGTTGGTTCGCCGCCGGGACACCTTCGCGTTTCACGTGGAACGACATCCGTCCCCGGCTGCTGCCGGCAGTGGCCGCCACCGGGCTCGTGGCGATCGGTTCATTTTCGGCCCTGGTGCTGGTGGCCGCAGGACTGGCTCTCCGTGACGGCCTGGCCCGGCTGCAGCGCAACGGTCGAGTGGACCCGGATCTGGGTTTGGCCTGGACGATGCTCGCGGCGTGGTGGATCGCCATGACGCTCACCACCCCGCTCTACCATCCTTACCCCCGGCTGGTGCTCCCGTGGCTGGTCGCCGGCTGGCTGCTGGTCGGCCACCAGGTCGCCGGCTGGACCGCGACCGTTTCGCCGTCGGAGAAATCAGCAGATTCGTCATCGCCAAACGGCTCGATGCTGTCTTTGGCAGCCGCCGCGGGCCTGGTCCTGTTGTTGCTGGCCATCCCCACTCGGTTCATCTCTCGAGCCATTCCTGCAATCGCACCGCGGACCGCGATCGCTCGCCTGGCCGACCAATTGGTCGACGCCGTGACGGTCCAGGTCCCCTCGGGCAACGCTGTGATTCGGGTCTGGGGTGAACCGGCGCTGTTCTTCCAGCTCAGCAACCGTTCGCCCGACCGCCTGCTGATGCAACCGGCCGGCGGACTCAGGGTGATCCGCCCCGGAGAGCAACCCCCGGACATCCCCGTCTTCCTGGTCATCGGCCCCCATGCCAGTGATGGCCGCACCTTCAGCGATTCGCTGAGCGAATACGATTCGGTAAGAACATTCGAGGCGACACCAGGCCTGCAGGTTCTCCGGAACCAGCCGCCGGACCGCCGCGACCGGCCGATGTTCTTTCAGCTCTACCGCTGGCGGCCGTAGGTCGACCCCCAACAACTGCGGACCGGCCGTTTCACGTGAAACGGTTCAGGCCGCGTGCCGCTCCAGCTCGCGCACCACGCGCTGGAAATCGTCGCCGTCGGAGAACGGGATCACAATCCGACCCGACTGGGCATCGAAGAGCCGGATCTCCACCCGGGTACCGAACTGTCGCCGGAGGTGATCCTGCAGTTCCACCAGGTGGTTGCTCAACTCCGGACGGGTCTCGGTCGGACTCGTCTCGTCGATCGACAGGTCCGGATCGACGATCGGAATCACCGACGGCTGTCTTGTTCTGATCGCCTTGGCGGCCGCCTCGGTCGCCCGCACTGTCAGACCATCATCGACGATCCGCGCACACAGGCTCAACTGGTCGGCTTCCTCCAGGGTCACCAACGCCCGGGCATGGCCGGCGGTGATCTTCGCGTCACACAATGCCTGCTGGACCGGTGCCGACAGGTCGAGCAAACGCAGCAGGTTGCTCACCGTCGACCGGCTCATGCTCAACCGGCTCGCCAACTGGTCGATCGTGCTGCTGAATTCCTCGAGGTACCGCCGGAAGGCCTGGGCCTGTTCGAGCGGATTGAGATCCTCGCGTTTGAGATTCTCTTCCATCGCCGTCTCGTACACCTGCTGATCGGTGTAGTGACGCACCTGGCAGGGAACGACCGCCAGGCCGGCTTCCCGAGCCGCCAGCCAACGTCGCTCGCCGGCGATCAACTGGTACCGGACCCCCCCGTCAGGCCTCACCAGCAACGGACTCAACACGCCGTGCCGAGCGATGCTGTCGGCGAGTTCCTGCATTGCCCCGGCGTCGAAGTCCTTCCGCGGCTGGTAGGGATTGCGGACCAGCGACTCGACCGGGATCTCCAGCAGGTCGCCGTCACCGGCCGGACCATCGGCGGCCGGTTCGACTTCCGACGGAAACTCGGTGACGTGTTCGGCCACCAGTTCCTCCTCAGTCGGCCCGAACTGGTTCAGGCCAACCAGCCCGGCCAGGCCGCGGCCGAGCCGGCTGGGGCGGTCCGAAGCCCCCGAGGGTCTTCCAGCCGGATGATCGGCAGCAGCATCGTTGGGAATCGTCGACATGACCGGTGCTCCGCGAGACGGACTGGCGGGGGATTCTAGTTCCAGCGTCCCGAACACAACAAGACGGGTTCAGCCTCGGATCACGGCAACCGACTGCCCGGACACCCCGTGCGTTTCACGTGAAACGGCTCGCGTTGACGACTCGAGTCCCCGCCCCCTAGACTCGCAGCCAGCACGCGGGACGTAGCTCAGCCTGGCAGAGCGCCGGCTTTGGGAGCCGGAAGTCGCAGGTTCAAATCCTGTCGTCCCGACTATCCCGGTGAGGCGGCTAGCCCACCAGTTCGGGCATCGCCCGGTGCTCGCCGACCAGGTAGTGCGGTCGGCCGCCCAGGTCGGTGAACTGGGTCGTAGCCACGTCGATGCCCAGCCGCTGGTACAGCGACGCGAAGATCTCACGGAAGTGCACCGGCCGCTCGTGGGGCTCACCGCCCAGGCGGCTGCTGGAGCCGATCACCTGCCCGTGGTTCATGCCGCCGCCGGCCAGCAGAGCCCCGGCGACATTCGGCCAGTGGTCGCGGCCGGCGTTGCTGTTGATCTTCGGTGTCCGTCCGAACTCGCCCCACGACACCACGGCGATGTCGTCGAGCAGGCCCCGTTCGTCGAGTTCGGAGATCATCGTCGAGAGACCCAGGTCGAACAGCGGCAACGCGCCCCGCGCCTCGTTGAAGTTGTCCTTGTGCCAATCCCAGTTGTAGTCGTTCCTGGCCATCCGGCCGAACGGCCAGCGTGAGAAGGCGATCGTCACGCAGCGGGCCCCCGCCTCGATCACCCGGCGGGCCAGCAGGAACTGGTGCAGGTACGTCTTCCCTTTCCGCTCGTTGGGATACTCCTCGTCGAGCCCGTACCGCTTCTTCACCGACTGCTCCTCACGACTGAGGTCCAGCGCCTCGGCCAACCGCGGCGATGTCAGCACCTCGAAGGCCTGCTTCTGGAACTCGTCGATGCCGTCACCAAGCCCGTCGCTCTCCACCTGCCGTCGAAAGCGGTCGAAGCTGGAAAGCAGCCGCCTGCGATCCCCCAGCCGACGCAGGCTGACGCCGTTGAGCCTCAGGTTGCGTCGATCGACCGCATCGACCTCGAACCCGGCATGGGCCGATCCAAGAAACCCCGGCTGTGTCGGTCCGATCCGCATGATGAACCGTGCGTCCGCGTCAGTCGGCACCAGGTCGACAGCCGGCGAGACACCCGGCACCAGCGGGCCGAACTGCTTGGAGAGCACCGCGGCCAACGACGGCCATCCACCGGGAGGAAACCCGGGCACCAGCGGCGAAGCGGGCATCTCGTCATGAGACTCCCAGCCGGTCGAACACCAGTGCGTGTTGTGATCGTTCTTGAAGCCGTGAAGCGATCGGACCACCGACAGCTTGTCCGCGATGCCGGCCAGACCCGGCATCAGCTCGCAGATGTCCATCCCGGGCACCTTCGTCGCAATCGGATCAAGCTCGCCGCGGATCTCCGTCGGGGCATCCGGCTTCAGATCGTACATGTCCAGGTGAGTCGGCCCGCCGGGCAGAATCACCATGATCACACCCTTGATCGGGCGATCCGACTTCGATTCCGACTCGGCCCGAAGAATCTCAGGCAACGACAACCCGCCCAACGCCAAGCTGCCGATCTGGAGACAACTGCGGCGCGTCAGGCCGTCGCAGTAGCTCGACTGGATCCCGGGAATCGTCAACATCGGCCATCCTCTAGCTGGTCCGTTTCCGACAACCCCGTCGACCGGGGCCCCTCGGACACGCATCAATTCAACGCGAAGCTATCTCAGTGTATCGGAATTCGCAACATCTTCCGACCTGTTGATTGCCACTTCATCGAGAAAAGTAAACACTTGTACACATTCGCGTCGTGTCCCATAGGGCCATTCACCCGGCGCTCCATCGAACGAATCGAACTGCGACACACGAGTTGGAGATGATCGGATGGGGATGTTGCCGTACAATCAACTCCCTTGGCGACCGACAGTATCAAGCCCTGATCCCGCATTGGCCGAAAAGGCCTGACACCGGAGTGAGAACCGATGAGCCAGACACAGCAGCCCTCGGACAATTCCCGACGTGACTTCCTGAAGGTGACCGGCGCGGCAGCATTGGTCGGGTCGACAGCACCGGCGGTCTACGCGGCGGGGAACAACACGATCCAACTGGCCCTGGTCGGTGCTGGCGGTCGCGGCACGGGCGCCGCGGCCAACGCGTTGGCCAGCAAGGTGGGGCCGACTCGCCTGGTGGCGATGGCCGATGTCTTCGAAGACCGCATGGCCAATTCGCACAAGGCACTGACGACCCGCTTTCGTGGTGCCGTCGACGTGCCCGAGGACCGCCAGTTCATCGGGTTCGAGGCCTATCGCGAGGCGATGGACTGCCTGAGTCCCGGAGACGTGGTGATCCTGACCACCCCGGCTGCCTTCCGCTGGGTCCAATTCACGTACGCCATCGAGAAGGGCCTGAACGTCTTCATGGAGAAGCCGATCTCCATCGACGGCCCCAGCAGCCGCAGGATGCTGGCCCTGGGCAAGCAGTCGGTCAAGAAGAACCTCAAGGTGGGTGTCGGCCTGATGTGCCGTCACTGCAAGGCCCGCCAGGAACTGTTCCGCCGGATCCAGGACGGTCAGATCGGTGACGTGCTCGAACTGCGGGCCTACCGCATGGCCGGCCCGACCGGTTCGGCCGCCACCGGCAAGCCGCCCAAGGGTTCCTCGGAACTGCTCTACCAGATCCGCCGCTTCCACGCCTTCCTGTGGCTCTCAGGCGGAGCGGTCAGCGACTTCCTGATCCACAACATCGACGAGTGCAGTTGGATGAAGAACGCCTTCCCGGTCCAGGCCGAGGCCTCCGGCGGACGGCACTACCGCGGCGACGATGTCGACCAGAACTTCGACACGTACTCGATCGAGTTCACCTACGCCGACGGGACCAAGCTGCTGGTCAACGGCCGCACGATTCCCGGCTGCAACCAGCGGTTCGCCAGTTTCGCTCACGGCAGCAAGGGCTCGGCGGTGATCTCCTCGAGAGGCCACGCTCCCTCGCGGGCGAAGATCTACAAGGGCTGGAAGATGTCCAAGGAGAACATCACCTGGTCGTTCCCGGGCAGGGAACCCAATCCCTACCAGGTCGAATGGGACGACCTGCTGACGGCGATCCAGCGGGACGAGCCCTACAACGAGGTGCAACGTGGTGCCGAGGCGAGCCTGGTGACGGCGATGGGACGCATGGCGGCTCACACCGGCCAGATCATCACCCGCGACCAGATGCTCAACTGCCAGCACGAGTTCGCTCCGACCGTCGACCGCCTGACGCTTGACGGGCCGTCGCCGTTGAAGGCCAACCCCGACGGCACCTACCAGATCCCGATGCCCGGACTGATCAAGGACCGCGAGTACGGATCCCTGGTTTAATGACCGAGACAAGCGTCTTTCCCGGATGCACCCGACGCCGTGCCATGGCCCAGGTCATGACCGGCATGGGGGCGTTCTCGCTGCCTCACATCCTGCGGCTTCGTGCCGAGGCGGCCCGCCCGGGCGCGGCGACGCCGCAGCGGCGGGTCATCCTGCTGTGGCAGGACGGGGGACCAAGTCACCACGAGACTTTCGACCCCAAGCCGCTGGCTCCTGCAGAGTACCGCGGTGAACTCGACGCCATCGCCACGGCACTGCCGGGAGTGCAGTTCTGCGAAATCCTGCCGCGGACGGCCGCATTGGCCGACCGCTTCAGTGTGATTCGTTCGATCCACCAACCCTCCTCCGGACACGTCGACGGCACTCACAACTTCATCACCGGGTATTTCGGAGCCCGCATTGTCGGCGGCCGGAGCGAGTATCCCGACTGCGCGGCGATCGTGCACCGGGTCCGCAGCCGTCAGCACGAGGAAGCCTCTCCGATCGCGCTGGGAGCCTCGACCGATCCCAGCCTGGCCCGTGGCATGCGCCGCAGCCGACGGCGGACCGGTCATCGGAGCGGTCTGCCCGGCTACGTCGCGCTCGGTGGGCAATCCTCCATCGGCCTGCACCGTGGTGGCCCGGCCTACCTCGGCCCGACCGCCGGTCCCTTCCAGGTGTCCGGCGACCCCTCGCGTCCGCGTTTCCAGGTCCAGAACCTGCAGGCGGGAGACGACGGGGAGAAACTGTCCGACCGACGGGCCATCCTGGCTGGTCTCGACCGGTTCGTCCGTCTCGGGAGCCTGAGATCGGAGATTGATCTTCACGGTCAACTCGACGCCACCGACCGTTACACCCAGCAGGCCTTCGATCTGCTCAGTGGCTCGGGCCGCGCCGCCCGCGCCTTCGATCTCAGCCGCGAGGACCGCCGGACCCGCGAACGCTACGGACTGGAGACCTCCGGCCAGCAGGCGCTGCTCGCCCGGAGACTGGTCGAGGCGGGTGTCGACGTGGTTGCCGTCCGGTTCTCGCCCGACGGACGCGGCGACGGCGACCGTTCGGGAATCGGCTGGGACGATCACGCCGTCCACGGCAACATCTTCGAGGTCATGCGGCGCCGCGGTCCCAAGTTCGACCGCGCCATCTCGGCGCTGATCGAGGATCTTGACGACCGGGGACTCTCCGACGAGGTGCTGGTGGTCCTGGCCGGAGAATTCGGTCGCACGCCGAAAGTCTACGTCCGCAAGGGGTGCCCCGGACGCGAACACTGGGGCCCGGCCGGCAACGTGATGATGTTCGGCGGCGGGCTGGCACGCGGCCAGGTCATCGGCAGCACCAACGACAAGGGCGAACGCCCCGCCTCCAGGCCGCTCACCCCCCGCGATGTCCTCGCCACGGTCTACCACGCGATGGGCATCGACACCGAGCGGACGTTCAACAACGTGGCCGGTCGTCCCGTGCCGGTGCTTTCCGAAGGGAAGCCCATCTCCGAGTTGATCGGCTAGGACCGGGTCGAACCGGTCACGGGCCGGCCACGGTGACCCCGGGCAACTCCGCCTTCAGCTTGTTGATCGCCGCTTCGGTCAGCTTGAGGTCGGTCAGGTACAGGTCCCGCATCCGCTTCATGCCGTACAGGTGCGGCAGCCCCGCGTCAGTGACACGGGTGCCGTAGAGATTCAACGACACGATCTCGCGCAACCCCGCCAGGTGAGCCAGCCCGGCGTCGGTGATGCCGCACTTGGCCAGGTAGATCCCCTTGAGCCGTTTCAGACGTCCGACATGGACCAGGCCGGCATCGGTGATCCCCGTGGTGGCCAGGATCAGGTGTTCCAGTCCCTTGAGATCAGACAGGTGAGCCAGGTCCTGGTCGCGGACCCCGGTTCGCCCCAGGTCGATCCGCTTGATGGGGCCGTCACCGGCAGCCGCCAATCCCATTGCCCGGACCGCCGCGGCCAGTCCGCGTCGCTGGTGCCGGACAAACAGTTCGACCACGCCACCGAACGTCGCCTTGGTTCCCCGGACCGGAAGATCAGACAGGTGAACCAGCGGTTTCAGGTGCACCAATCCCTTGTCGGTGATCCTCGTATTGGTCAGCACCAGGCCTTCGAGCCGAACCAGCCCACCCAGGTGTGCCAGCCCCGCATCGCCGATCCGTGTGCCGGCCAGTCCGAGTGTCTTCAACCGTTCGAGCCGGGTGAGCTGTTTCAATCCCGCGTCGGTGATGCGGGCATCGTGCAGTGCCAGAGATTCCAGCGACTCGATGGTCGCCAGGCGGGACAACCCGGCATCATCAAGCCGCGAGCCCTCGAGGTCGAGCCGCCGCAGAGTGCGACACTGCACCAGCAGGTCGAGGTCGGGCGTCTCGATCGCTCGATCGGTGAACCGGACCGAAACCACCCGGCCGGCCTTGTCGACCCGCACACGCCCGCCGCGGGCCTTCAGTTGTTGGACCAGGCGGTTCATGCCGTTTCGTTCCTGTTGGACACGACGGCTTCCTGTCCCTTCCAGATCGGCCAGGGAATCGAGACCGGCACTTCGATGACCGTCACGCGGTCGTTCTCGACGGCCGCGGACAGTTCGCCGAGAAGTTGACCGGCCGAGGTGACGCGGACTCCATCGGCCCCGAACGATTCGGCCATCTTGACCAGGTCCGGATTCACGAGGTCGGTGGCGAATGTCCGCCCGTAGCGGTCCTGCTGCTGGGGCTTGAGCACGCCGTAGGCGTTGTCGTTGAATACGATCACGGTCAAGGGAACGCGGTGCTGCACGGCGGTGGCCAGTTCCTGGATGTTGAACAGCATCCCGCCGTCTCCGGTCAGTACGACCACCGGCTGGTCCGGTCGCGCCATCGCCGCACCGATCGACGCTGAGAGCGCGTAGCCCAGCGTGCAGAAGTTCCACGGATAGAGGTAGCTGCGGGGTTCGTACACATCCAGCAGGTACCGTCCCCAGTAACCGGCCACCGTCAGGTCATTGACGAAGATGGTCTCGCGGGGTGCTCCGGACCGGACGGCGTCGAGCAGGTCGACGACGTGCGGACACCGCTCGATGCTCTGCCGCCGCAATTCGCTCCGCATCGCCGCCACCTCCCCGGCCATGACCGGCCGGCGACCCGACACCGTCTCACAAAGAGCCTCGAGCACCATCCTCGCGTCACCGACAATCGAATCCTGCACGGGGTAGTTCAGGCCGATCGCTCCGGGGTCGACATCCACCTGGATCAACGTCGGCGGCATCGGCAACCGCCAGTTGACCGTCTCGAGCTGTCCGAACCCGGTGCCGACCGCAAGCATCACGTCGCATTCGGTCCGCAGTTCGACCGCGGCCGGATGGAGCAGTCCTTCACCGGCTGAAAGCGGGTGATCGGACGGCAGTGCACCTTTGCCGAGAACAGTCGAAAACACCGGAGCATCCAGCAGTTCGGCCAGCCGGGCCAGGTCCGCGAACCCACCGCTGCGAACCACGCCACCCCCCGCCCAGATCAACGGACGTCGAGCGGATTCCAGCACCGCCGCCACACGCTCGACCGCTTCCCCGTCGAAACCCACATCAGTCGCCTCATCCGGCACGACGTCATCCGGAGTTCCGTCGGCATCGAGGATGTCACAGGGAATGTCGATCGCCGCGGGCCGGGGCCGTCCACTGGTCATTGCCGCGATCGCTGAACACAGCGCCGGCGCGATCGCTTCGACCTCGGTCACCCGTGCCGAGAACTTGGTCACCGGCGTGTAGCACCCCAGTTGATCGGCGCACTCGTGCAGGAAGCCCTTGCCGAGACCCAGGCCCCGCGAGGGGATCTCGCTGGCAATCGAGAGAACCGGGACCGAATCGGCGAACGCGGTACCCAGCGGAGTCAGCACGTTGAGCGCGGCCGGTCCGGTGGTACTCAGGCAGACCCCGAACTCTCCGCCGGCCCGGGCGTAACCGTCGGCCATGAACCCGGCACCCTGCTCGTGTCGCGCCAGGATGTGGGTTATCTCGGGCCGGCCGGCCAGGCCCTCGTACACGGCCAGGTTGTGAGTCCCGGGAATGCCGAAGACCGTCCGGACCCCATGAGCGACCAGCGTCTCGACGACCACCGCCCCCCCTGTCGACGTTCTCCTCACCTCGGTCTCGCTCACGACGTTTCCTCGTCCCGAACCACTCCGTCGACCGTCACCTCCGCGGGCAACACCATGTCACCGCGCGTGCCCCGTCCGACCCGCGACTGCGCCAGCAGGCTGCCGGCACCGCTGCCCTTCCAGACGATCGCGTGTTCCATCCGCTTGGGCTGCCGGTCGTCGGTGATGGTGCATCCGGTGATCACCGTGTCACGGCAGTCCTCGAGCAACATCCCGTTGGGAGTGCCGTCGAGGATCTGGACCCCCGAAACATTGATCCGTCGGCAACGGACCAGTTCGACCAGTGCCTCGCGCCGGATCGGCTCGACTCCATCGACGGTGTGCTGGCCCGCCTCAGCGTCCTCGATCAATACCCCGGTCAGGTTGCAGTTCTCCGAATCAACCAGCCGGATGCCGGTGGCAAGTTCCTGCTTGCGGTAGTCGGGGTTGTGACCGAAGCAGTTGGGCCCCACGACGATGTTCCGCGACGACTCGACCAGCAGGTTGCGATGGTGGCCGCTGTAGATGTAGTTGCCGCTGATCACCACGCCGCGGACGCTGGTGAGATGGACGTTGGTCCGCTGGCTGCCGATCAGGTTGCCGCTGATCGTCCACATGCCGGCCTTGTGGTTGACCGCCCCGCGGTTCTCGCCCCCGCGGCCCAGCATGCGGATGTTGGCGCCATTCCCGCTGGCGGTGGACTGGATCGTGTTGCTGGCAATCGTCCCCTCGCGGACACTCCCGGCCCCGACGTCGATGTAGATCTCGGCGGTCGCCTCGTCATCGGCTCCGGCGACACGGTGCGACCTGTTGTTGTTGTACTCGATGTCGTTGCCGGTGATCTGCAGGTTGCGGATCTCGCTGTTCTCGATCCGGATCCCGCCCAGCCGACAGTAGCTGATGTGGCTGTCGGCGATGATCGACTGGTGCAGGTTGACGCTGTCCAGGTGCACGCCGACACCGGTGTTGTGATAGAAGTGGCAGCCGTCGATGACCAGGTTGCGGGCCCGGCTGGTGATGTGCACCGCCGTGTGAACCTCGCGAATCAACACTCCCGAGAGAGTCGGCTGCATGACACCGATGATCCGGATCCCGTCGGCTTCGGCGTGACGGCCCTCGATCTCGATGTCCCGCACGATCGGCATCCGCTCGTTCTGCCACTCCGACGGGCGGAACCCACCGGGATCGGCGGTGCTGGCGTGGGCGGCCTTCAGGAAGATGGCCGGGCCGGCACCGGCCATCAGCAGCTTGGCCGATCCTCCCGAGCCGTCGATTCCGGTCCGCCCGATCTTCTCGAGATCGACCAGCAGCGTCTTGCTGATCAGGTAGTCTCCCCGAGGAAACTCGACACGCCCGATGCCCTCGTCGATCGCGTGTTGGATCGCCTCGGTGTCGTCGGTCTTGCCGTCTCCGACCGCTCCGAAATCGCGCACGTTGGTCATGGTGGTTGACTCGTGAAATGGGGGACTCGCGGCACCGCGACAAAACGCGGGCGACCATACGGTTCTACCCGCAGCCGGTGGCCGGCGGCAACGCAGGCCACCGGCCTACGCCGCCGGGGTTTCCCCAAGTTGCTTGAGCAGATCGCGAATGATCAACTCGGCCTGCTGCTTCTCGGCGGTCCAGCGGGTCTGTATCTGCCGCCAGCGTGTCTCGCCTTCGGGCACCTCGGCGACCTGCCGCCTGAGTTCCTCCTCTTTCGCACGCAGTTCGCGATCACGTTCATTCAACCGCTCGCCGTGATCGGCATAGACCTTCTGCTGTTGAGCGACCTGGGCGGCAAGTTGTTTCTGAGCGGCCTCGAGATCGGCTCGCTGGGTCACCAGCGTCTCGCGCATCTGGCTGTAGTGTTCGGCAACAGCTTCGCGAGCGGTTTCCAGCCGGGCCGCAGCCTGTTCGTCACCAACCTCGCCCCGCTCCTGCTGCAACTTCGCCATCGACTCCTCGACCGCCAGCCGCAACTCGAGGCTCTCGCGATGACTCCCCTCGAGTTCCTTGCGGAGCGTCTCGATCCGCTGCTTGCGATCCTGCAGTGATTGCGACTCGGACCTCAGGTGCGCCCGCAATTCCGCCACCTCCTCACGCTGCTCCTCCCGCTTCGCCTGCCAGTTCTGTCGAGCGGTCTCCAGCCGCTGCTCGTGCTGCTTGAGTGACGCTTCGGCGGCGCGGGTCTTCCGTTCCAGGCCCTGCAATCCCCGTTCGAGCAACGATTCGCGGTCATCAAGCAGCCGCCGACAATGGGCCAACTGGTGGCCCAAAGCGTCGAGCATCTCGACCCGCCGGGCGAGGTCGGCCCGCTGCTGCTGCACCTCGTGACGAAATGACGCCTGGTCAACTTCCAGCGTGTTGCGGGCCTTGGCGAGATGTTCCTGCTGGAACAGGTGCCGATTCTCCATCAACGTCCGCTCCTGCTGAATCTCGGAACGAATCGACTCCTGTTCGGCCGCAAACTCCTGGCGGGCGTCGCTGAGTTCTCGTTCCTGCTGCATGCGGATCAACTCCAGTTCCCGGGCCTGGTTCATTTCTCGTTCGGACCGCTCGGACTCGAATTCCTGAACCACCTGGTCGTGCTCGGCCTCGCCCCGCTTCAGTTCATTCCGCTGGCTCTCCCGCTGCCGCTTCCACTCCTCCCGGTCGCGATCCAGTTGCTTGCGCTCGGCCCGCAGCTCGTCGCTCATCACCTCGTGTGTCAGTTCGCGGCGGAGTTCGGCGGTTCGTCGTGCGAAGTCCTGTTCGAGTTGTTCGAGACAGGCGGCGTGCTCGGTTTCGAGCGTCGCGGCACGTGACTCGAGTCCCGCTTCGGCCTCCGCCTGCTGCTCACGGCGGGCATCGAGTTCGGACTGGACATCGGCCGACAGCGATTCGCGTCGTTCGGCCAGTTCCTTGTGAGCCGCCTGGACCTCGGCCTCGCCGGACGCCAACTCCTCGGCCCGCTTGTCCAACTCCGCAGTCCGTTCCTCGGCCTGTTGCTGACGCTCGGCCAGTTTCTCGTCCTCATCCTCCAGCATCCGCCGTTGCTCGTCGGCAGAGAGTCGAGCCGAGCGGCGTTCCCGGTCGAGTTGGGCGTGTTGGGAGTTGAGGCTGTTTTCCCGGCGGTCCAGTTCATTGACCCGGGTCTGCAGGTCGCCGGCGATCTGGCTGGCCTGCGCGAGCAACTCCTGGTTCTTGGCGGGCTCCGCGGCGCTGTCTTCGAGAGTTTCCGCGGCGTTGCCACTCGGCTGCAAAGGGAATCCCTCACCGGCTCTCGTGGCCGTTTCGGGAACGCCGGGCGACGGATCCGCCCCGGGCCAGTCGGCGATGGGCGACGGGCCCTGCGGGCCGGGACCGTGCCCGCCATCGGCACGGGCGGCACGGGGATCGGGTTCGGGCACGGAGGCCGGATCGCTCATCGTGGGAGTCCTTTCCCAGGTCGCAAGCGACAGGGAGACAACTCAGTTGAGATGCTGGTCAAGCACCTCGACAAACTTGGCCTTCTCCGCCACGCCGGTGTAACTCCAGACGACCTCACCACCCTTGAAGACGAGGACGGTCGGGATGCTGCCGACGTTATATTTCTGAGCGACGTCGCTGGCCTCGTCGACGTTCAGCTTGGCCACCGTGGCACGGCCCTCGTAATCGGCTGCCAGTTCTTCGACCACCGGAGTCAACATCCGGCAGGGACCACACCAGGGCGCCCAGAAATCGAGCAGAACCGGGTCGGAACTGTCGAGTACCTCGGCCTGAAAGTTCTCGTTGGTGACGTCCAGGATGTTCTCTGCCATCGATGCCGTCCCTCGGGTTGTGGTCGCGGAGTCTGGTCCCCGGTTGAGGCGGGATGATAGGGGAAAGCCCGAAAGAGTGTCAACGCGGGCGACCCTCTACTCGACCAATACCGGAACCAGTTCCCGGGTCGTACACGGCACCTGTCGTTCCACGTAACGGGGCAGCATCTTGGTGCAGGTCACCTCGATCTGGCGAGCCACTCGTCGAGCCACCCGCCGGGTGACCGTGTAGGGCACACGGCGGGTCACACGCACCGGCACCTGTCGCGTCCGGGTCTCGGTCACCACCTTGCTGATCGTCATCGGCACCTTGCGAGTCACTGTCCGGGTCTCGTACCGAAGCTGCCGCACCGGCACCGTGCGGGTTTTGGTCTCGACCACCCAGCGGCACGTCTCGACCGGCACCTTCTTGACCTCCTCACCGACCTCCATCCGCTGCACCGTCACCGGCACCTGCTTGGTCTCGACCCGCGTCACGTACCGGGTGCAGGTCACCTCGCGAGTCACCGGGTTGGGACACCACTGGAGACGCGACGAACAGAACCCCGCCGGCGTCCACCGCAGTCCCAGTTGACCGCACGGCTTGGGTCCCAGCCCCGGCAGCAACGGGCCGCGGTGGTAAACCTGTCGGCGGACCCAGCGTCCCCGGTCCTCGGTCACCATCCGCGTCTCGGTCACCGGCTCGGTCTTGCGGACACTGACCGTCCGGGTCACTTCCTTGGTCACCGGCCTGTAGATCTTCCGCCGGATCTCCCGCTCGGACGTCTCACGCACCAACTTCCGCTCTTGGTACTTGAACTCCTTGTCAACGGTCTCCCATTTCGGCTCGCGGATCGTCTGGGTGATCTCCCGCTCGATCGTCTCGGTCACCGTCCGGCAGACCTCGTACTGCTGCTCACGCATCTCGGTCTCACAGACCACCCGGAACAGCTTCACCTCCTCGTTGACATAGACCGTCTCGTGAACGGTACGCAGCACCTTGACCTGGGTCGGCTCATAAATCGTCTCGACGACGGTCTTCATGTAGGTGACCGGCTGCAGCATGTAGGCGGTCGACGGACTGCCGGGCCGCGAGCAGTGAACCAGGGGCCTCGCGCACGCGGTGACCCGCGTGACGGCCGGATCGTAGGGCCTGATCACGCTCTGTCCGGCCTTCGCTGCCGGCTTGTCGTCAGCGACCGCGTCTCCGGAGAGCAGGATCATCAAGGCCAGGACAACCGGCCCCAGCAGAGAGAAGTTTCGGTACGTCATCGATGGAGCACTCCAACTGGTGTCGCCGCCGGAGACGAGCAGCCCGCGGCAGCGGAATCCGATGACTTCATCATCCGGTCTCTCCGGTACCAAACGCAAGATGCCACCAGTCCGCACGGTCCCCCGAACCCCCAAGGTCAGCCTTCCGCGTCCGGTTGTAGGGATTGGACGGCCCTGTGATCGTATTGTGGGGATTCCGCAGACCGGCCGGCCTGGGCCACGGCGGCGGGTGGATGTGATGACGCAGCCGAACCGATCCGCCAGAATAAGCCTGGCCGAGGGATACCGATCGAGCTGTTCGCTGGGCTTCGGAGAAACGGACCGAACGTGACCGAAATGCACGACATCAACGACATCCTGGAAGCACTGGCCGAACATTTCGGCGATCGGATCTCGACCGCCGAGGCCGATTGCAATCAACACGCCGCCGACGTCTCGCATCACGGACCTCACCCGCCCCAGGCGGTCTGCTGGCCGTTGACGACCAGCGAGGTGGTGATGGCCGTCGACGCCTGCCGCCGCCATCGTGTGCCGCTGATCCCCTTCGGCACCGGCACGGCCGTCGAAGGCGGCGTGGTGGCGGTCACCGGCGGATTGTGCCTGGACACCGGCCGCATGAACCGAATCGTCTCGGTCCACCCCCGCGACATGGACGCCACCGTCCAGGCCGGCGTCACCCGCGAACAACTCAATCGTCACCTGGCCGACACCGAGACGAACGTCTTCTTCCCCGTCGATCCCGGAGCCGATGCCAGTCTCGGAGGAATGGCCGCCACGTCGGCATCGGGCTCCAACGCCGTCCGCTACGGCACGATGCGTGACCGCGTGCTGTCAGTCGAGGCCGTGATGGCCGACGGGTCGGTCGTCCGCACCGCCGGACGAGCCCGAAAGACGGTCGCCGGCTACGATCTGACGGCACTGATGGTCGGTTCCGAAGGGACCCTCGGAGTGATCACCGAGGTCACGCTTCGGCTGGCTCCCGTCCCCGAAGCGATCTCGTCGGCCGTCTGCGGGTTCGACTCGATCGAGCAGGCCGTCGATGCAGTGATCGACTGCCTGGTCGCGGGGATCCCGCTGGCCAGGATGGAATTGCTCGACGAGGTGCAGATCGAGGCCGTCAATCTCTACTCGGGCCTCGACAACGCCGTCCGGCCGACCGTGTTCTTCGAGTTTCATGGAACCGAGTCGTCGGTGGTCGAACAATCCGAAGCGACCGAGACGATCACCACCGAACACGGCGGGTCGGACTTTCGCTGGGCGACAGACGAAGCCGAACGGAACCGGCTGTGGCAGGCTCGACACGACGGCTACTACGCCACGCTGGGACTCCGAGACGGGAGCACCGGATACGTGACCGACGTCTGCGTTCCGGTGACGGCACTAGCCGAGGCGATCGCCAGAACCCGTCGGGAACTGGAGGGCTGCAGCGTGCCCTCACCACTTTTCGGTCACGTCGGCGATGGCAACTTCCATGTCGTGTTCCCGATCCTGCCCGGGAACGCCGAGGAACTGGCCGAAGTGCAGAAGATCAGCGACCGGATCGCCGAACACGCACTGGAACTGGGGGGCACGACCTCGGGCGAGCACGGAATCGGCCTGGGCAAGCGACACCTGCTGGAACGCGAACACGGCCCCGGCGTCGCGGTGATGCGAGCAATCAAGGACGCGTTGGACCCGCTGCGGATCATGAATCCGGGGAAGGTGCTGTAACGCGCCAAAAAAAGGGGGCCGGACCCGCCCGCGGCGCGTCCGACCCCCGTTGTTCTCCAGGCGGCTCCCTAGGAGAGAATCCCCGTCAACGCATCGGCCTTGACCAGGTCGCGAGGCTGGTTGAGGTGATTGTAGACGACCGTGTGGGGGTTGATCCCGACACTGTGGTAGATCGTCGCCAGCAACTCCCTGGGATGCACCGGGTTCTCGGCCGGTGCCGAAGCCGTCTTGTCGCTCTTGCCGTAGACATGGCCGCGCTTCACGCCCGCACCGGCCATCACGGCGGTGTAGCAGTAGGGCCAGTGATCGCGACCGTCGTTGGAGTTCGAGTTGCCCGAGGTGGAGACTCCACGCTTGGGACTGCGGCCGAACTCGCCCACGGCGATCACCAGGGTCTCGTCAAGCAGGCCGCGTTCGTCGAGGTCTCCGATCAGCGCGGACAGGCCCGCATCGAGCATCGGACTGTTCTGGGTCTTCATCCGCTTGGTCAGGCCCACGTGGACGTCCCAGGAGTGGTTGTCCGAATTGGCAACCTTGGGCCAGTTGACCTCGACGACCCGCGTGCCGGCTTCGACCAGCCGACGGGCCAGCAGGCAGCTCTGGCCGAACGTGTTCTTGCCGTAACGCTCGCGAACCTCCTTCTTCTCCGCGCCCAGGTTGAACGCGTCGCGAGCCCGCCCCGAAAGCACCAGGCTCAGGGCCTTTTCGTAGTACTCGTTGAGAGCGAATTTCTGCACAGCGACTTCCAGGTCGCCCAGGCCGGCGTTGATCTTGTCACGCAACGACGCGCGACGCTGCAGGCGTGCCAGGGGCACTTCCTTCCTCAGTTTCAGGTCGTCGGCGTTGATCCGGTCCATCTTGGCCATGTCCATGTCGTCGCCGGACGGATAGAGGTAGTACGGGTCGTGGGCTCGACCCAGGAACCCGGCGGTGCCCGCCTTGCCGATCACCGAACTCTCCTGCAACGGACGCGGCATCATCACGTAGGGCAGCATCGGAACCGTCGTCGGACGCAGCTTGGTGATGTTGCAACCGAAGTTGGGGAAGTCCTTCGGACTGGGCGGCTCGAGCTGGCCCGAGGGCGAGACCTTATCGGCCGTGTAACCGGTCAGCATCATGTAGATCGCAGCGGTGTGGTTGAACAACCCGATCGGCGTGTAGCTCATCGACCGGATCATCGTGAACTTGTCGTTGACCTTCGCCAGTTTCGGCATGTTCTCGGTGTACTGCACGCCGGGCAACTTGGTGTCGATCGGCTTGAAGACACTCTTGACGTTGTCCGGCACGTTCGGCTTCGGGTCCCACAGATCGAGGTGACTCGGCCCACCCTGCAGGTAGAGCATGATCACGTGCTTGGCCTTGCCGAAGCCGGGGCCGCCGTAACGGGCGTCCTCAGCCGCGGTGACTTCCTGCAACCGCAGCATCTCGGGCAGGCTCAGACCAAACGCGGCGGTGCCGCCGACCTTGAGGATATCGCGACGCGTTATTCCGTCGCACAGGTCTCGACCGTTGTGTCCGGTAATTCCCAGCATCGGACCTCTCCTTTAGATGCAATCCTGCGTTCGGTGCCCCTCACGTCTCCGCCAACTTGGAAGACAACGCACGCGAGGCCTCGTGCCACTCCCCTGATAGATCAGAGTATCGGCATATGTACCATTTCGAGCTTACTATAGCCTCGTTTCCCCGGCGCTGTCAATCAGATGATCACCCCGATACGATGCTGCCATGAATCACGCCAGCCAGCCCCCTTTCATCCGTTTAGCCGGCATCCTGCTGGTGGCTCTAGTGCCGGGTCTGCCGTTGATTGCAGCGCCACCGTCGGCTCCGGCCGCCGCGGTCGACTTTCAGTTCCGTGACGGTGACCGGGTCGTGCTGGTCGGAAACACGCTGGTCGAAAGAGCACAGCGGTACGGTCACCTCGAAACCGCACTCATCGCCCGGCTGGCCGACATCCGGTTGACGTTCCGCAACCTCGGCTGGAGCGGCGACACGGTGCGTGCCGAATCGCGGGGCATCTTCGATCCGCCCGCCAGGGGCTACAGACGGATGCTCGACCACGTCGCGCGGCTCAGGCCGACCGTACTGGTGCTGGGCTACGGCGGCAACGAGTCGTTCGAGGGGCAGGCGGGGATCCAGAAATTCCTCAACCAGTACCGAAAGCTGATCGCGGATCTGAGATCCCGGAGCGCTCCCAAGGCCCGGGTGGTCATCCTCTCGATCCCGCCACAACAGCGTCCCGGCCTCAGGAGGCTCAACACCACCGTCCCGGTCACTTCGAAGTTCACCCGCTCGGATCTCGACTCCCCCGTCGAGCGCAACCGGCAGATCGGCCGGTACAATTCGGCGCTGGCCAACTTCGCTCTCAGCGACGGCCACGCCCACCTCGATCTCAATGCTCCCTTCCAGAAGCTCTGGGACAAGCCGCGTCAGCAATTCCGCCTGCTGTTCACCGTTGACGGCCGGGCACTGAATTCGGAGGGGTACCGGGTGGCCACCTGCGGTGTCCTGGCCCAGTTGTTCCCCACTTCAACTCTGACCGTGCGACTGAAACAGGGAGAGCCTCCGCAGGTGATCGGTCCCCTGGCCACCAGCGGTGCCGAATTCCAGAAACGGCGACTCACGCTCTCGTCCCGTGTCGGCCCGTTTGTCCTCCGGGTCCACGGTCTCCGCCGCAAGGGCCGCTACACCCTGCGAATCGACCGTGACAACTTCGGAGACCACACCGCCAAGGAATTCGCAGCAGGTATCGCCCCGCAGTTGCCGCAGCCGGCCGTCGGCCACGCCGACCTCCGCCGGGCCGTGATCGCCAAGAACCGCCTCTACTTTCACCGCTGGCGACCTCAGAACACCACCTACCTCTTCGGCTTCCGCAAGCACGAACAGGGGAACAACGCCAAGGAGGTGGCCGAGTTCGAGAAACTGGTGGCGAGCAAGGAAGCCGAGATCAACCGCCTGAAAGCCAAGGTCCTGCACCGGATCACGATCGAGCCGGCCAGGTGAATTCCCACAACGACTCACGCATCATGACCAACCCCGTCCTGGCCCTGGCACTGGTCCTGGCCACCGCCCTGCCGGCCTTCGCCCAGCGAGGACTCAAGAACATCCCGCCACCGGATCCGGAGATCGAACGAAAGTCGTTCCAGGTGGCTCCGGGGTTCGAGGTGAACCTCTACGCGTCGGACCCCAAGATCGCCAAGCCGATCCAGATGAACTTCGACGCCGCCGGACGCCTCTGGATCGCCAGTTCCGAGACCTACCCGCAGATCAAGCCGGGACAGAAGGCCAACGACCGGATCCTGGTGGTCGAGGACACCGACGGGGACGGTCGAGCCGAGAAGACCACCGTGTTCGCCGACGGGCTGCTGATTCCCACCGGCGTGGCTCCCGGTGACGGCGGCTGCTACGTGGCCAACTCGACCGAGTTGCTGCACCTGGGCGATTCGGACGGCGACGGTCGGGCCGACACCTCGCGAGTCGTCCTCTCGGGCTTCGGCACCGAGGACACCCACCACATCCTGCACACGCTCCGCTGGGGCCCCGACGGGCGGATGTACCTCAACCAGTCGATCTACATCCACAGCCACATCGAGACCCCCTGGGGAATCCGGCGTCTGAACGCCGGCGGCATCTGGCGGTTCCATCCCGAGACGATGCGACTGGAGGTGCTCGCCCGCGGATGGGTCAACAGCTGGGGCCACCACCACGATCGCTTCGGCCAGTCGTTCGTGACCGACGGAGCAGGCGGCGAGGGAATCAACCACCTGGTCCCCGGCGCCGCCTATGTCACCGCCATCGGTGTGCCACGGATCCTGCGGGGACTCAATCCCGGCAGCCCCAAGTACTGCGGCCTCGAGATCCTCAGCGGCACACACCTGCCCGAGGACTGGCGGGGGGACCTGTTGACCAACGATTTCCGGGCCAACCGCGTCTGCCGGTTCAAGGTGACCGAAAGCGGTTCGAGCTACCAGGCCAAGCTGATGCCCGACGTGATCCGCACCAAGCACGTCGCCTTCCGCCCCATCGACATCAAGATGGGCCCCGACGGAGCGATCTACATCGCCGACTGGTACAACCCGATCATCCAGCACGGCGAAGTCGATTTCCGTGACCCTCGCCGCGACCACGTCCACGGCCGGATCTGGCGAGTGACCGCCAAGGGCCGGCCACTGGTCAAGCGGCAGAACCTGCCGAAGGCCTCGACCACTCAACTGGTCAACAACCTCTCGGCCGCCGAACTCTGGATTCGCCGCCACTCGCGACGGGTCCTGCAGGAACGGCCGCGGAAGACCCGACCGCAGATCCTCCAGGCCCTGGCCGACCGCCTGGCAGAACTCGGCCCGGCCGGCAGCAACACTCCCGAGGGCGAATCGACCGCGCTGGAGATTCTCTGGACCTGCCAGGCGCTGAACACCCCCGCTCCAAAACTGCTCGAGCAACTGCTCTCGGCCACCGATCCCCGGGTGCGGGCTGCCGCGTGCCGCGTGGCGGCCTACTGGACCGAACTGAGCGAAACCACCCTGGCCGACCGGGTACGGGACCCTCATCCCCGCGTCCGGCTCGAAGCCGTTCGCGCCATCGCACGCCGCGGCCGCGATGTGCTGCCGCTGGCGATGGCCGCGCTGCCCATGGACCGCGACACGCCACTCGAATACGCGTTGTGGCTGACCGCCTGGGAGCAGCGCTCGAACTGGCTGGATGGTCTCAGCAACGGCAACCACCGTCTCCACGAGGGACTGGATGACGCGGGACGCCTGTTCGTCTATTCCAGCATCAAGAACCCGGCGGTCGTCCCCGCCGTGCTCGAATTGCTGGGCCGTGGTGCATTGTCCGACACCGACCGCAACCGCGCGGTGGCCCTGCTGGCCGACCTGGGCGGACCCGGCCAGCTCCGAATCGCTCTGGACATGGCCCTGGATGCCAAGACCCCCGCTTCTCAGTCGGCCAACCTGCTCGACGCGCTGGCCCGCACCGCGGCCACGCGGCGAGTCAAACCGTCGGGACCTCTCGAAGGCATCAAGCCGCTGTTCGCATCCGACTCGCCGGCGGTGCAACAGGCCGCGATCCGCTGCGCCGGACTCTGGAAGCTCGAATCGCTGCGGCCCGCCCTGGAATCGCTTGCCGCCGGAGCCGATTCCTCCGGAGACCTCCGTGCCACCGCGCTCGATGGACTGTCGGCCCTGGGCGGCGAGGCCAGCCGCAGGCAATTGACCGAACTGGCCGGCAGGCTGCCGACACCGGTGGGCCGGCTGCAAGCCCTGGCCGCCCTGGTCACTCTCGATCCCACCGCCGCCGCCGACCTGCTGCCGGTGGTCCTGGCCAAGTCGCCGACCCAGGGAGATCCCTCGGGCGTCGCACGGGCCTTCCTGGCCCGCAAGGATGGACCGGGGCTGCTGAGCAGGTCCCTGGCCGGAAAGACACTGGCCCCCGACCACGCCAAGCTGATCCTGAGGACGATCGACGCCTCGGGCCGGAAACTGCCGGAACTGGTCACCGCGACACGGACCGCCGGACGACTGAAGACCGGTCCCACCCGGCTCTCGTCCGAACAGATGAGGACACTGGTGGCCGAAGTCGGCAGCCGCGGAAACGCCGAGCGGGGCGAGACGGTCTATCGCCGAGAAAAACTGGGGTGCCTGGCCTGCCACGCCATCGGAGGAGCCGGCGGGCGGGTCGGTCCCGACCTGGTCAGCCTGGGAGCCAGCGCCCCGGTCGACTACATCGCCAACTCTCTGCTGGATCCCAACCAGAAGGTCAAGGAGAACTACCACTCGCTGGTCGTCGTCACCAAGCAGGGCAAGGTGGTCACCGGGATCAAGCTGAGACAGACCGACAACGAACTGGTCCTCAGGGACGCCAACGACCGCGAGATCTCCGTCCCCAGGAAATCGATCGACGAACAGGTGGTCGGGACATCGCTGATGCCGGCCGGGCTGACCGAAGCCCTGACCCGGGCCGAGTTGGTTGACCTGGTCCGGTTCCTCTCGTCGCTGGGCAAACCGGGGCCCTATGCGGCCAGCCGACAACCAACCGCACGGCGATGGCGGGTGATGGCCGACACCGAACCGGCCAGGTTCCGGCTCAGGCGGACGCGAGACGGGCAGGCGGCCACCGACGATGCCGCCTTCACCTGGGTGCCCCGTTACGCCACCGTGGGCGGAACACTGCCGCTGAAAGACCTGCCGCAGTTGGCGGTGAGGAATCGGCAGGTGAGCGTCGTGCGGTGCGAGATCGAGGTGATTGCGGCCGGCGACGTCGCGATCGCCGTCGGCGACACCACGGGCCTGGCCGCCTGGATCGGCACCGAACCACTGACGCTCGAACAGGTCACCACCCGCACCCTCGCCAAGGGCCGACATCGACTGACCATCGCCGTCGACCGAGGCACGAGAACCCGCCCGCTGCGGATGACCATCGGAGAAGCCACCACGGCCAACGCGCGGTTCGTGACCGGAAAGTAGGGACGCTACGCTCCCCACACCCCCAGGTACCAGTCCACCAGGTCCTCACCGAACTGCGACGAATTGGCGAACCACTCGATCGGGGCGTAAATCACGTCGAAGACCCCCCACAGGGCGATCAGCCGGCCCATGCTGACCTGGTACTGCATCGGTCCGTAGCTGAGCGGGTAGACGACCAGCACGATGATCGCCGCGGTGACAATCAGCCAGATCGATCGCCGCGGACGATGCCGGGCGTCGTCGCTGGAGACGGGTCGATCGTCGACCTGCGGATTCTCGTCGTATTCCATCCGGCTACGGCTTTCCGCCACCGGGCAGGTGACGATGCACGGCACCGTGCATCGTGTAGAACACGAACCGCGACCCGTCCCAAACGTACACGCCGCTGGACTTGTTCTCCTTCCGCGGCCTCAGCGGATTCCCCGCGTACTTGGTCCAGGATTTCAGGTCGTCCGAGACGGCCACACCCGATGACCACAGAGCGGGAGTCTCCTCGCCCTTGGCAGCCCCGTGGAACGACGCGTAATAGCGACCCTTGTACTTGATCACCTGGTTGAGCGCCACCAGGTCGCGGTCGTACAGTCCCGGCCCCGGTTTCAGCACCGGGTCGTCGCTGATGTTGGTCCAGGTCAGCATGTCGCGGGAAGTCGCCAGCCAGATTCCCAGATCGCGACGTTCGTAAAAGAGGTACCACGTTCCGTTCTCGTAATAACCGGTCGGCGTGCCGTAGGGCCCCTCGGGGATCTTCTTTCCGTTGGCCAACCGCACGTCGAGCGGACCGCGGCGGGTCCAGCCGATGCCGTCGGTCGAGACCAGCAGGTGGGCCACGTCACCGCGGCCCTCGGCGAACATGAAATACACCGCCCCCTGCTTGACCACCATCATGTCCTCGACCCAATGGGCCTTGTAGATGGGGTTGGTCTTGTGGCGTGTCCAACTGACGCCGTCACGGCTGCTGGCGTAGCCGAGCATCTTCAGGCCCGGCCGCGTCCCGTCGTACCCGGTGAACCACATGTGCCAGCGAGGGCCTTCCTTGAGGATGAAGCCCCGCTCGCGGATCTTCACGTCCCAGCGGCCCTCGCCCCCGGCCACGAAGACCGGCTTCGGACCAGACGGGACGAACGAAACCAGTTCCCTGGGAAAGACCGGCTCTTGGGCCCGGCCGATTCCCGGAATCAGCAGCAACGCACTCAATAACGCGAATCGCACGATCATCCCCAATCAACAGTTCCTGCTTACGTGAAAGACTAGTGTAGCCCCGAGGCCGATTGACCGTCCACGATCGACGGGGCTACAAAGGAGCCTCTGTGAACCCATGCGGGTGACCAGCGTCGTCAAACCAGGCGAGTCACCCGAATTTCGACAGGCGACGGGATTCCCTGTGCTGCGTTTTCTGCCAATCGTGTTGTTGGTCGTCCTGGCCGGACCGCATCCGCCGGTGCACGCCTCGGGTCAGCCCGACGAGCCGGCCGTCGACTACCGGCGTCAGGTCAAGACGATCCTCGGCAAGCACTGCTGGGGCTGCCACGGGGCACTCAAACAGGAAGCGGGACTGAGACTCGACGCGGCCCAGTTGATCCGCAGGGGGAGCGACGACGGACCGGTCATCGTGGCGGGCCGAGTTGACCAGAGCCTGCTGTGGCAGAAGGTCACCGCGAAACTGCCCGACCGGATGCCGCCCGAGGGCAAGCCGCTTTCGGCCGAGGAACTCGCCACGCTCAAGGCCTGGATCTCCCAGGGAGCCAGGTCCCCCAGGACCGAGCAGCCCCCGGCCAATCCACTCTCGCACTGGTCGTTCACCCCGATCCGCCGCCCACCGGTTCCGACAGCAAAACACCGCGATAGGGTCCGCAATCCGATCGACGCCTTCGTTGCTGCCAGGCACCTCGCTGCCGGGCTGCTGGCCCGACCCGAAGCCGACCGGTCGACACTGTTGCGGCGTGTCGTGCTGGACCTCACCGGGCTGCCCCCGACCCGGGACCAACTGCACCGCTTCCTGGCCGACACCTCGCCGGATGCCTACCGGCGACTGGTCGAGCGGCTTCTGCAGAGCCCGTCGTACGGGCAGAGATGGGGCCGGCACTGGATGGACGTCTGGCGGTACAGCGACTGGTACGGGCGGCGGGGGAGCAACGAGATCCGTTACAGCCAGCGACACATCTGGAGGTGGCGGGACTGGATCATCGAATCGCTCAACCTCAACACCGGCTACGACCGGATGCTGCACGAGATGCTGGCCGCCGACGAGATCGCTCCCGACGACGACCTTGCGTTGCGGGCGACCGGGTTCCTGGGCCGCAACTGGTACAAGTTCGACCGCAACACGTGGCTGTTCGAAACGGTCGAGCGAACCAGCCAGGGCCTGCTGGGCCTGACATTCCGATGTGCCCGTTGCCACGACCACAAGTTCGACCCGGTGACCCAGGAAGAGTACTACCGGTTCCGGGCCTTCTTCGAACCACACGGATTTCGCACCGAGGTCGTTTCGGCCGACGTCAAGACCGAAGTCGACAACGGCAAATCGAAGGTGCTCACCGACGGCCTGCCACGGGTCTTCGACGAGAAACTCGACGCCAAGACGTTCCTGTTCATTCGCGGCGACGACCGCAACCCCGACAAGACCAAACCGCTGGCTCCGGGAGTCCCCGCCGCATTGGGTGGCAAGCGGTTCGACGGCCAGCCGATCGCCCCGATCGAGTTGCCGCCGATCGCCTACGTTCCGATCCTGCGTCCGGCCGCGGCGGCCAGGCAGTTGAAGACCGAGTCCGACAAGGTCGCGGCGGCCTCGAAACTGGTCGCCGAACTCCGCCAGCGGATCGAGAAGACATCGCTCGAACTGGCCCAGGCCCGCAAGTCGCCTCGACCCGACGACACCGGCAGCCAACTGACCTTCTCGGACACATTCCAGTCGTTCGACAAGACGGCCTGGAAAGTCGTTTCCGGCAAGTGGGCCGTCCGCGACGGCATGCTGGTCCAGACGGCACTCCAGACATTCGCCACGCTGGTCTCGACCGCCGATCACCCTCGCAATTTCAAGGTCCGACTGAAATACCGCACACTGGCTCCGGGCAATCCTCGGTCGATCGGCTTCAGCTACGACCACGTCGGCCCCAAGCAGTCGCACGACGTCTACACCGCGATCGGTCCCGCGTCCCCCACGCCCGGCGTGCAGGCCTTCCACCGCACCGGTGGCAAGGTGATCTACCCGCAGGCGGGGATCCGCAAGGCCCCGGGCCTGAAGATCGGCCAGGACATCGTGCTCGAGGTCACCGTCATCGACCGCTCCCTGACCATCGTGCTCGACGGCAAGACGGCCCTCGAATACACGCTGCCGATGGAACGCCGCAACGGCAAGTTCGCCCTGTGGGCACACGAGGCCAATGTCGAGTTCGACGAGATCCAGATCCACGCCATCCGGCCGACGATCAAGAGCCTGGAACAATCGCTGGCCCTGGCCCGTCGCAACCTGCCGGTCAGGCAGGCCGAGGTGACATCCAGCCGGGCCCGGCTGGCTTCGCTTTCGGCACGGATCACTGCCGAGCAGGCCCGACATGGCCGTGACCAGGCCACTCGCGACCGACTGGCGCGGGCAGCCAGCCACGCCGAGCGGCAGATCGGCGTGGCCGACGCCGAACTGGAACTGGCCCGGGTGCGAAGTTCCAGCAAGCCCGACACGGCGGCCGCAGCAGCACTGGCCAAGGCCACCGCTCACCGCGACGCCGCAGACGGCAACTACACCCGGTTCCCGGCCACCTACCCCACGACCAGTACCGGGCGTCGCACGGCCCTGGCCCGCTGGATGACCCGTCGCGACAACCCCCGCACCGCGCGGGTGGCGATCAACCAGATCTGGCTGCGGCACACCGGCTCGCGGTTCGTCAACACCGTCGCCGACTTCGGACTCCGCAGCAAGCCGCGGGCTTTCCCGCAGCTGATGGACTGGCTGTCGGCCGAGTTGATCGAGAGCGGCTGGGACATGAAGCACATCCACCGCCTGATCGTCACCTCCAGCACCTACCGCATGACGACGGCTCCGGGAAACGGGGTCGCCTGGATGGCCAGCCGGAAGGCCGACCCCGAGAACCGGCTGATGTGGCGGATGAACTCGCGGCGGATGGAGGCCGAGGTGGTTCGGGACAGCCTGCTGGCAATCTCGCGGACTCTCGACCCGGCATTCAGCGGCCCGGACATCCCCGAGTCCCAGGGCCAGAGTTCGCCTCGACGCAGCCTCTACTTCCGCACCACGCCCGACAACAAGATGTTGATGCTCGAACTGTTCGACCTGGCCAACCCCAACGAATGCTACGACCGCCAGCAGAGCGTCGTGCCCCAACAGGCACTGGTGCTGAGCAACAGCCCGCTGGCCCTGGACCGGTCACGGCGGCTGGCCCGTCAACTGGCTTCGGAGATCGGCATCCGGCTCGGGCCCGCCACCGATGCCAACCGCGACTCGATTGCCGCCGAATTCGTCACCGCCGCGTTCGAGTCGGTGCTCGGACGCGCCCCCCGCCCCGACGAACACTCCGCGTGCCGGGTCTTCCTCTCACGCAACGCCAGGCTGCTTTCCGACACCAAGACACTGAACACCTTCCCGGCCGGCAGCGGGACGGTGGTGGCTCCCTCCACCTCCCCGTTCGCACGGGCTCTCGAGAACCTGGTGCATGTCCTGGTCAACCACAACGACTTCGTCACGATCCGTTAGCTCTCTATCCCCGGATTTTCCCATGATACTCCGCCCGACATCGACCCCGACCACCCCCTGCGGCCGGCTGCACCGCCGCACGTTCCTGGCCGACGCCGGCATGGGCTTCACCGGCCTGGCCCTGGGAGCGATGCTGGCCGAGGACGGCGTCGGCCGTTCAGCCGCCGCCGAAACCGGTTCGTGGTCGCTACCCGACGGACTGGCGAACCTGGCTCCGAAGGCCAAGAGCGTGATCTGGCTGTTCATGATCGGCGGCACCAGCCATCTCGAGTCGTTTGACCCCAAGCCGGCCCTCAACAAGTACGCCGGGCTGACGATCGACGAAAGTCCCTACAAGGACCAGGTGGTGAATTCGCCGTTCTACCGCAAGAACGTCCGTGACTTCGCCGGCACGCCGCGGAAGTTGATGAACAAGCTGTACCCGTTGCAGATCGGGTACCGGAAACGGGGCGAGTGCGGCCTGGAGGTCAGCGACTGGTGGCCCCACCTCTCGACCTGCGTTGACGACATCAGCGTCGTCCGCTCGATGTGGACCACCGACAACGACCACGCCGCGCAGCTGCAGTTCCACACCGGACGGCACATCTTTGACGGCTTCTACCCCTCGGTCGGATCGTGGGTCCACTACGGCCTGGGAACGCTCAACCGCAACCTGCCCCGTTTCATCGTTCTCGGCCAGCCCCCCGGGGACTGCTGCGGTGGTGTCGGCGCTCATGGAGCCGACTACCTTGGTCCCGAGCACGCCGGCGTCCGGATGCGGATCAATCCGGGCAACCCACTGCCGTTCGGCACACCCGGGGAATCGGTCTTCCGCGAAGAACGGGCCGACCAGATGGGACTGCTCAAGCAGCTCAACCGGCTAGCGGCAATCGAGTACCCCGGCGACAAGGCGATGCGGGCGAGGGTCAAGTCGTACGAACTGGCCTACCGCATGCAGATGGCGGTCCCGGAGGTGGTGACGCTCGACGGCGAGACCAAAGCCACGCGTTCGCTGTACGGACTCGACAACGGCACCACCAAGGACTTCGGCCAGCAGTGCCTGCTGGCCCGTCGTTTCGTGGAACGGGGAGTCCGCTTCGTGCAGCTCTACCACAACGGCTGGGATGCCCACAGCAAGCTCATCGCCAATCACTCGTCGAAGATCGGCCAGACCGACCAGCCGATCGCCGGGTTGCTCAAGGATCTCAAACAGCGGGGCCTGCTCGACGAGACACTGGTCGTGTGGGGCACCGAGTTCGGCCGGACTCCCGGAGCCGAGAATTCCGACGGCCGCGATCATCACCCCTACGGCTTTTCGGTCTGGCTGGCCGGCGGGGGCATCAAGGGGGGCACGGTTCACGGCGCCACCGACGAGGTCGGCTTCCACGCCGTCGAGAACCGTCACTACGTCACCGACCTCCACGCCACCGTCCTGCACCAGTTGGGCCTGGACCCCAAGACGCTCGAGGTTCCCGGCCACAAGCGGCTCGAGATCGACTACGGCCAGCCGATCCGGGAAATCATCGCCTAGCAGCGGTCTCGGCCCCCGGCCCCCGGCCCGCAGAGCCAACATGGCAGCCAACTCAGGCGGTGACAAACCGCCGGGGATCGTTCATCATGTCTCGCCGACGCTGCCGGCGATCGTCCGGTACACTCACACCCAGCGAGCAATCCAGTGGCGGAGCAGGCGACGGCAATGGAGACCTTCGAGCACAACGGAGTGGCGATTGCCGACACGTTTGCCGAAGCCTTCACGATGGTCGGCACGCGGGTGATCGTGACGGCCGTTTCGGCCGAGTGGGCCGATACGGCCGGGATCCAGGCGACCGGTTTCGCCACCAGTGTGATCGCCTGCAACGCCGAAGCAGCGATCGAGGGCCGGCTCGAGCCCGACCAGACCCCCGACGGCCGCCCCGGCGTGTCGCTCTTGATCTTCGCCTTCAACCGTGACGCCTTGGCCCAGGCGGTCATCGACCGGGTCGGCCAGTGCGTGCTGACCTGTCCGACCACCGCCTGCTACAACGGCCTGTTCGACGGCGACCCCGAAAAACGGATCGACGTGGGGGGGCAACTGAGGTTCTTCGGCGACGGCTACCAGGGCTCGAAAAAACTCGGCGACCGCCGGCTGTGGCGGGTGCCGGTGATGGACGGCGAATTCCTGTGCGAGGAGCGTTTCGGATCGACCAAGGGCGTGGCCGGCGGCAACCTGCTGATCTGCGGAACCACCGGGGCCCAGGCACTGGCGGCCGCGACGGCCACCGCCGAGGCGATGCGGGAGGTGCCCGACTGCATCCTGCCCTTCCCCGGCGGACTGGTCCGCAGCGGAAGCAAGGTGGGATCTCAGTACAAGGCCCTGAAGGCCAGCACCAATGAGGCGTGGTGCCCGGCGTTGCGGGCCCAGGTCGATTCGGTGCTGCCCGAGACGGTCGAGGCCGTCTACGAGATCGTCATCGACGGACTGACGCTCGAATCGGTCACCGAGGCGATGCGGGTCGGACTGGCCACCGCGACCGGTTGCGAGGGGGTCGAGTTGATCGGGGCGGGCAACTACGGCGGACAGTTGGGGCAGCATCACATCCAGCTGCGAGACTGTCTCTGAACCCGCAGTCCAGGAGCCGCCCGTGTCCGATCCGCCACTGAGCCCGACGGTGCGTTGGGGACTCGTCGGGTTGGGATCTCTGGTGGCCGCCCTGGCGATCGTTCGTGCCGAGAGTTGCCTGAGCGCTAACGACCGTTCACGTTGGGCCACCGTCTGGTCGCTGGTCGAACGCGGTACGTACCGGATCGACGAGATCGACTCCCTGAGGGTGCTCCACAAGCCCTCGGGCAAACGGCGTCTGCGGTTCCGCACGATCGACAAGGTCCACCACGACGGCCACTTCTACTCCAGCAAGCCCCCCCTGTTCCCCACACTGGTCGCCGGCGTCTACGCGGGGGTCCGCGCGGTGACCGGCTGGAACCTCGTCGACCAGACCGAAGCGGTTTCGCGAGCCGTCCTGTTGCTGGTCAACTGGCTGCCCTGGACCATCGCGATGGTGGTGCTGGCCCGGATGCTCGACCGGTACGCCCGTCGCCGGTCGACTCGTGTGCTGGTCCTGGCCGCCGCATCGATCGGCACGCTGCTGCTCCCCTTCCTGGTGGTACTCAACAACCACACGGTTGCCGCCACCGCGGTCGTGTTCGTTGCCGCCGCGGTGCTGCGGGTCACCGTCGACGGCGACCTCTGCCCCCGCCACTTTGTTTTCGCCGGGTTGTTCTCCGGCTGGGCGGCAGCCAATGACCTGCCGGCCGCGTCCCTGGTGGCGGTCGCCGGCTGGCTGCTGCTGCGAACCGACCGCCGACGCACCCTGCTGTTCTTCCTGCCGGCCGTCGTGCTTGTGGGGGTCGCGTTCGTGGGAACCAACGTGATCGCCACCGGGGGCTGGAAACCGTTCTATGCCTACTACGGCACCGAGAAGTACCTCTGGACTGTCGACGGCCAGCACAGCTACTGGCTCAACCCGCTGGGGATCGACAGGGGAGGTGACTCGCCGGCGGTCTACCTGTTGCACTGCCTGGTCGGCCACCACGGCATCTTTTCACTCTCACCCATCTTCCTGGTCGGCCTGCTGACGGTCTCGCCGCGGATCCGCCGCGAGAAATCTCCACTGGTGGAACTGGCCGCGTGGACCGGCCTGTTGACCATCGTGGTGCTGGGCTTCTACCTGACCCGAACCCAGAACTACAACTACGGCGGGGTCAGTTGTGCGTTGCGGTGGTCGTTGTGGCTGGTGCCGCTGTGGCTGATGTCCCTGGTCCCGGTGGTCGACGCATGGACCGACACCAACACGGTGCCGGCCCTGCCCGGTGCGGATCCGCGACCAGCTGCGTCGGGTCGCACGCCGCTGGTGGTGGCCTGGATCCTGCTCGGTTTCTCGATCGTCTCGGCTGTCTTCCCGCTGCTGCACACCTGGCGAGAATATCCCCCGCCGCCCAATCCCTTCCAGGCCCCGTGGTTTTACCGCCTGATGGAAGACTGGGGCTGGATTGCCTACGGGTGAATCTGGACCCCTTCCGGATTGCGCGATACGATGAACCCGGCTGGCGGCGGGTTCGCTCCGCCGTCCGGAACTGTGACAATTCGACAGACGACCCGGTCCACGAGGCCCAGACGTGCAGTCGGCGGATACGACACGAGCGGTTGTCCCAACGGCCTCCCGGCCGTCGCGGCGCGGCGCATCGTCCCTGGACTTCATCCTCGTCCTGGCAATGATCCTCTCGATGGCGGCGTTGCTGATCCCGATGAGCCGTCACGCGATCACCGTGGTCTACGAGATCATCTGCTCCCTGGTAGCCTGGCCCTTCGTGTAGCCGAGCAAACAGACAGAGGAAAAAGAAATGCGATTCACCAAGCCGTACACCGATCGGATCGGGCGTCTGCTGCGCAGACTGCACCGTGACGAACGAGGTGTGTTGACGCTCGAAACCGTGCTGATCATCGCGGCCATCGCGTTGCCGGTGCTGATCGTGATCATCAAGTTCGGCTGGCCGGCAATCCGCAATTATTTCGACAAGGGCCTGCAGTCCCTGGAACAGAGCACCGACGAAGCGGTTCGCTAGATCGTCCCGGTCGGTGGCCCGTCGGGTCGGCGGGCCGTCGTGGAGAGCGCTTCGTCCATGCCGGAGTTTTCGCACATCTGCCTGGTCGGCCTGCTGCTGGCTGCCTCGGTGACCGACATCCTGCGAGGTCGCATCTCCAACTGGATCACCTATCCCGGCCTGGTGGCCGGGCTGCTCTTCGGAGCAATTCGTCTGTCCGAGGCGGGCCGCCTGGAACTCGACACGACCGGCCTGACCGAGAGCCTTCTCGGAATCGCCGGCTGTGGAGGCATCATGCTGACCTGCTTTCTGCTTTCAGACATGGGTGGCGGCGACGTCAAGTTGCTGGCCGCCGTCGGCGCTTTCCTGGGCCTGCAACACGGCCTGACGGCGTTGCTGTGGACGATTGTGCTCGGCGGAGTCACCGGGCTGGCGATGCTGATCTGGCAGGTCGGAGCCGGCCGTATCCTGGTCGGCACCGCCCGCCACCTGGCACTGGTCGCCCGCTCGCGGGGCTGGGTCCCGCTGGAAACGGCCGAACGCGAACCGTTGAAGAGATCCCTGTTCCTGGCCCCCTCGGCCCTGGCCGGCGTGCTGATGACTCTCACCGGAGCCACCGAGTCGCTGCGAGACTACATCTGAACCTTCACCACCCGATCCGCCCCACTCTGACCGACCATACGACATGGCACTGCGAGTGATCCTCGACGACTGCCGACCCGCGCTGTTCGCCCTGGGCGGAGCGCTGCTGGTCTTGATCATGGTGATCCGGGCCAGCGGCTGCCGGTTCGACCTGCGGCGGTTGGGCCAGTTGCACCGCTGTCAGCGGGGCGGGGTGCAGAGCCTCTCGTTCGTGCTGACCCTGCCGATATTCGTGATGATCGTGATGTTCATCGTCCAGGTCAGCCAGTTGATGATCGCCCAGGTGGTGATCAACTACGCCGCCTACGGTGCCGCCCGCAGCATTGCCGCCTGGGTGCCCCAGCATGTCATCGAGATCGGACCGGACGAGTCGACCGACCCGTTCGGCCTGGAGTCTCACTTCCAGAACGTGATCCGCGCCCCCGGACTGCGACCCGAGACCAGCTTCGGCTACAGCTACATCGGTGGCACCCGCGAGGACGGTTTCGTGGGGGGCGTCGGTGGGCAGGCCGCCGAGAACATCTCCAAGCTCGAATTCTCCCACCGCTCGGCCGTGACCGCCTGTGCCACCATCTCGCCCTCGCGTCACCTCGGTCTCGACATCCAGTCCGACGCCCGCGACCACTTCCTGTCCGCCCAGACCGCCTGGCAACAGTTCGCCGGCCCCGATGCGACCCCCTCCACCGACGCCCGGCTCTTCAACAAGTTCTGCTACAGCTACTGGAACACCGAGATCTGGATCCGGTTCCAGAATCTCAACTCGAATCTCGGCCCCACCCACAACCCGCTCAACCACCCGACTCACCAGTACGTCTCCAGCGAGATCGGCTGGCGGGATCCGATCACCGTGACCGTGCGGCACAACCTGGCCCTGTTGCCGGGCCCGGGCCGTTTCCTGGCCAAGTTCCTGGTCCGACCCGGCGGCCCGCCCGACCTGGTCAGCCACCGGATCAGCAAGTGGGCCGGTCCCCGACGACGCATCGATCCCCGCAGTGGAGAAGCCAGCAACAGCCAGTCTTCTGCTCACGACCCCGAATACAACAACCGCGTCTACACCACCACCATCTGGGCCCGGGCCACAGTCACCAACGACGGCGTCAAGTCCCTGGTCCCCTACGTGCATGCCTTCCATGTCGGCCGATAACCAGCCCCACCACCGGATTCGCTCGAGCCTCCGGGTTCGACTCGGTCGCCTGCACGGCGACCAGCGCGGCACGATCAGCATCGTGACGCTGCTGGTGTTGCTGGTCTTCACGATGCTGCTGGTGATGATCACCAACGTCGGTCGTCACGCCGACGACAAGCTCAAGATGCAGAACGCCGCCGACGCGGCCGCGGTCACCGGCGGGGTGATGCTGGCCCGCGGCCTCAACGGACTCTCCTACACCAACCACCTGTTGTGCGAGGTCTGCGCGATCACGGCGTACCTTCGTGAGGGCCAGGAGCGGAATGCCGAGGCGCAGGTGCCGGAGATCCTGCAGGCCTGGGGCCTGGCCGGTGCCGACCTGCTTCAGGCCACCTTCGCCAAGTTTCCACCCGCCGGCCGGACGGTGGTCCAGCGAATCCCCTTCGAACAGCGGGCGGTCGCGGCATTTGGCGACGAGCACGCCGCGGCAGCGGCCCATTTCCTGCCGATCTTCGAGTCCGTTCTCGAGTACGAGTTGATCCCCGAGTACCAGCGGACGCTGGTCGAAACCGTGCCGCACCTGGCGGTCTCGGCCGCACGCGAAACGGTGCGGCGACACGCCCGACCGTCCAATCCCGCCCGCCACGATCCGTCGAATCCCAACCTGGCCAGCCGCGCCCTGCAGCCCGGCGACGTGCCGGCCTGCGTGCTGTTCCGGTCCAACACCCAGGCCGTCGGCGAAGCCTCCGAGGCGCACCCGCTGCTGAGAACCGTACCCGCCGTCGACCCCTCGCCGACCGGTTCGGACTTCGGCTCGGCCGGACATGGGCAGGAGTACTTCGAGGACGCCGTCAAGCAGCGAAGCAGCCTGGCCAACCACTACCTCGAACTCTGGAACAACCAGAAACTCGATCTCTTCGACCGCGACGCCCGCATGTCCCGCTTCGGCGACCTGTGGCGGATCGCCACACGAGGCCAGCTCGATCGCCTGCTCAACCGGGATTATCCGCTGAGCAACCTCCCCTTCCAGATCCGGCGGATGATCGACGGGACGCATCCGGATCGGATGAAACAGATGCAGCGGGACGAGGGGCGTTGGCGGCAGGTGAACCTGCACCTCGATCGGGACTACCACCTGCTGGCAGTTGTCTATCGTCGGCATCTCGAAGAGATGGGCCCGGGACTGTTCAAGAATCCCCTCTCGAAGTTCGCAGACGCCCAGTCGTTCGCCCAGCTTCAGGTCTACCTGCCCGAGCCGCGGCGTGTCCGCGTCAACGGATCCTGGGTCCGCTGGGTGCCGATCCGCGATCCCGAGACGCATCAGATCACCGGATGGCGGCCGATCCCCTACGGCGAAAACTGGCCGCGAGGCTGGGACCTGCTGAGCCAGAACTGGACCACGCGGATCATGCCGGTCTCGCTGCCCGAGTTGCAGCAGATCCTGGCCCGCTCACCCTCGGGACTCGATCCCCGGGCCGGAACGCTGCGGAGCGGACCGTTCGCGAGGATTCCCGCCGAAACACTCGACAAGTTGATCACTCACTGAGATTCCCGACATGCAGGCTCTTCGGACAACAACACGAGACCCGGCTGCTCCCGGCAGATGGCCTGGCCGACGTGGCCTGGCACCGCTCGAACTGGTGCTCAGCCTGCCGGTGCTGTTGTTCGTCATGGGGTTGATGATCCTCATCGGCTGGGCGGCGACCTTCAAGGTCCGCACGCAGATCCATGCCCGCGAAGCCGCCTGGAGATCGATCTGGCGAGCCAACCCCCGCACCGACGCACAGGAAATGCCCAATCCGCCGGGGTTCCCGCCACCGGCCCGGATGAGCGTCGATCGATCCCACGTGCCGTGCATCTCGATGGCCACGATCGAGTTGGCCCTTTACGACCAGCACACGGTCGCCCGCGGCCCGATGCTGGTCGACCCACGAACCGGCCGGGGACTGCGGGTCGACCAGGACCTGTTGGACGTCCGCCGCGGCATGATCACCGGACGTGCGATGGTCGACCGGGGTTTCCCGGTGCTGGGGCAGATGCCGCCCGGCGGCTACCGCCACGAGGTCGATTTCCCGGTGCTCGACAATCGCTGGCAGTTCTGGCAGACGGGTCTCTCGTCAAACAACTCACGCCGCTCGCTGCGTCTCTATCCCGACCTGGCCGGTCGCTGGCAGAACGTGACGGCAACCCACACCGCTCGTTTTCGCCAGTTGGCCGCGGCATTGCGTGGCGGCCTGAATCGCCGCGGGATGGACCTCTTCGACCGCGACGGCGAGTTGGCCGGTTTCTACGGCGGGAACCGCGACTACTACCCGCGTCCTCCCCGCAACGCCCGGACCAGTGACCGTGGAGATCTCTCGAGATTCACCGACCGATTGATCGAGCAGATCCAGGGCCGCGGGCGGCCGCGGGAGAGCCTCGACCAGGCCGGCATTCCCGGAGCGTTGACGCGGGATTTTCTGAGGATGTACCGCGAATTGGCCCGGCGGGCCCGGATGAACGGACAATCCGACGCCGCCTACGTTCCGCTGATCCAGCAGTTGGAATCTTTCGAGTCAACCCTGCTGAACTAGCCGCCCGTGTCCACCGTGTCCGACCAGCCCAGCCAGCCCGATCACGACGCACCGACGACCGACGGTCCGTCCTCGTCTCCGGAACCCGACACGACCGGTGGAATCGGCGAGTTGGCTCGTCGGTACCGCCGCCGGACAACCGACCTGTTGGCCGTCGGATTGCTGCTGGTCGTCGGGCTGGCGGTGGGTCGCCAGTTGACCGCCTGGTGGAACGAACCGGAACTCGAGTCGACCCCGAATGTCGGCGGTGTCACCGGATCGGGCACGGCCTGGACCGAGCCCGATGACCTGCAACTTGGGGAACTGGGAACGACGATCCACCGCAGGAGAGTGATCGGCGACCGACCGGCGGCATGGCGGGCACTCGAGATGTCCACCCGGGCCACGGCCGAAGCGGCGGGATGGCCCGAGACGGACGCCGACGAGGCTGAACAGCGACTGCTGAGGGTGTTGACCAGCCGCGAGTCGAACCCGGGAATCAACCCGGCACCGGCCGCCACCTCGCTGCATCGGCTCGACGGTCCCCTGCCGATGGTCGTGGCGGTCCGGCAACTGCTGGGCCAACGACGGGTTGTCGGCTGGGGGCTGGCCACCCGGACACCCCGGAACGACTGGGTAACCTGGACATTTGCCGCCGCCGGTGACGTGGCCGAGGAACCGGTCGGCCTGCCCGCCGACTGCCGCCGACTGCTGGCCGTCGGCAGCGGTGACCCCGAGCGACTGGTGGTCTTCACCGGATCACCGGGACCGGACGGCTGGTGGAACCACTTCGAACGCGAACTGCACCACCACGGCTGGGCACCGACATCCCCGCCAACCCGGCACCGCGACGGCTGGACCGGCCGCTGGCAACATCCCTCCGGCCGGGCCGTGGTCGTCTCGTCACGACATGACAACTCGGGCAGATGGCATGGTATGCTGAATGTCTTCACCCCGGACCGGCCAGGGACACCAGAAACGAGCAGCCCGGCGGCACCGGGCGAGCGGGAGTCAACATGAAGGGTGCACAGGGCATCATGATCGCCGTGGCGCTGGGCGTCGTCGGCTTCGTCTGCAACTGGCTTTATCTCGAACGCGAAGCCGGCCGCGTCGAACTGGTCGAATTCGTCGGAATCTCCAAGAACGCCCGCGTCAACCGCGGAGACGTGATCCAGTCGGACCACCTGGTGTCGATCTCGGTGCCACGCAACCACAAGGACCAGTTGGCACAGGTCGCCGTTCTCTGGGAACAAAGAGACCTGGTGATCGGTCAGAAGGCCACCCGCACGATGGCCGAATCGGGCACCGAGTTGGTGACGCACCGTGACCTGACCACCCCGGCCGCCAAGGACATCAACGAACTGATCGCCGAAAACGAACGAGTGATGTGGTTGCCGGTCGATTCGAGGACCTTCAACCCACAGCACGTCGATCCTGGTGACCAGGTCAGTTTCCGCATCCCGGAGTTTGGCGAGGGCGCGAGCCGCAGCAGCCCGACCAAGGGGGGCGGGCAGATCATCGGCCCCTTCCGGATCCTGGCCCTGGGCAATCGCAAGGGCCGCCGGGACGTTCGCCAGGCCGCCGGATTGGCCTCGGGAGCCGAAAACGTGATCGCCGTGGCCGTGAGGGTCGAGAACCCCGGCGGCAAACTCGAAGCCAAGGCCGAAACACTCGCCGGGATCCTCGCAGTCAACAACTTTCAGGGTGTCCAGGTGCTGCTCCATCGCAGGGATCAAACCAAGCGCTAGTCCCCAGCCGTTCTTCTCCTCGCGTCTCCCACAACTCGCCATGAAAGTCTGGTTCAACAAGGTCCACGACAGCCGGCGGTCGTTGGTCGAAACCGACGACGCGGTGATCCGGATCGGCCGCGACACGGGCAACACCGTGGTGCTGCAGAGCCCCCTGGTGGGCAAACAGCAGGCCGTCATCCGGCGAGACAACGGACTGCTGACTCTCGAGAACCTCGGGATCAACAGTTGCGTGGTCGGCGAGACCGAGGTGCTGGGCGGACAGAGCTGCGAGTTCTCGCCCGGTGACACCGTCCGCATCTGGCCGTTCACGCTGACGTTCGAGTCGGAACAGGCCAGCCCGATCAGCCGCAACCAGCTCGAATCTCATCTCCGCTCGATCATGGCCAGCCTCGAACTCCGGGTGCACCGCCAACTGCTGGAACGCTTCGACCTGTTCGAACTCGAGAGCAGCCAGTTGGGCGGTACCGAGAGCATCCTGATGCTCGAGGAGAACATCGAGGATGTCTGTCGCGAACTGAATCTCTTCGGCGACGAGAACCTCCCGTTGCTCGAGGAGGTGGTGTCGCTGTTGCTGCAGGACCTGATGATCAACCAGCTGATTCTCGAGAGCGGCGACGAGACCGTTCCGATGGGGGGAACGGTCCGGGCACTGGGTGCCAACGAATTCGACGTGCCCGCGACTCTGGTCCCCGAACGAGAAACCGAACTCGAACACCTGGTGGGGTTCGTCCGCGAGCAACTGGAGCTTGAGGGCTGCCGCGATCTCAGCGAACGGATCAGCCGGGTCGAGTCTCGGATGAATGACGTGTTCCCCCGGGTGCGGCCACACCTGCACCAGGAATTGAAGCGGTACCTGATCCTGCGGACGCTGAAAAAGGATCTCAAGGACACCGTCTTCGGCTTCGGGCCCATTCAGGACCTGCTGCGGGCTCCGACGATCACCGAAATCATGGTGGTCAAGAGCGACCAGATCTACGTCGAGCGGGATGGCGTGGTCGAGCTTTCGGGCCGCCGGTTCATCTCGGACAAGGTCACCGAATCGATCATCGAGCGGATCGTGGCGCAGGTCGGGCGTCGGATCGACAAGAGCCAGCCGCTGGTCGACGCGCGGCTGCCCGACGGGTCGCGGGTCAACGCGATCATTCCGCCGCTGGCCACTCGCGGCCCCTGCCTGACGATCCGCAAGTTCCCCGCCTATCGCTTCACCATGGACGACCTGATCGAGCTCGACTCGATCACCACCGCCGCGGCCCAGTTTCTGCGGGCCTGCGTGATCGACCGGCGGAACGTCCTGGTCAGCGGCGGGACCGGCACCGGCAAGACCACGTTGCTGAACGTGCTCTCGAGCTTCGTCCCGCACAAGGACCGGATCATCACGATCGAAGACACCAGCGAGCTGCAGCTGCACCAGGAGCACGTGGTGACGCTCGAGGCCCGGCCGCCCAACGTCGAGGGAGCCGGCGAGTACTCGATCCGCGACCTGGTCAAGAACGCTTTGCGGATGCGGCCCGACCGGATCATCGTCGGCGAGTGCCGCGGCCCCGAATCACTCGACATGCTCCAGGCCATGAACACCGGACATGACGGCTCGATGACCACCATCCACGCCAACAACACCCAAGACGTGCTGAAACGCCTCGAGGTGCTGGTGCTGATGGCCGTCGATCTGCCGTTGATCTCGATCCAACGACAGGTCGCCTCGGCAATCGACATCATCGTCCAGATCAGCCGGTTGCCCGGCGGTCGGCGCGGCGTGACACAGGTCTCGGAGGTCACCGGTTACGACCCCGAGCGGCAGTGCGTGGCGACGACCGATATCTTCAGCATCCGCGGAGAGACGGGGCTGGTGCCGACCGGTTACATGCCCAGCTTCATCGACCGCCTGGTCGACAGCGAACTGCTGAAACTCGAATCCCTCTACGGTGACCAAGCCTAGGAGACACCGTCGATGGACTTGCTGGCTATCATCGGCAGTAGCATGGTCGCCGCCGGCGTCACCGTCGGAGCCATCGCCGGCCGCTCGACCTACTTTCAGGCGATCGACTTCGTCGAAGAGGACCTGACGGACAAGCTGCGGCGGCTGAGACTGCGGACCGACAGGCTGAGGAAGTACCTGGTGACCTGGTCGATCCTGGTCGCGGTCGTCGCGGCCTCGCTGCTGGTCGTCGCCGGTTCACTGGTGTTTTCGGTCACCGCCGCGGTGCTGCTGGTCAGCCTGCCGTGGTACGTGCTCAGGCAACTGGCCGAGAAACGCCGGCTGCTGATCGAGGACCAGCTGGCCGACGCCATGGTTTCGCTCTCCAATGCCATCAAGGCCGGGCTCTCGCTGGCCCAGGCACTCGACATCCTCGCCCGCCAGAGTCCCAAGCCGATCAGCCAGGAATTCCTGCAGATCGTCGGCGAGTACCAGCTCGGCAAGGACCTCGAACAGTGCCTCAAGGAGACCAAGGAGCGGTTGCGGAGCGAGAACTTCGCGTTGTTTGCCGCGGCGTTGGAGGCCAGCCGCCAAAGTGGCGGGCGGCTCAACGAGACGGTCGAACGGATCGCCACCAGCGTCCGGGAACTGCAGCGGCTCGAACGCAAGGTCCGCTCCGAGACCGCCCAGGCTCGCACATCGTCGGTGTACATGGCCCTGGCTCCGCCGGTGATCCTGTTGATGAACTACTTCATCGACCCGGTCCACACCCGGATGCTGTTCACCGAGATTCCCGGCCAGTTGATCCTCTGCCTGGCCGCCGTCCTGAACCTGCTGGCCTACTTCTGGGCCCGCGTGATCCTCAACCCCGAGATCTGACTCCCCGTGTTGCTCGCTCAATCCACATCCTCGCCGTTCCCGCTGCTGCAGGTGATCGCCTGCGTGATGCTGGCCGTGGGACTGTTCGTGCTGGTCCGCGCCGTGCAGGGTGCCGTCGCCGACGATCCCGACGGCGACGACACCTGGCGTCACGACCAATTGCGAATCACCGAGTTGCGACGCCGGAGTCTGGTCTACCGTTTCCTGCAGCCGCTGGTGGTCGCCCTGGGCCAGGTCAACCGCCGCGCCTTCCGCGATTCGCTGCCGGGCATCCTGCGGGACATCCACGCCGCCGGGTTGCCCCGCTTCTGGACCCCCCAGGAGTACCTCGGCACAATGCAGATCCTGGCCGCGATGTTGACTCCCGCCTACGTCTACATCGGCCTCGACCTGGCCGGCCCCCCCGGACTGCTGGGGGGCCTGGCCGCCGGACCGGCGACGGTGTGGCTGCTCCGCCGCCGCCTGGCACAAAAGGCCGCCCTGCGACTGTTCCGCATCAAGCAGAGGCTGCCGTTTCTGCTGGACCTGCTGACCCTGCTGATGGAGGCGGGGGCGACGTTTCTGCAATCGCTCGAGGAATCCGTCGCCGAGTTTCGTGATCATCCGGTCGGAGTGGAATTCGGTCGAGTGCTCTCGGAGATCAACATGGGCAAGAGCCGCATCGGGGCGCTGGAGGCGATGCGCGACCGGCTGGACGACCCCGAAGTGACCAGCATCATCGGTTCGATCATCCAGGGCGAGACCCTGGGAACCCCGCTGGCGCGGCTGTTCCGCACCCAGGCCGACGTGCTGCGGATCAAGCGGACGCAACGGGCCGAGACAATCGCCGGCGAAGCGGGGGTGAAGATGCTGCTGCCCAGCGTGCTGGTGATGGCCGCCACCGTGCTGATCATCCTCGGCCCCTTCGTCCTCAGTTTCATCTACGTCGACCTGATGGAGTAGCCACGGGTAGAATCGTCTCATGAGCGAACCGGCAACCATCACCATCACCCGGGGCCCGGCCCGCGGGCAGCTGTTCGAGCTCGAGACCGAGCTGGTGCACATCGGCCGCGCCGACACCAACCAGGTTGTGCTCGAGGACCCCGACCTGGCAGATCACCACGCCAGCATCGTCCTCCGCAACGGCCGCTACGCCATCTTCACCCCGCTGCCGGACGCCGTCTCGATCGATGGCAGCCCGATTCCGCCCCAGCGATGGGTCTGGTTGCCCGGGGAAGCCGACATCGTGCTGGGAGAACGCACCAGCCTTCACTTCGCCATGACCGCCCACGACGAGAACGGGACTGTTGCGGAGGAGGCCGAGGAACCGGCCAAGCGGTCGGGCAAGGAGAAACGACGTGGCCGGAGGGGACGACGGCGAAAGAGGCAACTGGCCAAGTTCGTCACCAACGCCGAGGGCGAATCGCGGGTGCAGCTGGGCGAAGACGGGCAACTTCCGGAATTGAGCCTGGACGAAGAGCTCACCGGCGGGCAGTCCGAGCAGAAAACCCGCCGTTCGAACTCCTTGCTGCTCTCCCTGCTGCTGGCAGCCAGCGTGGCCTCCACGGTTCTGCTGGTGGTGGCCGAGGGTCCGGGCAGTGGCGCGACCGGCAACGACCGACGAACCGACCGCCAGAGCCTCAAACGGATGCTCGAAAATTCTCAGCCCAAGAAGGACCAGGCCGAGGCCGGCTGGCGCCTTCTGGTTCGTGACGCGCTGACATCAGCCGCTCGATCCGACCGATCCGGCGAGCAACAGGCCTACGACCGGTTGCTGAAACTGCTCAACGCCGAAGACCTCGGCACCACGGGGCTGACCGGCGACGTGGGACGCGATGAGCAACTGCGGGAGTTGATCGCAAGGTTGAAGGGCTCCTGAACCGGTCCTCACCCGGTATCGTTCCCTTCCGCCATCGCCCCTGTGGGGGCATAATCGGACCGTCCCCCCGATCGGGGGGGATTGCCCTGAGGACCGACGCGGTGGCCGGCGAAACCCGATACGAACAGCTCGAAACCGTCGGGACCGGGCGGTACACGACCGTCTACCGGGCCCGTGATCTTGAACTGGGTCGCGAGGTCGCCGTCAAGCAGATCCGCGACGAGTTCCTCGGCGGAACCCTGCAACTGGACCGCTACTGGCAGGAAGCCCAACTGCTCGCCTCGCTGCAGCACCCCAACGTCATCACGATCTACGACATCGACCGCCAGCGAGGCTGGCTGGTGATGGAACTGATGCAGGGGACGCTGGCCGAGCGATTGGCCGGGAGACAGATGGACCTGCGGGCCCTGAAGACCACGCTGGCCCATTGCCTGCGTGCCCTGCACTACTTGCACGGCCGCGGAATCGTCCACGGAGACATCAAGCCGTCAAACATGATGATCGACGCCCGCCGCCGGATCAAAATCGGCGACTTCGGTCTCTCGCGTCGGGTCAGCGATCGGGACGGAACGTTGCTCAAGGGAGCCACCCGCTACATCGCGCCGGAGGTCGTTTCGGAGGACTTCGGCGAGATCGAAGCCAGCAGCGACCTCTACTCACTCGGGTTTTCCGCCTACGAGCTGATGTGCGGTCCTCCATTCGAAGAACTCGCGCTGGGGCTGGGGGCCATGCGGAGTGATGTGACGGGGGAGGATCCCTGGATCGAATGGCACGCGGCGGCGGATCGTCGACTGCCGAGGATCAGCGCGGTCCTGGAGGGAGTCCCCGAGGACCTGGCGAAGGTCATCCAGAAACTCACAGAAAAGGACAAGTCACGGAGGTACAACTCGGCCGAGGACGCCCTCTCGGACCTCAACGTCGACGTGAAGATCATCCGCAAGGATGGCCCCGAAGAAGCGGACGAGACGGACAAGGACACCACGGCAGGCGAGCCGGTCAATCGGCGGCGTACGCTGGCCATCGCCGCCGTCTGTGCGTCGGTCTTCCTCTCGCTGCTGATGGTCTTCCTTCCCGGCGGTGGACCGACTCGGGCTCCCCGAGACGGCGACACCGTTTCCGACGTCGTCGTGCTTGAGGAGATCACCGACGACGGACACCGGTTGCGGGTCAGGAACATGACGACCGGCATCTCGAGCGACGTCAGCCTGGACGACGACGTGCACGTGGTGATCTCGCGAAACAGCGATGGCAAGGAGCACGGAACCCTGGCCGATCTCTCCCCCGGCGATCGGCTTGAACTGAAACGGACCGTTGACGAATCACCGCGGGTGATCGAGCTGACCGTGGCACCCGCAACGACTCACCAGGGACTGGTCGGGGGACTGGATGTGCCCGCCTCGCGACTGGTGCTGTCCCCACAGGCCGGCGACGATCGCGACGACATCGGGCTGCGAATCGCCGACGGGACGCAGATGAGACTCAACGGCCGCACCGGCGACCTTGTCGATGTCGAGCCCGGCGATCAAATCACCGCGGTCCACGTCCGCGATGCCGGTGGCAGCGGTTCGAGGCTGGCCATCCGAGTCGATATCCAGCGGACGATGAAGACCGTGGGACGGGTCAACCGGATCGACGTGACCAAGCGGCGATTGACCCTGCAACTTCAGCAGGGAGCCAGCAGCCCCGGCTACCGGTCCTGGACACTCGCCGACAACGCCAGCCTGGCCGGACAGGGTGCCGCGGCGGCCGAGCGGGCCGCCTGGTCGCTGAAGTCAATCGAACAGGACATGCTGGTGATCGTCGATCACGCCGAGACAATCTCGGCTGTCGCCGTCATCCAGGCCCGACAACCGATGATCCGTGGTGCCATCGACTCGATCGATTTCCCTTCCGGTCGCCTGACCGTCAAGTCCTCCAACGGCACCGTCAACCTGACGGTCGACAAGGAGGCTGCGGTGTTTCTCAACAGCCGACCGTCTCAACTGGTCGACCTGCGACCCGACGACACGGTGTGGATCTCGGCCGAGCCCGATGGTGGCCGAACTCTGCTGGTCGCCGCCGAGCGCGGTGCCTACCCTCACCGCTGGGCCCTGTTGATCGGCACCAGCCGTTACCGGGACAAGTCCCTGACCCCGCTGCCATTCGCCGGTGGTGACCTGAAACTGGTCTCCAACCACCTGGCGTGGTTCTACCGTGTCCCCACCGACGGCAGCCATGCCAAGCTGCTGAATGACACTCCTCGAGCCGAACTCCAGAAGCAGGTGACCGGGTTCCTGGGCGAACTGCGAGGCCGCGCCGAACTGGTCGTCTACACCACCGGGCACGTCTATCGCGGCGACGACGATCGCCTGTGGCTGGCCCCTCGTGGCTTCGACTGGGAAAACATGGCCGAGACAGGCGTCTCACTGGAGTGGCTGGCCGACCAGATCGAATCGAGTGGCGGGGCCGAAAAGACCTGGCTGCTGGACGTGACACACGACGGCAATGGTCGCGACCTGCAACGTCAGCCCGACGGTGCCGCCCTGCTGGCCACTCTCGGCAAACGGCTCAAGACCACCACGGTGATCGCCAGCTGCGGTGATGGACAAAAGGGACTGGCTGATCCGCAGCGACGGCACGGCCTGTTCGCCTGGCACATCGCCAATGGCTTCCGCGGACTGGCCGACACCGACGCCGATGGCCACATCTCGGGAACCGAGCTCTTCGATCACCTCGGTGATGCCCTGCGAAAGGACGGCGGTCGGCTGGGTGGCGTACAGTCGCCGGTTCGAGCCGGCCCTCGCTGACCAGCTCTTCTCCCCTCGCTCAACTGGAATAAAGTGATCCCCTTGTTGGCCCAGTTCTTCATCGGTTCCACCATGCGACTCGCACTCGGTGCCATCGTAGCCACTGTGCTCGGGTTGTCGGCGTGCGGTGGCGGATTCGAAGAACAGGCCGGGGCAACCATCGGACCAGGACCGACCGCCAGCGAACCCACCGTGCTCAGGCTGGCGACAAGCACCAGCACGGCGGACACCGGCCTGATGGATCACCTGCTTCCCGAGTTTGAGTCGGCTCACAACGTGCGGGTCGACGTGATCGCCGTCGGGACCGGGCAGGCCCTGAGCCTGGGACTTGGCGGAGACGTGGACGTGTTGCTGATCCACGCCCGAAAAAGTGAACTCGACTTTCTCAAGGCCGGACATGCGATCCGACGGGATGACGTGATGTACAACTCGTTCGTGCTGCTGGGTCCCAGGTCCGACCCCGCCGGTATCTCGGGCCGGAACATCTCGGCAGCATTCAGGGGAATCCGGGACACCGCCACACCGTTCGTTTCTCGAGGCGACGACAGCGGAACACACAAGCGGGAACTCGCGCTCTGGAAAACCGCCGGGGGGCTGACCACCTGGAGCGGATATGTCGAGACCGGCCGCGGCATGGGGCACACACTGATGACCGCCAACGAAATGGAAGCACAGGTGCTGTGCGACCGCGGCACCTACTTGAAGTTCAAGGACAAGATCACACTGGTTCCCCTGGTCGAAGATGACCCGGCGTTGCACAACCCCTACGGGGTGCTGGTGGTGAACCCCCAGAAACACGAAAGGATCAACGTGGCCATGGCGATCCGGCTGGCCGACTACCTGATCTCCGATCCGGTGCGGACCAAGATCGCCGCATTTCGGGTCGAGGGCGAACCGCTGTTCCACCCGCACCCGCGTGATACTCCCTGATGGACTTCCTGGTCGAGGGCCTGCGAGAAGCCGTCCGGCTGATCGCCAACGGCGATCACCAGATCATCGACGCCACGCTCCGCACGCTGAGCATCTCGCTGTCAGCCGTCGTCCTGGCCGTCCTGATCGGGCTGCCCATCGCCACCGGCCTGGCCCGCCGCCGGTTTGTCGGTCAGCGTCTGCTCCTGGTGCTGTTCCGGGCGGCGTTGGGGGTGCCGACGGTCTTCCTGGGCCTGCTGTGCTACGGGATGCTCGCCCGCCGCGGCCCCCTGGGACCGCTCGATCTGCTCTACACCCCCACGGCAATCGTCATCGGGGAGACGTTGTTGGCACTGCCGATCGTCGTCGCCCTGACTCACGGAGCTCTCGCCACGCTCGACCCGCGGATCCCTGAAACCGCCCGGACACTCGGTGCCGGACCAATCCGTCGTCTGCTGACCTATCTCAGCGAGGCCCGCACGGGATTGATCCTGGCGATACTGACGGCTTTCACCCGCTGCTCGACGGAACTGGGCATCGCGATGATGGTCGGCGGCAACATCAAGGACCGCACCCGCACGCTGTCGACCGCCACGGCACTCGAAACCGGCAAGGGCGAGTTCGCTGTCGGGCTGGCGATGGGGGGCCTGCTGCTGCTGCTGGCAACCGGGATGACACTGCTGGTGGCGGTGCTGGGAAAAGAAGATCGGAGAGACGCATGACGATCGTCTCGACCAACCAGCTGATTGTCCGGCGAGCCGACATCCGGATCCTGGCTGCCGGCGACCTGGAGATTGCCGCCGGGGAATGTGTGGGCCTTTGCGGCGGCAATGGTTCGGGCAAGACCACCCTGCTGCGGGTCCTGGCCGGACTCGAACCGGTCTCTCCCGGAATGGTCACCGTCAACTGTCCCGCCGGTGACATCACCCTGGTGCACCAGCACCCCTGGCTGTTTCATGGCGGCGTGCTGAGCAACATCGAGTACGGGCTGGCCGCCCGACGGGTCGACCGCGTCACGAGACGTCGGATCGCCCGCAAATGGCTCGAGCGGCTGGGGGGCTCACAACTGGCCGAACGGCAGGTCGAAGGACTCTCGGGTGGAGAACGCCGCCGGGTGGCACTGGCACGTGCCCTGGCGATCGAACCGACGCTGTTGCTGCTGGACGAGCCGTTGGCCGAGATCGACGACACGGGAATCCAGTTGATCCGCGAGGTGGTCGAGGGACTCGACAACACCACCATCTTGATCACTTCTCCCGTGGATTTTCCGGCGGGATTCGTCGAGCGGACCATCCAGTTGACGACCCCACCGACAATCTCGGCAGCCGGATAGGCGGTCCGGGTTTCGGATCGTGGACGAGTCGGCCGGGCCTGGGTATGCTGACACTCCTCCAACAGACACGCGTTCCTCACATCCTGAGAGCGGGAGACATGACATGACACGCAAGACCGTAACCCTTTCGGTTGTCGGCCTGGTGCTGAGCATCGGCGTTATGGCGATGACCGGTTCGGCGGCAGCCCCCGGGAAGAAGGGTGCCGACAGGCTCCTGAAAAACGTGCAAACCGGGGGGCTGAAGTTTCAGCAGATCGGACGGATGAGCTTCGCGACGGACGGCGTTTTGCTGGTCGCCGATCGTGGAAACGGTTCGATCGTGGCCATCGACACCGGTGACACCGGGTCGGCCAGGCCTCTGAAGAAACGGATCGACAATGTCGATAAGCTGATCGCCGGTGCACTGGGGACCAAGGCCACCGGCGTGCAGATCGTCGACATGGTCGTCAACCGGATCAACGGTCGCATCTACCTCTCGGTGATCCGCAAGCAGGACGGCATCAGTGCCCTGCTGACAATCGACGGGGCCGGCAAGGTGGCCGCCGTCAACCTGTCCAAGTCCCGCCACGTCCGGGTCACCCTGCCCGGCAATGGCAAGGCCAAGGTCAGCAATGTCACCGGCGTGAAGCTGGCTGGCAGCCGGGTACTGGCCGCCGGGCAAAGTGGCCGCGAATTCGCCAGCAAGATCTACTCGATTCCACTTCCGCTTGAACACGGCAACTCCGCCGCGGTCTACAGCACCGAGACCTACCACGTGGCCCACGGCCGCTGGGAAACCCGGGCGCCGATCCAGTCGTTCATCCCGATCCAGGAAAACGGCAAGACCTTCATCGTCGGCTCGTTCAACTGCACCCCGATCGCCAAGTTCCCCATCGACGGACTCGAAGACGGAGCCAAGATCAAGGGGACCAGCGTGGTCGAACTGGGCAGCGGCAACCGGCCGGTCGACATGTTCATCTACAAGAAGGGCGGTAAAAGCTGGCTGGTGACCAACACCGACCGGTTCCACCACAGGAACAAGAACCGACGGTTCGGACCCAGCCAGTACTGGGGCTGCCGCATTGACATGAAGTACCTCGGCGCCAAGGAAACCAACGAGCAGGCCGCCCGCAGGGTGGTCAAGTACCTCGGAGCCAATGATACCGATGAAAAAGCTTCGCGACGTTTCGCCAAGCAGAAGGGCCCTGAAGGGATGGAAGTCCTCGACGTGCTGTTCGGTGTCAAGCACATCGACCAGTTCGCCAACGACAAGGTCGTCGTGCTCCGGGACACCAAGGGCCAACTCAGCCTCGAATCGGCCGTCCTGCCGTAACCGCCGATGACACTGTTCCCGGTATCCAGACGAACGACCGCCGCGAGCCTGCTGCTTGCGGCGGTCGTCTCGTTCCCGGGCCCGACCGGCTGCGGGTCGGGTTCCAGGCCCCCGGAGACCGGACACACCACGCCGACCACCCCCGTCGGCCCGGACGAACTCGAGTCCTCCGACGGGCACTTCACGCTGGCGATCCAACCCGAGACCGACGATCCGACGCGGATCGTCATCGTGGTCAGTTCGGTCGACTCCGCCTTCGGCAAGGAAAACAGCGACCGACTCGAGGGTCTCATCGAAGTGCGGGCCGAGGCCCCCCTGCTGGGATCGATCGAGCGGGTCTCGGACCGCGAGATCCGTTTCGCCCCGTCGTTTCCCCTGCTGGCCGGACAGGACTACGTTGTCCGTTTTCTGCCGCAACTCGGACACGACCTGGCCGGTGACACCCTGGAGTGCCATTACCGGGTGCCGGCTCCCGAGGCCGCGCCGGCTCCCACCGTCACCGCGCTCTACCCCACCTCCGCTGTCCTGCCGGCCAACCACCTGAAGTTCTACATCGTGTTCTCCGAACCGATGCAGCTCGGCGAGATCTGGGACTATTTCCGGCTGGACGATCTCGACAACGACCGCCCGGTGCCGCGACCATTCCGTCACACCGAATTGTGGTCCCGGGACCGACGAACGCTGACGCTGTGGTTTCATCCCGGCCGGGTCAAGCAGGGCGTGAATCTTAACGTCGAACTCGGTGCCATCCTCACCGAAGGTCGAAGGTACCGACTGAGCATCTCGGGTGACTGGCCCTCGGCTCGTGGAACGCCGCTGGGCACCGCCGTGACCCGTGAATTCACCGCCGGCCCCGCCGATCACCAACAACCCGACCTGGCCAAGTGGAAGATCACCGTTCCGGCGGCCCGTTCCTCCTCGGCACTCGTCTGCGGACTCGGCAGCTCCCACGACTGGGCACTGCTCCACAGCGACGTTCGAGTCGAGACCGCTGCGGGTCAGCCCGTGGCTGGTGCCATCGAGACGACCGACCACGAGTCGACCTGGACGTTCACTCCGCAATCGTCCTGGCAGCCCGGCCGCTACCGACTGGCCGTCGGCAGCGTGCTCGAAGACCTGGCCGGCAACAGCCTCGAACGACCCTTCGAAGTCGATATCACTGACAGGAAATCACCCGGGTCCACGCCGGCTGGGACACGCTATCGCGAATTCACCATCCAGCCGTAACCCGATTCAGCTCGTTCCAGGTGACATCCGCTCGTCGTCGGACGGACCCGAGGTCGCGGCAACCGGTCAATTCCGGAAAAACCGGTTAAGGCGACTTTGCCGGTTGTGCCGATAAGTCAACGGAGGGGGAATCGTCGATTCACCGAGTCTCTCGGTCCGTCAACGGAGTGGCTGACATGTCGCTGGACCCGAAAAAGGACAACGCCCGGCCGATGGGATTTTCGGCCAGAACCCTGGTTTTCCCGCTACTGTTGGGCTTGGCGGTCGTGGCCATACCCGACGTGGCACCCGCCGGGATCTTCGACTTCCTCAAGCGCGACCGCGACGAGGACGTCGAGATCATCGAAACCCACGCCAGCAACTGCCGCTGTCGGCCTCGCTGCAGCCACCCCAAGCAGACCCAGAACCGGCACACCACCCCACAAACTGCCTACCGCCCCGCGCCGCAGCCGACACCGCAGACCACGCTCCCCTACGCCCCACCAGCCACCACGCCTCCGATCGCTTCACAGAAATTCCTTCCCGCTCCCGTGTTCCAATCGGCCCCACCGGCCCCACCTGTGGCCGCGGCCCTGCCGACAACCCGGTCCCCGGCTCGCTACACCATGCGTGCAACTCCCGGCGTGGCCTACCCCTCGACGCCGATCCGACCAACCGGCCCGACGGTGATCTACCAGCGCGAGATGGTCGTAAAACAGGTGCCGATTACGACCTGGCAGACTCAGTGGGTCGACCGCGGCTCCTATCGCATGGTGTGGGTCTCGCGTCCCGCACTCCAGCAAGTCCCCCGAACCACCTACCGGCCGCTGCTGGGCTACCGCGTGGTGCCCTACCAGCGAATGGCCGTAACAACCCCGGGGATTCCCGTTCCCGGGGCGACCGCAGCCGGCCAACAACCAACCGGACGCCAGGTCCCCGATCCGCTCGAAGCCCGACCGGTGACCTCCCGGCGGTCGGTGCCATCGAAAATGAAGCCGACCACCGCCCATCGGGTCTGGCAGGCGCGAGGACGACTGGGCAGGTAACGGGTCGGACGGCTCAATGAAACGCCGGCACGTCGGCGACGCTTTCGCCGTCGACCATTGCCTGCACGTGAGCCGCCACGCGAGTGATGATCATCTCGACCATCGCCGCCCCGTTCTCGGCCGTCGCCGACAAGGGCTCCTTGTCTTCCTGGTCCTGCATCGCGTCCTCACGGACGTTTTCGGGAAACACCGCCAAGGCAAACGCCGTCTCAAATTCCTGGGCGTGACCGGGAAACCGGCCGGTCTCGAGATAAGGCGAAACCGCCTCCTCATCGAGAAAATCCCAGTAGCTGTGGAACTGCAGGTTGGTCTCCAGCCGCTGCAGGAACTGGCCCCAGATCCCCTGGCAGGGCGCCACGTTGCCGCCGTGCCCGTTGAGCACCAGGATGTGCTCGAAGCCCGCGCTGTGCATGCTGCGAATCGTGTCGAACAGCACCGCCAGCCAACTGCCCGGCATCGCCGAAAGCGTGCCGCGATGACGCATGTGGTGTTCGCTGATCCCGATATTCATCGACGGAGCCACCAGCACGCCCGGATGCAACCGCTTGGCCACCTCCAGCGACACGTGCATGCAGCTCCGCCAGTCGTGCTCCATCGACAGGTGCTCAAGATGCTGCTCGGTCGCAGCCACCGGGATGATGCACGCCTTCAATTCCCCCCCGTCCATTCGTTGGCGAAATTCCCGCCGCGTGTGTTTTCCCACCAACACCTGATCGTCTCTTACGTCACCCATCACAACTGGCTCCCCTGTGGCTGATCACCGATACAGTCGGTCTCCACGATCGTCGCCGAACAGGGCCTCTCCCGCCAGTTATACGGCCCCTCATTTGAGCCGCTCACCCCGATCGTCGGACTCGGCGAACAGTTCCTCCATCACCTCATAACCGCTCGAGGACATCCCCAACCGAGCGTATGTCGCCTGTGCCCCGCGGTTGTCCCGCTCGACATAAAGCCGCAATCCCACCACCCGTTCGTCGTTATCCGCCTCGTGGCGGAGTGTCTCGTAGAGCGATCGGAACACCCCGCGGCGGCGAAATTCCGGCTCCACAAACACACTCTGCAACCACCACACCACCCCGTTCCGCCAATCGCTCCACTCCCAGGTGTGCATCAAAGCGCCCACAACCCGACCGTCGATCTCCGCCACCAGGTACCGACCGGTCGGAACACCCGCCACCTCGGTCCCCGACACGACAGCCGTAACCCCCGCACTCAACCGCTCACCGTCCAGTGACTTCCCTTCGGTTTCCTCAGCCATCCTCAGGTTGAAGTCCACCAGCACCTGGATATCACCGACCCCCGCACCCCGCACTTCGATCTCCACGATGTCTCTCCTTGGTCCGCCGCACTCTCCTCCCCCATCATTGGGCTTCGTGTCCGGTCATTCAACTCGTGCCGATTTCACCTACCAGTCCGCTTGGTCGGCTCCCACTCGACCGATTTACTCGACCACCATCTCTTCCAGCAATCTCTCACAATCTCAGCCGTTAATGTGGCGATAAAGCGATAGCTGCGGAACTTAAACAGCTTGGATAACACGGGTTGGGGATCCGCATGAACCAAGGATGACCGAATCTGCGGATTGGGGGGGGGGGGCAACGCACCCACCTGCCCTTCTCGGGGCGGACCGCGTGACCACCCGGCGGCAAGGGACAACCACCGACCGCGACAGCAACACGATGAACACCGACGAGGAGAAACTACGATGCACGGTCAGCAACTGAACCACGATGTCTCCTACACGGCAACCGTATCGGCGAGCGGCTGCGAACCGACCCCACTCGATGTTCCGGCCACCGGAACGCACCGGACCTGGTGGATCGCCGGCGGGGCGGTCGTGTTGGCGTTGGTCGGGATCCAGATGCTGGTGACCCAACCGTTGGCTCGCCGACTGTCCGGTGTCCAGCAGCACCTCGCTCGTGTCGAGCGGGACATGACCGAGTTGGTGGGTACCGGCGATGGGATCTGGGAGACAAGCGACCTGTTGTCCGGTTTGGCGGACCAGTCAGCCCGATTGGACGCGACTCGGACCGCGCTCGATTCGATCCGCGATTTCCACGAGCAGGTCGAGAAAGAAGCGGCCGGGCTCGACGAGACACGCGCTGTGCTGGCGCAGTTGACCACGTTGCAGAACCGGCTTGTCGATGAGGGTGCCGGTCACCGAGAAGCGATGACCGCCCTGAACCGGCTGGTGCAGTTGCGTGACGTGGCGGTTGCGGGAGTCGACCGGACGGACCGTGCCGTGACCGAGGTGACTCGATTGCAGGGCATCGCCGATGATCTCGACCAGGCACACGACCGGTTCGATCAGCTCGTCGCGCTGCGAGACGCGATCCTCAGCGGAGGCGACGACACCGACGAGGCCCACGCGACTCTTGATCAACTGGTGCTCCTTCAGGATTCGCTCAACACCCATTCGTCGGATGTCGACGTCGCGGGCAAGAACCTGGGAGAACTCCTGGCACTGGAAGAGTCTCTCAGGACCCGTTCAGAAGACATCGCCAGCGCAGTCGAAGCACTCGAAGTGCTGACCGACCTGCAACGGGACATCCGGGAGCATGTCCAGTCGTTGTCGGGCATGCGTCGCGACCTGATGGAAGTGGTATTGCTCCAGAGCACCGTGGCGAGGGTGGTCCGGATTCTCGGCCCGCTCTCCGAACTGGCTCACCTCAGGCGACTCAGTGCCGTTGAGATCCGAGCTGCCGCACGGTCGATCTCCAGGCAACGGGCCAACGAGCAGGCCCACCGATCGATTCGACGACAGAAAAACGAATCGGCCACGACCGGCGACCCGGGTCGTGGCATCCCCACCACCGGCCGTGTCGTCCCGTCTCCGTCCCAAGCCAATGCCCCCGGCACGGACAAGTCGGCTCGATAGAACAAACTTCAGACAACCGACCGGTCCCCTCGAGCATCTCCGGGCCGCTTGAGAAGCTCAAGGAGGGGCACTATAGTCGGAATCTTCCACGACTATTTCGGCGTTGGGTTCAGGCTGGGATTTCTCGGACCGCGTCACGGTTCACTCGGAGACGTCATGCGTTTCGCGTTGGTGGACAGGGTCGTCTCTCTGAAACGAGGAGAGTCGATCTCGACAGTCAAGAACCTGACGCTGGCCGAGGAGTACCTGGCGGATCATTTTCCGGGGTTTCCCGTCCTGCCGGGTGTGCTGATGCTCGAAGCGATGATCCAGACCGGGGCCTGGTTGATGCGAGACGCCGAGGACTTCCGTTACAGCACGATCCTGCTCAAGCAGGCCCGTGCCTTGAAGTTCAACAGTTTTGTCACTCCTGGACGCACCCTGTGCGTCACCGCCTCGGTCCACAAGACAGAGGACTGCGAGTGGACCTTCAAGGCCCGAGGCACCGTCGACGACGCCTCGGCCGTCTCGGCCCGCCTCACGCTCCACCAGTTCAACCTCGCCGACCAGGATCCCTCACTGGCCGATGCCGATCAAAGAACGATCGATCACATGAGAGACCTCTTCGGCCAGATCTGGCGTCCCGAAGCGGCGGTGGCCGAGGACCCCGCGGAATCCTCGGAGACGACCGTCTGAGCGGCAACCCGCCGACGCACGATTGATCTCCTGCGACGAACCACAGGAAAGCACGATTCATGAAGTTGGCCGGAAAGACAGCCCTGGTCACCGGCGGCAGCCGCGGCATCGGACGGGGGATCGTCTGGCAACTGGCTCGCGAGGGAGCCAAGGTCGCCTTCGTCTACCGCTCGGACACCGAGTCGGCCAACCAGTTGGTCAAGGACCTCGAGCTGGACCAGCGGGAGGTGATGGCGATCCAGGCCGACGTGTCGGACCCGGAATCGGCCGAAACGGTCGTCGAGGGCGTACTCGAGGCGTGGGAACGGATTGATATCCTGGTCAACAACGCCGGCATCATTCGCGACGACCTGCTGGCAATGATGGACCTTGAACAGTGGCAAGCGGTGATCGACACCAACCTCGGCAGCGTCTATCACTACTGTCACGCCGTGGTCCGTTCGATGATGTCTCAGCGGCATGGCCGCATCATCAACATCTCGAGCGTCGCCTCACACTTCGGCAACCCCGGGCAGGCCAACTACGCGGCCAGCAAGGGGGGAATCGAGGGAATAACACGGTGCCTGGCAGCCGAACTGGGTCGGCGAGGAATCACCGTCAATGCCGTGGCACCCGGGTTCATCGAAACCGACATGACCGAGGCCATCCGCAACCTGGCGGAAGAGGAAATCGTCAAGAAGATTTCGTGCCGACGATTGGGCAATCCCGATGACATTGCACACGCGACGGCCTACCTGGCCAGCGATGAGGCGTCCTATGTCACCGGTCACGTGCTGGTCGTCGACGGAGGACTCACGCTCGGTGGACTCTGATTCCACAGCCGAGGCGATCATCGGGCAGGCTGCGGGATCCACTACCGATCACCACAATTCAACCACTACCAGGCTGGGAGAGGTCGGAATGGCAACCAACGAAGAAATTCTTGTCAAGATCCAGGAGGTCCTGGCCAACGCACTGGGCGTCGACAACGAGGAGGTCACTCCGTCGGCGACTCTCGTCGGAGACCTTGGAGCCGAGTCGATCGACTTTCTCGACATCATCTTCAACCTCGAAAAAGAGTTCGACATCAAGATCAAGAAGGGCGAGCTGTTCCCGGAAAACCTCGCAGCTGAGGGAGACGGTCTGGCCATCGACGGAGTGGTGACCGAGGACGGCCTGGCGAAGCTCCGCGCACGCCTGCCCCATGCCGATGTCGACGCTTTCGCCGAGGACCCCAAGGTCGAGAACATCCAGGACCTGTTCACCATCGACATGCTCGTGAAGTTCGTCGCTGCCAAGGCCCCCCCCACGCAATGATCTCACCGGGAGATCCTCTTCGCGCGAACTCGGTCGTGTTCAGAACGCGATCACTCGTCCGAGTTCTCGGCACATGGTCCGGGCGGGAGCGCCGGCAGCACATCCACCCGGCCGGATTCCAAACGGTACCGTAAGCCATGCGTTGGATTTGGATCGATCGGTTCGAGGAACTCAACAGGGGGACATCGGCCCGCGCGATCAAGAACGTGACGCTGGCCGAGGATCACCTCCACGACCACTTCCCCGGGTTCCCGGTGATGCCGGCCAGCCTGATGCTGGAAGGCATGGCCCAGACCGGCGGCATCCTGCTGGGTGACCTTCACGACTTCGAGCACATCGTGATCCTGGCCAAGGTTCCCAAGGTCACTTACCACAGTTGGGCCGTGCCCGGTGACACGCTGGTCTACGATGCGAAACTGCTCGACGAGCGTGCTGAGGGCGGCACGGTGGAGGTGGTCGCAACGGTGGGCGAGAAGCTGGTGGCCGAGGCTGAGATCGTCTTCGTGCACCTCGACGACAAGGACCCCCAACTGGGGGGAATCAACCAGAAGAACTTCGTCTTCTCGATGAACCTGATGGGCGTGATGGAAGTCGGACGGGCAACCGCGGCGAAACCGGAAACCGGCGAAACCGGGGACGAGTGAATCTCTCTCGACCGGCCCTCCCAACTTCTCACACGTATTCCCTTCAATTCCCCTGCCTCACCCTGTTACACTCAACGCCGCGGCCCCACATAACCCGGGTTACCCCACCCCAACATCCCACCGTTCCTGCTCGAGACCGCCACGAATGAGACGTCGTGTCGTCGTGACAGGCATTGGCTGCGTGACGCCCGTCGGCAATGACGTCGACCAGATGTGGGCGTCGCTGCGTCGCTGCGGCAATGGGGTCGGGCCAATCACGCATTTCCCTGCCGACGACTTCCCCACGCAATTCGCAGCCGAGGTGAAGGGCTATTCGATCGACGACTACATCGACGATCCCGACCGATTCACACACGCCAGTCCCAATATCCTCTTCGCGATCGGTGCCGCCAGTCAGGCGATGGCCGACAGCGGACTCGGCGACGGCGACTTCGAACCGCCCCGATTTGGCATCTACCTGGGAGCCGGCGAGGGAGGCCAGGACTTTCAGAGATACATGTCCGTGATCGCCAGGTCTCAAAGCGACGAGGACAGCAAGTCGGTCGATATCGAGAAGTTCATCCGCTACGGCATGGAGACGCTCGAATCGCAGGCCGAACTCGAACAGGAGCCGAATCGGTCGGCCGGGCACTTGGCCGGCCTGTTCAACGCCCAAGGTCCCAACATGAACTGCCTGACTGCCTGTGCGGCTTCGAGCCAGGCGATCGGCGAAGCGACCGAGTTGATCCGACGTGGCGACGTCGACGTGATGCTCTCCGGGGGTGCCCACAGCATGATCCACCCCTTCGGCGTCACCGGCTTCAGCCTGCTGACGGCCCTCTCGACCCACAATGATGATCCCACTCGAGCCAGCCGGCCGTTCGACCTGAACCGGGACGGTTTCGTGCTCGGGGAAGGGGCCGGCATGCTGGTGCTCGAGGAACTCGGACACGCTCGGTCGCGCGATGCTCACATCCACGGCGAGATCCTCGGCTACGGCTCGACCGCGGACGCCTACCGCATCACCGACATCCACCCCGAGGGCCGTGGAGCAACGGCCTGTATCCAGATGGCGCTGCGGGACGCGGAAATCAACTGCGACGAGCTGCAGTACATCAATGCTCACGGAACCAGCACCAAGGTCAACGACAAGGTCGAGACCCTGGCGATCCGGAACACGCTCGGAGCCGACGCCAAATCGACACCGGTCTCGAGCATCAAGAGCATGATGGGGCATCTGATCGCCGCGGCGGGCAGCGTCGAAGCGATCACCTGCCTGCTGGCGATCCGTGACAACGTGCTGCCGCCGACCAGAAACTACGAGACAGCTGACCCGGACTGCGACCTGGACTACGTGCCCAACGAGGCTCGTGAGGCACCGGTCCAACGGGCGCTGTCCAACAGCTTCGGGTTCGGCGGACAGAACATTTCCCTGGTCCTTTCGGAGTTCACCGGCTGACGGGGCCTGGCTGGGACTTCAGCCCCGCGAGTCGACGCGTAGACAACATCAATCGGACCCGACCGCCGGAACACGGTGGTCGGTGCGTTGGAGAACAAACGTGTTGTGGGTCATTCTCGGATCGGTCGTTCTCGGGCTCATCGTGCTCGAGCTGGTCTTCCAGGTCGTACTCGTCCGGCTCATCGTGCCGTGGTTCGAGAACGGGCCGCCGTTCCACGTGCCCTCCAGCGAGGAGGATCCCGAAGCCGAGCGTATCGAGATCGAGACGGCCGACGGGCTGCTGCTTCGAGGCAGCCTCCACCATCACCTCGACCGCACGCCACGCGGTGTGATCGTCTACTGCCACGAATTCACCGGCTCGCACTGGACCGCGATGGCCTACTGTCGGGGCCTCTACGATGCCGGCTTCGACATCCTCGCCTTCGACTTCCGCAACCACGGCGAGAGCGAGGTGCAGCCCGGCTACGTGCCACTGCACTGGCTCAGTGACCACGAGATGATCGACGTGCACGCGGCGATCGAGTACGTGACCGGCCGCCCCGAACTGGTCGGATTGCCGATTGGACTCTTCGGCGTCAGCCGAGGTGGTGGAGCGGCGATGGTGGCCACCGCCCAGAACGCCGCGATCGAAGCCGTCGCCAGCGACGGCGGATACGGCACCAACACCCTGATGCAGTTCCACACCCCGCGATGGGCTCTGCTGGTGATCCCCGCCTGGGTCTACAACTTGATCCCCTGGTGGCACTCCCTGATCACCCTGGCCCTGGTCCGCTGGTGGAGCCAGAAGCGGCGGGGTGTCCAGTTGACTCCGATCGAACGTTGGCTCCCGCGGCTGGGCACTCGGGAGGTGCTGTTGATCTCCGGGGGCAGCGACAATTACGTGACGCCGGAGGTCACTCGAAGAATGCACGCGATGATCGGCGGCAACTGTGACCAGCCGTGGATCGTTCCCTGTGCCAAGCACAACCGGGCCCGATCGGTCGATCCGGTTGAATACGATCGGCGACTGGTCGAGTTCTACGGGGCGATGCCCGGAGCCGAGGAACCGTCGCACGAAATCACCGAGATCGAAGAGGCCACCCCGGTGGTCGTCGACTGATCGACCACCACAATCCCGGTTGGCTTCCTCACCAGCGGTTCTTGACGATACCGCCGAATCGGTGATACGGTGCAGCCAGACGATTGCACGAGAACACGGGTCGGTGTTGGCCCGCTTCTGTCCGAGCGGGCCATACGAAGGAACGGTCGATGGCCGAAATCACGATCCAGGTCCTCGAGGGACTTGAACGGGGCCGGGTGTTCGAGTCGCTGGAAACCCCGGTGACAATCGGTCGCGAGGACGACAATTCGATCCAGCTCAACGACGAACGCGTCAGCCGTTTCCACTCGAAGATCCAGGAAGACGGTGACCGCATCATCCTCACCGATCTCGACAGCACCAACGGCACCCGCGTCAACGGACGACCGGTCCAGTTGCGGGTGCTGCGACCCGGCGACCAGATCGCCATCGGCCGCTGCCTGCTGATCTTCGGGAGTCCGGCCAAGATCGCCGAATTCCTTGGGACAGCGGGTCCACTCCGGCAGCAGGACACCAGCCCTGCCGTCGCCACCGGTGCCACGCTCGATCTTCCACTCCAAGCCGACGACGATCTCGAACTGATCGAGTTCTTCCCCGGCGGACCGCCCGAATTGCCGGGCCAACTCACGCCCCTCCAGCAGGCCCAACTCTCGGACATGGTCTCCTTCATCCACGACCGCATCGGCTCAATTCTGCACGCCGCCGTGTCGGTCACGCCCGCCGATGCCTTCAAACAACTCGACCCGCCGAGTGTCGAGGAAGCCGTCGATGGTCTGCCGGGAGAACCGGTCGAAACGGAGGACCGGACGGTGGGGGAGGAGATGGTGGTGGCAGTCGAGACTTGGCAGAGATTGCTGGCGCTGGAGATGGAATTGGCCGTCTACCTCCGCTCGATCGCTGAACCAAGCCAGTTGCGCGATTTGACCGGCTGACGGATCGTCCCGCCCGGTCCGGCATCCGCCGACGCCGCCCCGTTTTCCCGGTTCGCCGAGAAACCGGCGATTCCGGTGGAGAGGATCGTACCGATTGTACGAATTAGACCCTTTAGGGGCTGGCTGCGCGACGGGGTGATCACCGCATGTAGTGACTCGAGACCCTCGCCACGTCCGATGCCTTGCTCGTCACCCGGCCAAGCAAGCCACGGCAATGGTCACGGAGCGACCAGTACGATGAGAACCGCACTGAAGATGCTGATGACGCTGCTGGTGGCGACAACGATCGTCACCGCCGGCGAGTTGGTCTGGATCGAAGAGGATGGCACGTCGATCGAACCGACCAGCCTGCTGACCGAAGCGGTCAGGGAGACCCATCTCGGCTTCCCCGATGACGACAACGGCCCGGCCACCCTGATGAGTTGGCGAAACGGTGACGGTGACGGGGGTGGCCCCGACCGGGGGGCTCCTCTGAAGACCGACCGACCGGATTTCACCGAAGCCTCCACGACCGTCGGCCGTGGAGTGATGCAACTGGAGGCCGGTTACACGTTCATGATGGACAACGACGGAACCGGTGATGTCCGTGGACACTCGGCCGGAGAACCCCTGATCCGTTGGGGCATCGGTGCCGATTGGCTCGAATTGCGACTGGCCCTGTTCCCGACCAGCAGGAGCACCGACGACGGGTCGGGCTGGAGAACCGTCGGGGGCACCGAGGATCTCTACATCGGGGCGAAGATCGGACTGACCGCCCAGGAATGTCACTTTCCCGAAATGGCAGTCATCCTGCAATCGACGGTCCCCACCGGCAGCAACGAGTTCACCAGCGACGAAACGCTGCCGGGATTCAACCTGCTCTACGCATGGGAGGTCAACGACAAGATCTCGTTGGCCGGCAGCACCCAGGCCAATCGGCAGCTCGACGACGGAACCGGCGAAGCGTACGTCGAAATCGCTCAATCGGTCGCCGTCAACCTCGGCCTCTCCGACGACATCGCGTTGTTCACCGAATGGTTCACCTTTCTGCCCAACGGGGCCGACACCGCCGAGGTCGAACACTACTTCAACGGTGGATTCACCTTGTTGCTGAGCGACGACGTGCAGTTCGACATCCGGGCCGGACACGGGCTGAACCGCGCGGCCGACGACTTCTTCGCCGGAGTCGGTCTGTCGGTCCGGTTCAAGTAGCGACGGCGAACCCAGGCCCTGCCGGCGTCCGGCACCGCACCCGCTCCCCGCTCAAGCCAGCACCGCCTCGATCGGGCTGCCGTGGTCCAGCACCGACACCGGGCGATTCTCTCGGTCGCGGACCCGGGCCTCGATGTCGATCCCCAGCGAGTGGTAGATCGTGGCGGCGATATCGGCCGGGCCATAGGGCCTGGTGGTGGGATATCCCGCCTGCTTGTCGCTGCGGCCGACCACCTGGCCCGACTCGATCCCCGCCCCGGCAAAGAAAATGCTGCCGCAGGCGCCCCAGTGGTCCCGGCCACCGTTCTTGTTGATCTTGGGCGTTCGGCCGAACTCCGTCAGGAACACCACCAGCGTCTCGTCGAGCAGGCCGCGGCCTTCGAGATCGCGAATCAACGCCGCGAACGCACGGTCAACACCGACCACGTTGTAGCCCCGCTTGACCATCTTCGAGACGTGCGGGAAATTCTGGCTGGGGGCATTGTGGATATCAAACAGGTTGCCGTAGTCAGGATCGTAGCCGTAATCGACCATCACGAACCTCGCCCCGGCCTCGACCAACCGCCGCGCCTGCAGGCAACGGCCACCGATCTTGGTGCGGCCGTAATCGTCCCGCAACGACGCCGACTCGTCACTGAAATCAAACGCCTGGCGGACCTTGGGCGAAAGCAGCATGTTCAACGCGTTGCCGTAGTGGCCCTCGATCGCCGCCAAACGGCGGTCGGTTTCGGCTTCACGAGCCGCCCGCTTGAGTCCCTCAAGGAGACCCACGCGGCGACCGAGCCGGCCGCGACTGAGACCGTTGGGATAGACCAGTTCACGCGGACTTAGGTCCTCGCTGATCTCCGACGGCGGATTGTCCAACTTCTTGCCAACGGTGAAGTCGGGCTGGTCGGGACGGCCGCCGACGCAAAACGGCGCGTACTGGTTGCCCAGCCAGCCACCGACAAACAGATTGTGCGGGGGGGGACCGGGACGCGTGATTCCGGGAACAGCGATGTATCCGGGCAAGCCGTTCCGCGAACCGTAGAGGTGCGAGACAATGGCCCCGATGTTGGGTTCGCTGAACAACTGGTTGCGGTTCACCTTGCGACCCGAAAGCGTGTAGACCTGGCTCAGCAGGTGGTCGTTGCTGTCATGAGAGAAACTGCGAACGACAGCCAGGCGATCGGCCACCCCGGCCAAACGCGGCAAGGTCTCGCAGAACTGGACTCCCGGCAACCGTGTCGCGATCGACGTCAACTCGCCGCGGATCTCTTCCGGAGCTTCGGGCTTCGGATCGAACGAATCGATGTGGGTCATCCCACCACCGACCCACAGGTAGATCACCGACTTGGCCCGACCGGGCAGGTCACCGTCAGCATGAACCGGATCGAGACCGAGACCGGCCAGCACCGAAGCCGAGACGCCCAGGGCACCGGCCTGCAGAACGTCGCGGCGGGGCCATCGACCACCAACAGAGATCCTGTCCAACTCGTTCATGACTCGTCCCATTATGCCGCCTCGACGGTGGCGGGGAAAGTGGAGTCCGTCCACCGAATGCTCTAGCATACTCCGCATGAAGATCACAGAAGTCGTATGCCAGGTGTTACGGGTCGAAACGGTCACCGAGAAGACAGCCAGCTGCCAGGACGTGGCGCTGGTGCGGGTTCTCAGTGACACGGGGTTGGAGGGGTTCGGCGAGGCCGATGCGTCGCCGGAAGTGGTGCAGGCGGTCATCGACGCCCCCTTCAGTCACAACATCGCCTGCGGGCTCCGCGAACTGCTCGTCGGCCAGGATCCACTGGCAATCCGGAGGAACTGGAACCGGATGTACCGCGGATCGATGTACTTCGGCCGCACCAGCGTCACCGTAGCCGCCATGGCCGCCGTCGACATGGCACTCTGGGACCTGGCCGGCAAGCACTACAATGCCCCGATCCACCAACTGCTCGGCGGCAAGCAGCACGATAAGATCCGGGCCTACGCATCGATCCTGTTCGGGGCCGACGGGACCGAGACCGCCGAAATTGGACGACGATGGGTCGAGGCGGGATACACGGCGGTGAAGTTCGGCTGGGAACCGATGGGGACCAGCGAAGCGGTCGACATCGACCTGGTCCGCGGGGCCCGCGATGGACTGGGCAGTGACGCGACGCTGTTGATCGACGCCGGCTGCGTCTGGGACGCCCGCACGGCGTTGAGACGGGCGGTGGCGTTTTCCGAGTTCGACGTCGAGTGGCTCGAGGAACCCCTGCACCAGGCCGACGTCGACGGCTACGCCTGGCTCCGCGACAGGTCACCGCTGCCCATCGCCGCCGGCGAGGGGGAATGCGGTCGCGAGAGCTTTCGGCCGCTGATCGATCGGCACGCATTGGATGTCTACCAGGTCGATCTCTCCAGAAACGGCTTCACCGATTCGGCCTACGTGCGGGACCGGGTCGAGGAGATCGGCGCGAGACTCTGCAATCATTGCTACACCAGCCCGATCACCGTCGCCGCCAGTGCCCACTGGCTCTCGACCTGCCGCGATGCGTTCCTGTTCGAGGACTGTGTCGAGGACGAACCGCTGCGGAACGAACTGACCCTGGAACGGGTCCAGGCCGACGATGGAATGATCACCGTCCCCGACGGCCCCGGACTGGGCGTGACGCTCAACGAGGACTTCATCCAGGCCCACCTGGTCAGCGAGTCGCGTTAGTCATCGATCATTCGACTACGGGGAGATACCCATGAGTGACCCGGATGCAGCCCTGTCGGAATTGAAGGGCCGGGTGGTCGTGATCGACGTCGAGGCCCCCTACGTCTACACCGGCACTCTGGCCGAACTCGACACCCACCATCTCGTACTCGAAAACGCGGACGTCCACGACCTCCGAGACGCAGGCACCACCCGCGAATTGTATGTTCTCGAAACACGGACGCACGGCGTACGAGCCAACCGGCAGAAGGTGCTGGTTCGTCGTGACCAGGTGATCAGCATCTCGGCCCTGGATGACGTGATCCAGTAGCGAGGCCCGGGCAGGGCGAACCACGGCGGTTCACGCTCCTGCAGCGAAGAACTTCGCGAACAGCTTCGGCCACACCTCCAATTCAACGGCCTTGTAGCTGAAGAAACCGAAGAACAGCACCGCCCAGCCAATCGCCAACATCCGGACCCAGTTCATCCTCAGCCGCGACGGCAGGATCCGTCGGTTGAGATACAGGAGCAGGATCGAGTAGACGAACATCACGAACCCATTCATCGCCGCCGAAGTGACCAGCAGGAACAGCGGCTTGTCGAAACCGACCAGCAGGATCACCGTGCCCAGCAGGATCTCGCCCCAGAGAAACAGGTAGTACAGCTTCGAGAGCGACCAGTTGTCGTTATCTCGGAGGTAGTTGATCTTGACGATGTCGGTCGAGATGCGGGCGGTGGCATCCAGGACACCCAGTTCGGTCGTCAGCAACACCGCGATGCCCATCACCAGGAACCCCATCTTCAGCAGGCCGCCCCCGGTGGCCCGTTCACCGATCACCGTCGCCTCGCCCCAGACGAAATCCAGCCCGTCGCCGTAGCGGTCCATTCCGGGCTTCAGGTCTCCATCGGTGTCGTAGAAGACCGAATAGGTCATCAGCGACATCAGGCACAGGCAGATCACGCAGGTGACCAGGAACGACAGCACGTGTTCGATGTTGGCCGACCTCCACCAACCGAGCCAACGCCGCCGGTTCTCGGGGCTTTCCGGGAACAGGAATCCGGTGTCGGCGATCGCTTCCTCCTGGCCGGTCAGCGGGCTGGTGATCCGCCCGATGAACTGGCCCATGCCATAACCCTTGTCCTTGATGAAGTTGCTCTGGCCCAGGTTGGTCGATCCCCCCGCGCCGGCGAACGCCAGGGCACCCAGCAGGCTGATGAACGTCAGCCCGGTCGCGTCCAGGTCCGGTATCTGCCCGACGCTGACGATGCCCGAAACCATTGCCATCACGGCATCACCACGGATCAGGACCAGCCCCAGGCCGATCACGATCACCACGATCATCCCGACCAGCACGATCTGGATCCGCTCGACGGTGTTGTAGACCACCGGCCCGGCCGTCAACGCGATCCCCACCAGCCACAACCCGGCAATCCCCAGCAGCGGCACGTACTGCGCCTTGAAGCTGACATCCCCCGTCTTCGGATCGATCACCTCCTCGGCTCCGAAGACCGCCCAGCTGAACATCTGGCCCGCGCCGGTGGCCCAACCCGGCCAGGCCCACGGCAGGATGTTCAAGACCAGGAACACCCAGGCCCAGTTCCTGTTGATCCGGCAGAACCCCGTGATGGCACTCTCGCCGGTCGCCAGCGTCCACCGCTCGATCTCCATGTTCAGGAAGTACTGGGTGAACACGCCCAGAATGCAGGCCCAGAAGAAGATGAACCCGGCCTTGTAGGTGATGTAGGGCCAGAGCACGAACTCGCCCGAGCCCAGGGCCAGCCCGGCCAGCATGATGCTGGGACCGACCATCTTCTTCCACGAAATCGGTTCGGGCAGATCCCGCCACTTCAGCGGCGGCAGGGTCCCGCAACGGATCGTCTCGTCGGGGACGACCGAGTCGTCACCAGCCTCGGGCAACGCCGGGGCCTGGCCATCGGCCGGGGTGATTTCGTCTGACATCAGCGTTGTCTCCCACTTCCATCCGGGGAAGCGGCCATCGTCTCACCTCATCCGGTCTGCGGCAACTCCATCAACTCCCCGAACCGCTGCAGCACTCTTCGCCGCAGCGGCCCCGCTTCCTCGCCGTCGATTTCGCCGTTCCGCACCAGGTCGAACGCGATCGCACGCGTCTCCTCGAGCAGTTCGCGGTCGGTGACCAGGTCGGCCACCCGCAGCGGCAACTCACCGTGCTGCCGCACGCCCAGCACATCACCGGGACCACGCAGCAGAAAATCGGCCTCGGCGACCGAGAATCCATCGGCGTGCTGGTCGAGCACCTCCAGGCGTGCGGCGGCCGACTCGTCCTGGCGACCGGCCATCAGGAAACAGTACCCCTGGTAGGCTCCCCGGCCGATCCGACCCCGCAACTGGTGCAATTGGCTCAATCCGAAACGTTCGGCCTGGTGAACGACCATCAACGTCGCGTTGGGCACGTCGACACCGACCTCGACCACCGTGGTCGCCACCAGCACGCGGGTCCGCCCGTCGCGGAAGTCCTGCATCGCGGCGGTCTTCTCGTCGATGTCCAGCCGGCCGTGGACCAGCCCGACCGAAAGCCCCGCGAGTTCGTTCTCGCGGAGCCTCTGCCAAGTCTGCTCGACACCCATCCCCTCGCCGGTCTCCTCGCCCGCATCGATCCGCGGGCAGACCACGAACGCCTGCCGCCCCGCGGTGACCTGCTCGCGGACAAACTCCCACGCCTTCTCGCGGGTCGCCTCGTCCCACACCAAGCTGGTGACCACCGGTTGGCGTCCGGGGGGCAGGTCGTCGATGGTTGTGACATCGAGGTCGCCGAACTGGGTCAGGCACAGGCTGCGTGGAATCGGGGTGGCGGTCATCACCAATACGTGCGGGCAAACGTCCTGTTGCTCGTCGGTGAACCGCGATCTCTGGATCACCCCGAACTTGTGCTGCTCGTCGATCACCGCCAGCCCCAGGGAAGCGAACTCGACATCCTGCTGGATCACCGCGTGGGTGCCCACGACCAGCTGGACCTCGCCGGCGGCGATCCGTTCGAGCGTTTCGCGACGGGCGGCGGCCGACAGCTGCCCGGTCAAAAGCACCCGCTCCACGCGGCTGCCCTCCAGCAATCCCTCGATCGTCTGCCAATGCTGCCTGGCCAGCAGTTCGGTCGGAGCCATCAGCACCGCCTGGTGTTCACCGGCGATGGCCACCAGCATCGCGTAAACGGCCACCGCGGTCTTGCCCGCCCCGACATCGGCCTGCAACAGCCGGTGCATGGCGTGGTCGTCGTCCAGGTCGGCGGCGATCTCCCCGACCGCCCGCTCCTGCCCGGCTGTCAACTCGAACGGAAACCGACGCCGGATTCGCGAATCGATCTTGGCCGAAACCGGCAGCTTCGGTGACCGGCCCGCCTGTCGCCACGCACGGCGGCGCAGTGCCAGCCCGAGCAGGAACTCGAGCAGGTCGTCGAAGATCAACCGCCGACGTGCCGCGATGTAGCCGTCAACCGATTCGGGACGATGCACACCGGCCAACGCCTCGTGCAGGCCGACGACGCCGAACCGCTGTTGCCACGCTCCAGGTATCGGATCGCCGATGTGCTCGATAAACCGGTCGGCCGCCTCACGGGTGATCCGCCGCATCACCTCCATCGTCACGCCGTCGGTCAACGGGTACTTGGGCAGCAGTCCGCCGTGAGCCTCGAGATCGTCGACGTCGATGACCTGGATCCGCGGGTGAGTCATCTCCCAGCGGCCCGCCCGCCGCTTGGGCTTGCCCGAGAACAGGATCGCGTCGCCGTGACGGACCTTGCCCAACACCCAGCTCTGGTTGAACCAGGTGGCCTTCAGGAACCCGTCGCCGCTGTCGATGACCACCGCCGCCATCCGCCGGCCGCCCGAGATCCTGCGATCCTCCAGTTCGACCACTTCTCCCCGCACCGTCTGCAGGAGGTCCGGCTCCAGGTCCCCCACCCCCCGCACCTCGGTCAAGTCGACCAGGTCCCGGGGCAGGTGCCACAGCAGGTCCTCGACCGTCTCGATCCCCAGCCGCTGCAGGCACTCGGCGCGGACCGGGCCCACACCGGGCAGAAACCTCACCTGGGTCTGCAATGGAGATTCGTCCATGACCTCGCACGGCTGGAACTGACGTGGCCAACCATCCTAACGAGTTGGCCGGTCACACAGTCGCCGTGATCCCGGCTCAGGCGTCGGCCGGGTCAAACTCGTGGGATGCGGCCACGGCCAGCTCGTCGCACCGCTCGTTCTCGGGATGACCGCTGTGGCCCTTGACGACGGTGAAGTGAACGTCGTGATGGTCAAGCAACTCATCCATGTCCTGCCACAACTCGACGTTCTTGACCGGTTTGAAGCTCTTCCCCTCGCGGCGTCGCCAGCCATTGGCCTTCCAGCCCGGCATCCACTCCGAGGCCCCCTTGGCGACATAGACACTGTCGGTGATCACCTCGACCTCCGACGGCCGCGTCAGCGCCCGCAGGCCCTCGATCACCGCCTGCAGTTCCATGCGGTTGTTGGTCGTCGCCGCATCGCCGCCGGCCACCTCCTTCTGCGTACCGGAGGCCGGGTGTTTCAGCAGAAAGGCCCAGCCACCCGGGCCGGGATTGCCCCGGCAGGCCCCGTCGGTGAACAGCTGGACCCGCGACATCGGCTCACACGCCCCCCACCGGTTCCGGACACACGCCGCCGGACCCCGACCGGCTACCTCTCGCGATAAACGATCCGGCCGCGGTTGAGGTCGTAGGGTGAAATCTCGACGATCACACGGTCACCGGGGACGATGCGGATGAAGTGCTTGCGCATCTTGCCCGCGACATGGCACATCACGACGTGGTCGTTGTCCAGCTTGACACGAAACTGCGTGTTGGCCAGGGCCTCGGTCACGTTGCCTTCAGCTTCGATGGCCTCTTCTTTGGCCATGGGCGAATCGTCCTCACGGGCTAGAGTGATCGGTTGAGCGACGCGGCGGATTATATCACCGGTGGCACCGCTCGACCAACACCAGACTGTCCGCAACGACTGCCGGCGGGTGATCTCATGTCGGCCCGTTGAGCGGTCCGGGAGGGCCGACTAGGATGATCCACGGCGTGAGACGGCAACAACCCGAGCGGGAGTCCGACGGCGATGACCGAGTGCCTGGTCGCCCTGGGAGGCAACGTCGGTGACGTGGGCGGCACCTTCGCCGCGGCGCTGGACCTGTTGGCCGCCCATTCCGACATCGACATCTCGGCCGTCAGCCGCTGTTTCGTCACCGAACCGGTCGGTGAAGAAGCCGGCGGCGCCTATCTCAACGCCGCGGCCGTCCTGTCCACATCGATGGAGCCCGGCCAGCTGCTGAAAACGACCAAGGGGGTCGAGATCGAATTGGGACGGCCCTCCGACCACGCCACCTGGGCCCCCCGCACCGTCGATCTCGACCTGGTCACCTGCGGCGACCGCGTGCTCACCGACGATCGTCTCCGGGTGCCCCACCCCGGCTGCTGGTACCGACGCTTTGTGCTGGACCCGGTCTGCCGCATCGCCGGCTCGACCCGTCACCCCGCCTGGCAACTCACGTTCGACCAGCTCCGAGAGCGATTGATGGTGCGGCCGCTGCCGGTCTGGCTCGACATCGCCGATCGCGGTGACCGGATTGCCGAGTTGAGCGGGCGGTTTCCCGAGATCGAGTGGGTGACGGATCCCGGAGCGGTCGAGACCTGTGGGCTCGCCCTGCCCGGCAACCCGGCCCCACCCGATTCGCTCGTCGATGTCCTCACCGCCGCCACCGGCGGTGTGGAACTGGCCGAGGAGATCCCCGGCTGGCCGGAGCGGATACCTGAAGCCGACACCACCTCGGGTGGGGGCTGACCCCCCGCCCACCGCTATTTTACCCGAACCTGGGTCGAGAAGCCGTACTGCAGATCGCCGACCCGGTAGATCAAGTGACCATAGAGCACCACGTGGCCGTCGGCTTCCAGTTGCACGTCTCCGTACAACCGCTCGCCGTCCCGTTGCAGATCGGTCGAGCTGAACTTCGACTTGCGGAAGTCGAGCGTCCGGCTGCGAGCCGACCAGAGTTTCCCGGCGACAGGCGCCGGGTCCGAAGTGACCTCCAGACGAAGCCCGCCCGGCTGGTCCTCGTGCTTCCAGACGATCCGCGGCATGCGTTGACCGGTGGCAATCGATCGGAAGAACAGTGCCAGGGTCGCCCGCAGCTGTCGTTCGCCTCCCTGGAGCCCGTGTCCGGCGTTGGGAATGTACAGGGCGTACTTGGGACCGACGAGGTCCTTCCAGTAGTTGTTCAGGGCGTCGACACACCAGTAGGGGTCGTTGGTGCCGTTGATGATCAGCTTCGGCTGGGTCAGCCGGTCACGGTAGGCGTAGGGGTCGACCGATTTCCACAGCGGTAGGTCGGGTTTCTTCTCGAGCAACTCGATCAGGCCCTTGCTGGTGTAATCCTCGATCTGGCGGCTGAACTTGCCCCACTGCCGCTTCTGGTGCTTCACCTGCACCGACATGTTCAGCATGTCGATCACCATCGGCGCCAGGCCCACCACACGCTTGTCGACGGCCGCCGTCAACCAGGTCGTCCAGCCACGCTTCGAGGCCCCCGTGACCACGAAGCTCTTGACCTGGGTCTTCCACTTCTGCCGAGCCACTTCCTGCACCGCATCCATCGCCCGCACGGCACTCTTGACCATCGGGAACAGCAACGGCCAAGTCGGGTCCTTGGTCTTCAGGTGCCTCAGGAAGGTCTCGCTGATCAGGTCGTCCTCGTACCGGTTGCCCAACAGAGGCTGGTTGGGGACCTGGTAAAGCACCGCGACCCGCGCGGCACAGTATCGGGCCAGTTCGCCGTATCGGGCCAGGTCGCCGGAAGACGGTTCGCGACCGGTTGATCCACCGGTGATGAACAGCAGCACCTGGTGCTTATGAGCGAGGCGGACCGGTTCGAGAACCAGCAACCGGTGCTGCCAGGTGATGCCCTGCCAGGTCTGAGAAACCAGCTTCAGGCGGTGCACACGACCCCGGTCGGTCAGATCGGTCGCCTCGAGCGTCCACTTGTAGGCGGACTCGGGTGCTCGCACGTACTTTTCGAGAGCACCAAGCTTCTCGGCGGCGGGTGCCCGGGCCGGGCCGGCGACCATCACCGCCGCGAAAACCAGTACGGCAGCGATCAGCGGACCGGACATTTCGGAGCGGACCGGAGTTCCACGGCGAGCCAACTCGTTTCTCGATGGTGTCACAACAACGTTCATCCCGAGGACTCCCCACCCGCCCCGACGGGGCGTTGTTTGCATTGCGGCAGAAGATATCTAAGATAATCGTTTCGTGAAGGAATTCGACAGCCCTGCGGTCGGTTCGGCCGGGGTTTTGCCTTCAGACAGCACGAGCTGCCAGCAGAGAACAAGACCCGTGAGTGATCTAACGACCCAGGTGGACGCGGCCCAACAGGCCCTGGACGCCCACACCGTCAAAATGGTGCAGTGGCACTTCAACCCCGAAACCGGATCACCCTTCTGGCTGGACCAGGCCGGGGACCTCGGATTCGATCCCCTCACCGACATCACCTGTTTCGATGACCTGAAGAAGTTTCCCCTGTTCGAGGACGACTCTCTGCGGGGTGGCCCGGTGCAGAGATGGATCCCCAAGGGCCTGGCCGACAAGCCGGCCTACGTCTTTGAGACCGGCGGCACCACCGGGATCCCCAAGTCACGCGTCGTGATGGACGACTTCCGGATCGACTACGAGCTGTTCAGCGAAACGCTTCCCGACGAGAAGTTCCCCCCCGGTTCGAACTGGCTGATGCTGGGCCCATCAGGTCCCCGTCGGCTGAGACTGGCCGTGGAGCACCTGGCCCAGCACCGTGGCGGGATCTGCTTCTGCGTCGACCTCGACCCCCGCTGGGTCGTCAAACTGCTCAAGAAGGGCAAGACGCAGGAGGCCAAGGATTACGCCGCGCACGTGATCGACCAGGCGATGACCGTGCTCGAGGCCGGCCATGACATCAAGTGCGCCTTCTCGACGCCGAAGCTGCTGGAGGCCCTGGCCCTGCGGTTGATCGACAACGGTTCGAGCATCGCGGAAGCCGGGATCACCGGGATCTTTTGCGGCGGCACCGAGTTCACTCCCCAGTGGTACCGCTTTGCCCGGGAGGAACTGCTGGGGCCGGATGTCTACATCACGCCGACCTACGGCAACACGCTGATGGGCCTGGCCTGCGGCAAGCCGTTTGACCCGGCCGACGACTACAAGATCACCTACTACGCTCCGCAACCGCGGGCGGTCGTCCAAGTGGTCGACTTCGACGACCACACGCAGCTGGTCGAACACGGTGGGACCGGGCGGGTGAAGCTCTACACGTTGACCGACGAGTTGTTCATCCCCGGATTCCTCGAACGGGACGAGGGCGAGCGTGAGGAACCGCACGAGAAGTACCCGTGGGACGGCGTCAGCAGCGTGAGACCCTTCCACGTCTTCGCCAAGACGACCACGGTCGGGGTGTACTAGGACCATCCAACCGCGTCCCCCACGTCAGACCCGTGCCGTGTTCGGCAGGAAGAGACCAAGGACAGGATCATGATCGAGATTCCGATCGTTCGCTGGGGCGAGCCGTACGAGAGCATGGAGAAGATGGACGTCGTCCACTTCGAGAGTGGGGAGACCCTGGCGCAGGTCCACGAGGCCAACGCCGGGCTGATCCGCATGGACATGCGGAAGGCCGGCCGGGCCCGCGAGATCCTGCGCAAGTTCACGATCGCGCAACTGGTCGACATGATGGCCGAGGCGGGCGATTACTACGTCAACGACACGCTGCCGCTGGGCAACGGCGACCAGTCCCCCGACGACTTCTGCAGGATGCAGTCGGCCACCACCGGCCTGCCCGAACACATGTGCCGCATGAACATGACGAAGAACGCCTTCGTGATGAAGAACATGCACCAGATTCTCGACGCGCTGACCCGCGGCCTGCCCTACGACATCCTCAGCAACGGCTTCGGCAAGGAAGAACGGGGCGTGATGGTCAGTTACCAGGCCAACTGCAACGCCGCCGGCTGGGTGCTGCCCTCCAACAGCCCCGGCGTCCACACGCTGTGGCTGCCGGTGCTCCCCCTCCAGATCGGCCTGGTGCTCAAGCCCGGACCCCAGGAACCCTGGACGCCGTTCCGGATGTACGAGGCCTTCGCCAAGGCGGGGATTCCCCGCGAGGCGATCTCGATCTACCCCGGCGGAACCGCCAAGGGTCCCGAACTGGGCAGCGCGGTGCTGGAAACCTGCGAGCGGAGCGTGATCTTCGGCGGGCTGGCCACCATCGAGCGCTACCTGGGCAACCCCAAGGTCAGCGCCCACGGTCCCGGGTTCTCGAAGATCTTCCTCGGCGACGACAAGGTCGACGAGTGGGAAAAATACATCGACCTGATGGCCGACAGCGTCTACATCAACAGCGGCCGCAGTTGCATCAGTTGCTCGGGCATCTGGGCCAGTCGTCACACCGCCGAGATTGCCGACGCGCTGGCCCAGCGACTGGGCCCCAAGGCTCCACTGCCGATGAACGATCCCGAGAGCGGGCTGGCAGCCTTCACGATCCCCGGGGCCGCCGAGGCGATGAACGGCCAGATCGACGACGGGTGCAAATCGGCCGCGGTGACCGAGGTGACGTCCGAATACCGCGGCGGCGATCGGCTGGTGCAGAACGAACGGTGCGACTTCCTGAGGCCCACCGTGCTCCACGTCAACGACCCCGACGACGAGATGGCCGACACCGAGTTCATGTTTCCCTTCTGCAGCGTGGTCGAGTGTCCCCAGGACCAGTTCCTGTCCAAGGCCGGTTACACGCTGGTCGGCTCGCTGCTCTCCGACGACGAGGCGTTGGGTCGGGCATTCCTCGATGCGACCAACATCGATCGGCTCAACATCGGCGAGGTCAAGACGATCCAGCTCAACTGGCTGCAGCCGCACGAAGGCAACATCATCGACTTCCTCTTCCGGGCCCGCGCCTTCCAGGACACCCCGCCGCCGGCGCATTGATCCTGGACGAGGCCGTCTTTCCGCATCAACGCTTCCCGGTTATGCTCACGGCATGATGCCGTCCAGCAGGTCGAATCGCGTGATGTCGCTGGTGCTGCTGATGCTGATCGGCTCGGTCGCCGAGTCGAAAGCTCAGCCGCGTCGCAAGGCCGCCTCGTCACGGCCGGAGATCCGGACCACCGTCCGGGTCGAATTGCTCACCGACCGCAAGGGGGCTCCGCTGGCAGCACAGCGTTGGGCGAAGTTGTTCGAACAGTTCAAGGTCTCGTTGAGAATCCGCAGGGGCATCGGTGGCGAACGGACGGCGGTCCGTGAAAAGATCAGCGGGCGGAACCGCCAGGTGACCGTCATCGGAAAACTCGATCGCTCGGGACGGATCCTCGTCCCCGGCAAGTCCTTTTCTCCGGGCAACCCGACGGCCCTGGGGGCGTGGTTGAAGGAACTGGGGACCTTCGGTGCCAAGGGCAACCCGAGCGGCCAACCGGCCTTCGGACTCAGCGAAGGACAGTTCAACTCGCTGTTCGAAAGCCTGTCACAACCGGTTCGCTCGGACCTCTCCGGCAAACCCCTCACCGAAGCCATCGCCGCGCTGGGCATCCCCGCCGCGTTGCGGCTCGACCTGTCGCGACTCGGCCCGGACACCATCGTCCCCCCACGGACCAACGGCACGGGCCTGTCCCGGGGATCCACACTCGCGGCCCTGCTGGCCATCCGCGGCCTCGCCTTCCGTCCTCGACGGACTCCCACCGGCCAGGTCGAACTGCAGATCGTCAAGCCGTCGATCGGGAAGTCAGCCGGAACGACCACCTGGCCGGTCGGCTGGCCCCCTCGACTCAGCCGACTCAAGACCGCCCGGCCGCTGTTCCAGATCGTGCCGGTCGAACTCGACGAGGCCGCCTTCCTGGACGTGATCGATGCGATCACCGAGAAGACCAAGATCCCGATGCTGATCGATCACCACGCCCTGGCCGATCGAAAGATCGACCCGGCCAAGCTGACCGTCACCGTCCCCGCCAAGAGAACCTCGTGGTTTCAGTTGCAGAAATCCGTCACCAATCCCCATCATCTGACCCGCGATCTGAGAATCGACGAGGCGGGCAAGCCGTTCGTGCTGGTCACACCGATCCAGGTCAAGCCGATCAACAAGAAGTGACCCCCGCGTCCCCAATCCTCGGCTCCCTCTGTCATGTTCACCGCCACCCAGGTCGTCGGCCTGTTGCAGGAACTCTCGTTCACCCACGTGGTGACGATCCCCGACAGCACACTCGGTCAGTGGGAAGATGACCTGAAGGCCTGTGATTCGATCGAATACGTCGGGGTGTGCCGAGAAGGAGAAGCGTGGGCGGTGGCGGCGGGACTGCACCTGGGTGGGGCGACTCCCCTGGTGATGATCCAGTGCACGGGGTTGTTCGAGTCGGGTGACTCGCTCCGCAACGCGCTGTTCGACTACCGGTTGCCGCTGTTCGCGGTGATCGGATACCGCAGCTTCCTGAACCAGTCGACCCTGCCGGGTGACACCTGCCTGAGCTTCACCGAGCCGATCCTCGAGGCCTGGGGCATGGACTGGGTCCTCTACGACCAGGCCGAGAACACCTCGGGACAGTTGGAAGCGATTGCCGCCCAGTGCCTGCGTTGCCGCGAAACGGGCGTGCCGGGCGTGGCGCTGGTGGCCGAGGGGAGGGCGTAGACGTGTCGCTGCCGCCGGATGGAATGCCGCTGGTCGAATCGCTGAACGTGCTGCGTGAGATCCGTGGCGACGACGAGGTGGTGTTGACGGTGATGGGAACCGCCCGCGAGTGGATGGCGCTGGGCGAACTGCATCCGCTGGACTGGATTTATGTCCCCTCGAGCATGGGACAGGCCCCGTCGCTGGGACTGGGCATGGCGCTGGCCCAGCCCGACAAGCAGGTCATCGTCTGCAACGGTGACGGATGCATGCTGATGAATCTCGGGTCGCTGGTCACCGTCACCAACCAGGCCGCCTCCAACTACACGCTGATCATCTTCGACAACGGTGTCTACGAGATCACCGGCGGCCAGCCGACCCCGGCAACCTCGGCAAACGCTCCATTGGTCGACTACCCGGCCCTGGCCCGAGCCGCCGGATTCCAACAGGTTTTCGTCTTCGACGAACTCGATGCGTGGCACGAATCGGCTCGAGATGTGATCGATGCCCCGGGGCCGACGTTCGTCCACCTGGCCATCGCGCCGGTTCCCGGAGCCGTCGGCCCCCGGTCGCCCGGCCCCGCTCCACCTCGGGCCCGGGATTTCGCCGTCGCGATGCAGAACTAGTCACCGGTCATCCCGATCCTGGGGTGACGTGACTAACCCCCAAAACCGGTGCAGCCTGAACAACCCGTCGAGGTGGTCAGGAAGATGGGCGGCGATCGCCGATGAAAAGAGGCAATGTCCGTCTCGCCCCACAGCCTGGTTCAGCCGGTCCCGCCACGGGTCGTGTCCACACCGTCGACGACGGGATGGGCCCTGCCGGTCCGCTGGAGAATCACCGACAACGCCCGATTGGCCCGCGAACTGGTCCGCCAGACCTGGCACATGCTGCCCGGCCTGATCCCGTTTCTCTTCTGGTTCCATCCTCACACCGACCCCCTCTCGGATGCCTTTCGGTGGATCTCGCTGGGCGTCGCCGTCACGGTGTCGCTGATCGTGTTCGTGCGGATCCAGGCGGTGCTCAGGCCGTCGGAGTACCGAGGCGGTGAAGCGGTGCTGGGGTACGCCCTCTGCGTGCTGGGAACGCTGTGGATGTTCCCCGAACACGGTGAACTGGGCATGACGGTGCTGGCCGTGCTCGCCTTCGGCGACGGCATGGCCACCATCGGCGGGACGGCCCTGGAGAGCGGCCGGCTGCCGTGGAACCGCCAGAAAAGCTGGGCGGGGACGGTGGCATTCGTGATCTTTGCCGCACCCCTGGCCACGCTGGTCTACTGGGGCGACGCCCGGCCGGCGGTGCCACTGGCCACCGCGGCCGCCTGCGGAATCGCCGCCAGCCTGGCCGGTGCTGTCGCTGAAAGCCTGCCGGGGCGACAACTCAATGACAACGTCCGGGTCGGACTCGCAGCCGCCGCCAGCGTCGCCGTCACCCACCACCTGCTGGTCGGGTAGAACGCCATCGAGTCGGTCTAGGGCTTCGCCGCGTCGTCACAGACGCAGACCATCTCGCCGCAGCCCGGGCAACCCGAGCCGTACTTCTCGACGACCGCACGTTCCAGGTCGATTCCGGCCACGTTGGCAATCGTCGCCAGCCACGCCAGCACGTCGGCGAACTCCGCCGCCGTGGCCGACCGGTCCCCCTCCCGCAACGCCGCAGCCAACTCGCCCACTTCCTCCATCAACCACATGAACGTGCCGTCCACGCCACGGGCCGTGTCCCTGGACGAATACATCGTCTCGATCAGCCGTTGAAGTTCGCCCAGGCTCAGTGGTGGTGCATTGTCATTGTCCATCGGCAACAGGAATACCACCCACCAACGGCCCGCAACAAGTCCCCGCCGACTGCCGGCACCAAAAAAAAACGCCGCGGTCCCGTGGCAAGCACGGGACCGCGGCTATCATGAACAAACCTCTCATCTGCTACGGCGGTTGCTGTGAGTGAAACCGGGCATTGCCGTGGACAAACCGGGGGGTCACCGGCCGGCGCACTTGCCCAACACTCTGTACAACGGCACCTCCGAGTAATCAGCCTTCCGAGAGGCCTGGTTAGTCATGCAGCGAATTAGATCGGCAGGATAGATTCGATAAGTTGGGCAAAACCAAGGAAACAGGTGGTTCAGGTTTCCTCTCTGGTTCGACCATCACCCTGAGTCGGGTTGTAACGGTCAGCCTGCGGTCAACCCGCGTCATCGGAACGGCACGAGCGGTCCCGAATCGGTACAATCGTCATCGGCCGGGTCACCCGGGCAATCCGGACAGACCGTTCGCCTCCCCGGAGGTCACGGTGTCAACAACCATGGAGCAGCCACCATGAGTCAGTCTTCCATCCAGCAGAAACTCGGCTCTCCGACGGATCTCTCCCGTCGATCCTTTCTCGCCGGAGGCCTCGCAGCGGGGGTGGCCATCGGGCACCAGGCTCTGACAGCCCCCGCCGTCGCCTGTTCCGCTGAAGAAAAGGACTCGCCATACGCCGAATTCAAGATGGGCATCCAGAGTTATTCTCTACGGGGGTTCGATACCCCGACAGCACTCAAGCACACCCGCCGGTTGGGCCTGAAGCTCTGGGAGGCCTACCCGCGACACGTGCCGCTGGGCACTTTGCCGGCCCACATCGCCAAGCAGAAAGCCATTCTCTCCAAGGCGGGAATCAAGCTGACGGCCTACGGCGTGCTGGGTTTCGATGCGAACGAAGCCAAGACCCGCCAGGCGTTCGATTTCGCGCGGAAGATGGGGATCGACTCGCTGAGTGCCAATCCGAAGAAGGACAAGGCGACCTTCGACCTCCTGGACCGGATGGTCGAGGAGTACAAGGTGGCGATCGCCATTCACAACCACGGCCCGCGAGCCCGTTACGACAAGATTTCGGACGTCGAGAAGATGGTCAAGGACCGTCACCCGTTGATCGGAGCCTGTGTCGACACCGGCCACTACCTGCGGAGCGACGAGGACCCGGTGGAGGCAATCCAGCGGCTGGGCAAGCGGGTCTTCGGAGTGCACCTCAAGGACGTCAAGACGGTCACCGTCGGCGGCAAGAAGCAGAAGCTGTTCAAGATCGTCGGCGAAGGCGATCTCGATGTCGCCGGCTGCCTCAAGGCACTCCGTAAACTCAAGTACAAGCGATGCGTGGCACTGGAGTACGAGGAGAACCCCAAGAACCCGCTTTCGGACCTGGCGATCTGCCTGAAGTCGGTTCGTGCCGCGGTGAAGTCCCTGGGCTGAGCGGTCGCCTCAGTCCCTCGACATCCCGTCGATGATCACCAGGTTGTCTCGGTGGACGACCTCGGCGTACCGCAGGCTGCCCAGCCGTAAGGGGATCTCGTCGCTTTGCCGTCCGGCGATCTCACGCGCGTCTCGCGCGTCGTAGTTGGCCAGCCCTCGGGCGAATTCCCGTCCCTGGGGATCGGCCAGCGAGACGACGTCCCCGTGCAGGAAGCCGCCTTCGACGGCGGTCACTCCGATCGGCAACAGCGACCCCCCGTTCTCCAGAAGCGCCGTGCAGGCCCCCGCATCCAGTGTCAGGCTGCCCTGGGGCTTGGCGGCATAACCGATCCATCGTTTCCAGGCGGGAATCGTCGCACCGTGTGCCAGGAACAGCGTCCCGACTTCGTGGCCGGCCAGCACATCGTCGAGCGTACCGGTCCGCGTGCCGTTGGCCACGATCACGCTCTCGCCCACCGCCGTCACGCTCTTGATCGCCTCCAGCTTCCCACGCATTCCACCCTGCCCGCCGTGGCTGCGATCGTCCTGGACCAGGTCGAACAACCCGTCGTCCCAGTTCTCGACCAACCGCACCGGTTCGTCGTCGGTGGGCGCGGAGAACAACCCGTCGACGACGGTCAACAGCACCAGCAGCGGAGCCGACAGCAGGTTGGTGACCAGGGCCGCCAGTTGGTCGTTGTCTCCGAACCCGATCTCGTCGACGCTGACCGTATCGTTCTCGTTGACGATCGGCACGGCGCCGTATTCGAAGAGCGTGTTGAGCGTGTTGCGGACGTTGAGGTACCGTCCCCGCTCGGTGAAGTCATCTGCGGTCAGCAACAACTGCGCCGCGTGCGAACCGTGTCGGCCGAGGCAATCGTCGTAGTGGTGAATCAGCCGAGCCTGTCCGGCAGCTGCGGCCGCCTGCAGGTGAGGCAGGTCGTCGGGCCGTGATCCCAGCTCGAGCAAATCGATGCCGGCTCCGACCGCTCCGCTGGAAACGATGACCACCTTCCGCCCGGTCTCGCGAATCCGCACCACGGCCTCGACCAGCGTGGCGATGCGGTCGACATCGAGCGTGGCGTCAGGACGCGAAATCACGTTCGTTCCGACCTTCACGACCAACGTCTCGGCCGTCTCGATCACTTCACGGCGGACAAGATTCACGGGAACGTTCATGGCGAAATGCGGTTGGAGAATCGGTCCACCTCTTCTAGTTCATCGCGCCGTCACCTGAAAGTGCGACCCCCCCCCGTTGGTCTCATCCCCCCGGCTCGTTATGATGAGCTCTGCCTCGTCTCCTTCCCAGGACGTGCACGGACGCCCGACGCCATGGCCGAGTTATTTCACGAGTGTGGTATTGCCGCGGTCTACCACCTGCGTAACCGCGAGACCAGTCGCCTGGCACCCTCGGAGGGGGCTGGTGAGACCTCCAGGCTGATGCCCCGGCTGCTGTTGGACATCCAGAACCGCGGCCAGTTGGCCGCGGGGATGACCGCCTTCTGCCCCGATCGCAAGCAGTTGATCGATACCCACCGGGACGTGGGCACCGTCACCGAGGTCTTCCATCTCAGCCACCCCAAACCGGCCGAGAAGCTGATGAAGAAGTACGCCGGACCGGCGGCGATCGGCCATGTTCGCTACGCCACCTGCGGCCAGGACGACCGCAGTTACGCCCAGCCCTTCGAGCGGCACCACATCCAGAAGTCGAAGTGGTTCAGCTTCGCCTTCAACGGCCAGTTGGCCAACTACCCCCAGTTGCGCAAGGAGATACTCTCACACACCGACTTCCACCTCGCCCGGGAAACCGACACCGAGATCCTGATGCACCTGCTCTGCCAGGAACTCTCCGGTGACCAGACCCCCGACCTGCTCGACGTGCTCAGCGGCGTCACCCCCTGGTTGGACGGTGCCTACAACATCGTGTTCCTCAATGCCCAGGGAGACATGTTCGTCGCCCGTGACCCGTTGGGCATCCGCCCGTTGTGCTTCGCCATCGACGGTCCGATGTTCGCGGCGGCGAGCGAAAGCGTGGCTCTCTCGCAGGTCGGCTTCCACGACAAGGACATCCACAGCTTGCCCCCCGGTGGAGCGGTGATCATCCAGAACGGGGAAATCGACGTCCGCCAGTTCGCCCCCTCGCCCAAGAGATCTCACTGCTTCTTCGAGTGGATCTACTTCGCCAACGTCGCCAGCACGCTCGATGACCGCAGCGTCTACATGACCCGCAAGGCGCTGGGCGAGGAGTTGGCACGTCTCGAAACGGTTCCCATCGACGACGACACGATCGTGGTCCCTGTCCCCGACACCGCCAAGGCCGCCGCCGCCTCGATGGCCTACGAACTGGGTGTCCCCTGCCTGGAAGGCCTGATACGGAACCGCTACGTGGGACGGACGTTCATCGAGGGCACCAACCGGGCCGACAAGGCACGACTGAAGTACACGCCGTTGCCCGAGGTGCTGCGAGGCAAACGGGTGCTTCTCGTCGAGGACACGATCGTCCGCTCGACCACGATGAGGGCCCTGGTTTCTCAGCTCCGAGAACGGGGGGGAGCCCGGGAAATTCACGTTCGGGTCGCCTGCCCGCCGATCATCGCCCCCTGCTTCTACGGCATCGACATGTCGACGATCGCGGAACTGTTCGCCCCGAAGTTCATGGACGGGAACGAACTGACTCCCAAAATCGAACAGCAGATGGCCAAGAGCATCGTCGCCGACAGCCTCCGTTACCTCCCCATCGACTCGATAGCCCGAGCGATCGATCTCCCCAGCGACCACCTCTGCCAAGCCTGCATCAACTCGAAGTACCCCACCACCGCCGGGTCCGAGCTTTACCAGATCGCCCTGGGCAACGATGGAGTCCCGGGCGCACGCACCTACGACACGCCAGAACCGGTCACCACCAGGACGTAGCTGAGTTCACCGGGATTCGAACCAGAAGACCACATCGGACCTGGACTCGCGGATTCCGACGACCCCGGCTCCGCCACCGCAAACCGTCGATCTCCAGCCCATGACGTGTCGTTGCGCCCCAGCACGTGTCGCGCAACTGCTGAGCGGACTCTCGATCGCGCTCGTCATCGTCGGCTGCAACCGGGACGCAGCCGAGTCGCCCTCGGCCGATGGCCAACCTGGCCTCGCCGTCCGAGAGGACCGGATCGACTCACCACGCCGTTTCTCCTCGGGCAGGCTCACCATCTGGTGGGATCGAGTGCCCGAGTCGGTCCGCAAGCAGGCCCCCGCCCCGTCGCTCGACAGCAACATCCGCCCCGCCGACTACATCGGCCCCGACGCGTGCCGCAGTTGTCACGCCGAACAACACAATCGCTGGTCACGTCACCCCCACCGATGGATGAACGCCCTGGCCAACACCCAGAGCGTCCGCGGGGATTTTTCCGGAGCCGCCACCCTGCTCTACCTCGGCGGCAAGGCCACCTTCTTCCAGGAGGGGGACGGATACCGGATGACACTCGTGCGGGGATCCACCAAACGGACCTACCGCGTGAACCAGACCATCGGCTCCCGCTTCTTCCAGTACTACGTCGGGCGGCAACTGGTCGGCCCCGAGACCGGCGGACACAAGTTCTACCGCAATGACCACGTCCTGCCGTTCGGTTACTGGATCGATGAAGCCAGTTGGGTTCCCGTCGTCCACATCGGCACCGAGTTCAGCGACGACAAGCGAACCGATCCGTTCGGACGCCCCGCCACAGAGCCACCTTTCTTTTCCCAGTACAACCTGGAGTGCAACTACTGCCACACCACGTTTCCGCTCGGAGACATGATGATCCGGCAGCCGTATCTGATCGGACAACACGCCCCGTTTTCGCTCAATCTCTGGACGCCCGACTACCTCAAGTCCTCTCACCTGGAACTCTGGAACGGCGAACGCGATCCGACCATGTTCCCCGACGACGAGTTGACCCTGGTGTCGACCCGCATGCAGGGATTCGCCGCCTCCGACCACGCCGTCTCGCTGGGAATCAGCTGCGAGGCGTGTCACCTGGGCAGCCGTCAGCACGCAAAGAATCCGAAGATCCTGCCCCGCTTCTTCCCCACCGCTCCCGAACTGTTCGTCAACGGCAGTTCGTCGGCGATCGACTACGGCAGGACTCACACCAACGTCAACTGGGCCTGCGGACGCTGCCACACCGGCGAGCGGCCTGCCTACGCCGGCGGACTCTCGACCTGGAACTCGATCGAATACACCGACGCCCGGCTCGGCGGCTGCTACAGCAAGCTGCGTTGCATCGACTGCCATGACCCGCACACCGCCACCGCACCCGGCGGGTGGACACGACCACCGGCCGAAACCGACCGGATCTGCCTGCAGTGTCACACAAAATTCGAGCCGCCCGAGTCCCGAACCGCGCACACGCACCACCCGATCGGCAGCTCCGGAAGTGGCTGCATGAGTTGCCACATGCCCCGGATCAACGAGGGACTGCAGGATGTCGTCCGCACGCACACCATCCATTCACCGACCGCCACCGAACCGATCGAAGCCAATCACCTCAACGCCTGCAACCTCTGTCACACCGACCGCCCGATCGCCTGGACACTCGAACACCTCGAGACGTGGTACGGTCAGGCCTATTCGTCGACCGAGGTCCGCCGGAACTACCCCGGTCGCGAACATCCGGTCGGCACCGGCTGGCTGCAAAGCGACCACGAATCGGTCCGCCTGGTGGGGCTGGATGCGCTGGCCCGAACACGATCCGGCTGGGCGCTGCCCAGGATGCTCGAGGCGCTCGACGACCCGTTTCTGATCAACCGCCAGTTCGCCGCCCGTTCGATCGAGGCCTGGCTGGGCCTGTCGCTGGCCGACGTCGGCTACCGGTTCTACATGTCCTCGGAGGAACGGCGGCCCGGGATCAGGCGACTCCGCCGGCTGCTGGTCCCCGAACCCTGAAACGTCCGGTCAGTCGACGTCGTAGTCCCGGGCCAGCCGGGTGAACTCCGTCAATGCCGTGTCGTCGACCCCGTCGGTCCAGTGGATCTCGACCGACGCCTCGGTGTCACCGACCAGTTCCCGGGCCGACACCTTGATGTGCCCGCTGCGGTCGTAGCCGTACTGCACTTCGATTGGCGACCCGGCGACCAGTCCCGACGGCAGATCGACGACACGGAAATCGCCGATCACCGTGCACGACTCGACATTGCTGACCTCTCCCTCGAGCAACCGAATGTGGATCGCCCGCGGATTGTCGGTATTGGTCACGAATCGCTGGGTGACCTGGCACGGCACCGGGGTGTTGCGGGGAATCATGATGTGGTTCCAGCGCTTTGCCGCATCGTGGCGGTCGGTCACCTCCACTCCCAGCGAGTGCGAGTTGACATTGGAGGTACTGATCGCCCGCAGCCTGCCGATCACCACCTGCCCGGTCACTCCGTCGGCACCCTCCTGCCGCGCCTCGAGAATCGCCGCGTGGATGGCCGCCCCCTGGGCCACGGCCAACTGGGGATCGAGAATCGTGCTGGGGGGCTTGCCACCGAGTTCCTCGAGCATCGCGCGGACGCCGGGCATCGCCGTCGACCCACCGATCAGCACGATGTCGTCCAGGTCGGTGCCCGAGATGTCGGCCTGGACCAGCACCAGTTCGGTCGTGTCGCGTGTCCGCTGCAGCAGGTCGGCCGTCTCGCGTTCGAACCGGGACCGGGTCAGGTCGATCGAATACTCCTTGCCGTCGTGAGACAGTCGAACGGTGGTCACCATCCGCGTGCTCAGGTCGCGCTTGGCGTCCTCGCACAACTGCAGCAACCGGAAGCCGACGCCGGAGACCTCGCGGGGGTCGGTCCCCCCCTGTCCGATGATGTCCTCGGCCACCGCTTCGGCCAGCCGGTTGGTCCAATCAAGGCCCCCGAGCATCGTGTCACCGTCGGTGGCCCGCACCCGGAGATGCGCGGCGGTGATCTCGACCAACGTCACGTCGAAGGTGCCTCCCCCGAGGTCGTAGACCAGGATTCTCCGTGGTTCGCCCGGACCGCTCTTGCCCAGGGCTCCCCGGGTCCACGCGTACGTCAACGCCGCCGCGGTCGGCTCGTTGATGATGTCGACCACCTCGAGCCCGGCGATCCGGCCGGCGTTCCGCGTGGCCCGACGGTGGAGCTCGTTGAAGTAGTACGGCACGGTGATCACCGCCCGGCGGACCGGACCGATCCGGCTTGCGGCATCCTGCCGCAACCGCGTGAGAATCAACGCGCTCAGGATTTCGGGAGTCAACCGTCGATTGCCGTGCCGCAAAGCGAACCTCGGGTTGCCCATCTCCCGCTTGATGGCCACCACCCGCTGCTCGGGCTGACACTCGGCCAGGGCCGCCACACCAGGATCGACCTCCGCCCGGTCCTCCTTGCCCAGCAGCACCACCGAGGCGGTCAGCGGTGACTGGTTCGAGTTGTCGATCACCCGCGGCTGGCCGTCCTCGTCGAGCACCGCCAGGGCCGAATACGATGTGCCCAGGTCGATGCCGACGATGCGATCGCTCATTTCGCTGTCGGTGGCGGACCGTGTCGGAGAAACGTCGGCCATCAGCTTGGAACCATCAGGACGAAAAACGAGGCCGTGGCTGGGACCGCCCGGTCACCGGGTTGGGTGACACTACAACAGTTGCTTCATCTCGGTACCGCTGACATCGGTCAGCCGGAACTCGCGCCCCTGGTAGCGGAAGGTCAGTCGTTGATGATCCAGTCCCAGCAGGTGCAGGATCGTCGCGTGCAGGTCGTGAATTTCGATCGGGTCCTCGACCGGGTAATACCCCAGTTCATCGGTCTTCCCGACGACCCGGCCACCGCGAACGCCTCCACCGGCCAGCCAGTAGCTGAAGGCGTCCTTGTGATGGTCACGTCCGGGAGTGGCCCGGTCGCCCTGCAGCATCGGCGTGCGTCCGAACTCGGCGCCGAAGACCACCAGCGTTTCGTCCAGCAACCCCCGCTGACGCAGGTCGGTGATCAGCGCCGCGATCGGGCGATCAGTGGCCTTGGTCTTTCTCGGCAGGCTGGTGCTGATCCCGCCGTGGTGATCCCAACCCTGGTCGAACAACTGCACCACTCTCACCCCCCGCTCGATCAGGCGGCGGGCCAGCAGGCAGTTGTTGGCAAAGCTCGGCTTGTCGGGATCCGCACCGTAGCTCTCGAGCGTCCCGCGGGTCTCCTGCGAGAGATCCATCAGCCCGGGCACGGCCGTCTGCATCCGAAAGGCGAGCTCGTAGTTGGCGATCCGCGTGGCGATCTCCGGATCCCCCACCCGCGACAATCGCAGCCGGTTCAACCTCACCACGTCGTCGATAATCCGCCCCCGAGCCGGGCGGTCGACTCCCTTCGGGTTCGACGCGTACAGCACCGGGTCCCCCTTGGTCCGGAACCGCACTCCCTGGTGCACGCTCGGCAGAAAACCGTTTCCCCACAGCGAACTGCCTCCGCCGGGCGTCAGCCCGGTGACCAGCACCACGTAGGCGGGCAGATCGCGTGAAAGGCTGCCCAGGCCGTAGGAGAGCCAGCTGCCGAGGCTGGGGCGTCCCTGCTGGCCGAACCCGGTCTGGGCGAACACCTGCGCCGGCCCGTGGTTGAACTCGGACGTGTGGACCGTCTTGATCAACGCCACCTCGTCTGCGACCGACCCCAGCCCGGGAAGCAGCTCCGACAGTTCCAGTCCGCTTTCACCATGGCGTCGGAAAGCGAACGGCGACCCCATCAACTTGGGCCGGGACCCCAAAAACGCGAATCGTTGCCCCTCGAGCAATTCGGCCGGGCACTCCCGACCGTGATGCTCTCTCAACACCGGCTTGTTGTCGAAGAGGTCCAGCTGCGAGGGGGCTCCGACCATGTGCAGAAAGATCATCTGCCTGGCGCGGGGGGGCGAGTGGCCGGTGCGAGCGTCCTGGGGAGCGGCGAGAAGACCGTCGTCGACCAGCGCGCTGGCCAGGCCCGCCAGCCCCAGGCCCTGGCCCAGGAAGGCACGACGTTGCTCGAGCAGGTCGATCCGGGAGTCGGTCATTCTCGAGTGATCACTTCGTCAAGGTTCAACACGACGTTGGCCACATGCATCCATGCCACCAGCGCCACCGCCTGGTCGCTCGGCACGCCGCCGACCACCGCCGACTCGGCGAGCCAGGTCTTGAGCATCAGTCGAGTGGTCACCGGATCTCCCGAAAGCCTCTTTCGTTCGCTTTCGAATCTCCCGACCAGGATCCGGCTCTCGGCTTTCGTCGGGCGACGCCCGGTCGCCAACCGGAACATTGTCTCGACCCGTCCGGCCGGTGACCCGGCCGGACCACCGCCGGCATGCACCCGTCGAGCCAGCCCTGCGGCCGCCTCGACGTAGACCGGATCGTTGAGCAGAGTCAGCGCCTGCAACGGGGTGTTCGACTGCGACCGAGCCACCGTGCAGACCTCTCGGCTGGGCGCATCGAAACTGACGAAACTCGGATACGGCACCGTCCGCCGCCAGTAGACGTACACGCCACGGCGGTACAGGTCCTCGCCGCGGCTGGTCTTCCAGAGGTTGCTGGCCACGCCGATGTGGTTCCAGACACCCGACGGCTGGACGGGAAACACGGGTGGACCGTGCATCTTGTCACTGAGCAGCCCGGCGATGGCCAACGCGTTGTCACGAATCAGTTCGGCCGGCAACCGCCGTCTCGCCGCCCGGGCGTACCACCGGTTCTCGGGATCAGCAGCCCTCAACTCGCCGTCCGCATCCGATCGACGACGGTAGGTGGTCGATGTCACAAGCAGGCGGTGCAACGACTTCAGGCTCCACTGCCGACGGACCCACTCGGTGGCCAGCCAGTCGAGCAACTCGGGGTGAGTCGGCCGGGCCCCGCGGGTGCCGAAGTCCTCGATCGTCTCGACCAACCCTCGTCCAAACAGCTCCGCCCAGTGACGGTTGACCACCACCCGGGCCGTCAGAGGATTGCGACCGTCGACCAGCCAGCGGGCCAGGTCAAGCCGGTTGAGCGGTCGATCGGTGGAGACCGGGAGTGGTGGCCAGGCGGCCGGCGTCCCTGGATCGACCGTTTCACCCGGAGCCAGGAAGTCGCCTCGTTCGAAGATCCGCGTCTGACGCCCCTTGGGCATCTCCAGCATCACCAGCGTTGTCACCGGTTTCAGAAGATCGTGGACGGCCCGGGCCCGCTTCAGCAGGCCGGTCAGCCGCTTCCAGTCGCGGGACAGGTCGCGGTAGTGGTCGCGGATCCTCTTGGCCTGCTGCGGCTTCCGTTTCTTGTGAGACACCCGCAGGGCCCGTTTCAACCAGGGGGGGATCTCGGTCCGTCCCCGCACCAATCGCTCCCACTCGAGTTGTTCCCCATCGAGCAGGGCAGCCAGGTCACGCCGCTCTGCCTGCAACCGCCGGACTCTCCGCGAAGCCGCCTCGGCCCGGGTCACGTCGTCACCGGCCCGGGGCAATTCGACCATCGCCCCGGCGAATTCCCGCTTCGAACCCTTCGCCTGGATCTCGACACGCGTGTTGTTGAACAAGGCGAACAACCCGTAGTACTCCCGCTGTGAGAACGGGTCGTACTTGTGGTCGTGGCACTGGGCACATTCGATCGTGGTTCCCAACCAGACCGTGCCGGTGGTATTGACGCGATCGACGACGGCCAACACCCGCTCCTCCTCGGGATCCACTCCCGCCTCGACGTTGGCCATCGTGTTGCGATGGAAGCCGGTGGCAATCCGCTGGTCAGTCGCCGCGTCCGGCAGCAGGTCGCCGGCAAGTTGTTCGATCGTGAAGCGATCGAAGGGCAGATCGTCGTTCAAGGCACCGATCACCCAGTCGCGCCAGCCCCACGCCTCGCGACGACCATCCCGCTGGTAGCCGTTGCTGTCGGCGAACCGGGCCGCATCCAGCCACGGCACCGCCCACCGCTCACCGTAGCGGGGCGACGCCAACAGGCGGTCGACCAGCCGTTCCCACGCACCCGGCCGACGATCGGCCAGGAACGCGTCGGTCTCACCGGGTGTCGGCGGCACACCCAGGAGGTCCAGGGTCACGCGACGGATCAGTGTCTGGCGATCGGCCGACCCCAGTGGATCGAGTCCTTGCCTGTGCAGGCGGCGTGCCACAAACGCGTCGATCGGGTTCCGGATTCCGTCTTCGGAGGCCGGCACCATCACCGGCCCGGGTGAACGGTATGCCCAGTGCGGCGTCTTCTCGTCCGCCGACAGACCGACCGACCCGGCCAGCAATCCCGCGCACGCGGCCAGCCGAACCGCTCCCCCGACCTTGGCCGCCCACCTCTCAGACATGCACCGTGCCCCGCCAGGTTGATCGACTTCAAGCCGGTTCACTCGTTTCATTCCACCACAAGATCCGACGATGGTCCATCTTCAGTCTCGGCAGCCGAGTCACCCGATTCTCGCTCGGCCTCCCCGGCATCGTTGGATTCAACCACCGCCGCCTTGACGCGGGGCTCGTCGCCGGGCCTCTGGATCAACGACGTCAACCGCTCGATCCGCCCGTCGGCCAGCCGGAAGAAACGGTCACCGAGTTGTTCGGCCTCGGACCGGCTGTGGGTAATGTGAACGGTGGTGACGCCGGCCTCGCGAGTGACAGTCCGGACAAGTTGGTACATTTCGCCGCGGGTCTCGTCGTCGAGTGCGCTGAAGGGCTCGTCGAGGCAGAGGACCGTGGGCTGGGCCGCCAGGGCCCGCCCCAGAGCCACCCGCTGGCGCTCCCCGCCGCTCAATCCGGCCAGGCCGCGATCCAGCAGCCCGGTGATCCCCAACCTCTTGGCCAGGTCGTCGACCCGGGCGGCCACCTCGCCCTTGGATCGATGCCGGATCTGCAGGGCGAAGCCGATCTGGTCGCGGACCACCATGGACTGGAACAGGGCTCCCTCCTGGGGCACAAACCCGATCCCGCGAGCCCCGGGTTTCAGACGCGTGACATCCCGTCCATCGATGATGATCCGTCCCGAGACGACCGGTTTCAGACCACACAGAGATTCGAGCAGGGTCGTCTTGCCGCTGCCGGTTCGCCCCATCAGGATCCCGTACTCACCGACCTCGAGTGAGAACGACACGTCCTTTAGCGAGAAGTCGCCGACCGTCACGTTGAGCTGCTCGACGGCAATCACCGATCACACCCTCCTGTAAGGACCGTCCGCCCGGGACACCGCCCACGCAACGGAAAATCTCCCTGCCTCCCGGCCAGTTTAGCCCATCGCCGGTCCCCGCGGCAGGACACCGCAACCGTTTCGACGGGCTTACCCAGACTGCCCGACGGGTACAGTTCGCGTCGCCACTACAGCACGATCGGAGGTTGTTGTGGATGGAGTCGTTCGGGGATGGAGGCCGATACGGGAAAGGTGTGGCCGCGCTGCTGCCACCCACCCGTCCCGCTCTCCCGCAAGGACATCTCGCGATGACCTCGGACAACTCACCCGCGGCCCTCCAGCAACGCCTGGAAAGCCTCGAGGAACAACTCCGGCAGGCGCAGAAGATGAGCACCATCGGCGCAATCGCCTCGTCGACGACACACGAATTCAACAACATCCTCACCACGGTGATCAACTACGCGAAGATGGGGCTGAGGAACACCGACGAGGAGACCCGGGAGAAGGCCTTCACCAAGATCCTGGCGGCCGGACAACGCGCCGCGAAGATCACCACCGGCATGCTCTCCTACGCCCGCAACAGCGGCGACCACCAGGAACCGATCGACCTGAGCGAACTGGTGACCGACCTGCTGGTGCTCGTCGAGAAGGACCTCCAGAAACACCGCGTGGGTCTCGAGACCCGGCTCGAGGAGGGTGTCTTCGCGGCGATCAACACCAGCCAGGTGCAGCAGGTGCTGTTGAACCTGGTCATCAACGCCCGGCAGGCGATGGACGAGGGTGGCCAGTTGACGATCACCGTGGGCCAACACGCCAATGAACAGATGGCCGAGATCATGGTGGCCGACACCGGCAGCGGGATGCCGCCCGAAACGCTCGGTCGTATCTTCGACCCGTTCTTCTCGACCAAGACCGCCGACAGCCAGGGCCAGGGCGGCACCGGCCTGGGCCTGTCGCTGTGCCGCGAGATCATCGAGGCGCACCAGGGACGGATCCGGGTCGAGAGCGCCGTCGACCGTGGCACCCGCTTCACTCTTCGGTTCCCGTTGGCCAACTCGCCGTCCTCGGCGGCCGCCTAGACCGCCGATCTCAGACCAGGCCCGCCAACGCCAGGATCGTCGCGGCGACTCCCAGAACGCCGAGGACGATCCACCACGTCGATCGCCCCTGCCAGGGGGAACGAAACGACGTGATCCACTCTCCACAGGACGGACACTGTTCGGCGTCCTCGTAGACGTCGGCACCGCACGAGGGACACGTGACGGTCTCGGACCGGCCGAGGTCGTCTTCATCCCCCTCGTCCCATTCGGATCCGTCATCCCAATCATCGGTCATCGGCAGCGGTCTCGAGACGCAAACACGTCGATCCGGGACACTAGGCCCCCAGCAGGCTGTCCAGCCGCCTGCGATGATACGCCAACCGCTCGTCGGCTGTCATTGCCGCGAAATCCGGCGGAGCCTCCGTCGACGGCGTTTCGTCAGCCGGATCCGCCGCGGCCACCTCGACCGCCGGCGGCGGCAGGCTGATCGTCGTCTCGCTGCCCCCGTAACTCATCACCCCGGTCTCGAGCACCAGGTCGTCCTCGAGCGAACGTCGAGGGGCAATCCCCAGCTTTTCGAGCACGGCGTGATAAGCCCGCACCGCCTCGACCGGGTCCAGTTCCCCGTCGACGATCAGCCTCAGGAACCGCACGAACGCCAGCTGGTTTTCGGCGTTGTTGATCTTGCGGCCGAACAACGCCACCCGGGCCCCGTACTTCTGTGCCTCGTGAATCAGCTGGAAGGCATCTCGCGTGGTGCCGGCCGAGCCGCCGAGGATGCCGATCACCAGGCTCGGGTCGTAGTTGACCAGTTCCTCGGTCGCCTGCGGGCCGTGGTAGACCATCTTCAGGAACAACGGGCGGGCGGAACTGGTGACGCCGGCCAGCGTGCGGACGATCAGGTCGTTGATGAACCCCGGCAACAGATCCGACGCCACGCAGTCGGCCAGGTTGGGATCGAAGACTTCCAGGAAATGCCGGAACCCCTTCCGCTCGGCCTCGTCCCGAAAAGACCGGTAGGCCTCGATCGTCTCCAGGTCGTCGTCGCGGTTGTTGGCGAAGGTGACCGAGTAGAGTCCGAGGTCGGCGCCGGCGGTGCGTTCTTCGATCTGGCAGTCGAGATGGCCACACTGGATATGGTCGATCGAAGCCGAGCGAAACGGCTTCGAAGCGGTCTCGTGAATCCGGCCTCCACGAACGACGTGGATGTCGGTGGTGTCGTTGGCCCGTACCGCCGGGGTCACCTCCGAATCGTCGAACAGCCGACGACGAATCGTCAACTCCTCGTTGGTCGAAGCCGACATCAGCATGATGTCGACCAGCCCCGCCTCGACGATCTGCTGCATCTGGTCGCGGTAGTCGACCAGCGACCGGAACCCCAGTTCGCTGTCGTGGCGTTCCGGCGATTTTCCCGGTGCACCGACGCCGAAGGCCATGTCGGCATCCTTGGCATCGGCCAGGATGAACTCGCGGCTGCCCGACGGGTCGGCCTGGATCGCGGCCAGCTTGCGGTCAAGTGATTTGGAGCGGGGGGTGGTCATCTCGAATTGATCTCCGAGCTCGTCTTCGAATGGGACCGGGGGCGTCGAGGATTACTGCGACAGGGCCGCCATCACCTGGTCGGTGATGGCAGAGACGAGTTCATCAGCCGGCTCCTGGGCTTCTCCACCCGTCCCGGCCGCCTCGGCGGTCGCCGGAGCCTGCAGGTAACCGGGGAACGTCGGAGCCGGTGAGAAGGCCTGCTGGGCCAGAGGCTCCCCACCGTAACCGTCGATGAAGGCGGTGTTGCCGCACAGGTCGCAGTCGTCGTTGTGGAATCGTGGATCGTCGAAGCCGAGTCGCTGCTTCAGGTCGAGCAATTCCCGGGTCTGACGCTCGTCGAAGTAGTTCACGTTGCCCAGTTGCTTGGCCAACAGCAGGATCCGGCAGTACGCGTCCAGGATCTCGGTCTTCCAGTAAGCGTCGACCAGGTCCTTGCCGAAGCTGACCGTCCCGTGGCTGGCCAGAATGATCGTGTTGGACCCCTTCAGGAACGGAATCACCGTATCGGCGAAGTCCTGACCACCGGGTGTCTCGTAAGGAGCCAGCGGCACCTCGCCCATGAACACCTCCACCTCGGGCAACACGCACTGGGGAATCGGCTCGCCGGCGACGGCGAATGCGGTGGCATGAGGTGGATGGCAGTGCACGACGGCCGTCACGTCGGGACGATGCTTCATGATCGTCAGGTGCAAAAGCACCTCGCTGGTCCGCTTGCGGCGTCCGGCGATCTGGTTGCCCTCCATGTCAACCGCACAGATGTCCTCGGGTTCCATGAACCCCTTGCAGATCATCGTCGGCGAGCAAAGCACCTCGTTCTCGCCGACGCGGATCGAGATGTTTCCGTCATTGGCCGCGGCGAAGCCCTTGTCGTAGACCCGCCGCCCGATCTCACAGATCTCCTCTTTCAAGGATCGATCGTGTATCCCTCGGCTCCATTGTGTGTCGCTCATCGATTTTCGTGTCCTTCCATAGGTTGCTTGTTCTTCGGTCGGTCGTATCTGTGTTGCTGATGCCTATCCGATTTCAACGCTGTCCAGGATGGCGGCGTTGTAGGCATCGATCGGTTTGAGTTCGGGCCGGAACGGATTCGACGCCTCCGGCCCCTCCGAGACGGCAATCCTGGCTCCGTGACCGGCTCCCTGCTCGTCCAGCAGCACCAGCGGTTCGCCACGACCACTTCGTTTGCCGGTGAGACCGGACGCGGAAAGCGGCACGGCGACCAGCCAGGTGGCTCCCACCAGGCTCGAATGACACGTCGACAAAGTCACGTTGCCTATCACCTCGGCGACCCTCATCAGTCGGTACTCCGGTTGAAACGTTCGGTGAAGGTCATGGGATTCCCGTTCACGATGTCCCCGTCGGCCAGTCGGCCGGCGGCACCGGCGGAGCCGCAGCCAGGCAGGTCTCCACGATCTGCCGCGACTGCCAGGATCCGGCGGCCAGCGGACAGGCGACCACCAGGTTGGCTCCCAGTCGACCCAGCACCCGTGATGTCTCCTCGACGTCACCCACGACCGCCGCCCGCACCTCCGGGCGACGGTTGGCCAGGCAGGCCAGGCGATGGGGGTCGGTCGAGAGCACCACGACACCGGTCGAAGTGTCGCCCGACAACCACTCGCCCGAACGCGAGACGGCCTCATCGGTTCCCCCGGACCGCTCGGACACGTACCCGGTCAGTTCCCGCACGTCCGGATCGGCCAGCAGCAATCTCCAACCCGCCGGGGCCTGCGGCAAATCCCCCGGAGCTGGCGAGGTGGCGTCGACCGTGACGGTCAACTCGTGACGTGCGACGACCTCACGGGCCGTGGGAGTCAGAATCGAACCGACGGCGATCCGGAGTTGACGGACATCGCACGTGATCTGTTCGGTGAGCAGTTCCCCGGTGACAATCGACTCGTGGCAGACGATCTCGTTCTCGTCCGCGACCAGCGGACCTGCTGACTCCGGAGCTTCGGTCTGCAACCGACGCTCGACGGCAGCGACGATCTGTTCAACGAGATTCGGGTCGGGAGTCATTCGCCGGGGATTCCATGAAACAGCGGGACGAGAATTTCTGAAAACGTGTCAGTCGTTGATGATTCCGATGATGGCCCAGCGGGCCGGTGCCGTGTCGTCTTCGAGCAATTGCCGGACCGAGCGGCCGTCGCTGGTCATCAGCACCCGGTCTCCCTGTCGGCTGCCCACCGCGTCGATGACCACCATCGGGTCCCCGTCTGAGGCAGACCGGGCATCGAGCGGCTGCACGAGAATCAGGCGTTGAGCCTCGAGAGACGCGTGCTTGACGGTGGCCGTGGTCCGACCGATGACCTTGCCCCAACGCATCAGATGATCCTCAGGTCGTCGACCATCGCGCACCGACGTTGACGCGTGAAAGTCAGGGGATTGGTCACACCTTCGCCGGTCGGAGTGGCGATGCTGTAGGAAAGATAGCCTTCACCGCCGAGTCCCAACCCGGCCATGGAGGGGCCGTTCTTGACAAACAGCGTCGTGTTCATCGCCCGGGCCATCTCGGTCATCGTGCGAATGTCCCGCGAGTGAATCAGGCTGGTGTGTCCAAACCCGTGCTCGGCTTCCAGGGACAACTCGATCCCCTCGGCTGCGTCCCGGCAGCGGACAAACGGAACGCAGGGCATCATCTGCTCCTCGGGAACAAACGGGCTGTCCGTGCCGGTCTCCCCGTAGAGGATCTGCGTGCCGACGGGAACCTTGACCCCGATCTTCTCGGCCAGCACCTCGGCGTCGACGCCGACCAGGTCGCGGTTCAGCACATGGTGGCCGCCGGCTTCGGCCGGCGGCGAGAAGGCCAGCTGGGCCAGTTGGTCCATCTGATCGGTCGAAAGGCGGAAGCCACCGTTGCTCGAAACGGCCTCCATCAGCGGATCGAAGATCGACTCGACCGCGAAGACCTCCTTCTCGCCGATACACAACAGGTTGTTGTCGTAGGCAGCTCCCTTGACGATCGAGGCGGCGGCATTGTCCAGGTCGGCGGTCTGGTCGACGACGACCGGGGGATTCCCCGGACCGGCCACGATGGCCCGCTTGCGGCTGGCCAACGCCGCCCGCGCGACCCCCGGACCGCCGGTGACCACCAGCAGACGCACGCCGCGGTGTTCGAAGATCGCGTTGGCCGTCTCGAGCGTCGGTTCACTGACGATCGTCACCAGGTTCTCGATCCCGATCGCGTCCTTGATCGCCCGGTTGAACCGCCGCACGCCCTCGCAGGCAATCCTCGCGCCCGACGGGTGGGGATTGACGACCAGCGTGTTGCCCGAGGCAACCATGCTGATCACGTTGCCGGCCAAGGTCGGCAGCGAATGGGTGACCGGAGTGATGACGCCGATCACGCCGAACGGAGCGTACTCGGTCACGGTCAGGCCGCGGTCGCCCGAGACCGCGTCGCAGCGGAGGAACTCCGTGCCGGGAACCAGCTTGATGATCTGCAGCTTCTCGATCTTGTGATCGAGCCGCCCGATACGGGTCTCGTCAAGTTCGGCACGGCCCAACTCGTCACACTGCGTGGTACAGATCTGCACCACGCAGGCGATCGCCCTCGCCCGGTCCTCGACTTGCTTCTGCTGGAGTTGCTGGAACGCCCTCGAGGCGGCGTCGACGGCGTCATCCACCTTCGAGAACACGCCCCAGTCTCCGTCGGCCGACGATGCAACTTCGGTCGTGGCCGATCCTCGACTCCCCAGTTGGGACAGGACCTCTTCCACCACCGTACGAACAACCTGTTGATTAGCTTGGATCATCAAGAGACCTCTTCTGTTTCTCTACAGTTAGCTGACTATTTAAAATCTGGTTATCAAATCTCGGTTTCGCGGTCCGCGGCTCAACTGGGCAGCCGCACGCGGTGATCTCCAACTTGGACCTGGTCAACGATGCCGACGATCGCGGCGTCAATCGGGAGCTTCTCGGTCTGTTCCGTGAACCGGGCACTGGATCCCTGGACGCACAACACAACTTCGCCCTCGCCGGCTCCGACCGTGTCGACGACGATGAAGGTGCGACCGGTGGAACTGAGTTTCGCTCGAGTCTTCTCGTCGACCCGCAACGGCTCGACGATCAGCAACTTCTGTCCGACCATCGACTCGACCTTTTGGCTCGAGACGATACTGCCGGTGATTCGTGCCATGAACATCGCCGTCGGTCTCCTCTCCATTTCCCGGTTTCAGGCTCCGCCACTCACCAACTCGGCCGCCTGCCGAGCCACGATCAGTTCCTCGTTGGTCGGCACCACCCAGGTCGCCGTATGACTCGCTGCACCGGTGATCTCCGCCTCGCCCACGGCCCCCGCATTGGCTTCCTCGTCGATCACCAACCCGCACCAGTCCATGCCGCGACAGACCTCCGCGCGGATGCGGACGCTGTTTTCTCCGATCCCACCTGTGAACACGACCGCGTCGGCTCCGCCCAGCACCGCCATCTGCGACGCCAGGTAACCCCGGATCGCCAGGACGAAATGCTCCAGCGCCAGAGCGGCTCCGGCGTGGCCATCGTTGGCGGCCTGCTCGAGATCCCGGAGATCGCCGCTGAGACCGCTGAGGCCCAGGAGTCCGCTGCGGGATGCCAGGTCGTCGAGGAGTTCCTCGAGCCCCTTGCCGGTGGCCCGCATCAGGACCGGCAACGCGAACGGATCGAAGTCGCCGACCCGGTTGTTGTGGGGCAATCCGCTCTGCGGACTCATTCCCATACTCGCCGCCCGTGAAACGCCTCCGTCGATCGCCGCCAGAGAACTACTGCCGCCGAGGTGACACGAGACGACCTTCAGGTCGTCTCGACCGGTCAATTCGGCCATCCGGGTGGCGATGTAGCGGTGGCTGGCCCCATGGTACCCCCACCTCCTGACCCCCAGTTCCTGCCACTCGGCCGGGACAGCGTAGGCCCGCTGTGCGTCCGAGATGGTCTCGTGAAATCCCGTCTCCAGAGCCGCAACCAGTGGGATTCCCGGAAAGGCGGTCGTCAGTTGACGCATCGCCTCGACGTAGGGCGGGTTGTGTGCCGGCGCCACGTCGGCCAGGGATTCCATCCGCTCCAGCAGGACCTCGTCGACGAACCGCACTCCGGAGAGTTCGGCGGCGAAGACCGCCTTGAACCCGATGGCGGCCACCTCCTCGACACTGCCCAGGCATCCCGTGTCGGGGTGCGTCAGCGCGTCCAGGCAAATGCTCACCGCGACGGCGTGATCGGGAATCGACGCCGTCGACTCGACCACCTGCTCCCCGATCTCGATCGACACGACACTGCCGTCCCCGCCGATGCGATCAATCGCACCGCGGGCGAGCTGGTGTTCACCGTCGAGGTCGTACAGCCGGAACTTGAAGCTGGTCGACCCGAGGTTGGCGACAAGTACTTTCATGGTTCGATCCTTCGAACCTCCCGTCTCGAGACACGGTTCAGGAAACAAAAAACTCGACGAGCCCGTCGGTGGGCCGCGAGATCACGTGGGCGGAGACGAGTTCACCGACGGCCGAGGCCGCCTGCGATCCTGCATCCACTGCCGCACGCACGCTGCCGGTGTCACCGGTGACAATCGAGGTGACCCAACCGCCACCGAGCGTAACGCAGGCGGCCACCGTGACGTTGGCCGCCTTGACCATCGCATCGGTGGCTTCTATGTGAGCCACCACGCCGCGAGTCTCTACCATTCCAATCGATTCAGTACTCATGAGAGCATCTCTCCGAAAGGCCCCTCGGGGGGGCACTTGTGGGCTTCCCGGCGATGTCCGGATTCGTCCCGTTGACCGTCACGGCCGGTTGCCGTCGACCATCGGGTTGCCCGAACCACCGATTCGGGAACTATTCGCCGGAGGGCAGTATCGAGTTGAGTTCCTCGTGCGGGCGGGGAATCACCTGCACGCTGACCACCTCACCGACCTTGCTCGCGGCGCTGGCACCGGCATCAACGGCCGCCTTGACCGCCGCCACGTCGCCGACGACGAAACCGGTCACCAGGCCACCACCGACCTGCCGCCAGCCGCTCATCTCGACGTTGGCCGCCTTGAGCATCGCGTCGCACGCTTCGATCAGGCCCACCAGTCCCCTGGTTTCGATCATTCCCAACGCTTCCATTTTCTTGGCCATCGCTCAACTCTCCTACTTCTCTTCTCAGGATGTGGACCGAACGGCGACACCGCCGCCCGTCTCTTCGGATGTCTGTCTCGCCTGCCGGCTCGGATCGCGTCTCACCTGTGGCAGGCACACGAATTGGATTTCTGCAGCTCCACCTTCCCGGCCATCGCCAGGTTCACCGCGTTTCCCTCGTCGGTGTCGATGTGGACTTCCAACCGGATGTCATCACCGACCCGCACCACCATGTCTTCCAGCACCGTCGTGCAGCCGGCCGACTCGATCCGCAACTGCATCGACTCGCCGGCCTCGACGTCGTAGTGAGCCAGATCGGCAGGCCCCATGTGCACATGCCGCATCGCCCGGATCAGTCCCGACTCCAGTTCGACCACGCCGGCCGGTCCGACCAGCAGGCAGCCCGGCGTGTCGTGATGGTCGCCACTGATCCGCACCGGAAGGTCCAGGCCCAGGAAGATCCCGTCGGTAAACGAGAGTTCCACTTGGGTGGCTCCTCGGCAGGGGCCCAGCACCCGGACACTGGGAAGCATCCGCCGACGGGGACCGACCACCGACACCGTCTGGCGGGCGGCGAAGTACCCCCCCTGGTACAACTCGCGGTCGACCTCCAGCTCGGAACCGGGTCCGAAAAGTACCTCGAGGTGTTCCTGCGAGAGATGCACGTGGCGGGCCGAGACGTTGACGATCAGTGGATTGGGGGCCCCGTCGGCGGAGGCCGCCGGCGTGCGAGCTGCTGCCGGACCGCCCTGCCGGTGCAGCACCTCCCGCACCAACTGCTCGATCTCGATACGTCCCAGTTCGGTTGGAATCTGTGTCATGGTCTTCATCCGGTCTGTTCCGCCACTTCCGGTACGGCGTCCTCGTCCTCGTCCTCGTCCTCGTCCGGCTCAACAACTGTCAGCGCCACGCCGACCGACTCGATCTTGTCTCGCCACTCGTGAGTGATCCCCCCGTCGACGACCAGGTGGTCGACCTCTTCGAGCGGACATAGCCGGGCCAGGGCCGCGTGTCCGAGCTTTCCACTGTCGGTGACCACGATCACCTCCTCGGCCGAGGCCATCATCGCCCGCTCGGTCTCGACCAGCAGTGCATTGCTGTTGAACAAACCCCGCTCGGTGATTCCCCCCACGCTCATGATCAGTCTCCGAGCATGAACCCGCCCAATCGCCTCGACGGCCAGCGTCCCCAGTGCGACTCCCGTCTTGGGATAGACGAATCCGCCGATCTGGATCAGCTCGATCTTGGGCTGGTTGAGCAGCACGTTGACGATCGGCAACGAGTTGGTGACCACCTGCAGCGACTTGCCCTGCAATTGCTTGGCCACCTCCAACGTCGTTGTCCCCCCGTCCAGCAGCACCGTCTCACCCGGACCGATCAACTCGGCCACGGCCCGAGCCACGAGCTGCTTTTGGGGTCGTGCCTTGTGACGACGGTCGTCGAAATCCGTCAACGATTCGCCAACGTAGGCGGCTCCCCCTCGTGTCCTCCTAATCTGGCCATTTCTATCAAGACTATCCAAGTCACGTCGTATCGTGGATTCGCTGACACCCACCTCGGCCACCAAGTCCTGTAGCGCAGAAAACCCTTTCATTTCAATGATTTCAAGGATCTGACTGCGCCGTTGATCAACCAGCATTTCTCGCCCTCAATTCGCGAGCGTGACTCCTTTTTATCCATATTGACACTATGGGCCATCATTTTCAATCATTTTCTGTCACTTTACGTCATTTCCAACCGCGCACACAGGCTGCTCTGGAGCTCGGATTGTCTGCCATGACATCGGGGGGATCAGTCGACCTGCAGTCGACCGTCGGCGATTCGCAACCTGCCGGCGGCGAACAAGCGGATCGCCTCGGGGTACGCCTCGCATTCGGCTGCGAAAACCCGTGCCGCCAAGTCGTCGGCCGAGTCGTCATTCTGGACAGGGACCACTTTCTGCAACACGATCGGGCCGTGGTCGTATTCGTTGTCGGCGAAGTGCACCGTGCATCCGCTAACTCGCGCGCCCCGCTTGATCACTGCCTGGTGGACATGCTGTCCGTAGAATCCGTGTCCGCAAAACGCCGGGATCAGCGACGGGTGGATGTTCATCACTCTCAGGTGATGATCGTCGGGCACGACCACCAACGACAGGAACCCGGCGAGCACGACCAGGTCCGCCCCGGCCTCGCGACACACCGCAAACGCGGCGTCGCTCCAGGCCGCTGCCGATTCGAATGCCCGTCGCGGCAACACGTGCGAATCCGCTCCGGCTTCCACGGCCCTGTCGATCCCCCCCGCGCCCTCACGATCCGAGACCACCACCACGACCTCGGCATCGAGTTCACCGCGCCCGATCGACTCGAACAGATTGACCAGCGTCCGGCCGCCTCCGGAAAGAAAGACCGCCAGCCGGACGGGGCGATCGAGCGGTCCAAACAGCGTCTCCACGTCTAGATCTCCTCTGTCATCTCGTCCGGTTCCCCACCCCCCGCGACCGGTTTCTCTCCATCGTCGACCACCCATGCGAACGACTCGGGCGTCTCGGGAACCCGCTGCATCCGTTTCTGCCTGTCTTCGCTTCGATTTTTCCAGACGAACCATCCGATCGGAAGCCCGAACACGAACAGCCCTGCCGCCAGCAACACGGGCAGCGACCGGTCGATATTCCCGGTACGGAGCGGGGACCACTCGAGTTGACCACCGAGCACAAGCGGAGCAAACCGGTAAGCGTCAGCGGCCGGGTACCCGTACATCTTGAAGAAGAAACCGCTGCCGGAGACACCGTTGACCAGCACCGGCCGGTTGGCCGCCTTGAGTCGCCGAACCTCCTCGAGCAGTCCTTCGGGAACCGAGGTCATGACCAGAACGGTGGGGTGCTGCTGGCTGTCGGAAGTGAACAGCCATGCCTCGTAGAGCGTCTCGATGCCGTGAGGATTTTCGCCGGCGGGCATCTCCACCAGTTTCCTCAAGTGCCCCCGCAGTGTTATCGGTTTTCCGAGGTAGACCTTCGGCCGCCGGACGTTCTCGTACAGGTCGACGAAAACCGGAAACTTCTCCACCGGAAGGCTCCGGATCGCGGCACTCTTGGACATCATCTGCCGCGACCTCAGGAACCTCTCGGCCGCCCGGCGAAGCGTCACCGGATCCACCCGGCGAGCGTGATCCAGCACCCGGTAATAGGCCTCGGACTCTCCGACCCTGATCCCCCGAGAAATCAGGCTGCCCTCGGGAACCAGCACCGGTCGAAACACTTCGGGATCGATCAGCGGCTCGCCTGGCACGGCGGCATGGGAGTCGTCGGCCACACCGGTCGATTCGCCCGGCGGTGCAGCGAACGCCGCCACCGCAAGCCCGACAATCACCACGGCAGTTGGCGCGAAGCGGGGCATGGTTGGCGTGACCCGTTGTGACCGGATGAACGACGCGGGCATCCTAGCGGTCGTCGTCCCAGCCGACAACGGGCCACACGTCACTCACCGCCCGATCATCCCCAAATCGTCGCCGACCCCACAGAAAAGGTCTCGACCTCGATCACCCTGTTGTGATAGTTTTCCTGCCCTCGCCAGTCGGGTGAGATTTCAGTCACTCGAGTAGTTTCGGAAGCGAGCGGCAAGGAGGCCGTCGTGAGCTGGGGACATTCGCCCAGATCGTCGTCAAGACATCCGTCTGACCAACCCCCTCATCAGCCCGATGCGGACGGTGACCTGTCGGCCGGACTCAAGGTACAGATCCGTTGGCTGATCCGTCGGGACATGCCCGAGGTGCTGGCGATCGAACGGGCAAGTTTTGAGCAGCCCTGGACCGAGGAGGGCTTCCTCGGGCATCTTCGCCAGCGGAACTGCATCGGCATGGTTGCCGAGCACAACCAGCAGATCGTGGGATTCATGATCTACGAGCTGCACAAGGCACGACTGCAACTGCTCAACTTCGCCGCCAGCGTCGACTTTCGCCGCCTGGGCGTCGGCCTGCAGATGGTAGCCAAGCTCATCGACAAGCTCTCGCAACAACGCCGACAGGAGATCCTGCTCGAGGTCAGAGAATCGAATCTCGAAGCCCAGTTGTTCTTCAAGGCCCAGGACTTTCGGGCCGTCCGCGTGCTGAGGACGCACTACGACGACACGACCGAGGACGCCTACGTGATGCGGTACCGCTTGTATGAGACCGCTGCCGACACGGTTTCCTTCCAGCCGCAAAACCGCATCGACTTCTACAACGACGCGGCCTAGCCGCGGGTGGACTGGCACGTCGCGTTCCAGCCGGTATCCTGCTCGGGATGACCGCCGCTTCCGTTCGTGAGTCGATCGTGCTCGAAGGGGTTCGGGTCCACAATCTCCAGGACCTCTCGCTCGAGATCCCCCTCAATCGACTGGTCGTCGTCACCGGCATCAGTGGCAGCGGCAAGAGCAGCCTGGTATTCGAGACCCTGGCGGTGGAGGGCCGGCGACGCTACATCGAGACACTCTCGCCGTCGGCCCGCGGACTGCTCGAACGACTCGACCGGCCCGACGCCGACCGCATCGAGTCCGTGCCACCGACGATCGCGATCCGCCAGGGCACCAGCCGGGCTGGTGCCCGCGAGACAGTGGGCACGACGACGGAGATCCACGACCTGCTGACCCTGCTGTTTGCCCGTGTCGGCACCATCATCTGTCCCGCGTGCGAAATCCCCGTTGAATCGTCTACGGCCCACTCGATCGCCCAGACTCTCCTGGACCTCCCCGACGGCCTGAAGTTTCAAATCGCGTTCGAAGTGGCCGCCTACGAGCCCGACAAGGACCAGCAGCGACCTCGACTGGCCGAGGACGGGTTCCGTCGCCTGGCGATCGTCGATGGCGACGACCAGGTCCGCACCGTCGTCGACCTGGACGACGTCGACGATGACCGACTCGAAACCGCCTGGGTCATCCTCGATCGACTCACCACCGGCGGCACCGATCGAAGCCGAATCGAGGAGAGCATTGAGCAGGCGGTCGGCTGCGGCGATGGCCACTGCCAGGTGCTGCTGGCCGATTCGGACGCCGTCCCCCCGGGTCGACAGGTCATCGTGGATGGAGGGCTCTGGAGCGTCACGGACTGGTCGACCGGCACCGCCTGCAGCGGGTGCCGACAACGATTCGCCAGGCCCGAGCCACGGCTGTTCAGTTTCCACAGTCCGCTCGGGGCCTGCCCCACCTGCCGCGGCTTCGGCAGTGTCCCGGTCATCTCGTTCGCCAAGCTCGTCCCCGACCCCCGACTGAGCCTCCGCGAGGGGGCCATCGCGGCCTGGACCACCCCGGCCTACTCCCACGAACTCGACGAATTGATCGCCCTGGCTGCTGACTACGGCATCCCCGTCGACGTGCCGTTCTCGGACCTGTCGCCCGAACATCTCGAACTGATCACTCACGGCGTACCCGAACGGGACTTCGGGGGGCTCGATGGGTTCTTCGATTGGCTTCAACGACACCGTTACAAGCTCTCGGTCCGGGTCTTCCTCAACCGTTGGCGAGCCTACGACACCTGCACCGCCTGTGGCGGGGCCCGCCTGCAGCCCGACGCGCTGGCGGTGCATCTGCCGGTCTCGGAGGCCCTTTCCTCGGACATCTCCACGATCGACCGCATCTCGGCAGTGCCGGTCGTCCGCCTGCGGGAGGCGATGGCGGCCTTCCGGGACCACCCGGAGGACCTCCCCGAAGACCTTCGCCACACTGTCCTCGATCCGCTGCTCTCCCGCCTCGACTGCCTCCATCGGACCGGTCTCGACTACCTGACTCTCGACCGCCCCCTTCGCACGCTGTCCAGCGGAGAAGCCCGCCGGGTGCTGTTGACTCAAGCGCTGGGGTCGGACCTGGTCAACACGCTCTACGTGCTCGACGAACCCACGGCGGGCCTGCACGCCGACGATGTCGAGCGGATGCTGGAGGTGATCGTCGAACTCGTCGAGCGGGGCAACAGCGTGGTGATGGTCGAGCACGACACGTCGGTCGTCACCGCGGCCGACCAGATCGTAGACATCGGTCCGGGAGCCGGGCGAGCCGGTGGGCGGCTGGTCTTTCAAGGCCCCCCCGATGACCTGGCCGCCTGCATTGACTCCCTGACCGGCGGCTACCTCTGTGGACGGCTCCCCGAATCGCCCGGCGATTCCGAGCCGGCTTCCGGAACGACACACTCGGGATCGGACACGATCACGCTCAGGGGAGCCACACGACACAACCTGGCAGGGCTCGACGTGTCGTTCCCTCTCGGAAAACTGATCGTCGTCGTCGGGGCCAGTGGCAGCGGCAAGAGCAGCCTGATTGAAGAGACGCTTCATCCGGCTCTCTGCCGGGCACTCGACCAGCCGATCCCCGCCGACCTGCTCGGTATCGAATGCTGGGAATCGATCGAGGGGCACGAAGCGATCGAACAGGTCCTGTTGGTCGATGCATCTCCCATCGGACGCTCGGCCCGGTCGATACCCGCCACCTACCTCAAGGCATTCGACGATATTCGCCGCCTGTTCGCGGGGACGGCCGAGTCAAAGAGACGGGGCTACACGGCCCGACAGTTCAGCTTCAACACGGCCGGAGGCGGTCGTTGCGAGATGTGCGGGGGGACCGGCGAGATCGAGGTCGACATGCAGTTCCTGGCCGACATCCGTACAACCTGCCCCGAGTGTGGAGGACGCCGATTCGGCCGCGAGGTGCTCGAGGTGACCCACCGCGGCCGCTCGATTGCCGACGTGCTCGAGATGACCGTCGACGAGGCGTTCGGCTACTTTCGAGGCGAACACGGCGTCCGACGACGTCTGCAGCCGCTCCGCGATGTCGGCCTCGACTACCTCCCGCTCGGCCAACCCACCACGACCCTCTCGGGGGGCGAGTCGCAGAGGCTGAAGCTGGCGTCGTTTCTCTCGGCCGGTGCCACCCGCCGCACGCTGTTCCTGCTCGACGAACCCACCACCGGCCTGCACCCCGCCGACGTCGAGACGTTGCTCGGATGCCTGGACACGCTGATCTCCGTCGGCCACACGGTGCTGGTCATCGAACATCACCTCGGACTGATCGCTCGGGCCGACCACGTGATCGAACTGGGTCCCGGCGGCGGGCCCGACGGGGGACGACTGGTCGCGATCGGCTCGCCGACCGAACTCGCCTCGCGTGCCGATTCGGTGACGGGCCGGCACTTGGCGTGTTACAATCACCGCCCCCGCACGGCCACGAACTAGCGTGACCCGACGGGGACCGCCGTATCGGGGGGACCGTTAAAGGAGTGACGATGTCCGACTCTCGCCCCTTCGCGCACCTGCACTGCCACTCGCACTACAGCCTGCTCGATGGCGCCAACCGCATCCCGAACCTGGTGGCCAAGGTCAAGGCCGACGGGATGAACTCGCTGGCCCTGACCGACCACGGCAACCTCTTCGGCGCCTTGCAGTTCTACAACGAGTGCCGCAATCAGGACATCAACCCGGTGCTCGGCTACGAGGCCTACGTCGCGCCGGGACACCGCTCCGACCGCACGCCTTCGAAGAACAAGGAGGCCTCCTACCACCTGACCTTGTTGGCCCGCAACCGCACCGGTTTCCAGAACCTGATGGCACTGGCCTCATTGGCCTACCTGGAGGGCTTCTACTACAAGCCGCGGATCGACAAGGAGGTCCTCGAGGCCCACAGCGAGGGACTGATCTGCCTCTCCGGCTGTGCCTCCAGTGAACTCTCCCACCACATCCTCGCCGGACGCGACGAAGAAGCGGCTGAACTGGTCAGTTGGTACCAGAAGATCTTCGGCGAACACCTCTACCTCGAGATCCAGAACGCCGGCTTGAGGATCCAGCAGGAATGCCTGATCGGAACCGTCGACATCTCCCGACGCGCCGGGATCCCCCTGGTCGCCACCAACGATTCACACTACCTCGACCGCGACGACGCTGAGGCACACGACGTGCTGCTGTGCGTCAACACCCGCACGGTCATCTCCGATGAACGAAGAATGCAGATGGAGGGCAACGAGTTCTTCGTCAAGTCGCCCGATCAGATGTACGAGGCGTTTCCCGAGCACCACGAGGCGGTTGCCCTGTCACAGCAGATCGCCGACGGGGTCGACATCGACCTCGATCTCACCACGCGACACTTCCCGGTGTTCAACTCACCAGCGGGCAAAAGCGACTCCACGTACCTGAGGGAACTCTGTCAGGAACGGCTCGACTGGCGTTACCCGGAACAGATCACACCCGAAATCCTCGAACGTCTCGACAACGAGTTGCGGATCATCGAGGAGATGGGCTTCTCGAGCTACTTCCTGATCGTGTGGGACTTCGTCCGCTTCGCGATGGCAGAGGATATCCCCTGCCAGGCCCGCGGGTCGGCCTGTGGATCGCTGGTCGCCTACCTGCTGGGACTCAGCAACGTCTGTCCGCTGAAGTTTGACCTGCTGTTCGAGAGGTTCCTGGATCCGAGCCGAAACGAGCCGCCCGATATCGACATCGACTTCTGTCGCGATCGGCGTCAGCGGGTGATCGACTACACGAAGGAGAAATACGGTGAGGCGAACGTGGCCCAGATCGGGACCTTCGGCACGCTGAAGGCCAAGGCGGCCATCCGCGATGTCGGCCGCGCCCTCGACGTGCCGCTTTCTCGGGTCGACGAGATCGCCAAGATGGTGCCCGACACGTTAGGCATCACCATCGAGCAGGCTCTCGACGAGAGCCCCGATCTCGACGAGCAGTACAATTCCGATCCCCGGATCAAGCGGCTGCTCGACATCGCGATACGGCTCGAGGGCCTGGCCCGCAGCGCCGGCACACACGCGGCCGGGGTGGTGATCAGCAACGAGGCTCTCGAGAACTACGTGCCGCTTCAGAGGATCACCGGCAAGGAGGACGTGATCACCCAGTGGCGGGACAAGGATGTCGAGCAGGCCGGGCTGTTGAAGATGGACTTCCTCGGACTCCGCAACCTCACCATCCTCGACAAGGCCGTCAAGAACGTCCACGCGACACGTGGCATCAAGATCAACCCGATTGAACTGCCGCTCGACGACGCTGCGACCTACGCGTTGCTGCAGCGAGGTGAAACCAAGGGCATCTTCCAGTTCGAAAGCGCTGGAATGCGCGACCTGTTGACCAAGATCCAGCCCGACAGCTTCAACGATATCATCGCCACCAGCGCCCTTTACCGCCCCGGGCCTCTCGAGGGCGGGATGGTGATGACCTACGTCGACGTCAAGCACGGTCGCGAGCCGGTGCCAAAGGTGCACCCGATCGTCGACGAGGTGCTCCTGGAGACCTACGGGGTGATGGTCTACCAGGAACAGGTGATGCGGATCCTCAACCGCGTCGGCGGCATCGAACTCTCCAGCGCGTACCGTTGCATCAAGGCGATCAGCAAGAAGCAGATCGACGTGATGCAGCGGTTCCGTTCGGAATTCGTCGAGGGTGCCCTCGCCCGCGACATGACCGAATCCCAGGCGATCGATCTCTTCGAGATGATCGAGAAGTTCGCCGGATACGGATTCAACAAGTCGCATTCGACCGCCTACGGCGCCGTGGCCTACCAGACTGCATATTTCAAGGCTCACTTCCCCGTCGAGTTCATGGCGGCATTGCTCTCATGCGAGATGGAGGACACCGACCGGATCGCCGAACACGTCGACGACTGCCGTCGGATGCAACTCGAGGTGTTCCCCCCCTGCGTGAACCGCTCGGGGGTCGAGTTTCAGGTCGAGAACAACGCGATCCGGTTCGGAATGGCCGCGATCAAGGGTGTGGGGGCCTCGGCCGTCTCGGCGATCGTGGCCGCACGGGAATCGGGTGGACCGTTCCGGGACATCTTCGACCTGACCGAACGAGTCGAACCGAAGGCGATTTCGAAGAACGTGCTCGAGATCCTGGTCAAGAGCGGCGCGCTGGATGACCTGGGCCCCCACCGCAACCAGCACGCCCAAGTGGTCGAGCGGGCCGTGCAGGCAGCCGTCGCTCGTCATCGCGACCGGTCCCGCGGCCAGAAAACCCTCTTCGGAGACAACGGGCAGGAAGAGCAACTGCAGGCCGAATTGTCCGACGTGCCCGAGTGGCCACAGAACCTGCAACTGGCGATGGAGAAGGAAGTCCTCGGCTTCTACCTGACCTCACACCCGCTCACTCAATTCACCACCATCATTTCGCGACACGCCACCCACGACGTGATCGATGCCGCCAACCTCGACGAGGGCACCGAAGTGCTGCTGGGCGGGATGATCTCCTCGATCCGCACCTCCCAGATTCGCCGACCGAGTCGCAACGGGCACACCCGGTTCGCCAACTTCAACTTCGAGGACCCCGGCGGCAATGTCCGCTGCATCATCTGGCCCGAAGACTTCCATCGGCTGAGCGAGAAGATGGAACCGGAGACATGCCTGTTCCTGCAGGGCAAGGTCGACCGTCGAGGCCGGGAGCCCTCGATCGTCGTCCATAATGTCCTGACCAGAGAGGAAGCCGAGCGGCAGTTCACCAAGCAACTGGCGATCAAGTTCCGACGAGGTGTCCACTCCAGAGACGACATGAACCGCACTCGCGAGATCCTGGGCAGGTATCCCGGGCGGGTCGAGGTCGTGGTCATCATCGAGTCGACACGAGCGGATGACGAAGCGACACCGGTTCGCTATATCATGTCGACACCCAATGACCTCCGCGTGGCGTGTTCTCAGGAGCTGCAGGCCGAACTCGGCGGAGTACTCGGCGAGAGCGACTTCGAGTTCCATTCCACCAATCGTCGGCGAAGCGGCGTCAGCTGAGAGGCCCCGTCACGTGACAGATCCCCCATTCACCTGGAACCAGCTCGCCGAACGGGTTCTCGATGGACACCGGCTGACCCCCGAAGAGGGGCTGGCGATCCTCGAATCCGACGACACCTGTCTGCCCGAACTGCTCGCCGCCGCCTTCCGGGTCCGCCGCGAACATTTCGGGATGGACGTCCAGCTGTATTACCTCGAAAACGCCAGGAGTGGACTTTGCCCGGAAGACTGCAGCTACTGCTCACAATCGTCCGTCTCGGACGCCCCGATCGACCGTTACCGGTTGAAGAATCCCGAAGAGCTGGTCGCCGGGGCCCGCGAAGCGGCCCAGAACCGGGCCCGCACCTACTGCATTGTCGCCAGTGGACGCGGTCCCAGCGATGCTGATGTCGACGGCGTCGCCGAAGCGGTCCGCCGGATCAAGCAGGACACCGGGCTGCACATCTGCTGCTGCCTGGGACTGCTCACGCCCGCACAGGCCGGACGGCTCAAGCAGGCCGGAGTCGACCGGATCAACCACAACCTCAACACCAGCCGCGGGTTCTACGACGAGATCTGCTCGACACACAGCTACCAGGAACGGCTCGACACACTGAAGGCCTGCCGTGACCAGGGCCTGGAACTCTGCTGCGGGCTGATCGTCGGCATGGGTGAGACACTCCACGACGTGGTGTCCGTCTGCGGAGAACTACAGGAACTGGGGATCGAATCGATCCCGGTCAACTTCCTCAACCCGATCGACGGGACGCCATTGGAAGGCACCGACCACCTCGACCCGCGATTCTGTCTCAAGGTCCTGGTACTGTTCCGGCTGGCACACCCGTCCACCGAGATCCGGATCGCCGGCGGCCGAGAAGTGAATCTGCGGAGCCTGCAGCCACTGGGACTCTACGCCGCCAACTCGCTGTTCGTCAGCGATTATCTGACCACGCCGGGTCAACCCGCCGGAGAAGACCACCGGATGATCGAGGACCTCGGCTTCCGTGTCGTCGCCCGCACCACGACTCCACCCGAGCCGGTGGTCGGATAGCCACGACGCCGTCGGCGAGAGTCCGAAACGTCGCCGGACTAGTAGCCCTGCGTGCGGCAGTAGCGACGGGCCTGTTGAGCCAACTGCACAAGTGGTTTCCGGGACAAGCCACCGAGCGGTCCCCTGAGGTCGGATCTCCGGTGCGGCTGATGAACCGAGCGGATCACCTCGACCAATTCGCACTCACTCATCGCGTCGAGTTGCTGGGTCGACAGACAAGCCACCTCGGCCTTGGGCCAGGTCGTCCCGGCCACCTGCCGCGACTCGAATTGCGGTCCCCCATCCCAATCTGAAAACGAGCCTGTCATCCCACGGCCTCCATTCCTGCACGACCGAACGGGCTCCGCCCGCCGTCACGATTGAACTTGTCGGGGATGTAGACGACCTCTACATTCCCGTCCATTCGGATTCTTCGGTCCGATTCCCCCGGGTCCTTCAACGAATTCTCGGTTTCGTCCATGGCAGGCCAACAACCGCACCGGTCTCGCTTCGTGGCTCGACCCGGCCGACGACACTCCACCGCGGCACTGCCGACCGACGCGGTCGGTTCGGCGATTGCCCGCACCCAGCAGTGGCTGCTCGACCGCCAGGACCCCGACGGCTACTGGGTGGGTGAACTCGAGGGAGACTCGATCCTGCAGTCGGAGTACATCCTGCTGCTGGCGTGGCTGGAGAGCAACGGTTCGGCTCCCGGGTGGACCGGTGAGCGCATCCGCCGTACCGCTCGGCAACTGGTGGTTCAACAACAGCCCGGCGGTGGCTGGTCGCTGTTCCCCGGTGGACCGCTGGAGATCAGCGCCTCGGTCAAGGCCTACCTGGCACTGAAGATCGCCGGTCACGCCGTCGACGCCCCCTGGATGGCGCGTGCACGCCTGGCGATTCGTGGAGCCGGCGGTGCCGAGCGAATCAACAGCTTTACCCGCTACTACCTGGCACTGCTGGGAATCCTCGACTACCGGCAATGCCCGGCCGTTCCGCCCGAACTGGTGCTGCTGCCCCGGTTCTGCCCGCTGAACATCTACGAGATGTCGGCGTGGTCACGGACGATCTTCGTTCCGCTGAGCCTGCTGTGGGCCCACCGACCACGAATCGACACACCCCCCGAGTGGCGGATCGACGAATTGTTTCTCCGTGGACCGGCCTCGTTGCCGGCAGCGATGCCCCCCAGCGAACAGCTCGACGACCACACCCCCCCCAGCCGGATCAACTGGAACAGAATCTTCACCCAGCTCGATGCCACGTGGAAGCAAATCGAGCGGTGGAAGCTGATCCCGTTCCGCGGCACAGCCATCCGGCGGGCCGCCGATTGGATGATCGAGCGATTTGTCGACAGTGACGGGCTGGGTGCGATCTTCCCACCCATGGTCTGGAGCGTCGTGGCGCTGAAGTGCCTGGGATATTCCCACGACGCCCCGATCCTGGTTCAGGCTCTCGAGCAGCTCGAGAACCTGGTGATCAGCGAAAATGACACCGACCGACTGCAGCCGTGCCATTCGCCGGTCTGGGACACCGCCATCGCAACCATCGCGCTTCGCGACTCGGGGCTGCCGGCCGGACATCCCTCGCTGCGACGCTCCGTCGACTGGTTGCTCGACCACGAAGTCCATCACAAGGGGGATTGGTCGAAGCACCAGCCGGAAGCGGCTCCGGGCGGCTGGTACTTCGAGTTCGCCAACCGGTTCTATCCCGACGTCGACGACACGGCGATGGTCGTGCTGGCCCTGACCCGTTGCCTGCCCGAACTCCCCTGGACGGCCGACTTCTTCCTCGACTGCGGCCTCGGAGACAAAAACGCCCCCGATATCGCTGCGGTACTCAGCGGCCGCACCGGCTCGCCGATCCATGCGGCCGAATCGGTCGAATCGATGGGGCCTGTGCTCGGGGCGATCCACCGGGGAGCCCGCTGGACGTTGGGGATGCAGAGCCGCAACGGGGGCTGGGGGGCCTTCGACCGCGACAACACCCGAGGACTGCTCACCCGCGTCCCCTTCGCTGATCACAACGCAATGATCGACCCCCCCACCGCCGACCTCACCGCTCGGGTGCTCGAGATGCTCGGCGGGCTCGGGGTTGGCGAAACTCACCCGGCGGTGATTCGCGCGATCGATTTTCTCTGGGACGAGCAGGAGCAGGACGCCAGTTGGTACGGCCGCTGGGGCGTCAATTACATCTACGGCACCTGGCAGACACTTGTGGGCCTGGCTGCGATCGGGATCCCGCCCGGCGACACGAGGATCCGACGTGCCGCCGAATGGCTCAAGAGGTTTCAGCAACCGTGCGGCGGCTGGGGCGAGACGCCCGGGACCTACGACGATCCGAGCCTGAGGGGGACCGGCCCGGTCACCGCGTCGCAGACCGCATGGGCGGTACTGGGACTGATTGCCGCGGGCGAAGCCGACAGCCCCGAAGTCGCCACCGGGATCGGCTACCTGCTGGAACACCAGTCGCCTGACGGAAGTTGGAGTGAAGAGTGGTTCACCGGAACCGGTTTTCCCCGCGTCTTTTATCTCCGCTACCACCTCTACCCGATCTCCTTTCCGCTGATGGCACTTGGACGGTATGCTCGTTGCCAACACGGCATGGCCCTCGACGGCCGCCAGGTTGCCTGAAGTCGGCGGCGTGTGCGGCGGGACCGCGGCCTCGCCGGGAACAGGAGCGATCGATGCCCGAGGTGCCTCGTTCGAAAAGCCAGACTCTGCTGGTCAGCGACCCGGTCTTCCAGACGCATGACACCGGCCAGGGACACCCCGAGTCGATCCGTCGGCACGTGGAGGTCACCCGGGCCCTGTCGACTCCCGAATTCTCGAAGGGGCTCTGGAAAATGAAGCCCCCGGCCTCCGACGACGCCACGATCCGGCGAGCCCACAAGGCCGAATACGTCGCGCTGGCACAACGCGAAATCAATGCCGGCCTGGCGATGCTCAGCACCGGCGACACGATCGTCTGCCGCGCATCGCTCGAGGCGGCTCGACGGGCCTGTGGAGCGGTCTGCCTGGCGATCGACGAGGTCGTGGCCGGGCGATCGGCCAACGCGTTCTGCACCGTCCGTCCCCCCGGTCACCACGCCACCCCCGACCGCGGCATGGGCTTCTGCATTTTCAACAACGTCGCCGTCGCCGCACGGCACGCCCAGGCCTGCCACAAGATCGGCCGCGTGCTGATCGCCGACTGGGACGTCCACCACGGCAACGGAACCCAGGACATCTTCTACGACGACGAAACCGTCTTCTTCTTCAGCACCCACCAGTCGCCCTGGTATCCCGGCACCGGGGCCCGGCAGGAAACCGGAACCGGCAAGGGCCTGGGCAGCACCCTGAATCGTCCCTTCCCCGCCGGCACGGATCGCAAGAAGATCCTGCCAACCTACGCCGAGGAGCTGAGAGCGGCGGCCGACAAGTTCCGACCCGAACTGGTGCTGGTCTCGGCCGGTTTCGACTCTCGAATCGGCGATCCGCTGGGTCACTTTCGACTCACCGACAACGATTTTGCCGAATTGACGGACGTGCTGGTCGATATCGCCAATCGCCACGCCGGGGGCCGGCTCGTCAGCGTTCTGGAGGGCGGGTACAACATCAACGGGTTGGCCGCCGCCTCGGCCTCACACTGCCGACGGCTCGTCCACGCCGCCGGCCAAACCGACTCCGACTAGTCCACCGGCAGCACGCGGGCGGCCGCCTCGATCCCGCTGGCGATGCAGTCGGGCAACCCGACCCCGCGGAGCGCATTGCCCGCCAAGGCCAGCCCGGGGATCTCCGAGACCAGACGCTCGATCTCCCCGACGCGTTCGAGATGACCGACGACGTACTGTGGCATCCTCCTCGGGTAGCGGACCACGTCGATCATCTCCGGCTCACCACGCACGCCCAGCAACGACCCGAGTTCCTCCCGCACCAGCTGCTCGATCTCGGAGTCGTCCAGATCGACCAATTCCGGCTGCAGCGCGCCGCCGACGAACGTCCTCAACAACACCCGACCCTCGGGGGCTCGACCGGCCAACTTCCGACTGGCAAACGACACCGCCAGCACCCGACGCCCCTCGGCGTGAGGCACCACTAGGCCGTAGGCATCGAGGGGATGCTCGATCTGATCGAGCCGATACCCGGTGCTGACCACGACGCTCGATGCCGATTCGATCTCACTCAACCGGTCCGAGAGGTCTTTGGAGAGATCCTTGGCCAGCCCGGCGGCCACTCCACAGGGGACCGCCAGCACCACCGCGTCCGCTTCAATCGACTCGCCGGTGGCCAGTTCGACCCGAAAGCCGCCGGGTTCCTCCACCGGGCGAATGGCCGACACCCGGGCACCTCGCCGGATCCGACACCTCTCCGCCAGCAAATCGGTTGCGGTGTCGACCAACTGGCCCAGTCCGCCGGCCAGGGAAGCGAACAACCCGTACCGGGCGCCCTGGGTCGCGGCCGCCCGGCCGGCCGCCGAAGCCCGCAGTCCCTGCCACAGACTCCCGTGCTCGCGTTCCATCTCGATGAAACGCGGCAGCGTCGCTTTCAGGCTCAGTCGTTCGGGATCGCCGGTGTAGATGCCCCCCACCAACGGCTGCACCAGCCGCTCGAGCGCCTCGCGGCCCAGCCGCCGTCGCACGAACGATGCCACGCTCTCGTCACCCTCGTCCCGACGTCGACCGACCAGCGGCTCGAGCGCCATCCTGAGCTTGCCCCGCCACGAGAAGATCGGTGACCCGAGCAGGGACCGGATTCTCGGGGTCCCCAACAACTGGAAACTCTCGGGAACAGCCACCGGCCGACGGTTTCGAACCACCAGGGACCCGCGGAACTCGGGATCGGTGCCGACCAGTTGATCCTCGAGTCCCAGCCGGCGACACAACTCGGCAGCAGCCGGCTTGTCGGTGATGAACATGTCCGGACCGCGTTCGACCAGGTAGTCATCCAAACGAACCGTCTCGATCGTTCCCCCCAGGCGATCCGACGCCTCGAGCAATTCGACCTCGATCCGTCGATCCGACTCGTTGCGAACTCCAGCCTCGTCGCACAACGACAACGCCGCCGACAGGCCGCTGGCCCCACCCCCGATGACCAGGCATCGCCTTGTCCGTCCCGGGTCGTGGCCAACCGTCACGCCGCCCCTCCGTCACCGCCCATCTCGTGCACCATCTCCACCAGCGACTTGACCTTCTCGGGGTCCATCGTCGGCAGCAGACCATGGCCGAGATTGAAGATGTGACCCGGGCGACCGGCCGCGGCATCGAGTACCTGGCGGGTTCGATCGCGGAGCGTATCGAAATCGGCGAAGAGGCTGACCGGATCGAGGTTGCCCTGCACCGCCACGTCGTGGCCGACCAGGTCCCAGCCGGCGGCGAGGTCGACCCGCCAGTCCAACCCCTGGACATCGCCGCCAGCCTCGCGCTGCAGAGGGTACAGGGCCGGGTTCCCGGTCAGGAAGTGAATCACCGGCAATCCCTCGGGCAGGCCCTCGATCAACCGCTTCGAATGCGGCAGTACGTAGCGGCGGTAATCCGAAGGAGACAGGCACCCGGCCCAACTGTCGAAAATCTGCACCACCTGGCACCCGGCCTCGGCCTGCGCCGCCAGGTAACGGATCAACGTGGGGACCAGGCGATCCATCAGGGCCTGCCACGCGCCCGAGTCGCCGTACATGATCGACTTGGTGTTCTCGTAGTTCCGTGACCCACCACCCTCGATCGCATAACTGGCCAGGGTGAACGGCGCTCCGGCGAACCCGATCAACGGGCAGTCGCCCGGCAGGTCCGCCCGCACACGACGCACCGTCTCGAAAACGAATCCCATCTCCTGGATGTCCTCGATCTCTCTCAATCGATCGACATCGGCCGCGGTCCGCAGCGGATTGTCGATCACCGGCCCCTCGCCGGCCTCGTATTCCAGGTTGAGCCCCATGGGACGGAGGATGGGCAACAGATCGGCAAACAGGATCGCGGCATCGACTCCGAGTGCCGCCTGGGCTGTCAGCGTCACCTCGGCCGCCAGGTCCGGACGAGTGCACAACTCCAGAAACGTGACCTGGCTTCGGACCTCCATGTACTCGGGCAGATACCGGCCCGCCTGCCGCATCAGCCAAACCGGCGTCGTGTCGACCGGCTCACGGCGAACAGCCTTCAGGAAACGGGATTCTCGCAATTGCGGGGTCATCAACAGAACCTGGAAAGCGGGGGGAGACCGGCAGGAACTCAAACCGTCTCGGACCCGATTCTAGCACACGCGATGCCCCCGGGTGGCTCTCTCCTCAGCCGTCACGACCGATCTTGACCCCCTCGCCCCACCGACCGTACCATCCCACCGCCACTGATCGGCCGCGGCCGGGGGGGAACCGATGTCGGCCCGCAAATCGCTAATAATCGTCCTTTCTTCAGCGCTGGTGATCCGTGCACTGGCCGCAGTGGTCGTCACCGGGCATCTCGAGAAAAGTGACGAGAAATTCCTGATCGCTGGCGATGCGGCCGGGTACTGGGAACTCGGTGAGCACATCGCTCGTGGGGAATCCTACCAACTGCTCGGCCAACCGGGTGACTCGCTGGCACAAGCTTCAATCCCACGCAAAGTTCCTCGCATGCCCGGGTTTCCCGCTCTGCTGGGGCTGGTCAGAGCGCTGCTGGGCGACGACCTGCTGGTAACCCGACTGGTACTGGCGGCGGTGGGCACACTGGCGTGCTACCTGGTCTACCTGCTGGGTTGTCGCATCCACGGGCCGTCGGTCGGATTGGCCGCTGCAGCTGCCTGTGCGTTTTCGCCTACCCTGGCCGGTTTCAGCGTCCTGGTGCTCAGCGAAACCCTGTTCGCGGCATTGCTGTTGGCCTGCCTGCTCGGAGCCGAAACACTGCTTCGCCGGGGTCCGGATCTCGATCGGCGGCCCCGGCTGTCAGCGGCCGTGTGGATGGGGCTGGCCGGTTGTGCAGCCGTGTACGTTCGCCCCGGATGGCTGGCGGCGCTACCGTTGTTCGCAGTGATCTGGATTGCAATTTCGGCCGAGCGGGGCCGTGCGGCGGTCGAGGCGACCGTGCTGCTGCTGGTGGTGGCGGTCGGACTGTTGCCATGGGCCTGGCGAAACCACCAGGTCACCGGCCATCCCGTGCTGACCACCCTCTGGGTCGGCCCCAGCCTCTACGACGGCCTGCGACCGTCGGCCACCGGGCACAGCGACATGCAGTTCATCATCGACGATGGACTGTTCGCCGATCCCGACAAGACCGAGTACACCATCGACCGGCACTATCGCCGTGCCGCCTGGGAGTTCGCCAGCCGGCAACCCGGTTCGGCAGCCTGGCTGGGCCTGGTCAAGTGCTGGCGATTCCTCAAGCCCTGGCCCAGTGCCGACCAGTTTGGACGCTGGTGGCAGGTGACGGTGGTGGCCGTGCCCACGCTGCTGCTGTACCTGCTGGCGCTCCGGGGTGCCTGGATCTATCGTCACCAGCCGTGGACGTGGCTGCTGGCCGCCGGGCCGTTATTGTACTTCGCCGCACTGCACACCATCTTCGTCGGCTCGTTGCGGTACCGCGTCCCCGCCGAGTACTCGTTGTGGATCCTCGCCGCCACGGGGTGTCGTCGGAGGACCACGTCATGACCCGGAATAGGAGCGAATGGAAGCGAACCCTCTGGGGACTCGTCGTACTGCTGCTGGTTACCGGCAGTGCTGCCGCCATCTGGATTCACCACGTCTGGTCCCACAGCGACCGACTGCTCGAACAGGTCGTGCGAGCCCACCTCGATCGCCTCACACCCGGCATCAACGTCGAGTTCTCATCCTGTCGCTTCGACCTGCTCCGCCGCATCCGCTTCGATGATGTCGAATTGACGACCGCCGACGGCCAGCCGTTGGTCTCGGTTCCCCGGATCGTCGTCTCCATCGACCGCGAGGCCCTGGCCGAGCGTCAGCAACTGCTGATCCAGAAAGTCACGTTGCACCAGCCCCACCTGCGGCTGGTACGCGACACCAAAGGCGGCTGGAACTGGCGGGACCTCGCACCACAGCAAGACGAGCAAACGATGTTCCCCGAATGGACCATCGATCGCGGGCTGGTCGAGATCACCCTGGACGGCGACCGGCCCCAACGCCGTTCACTCACCGAACTCAACCTCCGGCTCGTCCCGGCCGAGTCGGACCGCTACCTGGTCGACGGCACCGGCCAACTCGAGAACCCCGCCGCCGCCTCGCCGGAAGCCCAACTGACATTCTCCGGTCATTGGCAGGTCGCCGAGAGTGGCTTCTCGATCAGCGGCCGACTCAGCGACTTCGTGATCGAACCGTCGTTGCACGAATTCGTTGCGGCCCTCCCCGCCGGACAGACTGCTGACTCACCCAGCCCCCTGCCGTTCAACACGAAGGACATCACACTCGCCGCACTCGGTGACCTCGACTTCCGAGTGTCCAGCCGACAGCCGGCTGACAACCTGGACTACAAGCTGCTGCTGACGCTCAGGCGAGGTCGCCTCCAGGTCCCCTTCCCTTCCAGCCAGCCACGTGTCTTCGATCGCCTCTCCGGCCAGGTCTATCTCGATTCGCGTCACCTCCAGATCAAGACGCTGGTCGGCCGGGAACACGACGCGACGGTGACCGTCAACGGCCTGCTGGGTATGGCGGCCGATCCGCCCACCGGACAACTCGACGTGACTCTCGAGAACCTGTCACTCGATCGGCGGCTCCGCAGCAGCCTCCCCGAGCAATGGCAACTGCTGTTTGATGTCTACAACCCATCGGGACAAGCTGACTTCTCCACCACGCTGCGGGCCTCCGAAAACGGTCCGTGGCAGTTCGCCGACTCGGTCTTGACACCGAAGGGCTGCAGAATCCGACACGCCAGATTCCCGTATCCCATCGAAAAGGCCACCGGCTCGCTGACCCAGCAAGGTGCGTCCCGGAACCTCGTGGTCGAGATCGATGCGATCGCCAGTGGCCGGCCAATTCACTTCCGTGGACAGGTCCGCAACGCCGGCCCCGCCGCGGACTCGCAGATCGACATCTCCGTCGATCGCCTGCCGATCGATGATCAACTCCTCCAGGCCGTCTCACCGAGTGTCCGCCGGTCACTGGAGTCCATGTCGCTGCGCGGAGCTGCCGACGTGCGTGCCCGACTGGTTCGACCACCGGGACTCAATCAGAAACTCACCACTCAACTCAACGGCCGACTCGTCGATGTCTCGGTCCGATACCGCGGATTTCCCTGGCCGGTCGAGGAGATCGGCGGAGAGTTCACTGCCACGATCACCCCAACTGACTATTCGTGGCACTTCGACAAACTGGTGGGACGACACGCCAACGCCTCGCTCACCGGCTCCGGACAACTCGACGGACGCCCCGGACAGCCCGGACGCTTTGAACTCGATCTCGAAACCCGCCGCGTGGCGATGGATGCCGATCTTCGTGCCGCCTGCTCGACCGAACTCCGCGAACTGTGGGATCGCGTACATCTGCAGGGACTGCTGGACGGGCGAGTCGAGGTCCGACGGCAGGGCACCGCAGCGGTCAACGTCTCCATCCCACGGTTCACCGTCGACTCGGGCAAGCTGCAACTGACCGGGTTCCCGTACAAGCTCACCAATGTTCAGGCTGCCGGTCACTACGGACTCACCGGCGACAACCGACGCCGGCTCACTCTCACCTCGTTCGCGGCCCGGCACGGGCCGACACGGGTGACCACGCGAGGCGTGCTCGAGATCGATCGGCGGAAGGACTGGATGTTGCGACTCGAGCCCTTGCTCTGTAAGGGACTGGTCGCCGACAGCGAATTCCTCAACGCCCTGCCCGGCCGACTGCGGGACACCATCTCCAACCTCAACCCGCAACGTCCCTTCGATCTCGAAGGTCTCATCGAACTCCGTGGAGCCGGCGATCCCGGCTTCCCGATTACCGCCGCGTGGAATCTCGAAACACGGCTTCCCGACAACCGGCTCTCCGCCGGAGTCCAACTCGAAGACGTCTCGGGCGAGATCACCAGCCGCGGAAAATGGTACGGGCAGCACGCCGAAATGACCGGCCGCTTCGCTCTCGAATCGGCCACCCTCTGGGGATACCGGTTCCAGGACATCCGCGGGCCGTTCCACTACCGCAACCAAGACCTGGTCATCGGCTCCAGCCAGGCCTTCGCTCCACTCAAGGGCCGCCAGGCCAACCTCGCCATCCCGCTCAGCCAGAGAGTCACCGCAAGGGCCGTCGGTGGCCTGTTCACTCTCGACGCACAGGCCCGAATCGACAAGCAGTCGACCTACCACGTCAAGATGAACCTGTCCGAAGCACAACTCCAACAATTCGCCAAGCAGTACCTCCGCAACCCCAAGAAACTCAAGGGGGTGATGAGAGGCTGGCTCGACCTCAGAGGCCAAGGAAACTCGCCTTCGTCGGTCACTGGACGAGGTCAACTGCAGATCAGTCCCGCCGAGCTCTACGAATTGCCGATCGTCGTCCAACTCTTCGACGTGCTCAGCCTCGGACCCCCCGAACAGACTGCCTTCCGGTATGCACAGTGTGACTTCCAGTTGGCCGACTCCCGGTTCCGGTTCAACAGCATCGATCTCGTCGGCAACTCGCTGCAACTTCGCGGCCGGGGAGAAGCGACCTTCACCGGACAGATCGGCCTCGACTTCTACTCGATGCTGCCTCAATCCAGACTTCCCATTCCATTCCTCCAACCACTGATCGCTCCACTGACAACCGGCTGGGTCGCCGTGCGTGTCGACGGAAAGGCCAACAACCCCAAAGCCCGAATCCGTCCCGTCCCGGTGTTCGACGACGCGCTGAGAGGATTCCTCAGTGCCCTGGAAAACCCCGCCGCGAAACGACAACTGCCGCCACTGAATGCCCCGTTCGGACACCGACGTCGGGCATTTCCGTCCACATCGCCTGCCGCCAGGACAATCGACCGCACCCGCCGTAGGTGAAACAGCCGGGCTTCAAGCATCGAGGCGCCAAAAAAAGGGCCCTCGAATCCCGTTCGAGCGACCAGTTCAGCTCGACAGCGCTTGTCGCGTCGGAGGACTCTGAATGGCAGAAAGTGGGTCAGGCTGCCTTCAGGGGACCCGCTCTGTCGAAATGCTGGACTAGTCGTTGGTTCTCGATGGTTTCCGAGGGCCCTGGCTGGGCTCGTTATTGTCCGCACACTGCGAACAACACTCTCAATTGCAATTCCCATACCAATCCGACGCCGCCCCATCTCGAAGCCCGGATCAAGATGAGTAACTCGTCATAACCCATGTCAAGAAATAAGTTTATGACATAAGTATGCCCTGCCCATAAACCAATGCGTCCACAAACCGCCGTCGGCGCATCGGCGGTATCGGCGCCGAATATTGAGTTTTCGGCGCCGAACGGCGACGATGGACATTGGTTGAAGACGATCCGGTCACGAGGGCGGTGGCAGTGCGTTTACGGGGACTACAATCTCGCCAGTTATTGGCGACGACCGGGACCCTGGCGATTCTTTATTGCATCGTCGTCCTGACGTACGTCGCAACCAATCCGGACCTTCGGATCCGCTGTCTTCTCCTGGATTCGACCCGGCCGGCCGGCCTGCCTGACTCGGTGCAGGGTGTGGTCATGCGAAAGGTCCAGTTGGATCACGGTGGAGTAGCGCCACATCTCCCGGTTCCTTCCGACGGTGACATACTGACGCGTGTGGCCGAGACACCGGTCCGTTCGTTCTTTGACTTCTCGCGGCAGATCACCCATCTCCGGCGGGCGTCGTTGAAAGCGAACGGTCAATTGCCCGAAGGAGCTGACATCGCCGAACTCATGGACGTCTCGCCGGAGTTGATTCAGGACTCGGCAATGGTCCGCTGGGTACGTCTTGAGTACTACACCCAATCCCAATCCGGCGATCGTCAGAGTCTCCCCACGTGGGTCCGCAAGGAGACTTATGTCCAGGTGCAGGACATTCCGACATCGGACATCGTCCTGAGCCTGGTCTGGTTCCTGCTTCAGTTGGCCGTGTTTGCGGTGAGTGCTCTGGCGGTGTGGCGTCGGCAGGAAGATCGGTCGGCGGTCCTGTTTTTCGGGATGTGCATCGTAACGCTGGTGGCCTATGTCGGTGGCTTTCACTGGTGGCTGGTGGCGGGCAGCCTGTGGCTGAACGTCCCGTTCATCATCTGCGGTGTGTTGTTGCCGGTGGTGTCGCTTCACTTTTTCCTCGTCTATCCCAGGTTGCGATTTCCTCTTTCGACCCACGGCCGGCTGACACTTTGGATCGGTTACACGATTCCCCTGGTCTCGGGGCTGGTATTGCTGCTGGTCCTGGAGAGGGCGAGGTGGTTCAGTCGTTCGGGGGCCGATGTAACAGCGCTGGCTTCGATGAAGTCGTGCCTGCTGGTGATGCGGGTGTTGATCGACCTGATCCTGGCCTTCGCGGGAGCGTGTTTCGTAGCCCTGCTGGTTGTGTTGGCCCACAGTCGTCGCACGACCCGGCATCCGATCGAGAAGAACCAGCTCGAGTGGCTGTTGTGGGCCGGCCTGCTGGCAACGGTCCCGGTCGGCTACACGTTGGTGCTGGCTCTATCCAACAACAACGACCACCGTGTCGAATTCGCTCTCGGCTGGACCGCACGGTTCTCGATGTTTCTGGCCAGCCTGTCGTTCCTGTGTGCCTACGCAGTGGGAATCATCCGTTACAAGCTGATGCTGATCGACGAGCTTGTCAGCCGCGGCTTGATGTTCTACCTCGCCCGGGTCTCGTTGGCCGTGGGGTTTGGCGTGGCGGTCTCGACCGTGCTGCTGGTCCTGGACCGTCTGGCCCACCAGCAGGACGCTCCACCGGGAGCACAGAGGATCCTGACATTGGGGACGATCCTGGTGGTGATGTCACTGATTCTGTTGTGGCTCCGTGGCCGCATCCAGCAGATGATCGATCGCCGGTTTTTTCGCGAGAAGTACCGGTTGCACACGGCAATGGAGCGGATCAACCAGGCGGTGGTGCGGGTTGGCGATCCACAGTCCCTGGCCGACCGCATGCTCGGTTCGTGTCACGACGTGTTCCAGGTCCGCTCTGCGGCCATCTACCTGCTCGAGGAGCGGCCCGACACATTCCGGCTGGCCGCCGTTCGGGGCACTTCTGATCGGGAGGTTCCGTTGCAGGTTGTTCTCGAACCCGTCTCGATCGAACAGTTGCAGACCCACGCGCACATCCTCGGACCCCGACAGGGTGGCTCGCAGGCCGAGTCCGGTTCGGCATGGCCGGTGATGCAGGATCTTTCGGCCGAACTCCTTTACGGCCTCGAACTCGACGGACGGCTCGGCGTGATTGTCGCGCTGGGCAGCAAACCGGACGACACAACCTACACGGCCGAGGACCTGACGTTCCTGGGTGCCCTGGGCCAGATCACCAGTGTCGCGTTGCACAGCGCGAGAGTGCACCGCGACGTCACCCGGCTCAACGACGAACTCCAGGACAAGGTCGAGACGATTGCCGAACAGGAACGGAGAATCTCGGTCATCGAGGCCCAACTCGACCATGCCACCGCCGCGACCCTGTCCGAACCACAGCGGCCGCCTCGACGGCCAACCGACGAGGTCTTCCACCGCGAACCGATCATCGGCAGTTCTCCCGCTCTCAGCCGCGTCCTGCAAATGGTCCAGAAGGTTGCCGGCAGCGAGGCGAGCGTCCTGATTTACGGCCCCAGCGGCACCGGCAAGGAACTTCTGACCCAGGCCATCCACGACAACAGTCCTCGACGAGCGGGGCCCCTGGTGCGAGTGCACTGTGCGGCTCTCAGCCCCAGCCTGCTGGAAAGTGAACTATTCGGTCACGTCAAGGGAGCCTTCACCGGGGCCCATCGAGACCGGGTCGGCCGATTCGAGATGGCCAATGGCGGTACCCTGTTCCTCGACGAAATCGGAGACATCTCTCTGGAGACCCAGATCAAATTGCTGAGGGTGCTTCAGACGCGGTCGTTCGAACCGGTCGGCGGAACACGGACGATCGATGTGGACGTCCGGCTGATCACCGCCACGCACCAGAACCTCAAGGCACTGATCCAGACCAACCGGTTCCGCGAGGACCTCTTTTATCGTCTCAACGTCATCTCGATCGAACTTCCCGGGCTTGCCGAGCGGCGCGAGGACATCGTCGAGTTGGCCGTCCACTTCCTGCAACGCAGCAGCAGCCGGCTCGACAAGACGGTCACCGATATCAACGAGTCCGCCGTTTCGGCGCTGTTGAACTACGACTGGCCGGGGAACATCCGGGAGTTGGAGAACGCGATCGAGAGGGCGGCGGTGCTGACCGACAACGAGACGATCGGCATCGAGGATCTCCCCGAAGATGTCCGGGACGGCGAACTCGGATCTCGTCCGGATGCGGCAGCCGAGCGGGTGATTCAGCCGGCACCGTCCCCGGGAAACGAGTCGCCCGCCCGTTCCGAAAACGGCGACGAGCGGGACTGGCTGCTCGATGCGCTGCGGGATTCCGGTGGCAACAAGGCCCGTGCAGCCCGTGCGCTGGGACTTCCACGCAGCACGTTCTTCAGCAAGCTCAAAAAACACGGGCTCGGCTGAGCAGCACGGAGTCCCGGTCGATCAGAACGCCTCCCCGCCACCACCTCGCGACGGAGCCCCCTGTTCGATCCTCACTCCTCCACCCGACGTCGTCCCTCCGCCGTCGACGGCCAATGTGCCGCTAGCAATCTGCTGCCGCCTCGTCGCGTAACGGATGATAAACGACGGCCACGTGGTGTTGCCGCGGGGTCCGATCCCCTCGCCGGTGGATGCGCGGATCGTCCGTGGACCGTCGAAGATCTTGCCGCCGCCGCTCTTCTTGAGCGTTTCTTCCGAGACCCACTGCGTGAAGCCCAGCCACTGGCGATCGGGTGCCACCATGTTCAGCAGGTTTCTCCGCTCGGGCGTGAACCCCCAGAAGTTCCTCGGGAATGGCCCGGTATGCAACGCGGTCAACAGGAACGCCATCGTGACATAGCCGGCCAACAGGCCGCCGCCCCAGCGTCCGAGTCCATAGGCCAGGCGATCGGAAGTGATGAACCGCGGCGAGATGCGGTCGGTGGCGGTTCGAAGTCCGAACACGAGTCCGGCGAACAGTCCCAGCATCGCGATGATGTCACAGTGGCTCCGCCACCACAGACTGGTCCCGAACCCCTCGAGAATTCCTGCCACCGGCTCGAAGAAGTTCATCGCCAGCAACCCGCTGAAAATCACGATCAGGCTCGTCAACGCCGCCCCCCAGATCCCCTCGCTGGCAACGCTCCAGGTGACCAGCCCGAGGATGATCAACAGCAAGATGTCTATTCCGCCCATCGAATTCGCCCCGGCTCCCTACTTGACGACCCTCGACAACTCATCGACCGAGGTGACCCCACGGACAACCAGTCTCAGCCCCTCTTCCATCATATACAGCATGCCGTTCTTGCGAGCCTCGGCCCGGATTGCCGTCATCGCCGACTGGTCACGGATCATGTCTCTCATCCGGTCGTTGACCGGCAGCAGTTCAAACACCCCGATCCGACCGCGGTACCCCAATCCACCGCACGCCGGACACTCGGTCTCGGGATCCTTCGGCGGCCGGTAGAACTTGTTGATCCGCTCGACCGGCAGGTTCGCCTTCCTGAGAAACTCGGGCTTGGGCTTGTACGGTTCCTTGCACTTGGAGCACAGCCGGCGGACAAGTCGCTGGGCGAGAATCCCCGAGAGTGAACTGGCGAGCATGAAGGGTTCGACCTCGAGGTCGATGATCCGATACAGGGCGGTGATCGTGTCATTGGCGTGGACGGTCGAAAACACCATGTGGCCCGTGTTGGCCGCCTGGCAGGCGATATTGGCCGTCTCCACGTCCCGGATCTCACCGATCATCACCACGTCGGGATCCTGCCTCAGCACGCTGCGGAGACTCGAGGCGAACGAGTTGCCGGCCCGCGGGTTGATCTCGATCTGGTTGACGTTGTCGATGCGGTACTCGATCGGATCCTCGATCGTAATCACGTTCCGCTGAAACGTGTCGATCTCGTTGAGTGCCGCGAACAGCGTCGTCGACTTGCCGGCCCCGGTCGGACCACAGACCAGCAACAGGCCGTGTGGCTGGTGGATCATGTCGTCCAGGCCGTCGGTCATCTGCTTGCGAAGTCCGAGGTCTGCGAGGGTACTGACCGAGTTGGACTGGTCGAGTATCCGCAGGCTCAACTTCTCACCGTAATTGATCCCCTGGGTGGCGACGCGGAAGTCGATCCGGCGACCCTCGGTCGCCGCCTGAAAGCTACCGTCCAACGACCGCCGCTTCTCGGTGATGTCCATCGCCCCCAGGACCTTGCAGACATTGACCACGGCGTTGCCGACCGCAATGTCGAAGGGCTCCATGGCGTAGAGCACCCCGTCGATCCGCATCCGGACCGAAACCCCGTCGATCTTTGGTTCGAGGTGAATGTCGGTCGCGCGGCGGACGATGGCGTCATAGACCAGTTCCTTGGTCGCCATGTAGCCCCGGGAATTTTCGACCTGGCGGCTGCGACCGTCATCGCCGCCTCGCCCGTCGGATTTGCCGATGAACTGGATGTCCGGACCCGATGACACATCCGCGGTCCGCCCCCCGCCCACGGGCAGGCCCAGCCGCCTGAGAATCCGGCGGAAGTGAGCGGGGGTCATCACCTTGGCCGAATCAGGCACCTTGGCGTTACGCTCGATCACGTACAGCCAGAGCGGGACCACGTAGGCCAGCAACAGCACCGGAAAACCCAACAGTTTGGGAACACACAGCGCCGAGAGAAACCCGACCCAGCCGCTGGGGATCACCATCGCCGTCCAGAACTCGTTGCGGACCTGCAGTGCCTGGCTGTCGTCGTCGACCCAGTAGCAGGTCCAGGTCCACAACAGGAACAGGCCCAGCAGCGGGATATAGAGCAAGGGGTTCAGGTAGTTGCCACCGCCCTGGTGAATCGCCGAGCGAGGATGCGGCAGGACGATGCCCCGCGAAAAGGCCTCGGGGAATTCCGGCAGCCCCCGTCCGGCGACCGGCACCGCCTCGCCGGAAACCGCAGACGGGCTGTCCGTCGGCGCCGGCGACTGTGCGTGGAGGATCGATTCCGGCCCCAGGACGGCCCACGCCAGGCTCAACACCAATACGACCCGTGGACCGTTCACACCAGAGTCTCCCAAGGCCGTGTCACCAGTCGACCTGATCGTTGCGGCCCGCTCACCGACCGCTACAGAATGGCCGCCGCCTTCACGTCGATGCCCTTGAGCATCATCTTCAGTTCCTCGACCGAACCGGACACCTCGAACGCTGTGGCTCGGCTGATGAACTCATCCTCGATAAAGGCGAACAGGCTGTCGTTGAACAACTGCATTCCGTCGTCCCTGCCGATACGGATCGCATCGACCAGTTTTCCGTCCTCTTCTTCGAGAATCAGCTTCCGGACCGTCGGGGTGAACTTCATGATCTCCACGATCGGAACCCGCTTGGGGTCTTCTTTTACCGTCGGCACCAGCTTCTGAGCGACGATCCCCCGCATGTTGAAGGCCATGCTGCTTCGCAGGGCCCTGTGCATGTCCTGTGGGAACAGGTCCAAAATTCGGCCGATGCAACTCGGAGCGGTCGACGCGTGGATCGTGCCGAAGACCAGGTGACCGGTCTCGGCCGCGTGCATCGCCGTCTCGAAGGTCTCGGCATCCCGCATCTCACCCACCAGCATCACGTCGGGGTCTTGGCGGACAGCGTGCTTCAAAGCGATCTCGAAGTTCTTGACGTCCAGGCCGACTTCCCGTTGATTGATCAGGCACTTGTCCGGCGTGTAGACGAACTCGATCGGGTCCTCGATCGTCAGCACATGTTTCCGGTAGTTGGCGTTGATCCAGTTGAGCATCGAGGCAATCGTCGTGCTCTTGCCACTGCCGGTCACACCGGCCAGCAGGATCATGCCCTGGTGGAACTTGCAGAGTTCCTCCATCGCAGGCGGCAGAAACAGGCCCTCGAAGCTGGGAATCCACCGCTCAACCTTCCGGGCGACCATGCCCCAGTTGCCCAACTGGATGAAGAGATTCACGCGGAACCGCCAGCTCTCGCCCTCGTGCTCGACGACGTGGGCGAAGTCGGTTCCCCCGTCCTCGTCGAAGATCGCCCGGCTCCGCTTGTCCATCATCGGCCCGAAGAGCCGCTGCATGTGCTCACGGTCGATCGGCTCCATCTGCAATTCTCGGAGCGACCCCTTGACCCGGAGGATCGGGGCCTTACCGACCTGCATGTGCAGGTCCGACCCGTCGAACTTGATCAACTGCCGAAAAATCTTGTCGACTTCCAGCTCATCACTCTCGGCGACCGTCTTGGAGACAACATCGAGATCTGAGGCCATCTTGGTCTTGACTCCCTCTGGACTCAACCGGGAACACGCCCCGGCAACTCAGGCTGCCAGCCCGTCAGTTCTCACCACGACACCTCGCTCGGCGAGAAACCGCTTGGTCTCGGCAATTGTGTAGGTTCCGTAATGAAAGATACTCGCCGCCAGGGCGGCACTGGCACCCCCGGTGGTGACGACTTCGCACAGATGTTCAGGCGCCCCGGCACCGCCACTGGCGACAACCGGGATCTTGACCGCCGCCGAAACAGCCCGCGTCATGGGGATATCATACCCATTCTGAGTGCCGTCGGCATCCATCGATGTCAGCACAATCTCACCGGCACCCAGCCGTTCGGCCTCCCGCGCCCAATCGACTGCTTCGAGCCCTGTCGGCACCCGCCCCCCGTTGACGTGCACCTCCCAGAACTCCTCCCCCTGGCGATCGACCCGCTTGGGATCGATGTTGACCACGATGCACTGGCTGCCGAACCGCAGCGCCGCCTCGCGGACCAGGTTCGGATCACTGACCGCCGACGAGTTGATCGAGACCTTGTCGCAACCGGCCTCGAGCAGGCAGCGGATGTCATCGAGCGTGCGAATTCCGCCGCCGACGGTCAGCGGCATGAAGACCACTTCGCTGGTCCGACGGACCACCTCGAGCATGATGTCGCGGCCCTCGTGGCTGGCCGTGATGTCCAGGAACACCAGTTCGTCGGCCCCCGCCTCCTCGTAACCGGCCGCGATGTCCACCGGGTCGCCGGCATCGCGGAGATTGACGAAGTTCACACCCTTGACCACCCGGCCAGCGTGCACATCCAGGCAGGGAATGATCCGCTTGGCCAGCATCGTGGTCTTCGTCTCCCACTCGCACCGCTCGAGCGTCTCAACTGTATGCCTCGCCTCACCCAACGTCAATGTGCCACAATGGCACCCGAAACGCACCCGTAGTGATCCCCATTTCCCCTCACGGTCCGCCCCGATGATCCCCGCCACGCAACTCGACGAACTCCCCATCCGAGTCGGACTCGGGCAGTTCCGACTCACCTCCGATTCCCTGTTGGCCTACATCAAGCAGTGCGGTGTCGACGACATCCAGATGAACACGGCACAGCTGCCCGGCGAGAGCCGCTGGGAATTCGAGGACCTGGCGGGGCTGCGGGAACGGGTCAACACGGCGGAACTCCGCCTGATGTCACTCGAAAACGTCCCCGTGACGTTCTACGACAAGATCATGCTGGGGCTGCCCGGACGAGACGAGCAACTCGATCACATGGTCGCCACCGTCACCAACATGGGCCGGGCCGGCATCCCGATCCTCGGCTACCACTTCATGCCGACGGGCGTCTGGCGGACGAGCAAGACCCAGCCGGTGCGGGGCGGTGCCCTGGCGACCCGCTACGACCACCAACTGGCGACCTCCACCGACGACGACCGTTTCCAGCACAAGAACTCAACCGCACACCCCGACCGCGACTACACCGTCGAGGAGATGTGGGACAACTACTGCTGGTATCTCGAACGGATCCTGCCGGCGTGCGAGGCGGCCGGAGTCCGGTTGGCCCTGCATCCCGACGACCCGCCGGTGGACGCCGCCCTGGGTCGGGTCCCGCGACTGTTCCACGGTTTCGACTGCTTCCGCAAGGCACTCGAAACGTTCGACTCACCCATGCACGGGCTGAACTTCTGCCACGGATGCTGGTCGGAGATGAAAGCCGGTGAGGGAGTGCTGGATGCAATCCGGCACTTCGGCAGCCAGGGCCGGATCTTCTACGTCCATTTCCGCGACGTGCAGGGCGGGATCGAAGATTTCACCGAGTGCTTCCTCGGAGACGGGAACTGCGACCCGGTCGAGACCATCCGCACGCTGAAGGACGTCGGCTTCCGCGGCTTCCTGATCCCCGACCACGTGCCGCAGATGGAAGGCGACGAGGGCTGGAACCACCGGGGACGAGCCTGGACGGTCGGCTACATCCGCGGATTGCTCGACGCGGTGGCGGGTTAAACCAACGGGAGCCGGCCTCGTGAAGAGACCGGCTCCCGGTAATCGTCGACTTGTCCCGTCCCGCTAGACGAGTTCGTGCAGCGGGCTGGGGTTCTGGTTGAGCAACTTGATGGGCCGATCGGCGTCGTCGCGGATGAAGCCCTTCGGGTTGATTCCCATGTTGTGGTAGATCGTGGCCAGGATCTCCTGGTACTTCACCGGACGCTTGTCGGGATGCCCGGCATCCTTGGTCGTCGACCCGATCACCTGTCCGGTCCGCAGGCCGCCGCCGGCCATCACCGCACAACTGGCCGGTGGCCAGTGGTCCCGGCCGGCGTTCTTGTTGATCTTCGGCGTCCGACCGAACTCGCTGCAGACCAGCAGGGTCACGTCCTTGTCCATGCCCCGCTCGTGCAGGTCGGTGACCAGGGCGCTGAGCACCTGGTCGACCAACGGCAGTCGCTGCTTCATCTGGCCGAAGTTGTTGCCGTGGTAATCCCAGCGGCCGAAGCCCAGCGTGACGCATCGCACGCCGGCCTCGATCAGACGACGGCAGATCAGCACCTGCTCGTTCCAGACCGGGGGACCATCGCTGACGTTCTTGGGCGAACCCTTGCCGTAACGCTCGCGGATCTTCGGGTCCTCCTTCGAGACGTCCAGGGCGTTGAGCAGCTTGCTGGAGGTCAAGACGTCAAAGGCCTGTTCGTAGATCGCGTCGGCGCCTCGGAACACGGCGTTGTCGGCCGAACGGCGGAAACCGTCGAAGGCCGAGAGCAGCTTCTTGCGGTTGTTGAGCTGGTCGAGCGTGATGCCCTTCAGGGACATGGCCTTGATGTCATCGCCGTCGGGCTTGACCGGAGCGTAGGCCCGCCCCAGCTTGCCGGGGAAACCGACGTCACTCCACGGCTTGTGACCGCAGGTCTTGGTCAGCCCCATGTAGGCCGGCACCATCGAGTCACGGCTGCCCAGTTCCTTGGCCAGGAACGAGCCGATCGACGGCTGCTGCATCCGGGACTGGTCGGCACGTCGCACACCGCTCCAGCAATGGGTCGCCGCGTGAGCACCGTCGGAATCGGCGATCGAACGGATGATGGCGAACTTGTCGGCCATCTTGGCCATCCGCGGCGCCAGCTCGCAGATCTCGATGCCCGGCACGTTGGTCGCGATCGGGTTGAATTCGCCTCGCACCGCCTTGGGAGCATCCGGCTTCAGATCGACGAAGTCCTGGTGGGACACGCCCCCGGCCAGGAAGATCATGATGACCGCCTTGTTCTTCGTGTCGCCCTGGGCCCCGTTGGTCGCTTGCGACTGGGCCCGCATCAGTTCGGCCATCGTCAGGCCACCCAAGCCCAAACTGCCGATCTGGAGGAACGAACGACGCGAAACGCCGTCACAGAAACGATGACCCGAACCACCTTCGATCGAGAGCATTCCGGTTGTCTCCCAACTCACTTGTTGTTTTGTCGATGGTGACGACCGCCGCGTCGCCACTATCCAATTATATCCCGAGAACACATCCTATCAACAGATATCGATCCAACCGAGACTGCGGCTCGAGTTTTTCGCCCCGAAGTGGCCAAACCTGCAGCTAAACCGGCGACGGCAACCATCCATTCTTCAGCGCCAGGGCGTAGATCACGACCGCGGGCGAAATCACTGCCAAGGCCAGGCCGCAGATCCACAGGAAGATCGTTGTCAATGTTGACGGGCGAATCCGCTCGTCAACCCGTCGGTGTCTCAGCCAGATCGTCCCCAGTGCCAGGGCGGGATAGAAGACGACCGAAACCAGGCTGGCGATCATCAGCATCAGCGGCGGGTTGGTGAACATCGAATACATCGTGGTGGCGGTGACCAGCGACACGCAGATCAGGATGCGGATCGACTTCTGCCTGGCCGGATAGTCGGCCGGATCGATGAGCCTCATCACGCAAAACGCGTCGGTCAAGAGCCTCGCACCGCCGGCCGCTCCGGCCAGCACGGTCGAAAACAGCACGAAGAAGGCACCGACGATGAAACCGGTGGCCGCCCAACTGGCCAGGGCCCCGGTAGAGAATTCGTTGATCACCGAGGTGTACATCTCCTGCAGGGTCGACAGCGTCTGCTTGGCATCCGGATCGATCTGTTTCTCGTTGAGAATCGCCGCGCCGAGGAAGTAGAAGCAGAGCGTGCTGACGGTGTAGACGATCATCGTCAGGAACACGTCGGTGTACATCACCTTGACCCAGCCGCGTGCCCTCCTCGGCCACTCATCTCCCGGTACGCTCTCACCGGTGTTCCGCGCGTAGCCTTTCTCGACGCACCAGTAGGTGTAGGTGATCATCTCGTAGTGACCGATCCCCGTGCCCGCGTAGGCGGCCAGGGCGGTCATCACGATGGTCGAGGCGGCCAGGCCGGCCATCAGGTTGTTGGGGAAGATCCGAAATTCCAGTCCGCTGCGGATGTCGTCCCAGGTGACCGCGTAACCGGTCCACTGCAGCAGGACCGTGCAGGCGATCGTGATCAACGTGAAGGTGAACACCAGGCCGATCGAAACGCGTTCGAGCACGTTGTAGCCACCCGAAAGCAGAATGGCGGCGGCACCGATCGCCACGACGACGGTCCAGATCACCGAACCGTTTTCGCCCAGTTTGCCCGGCAGGGCCAACTCGACGGCCTGCCCCGCTCCGCCGACAATCGCTCCGCCGTTGATGTACATCAACAGCACGCTGACCAGGTAGACGCACATGAACCAGTTGATCCGGGGTCGCTCGGCCGAAGAATCCCCAATGGCTGGTTGTCGGCCGATCACGACGGCGGCAACCGCCAACAGCGCGAACACCAGGGCCGGAATCCAGACCACCGGATCCAGTCCCAGGACACTTGTCTCCGAATCCACGTAGTTGAACAGGGCCACACCGGCGACAAACCCCACCAGCACCGTCGCCAGCCAGGGGATCGTCAGCCACTTCGGACGCTGAAGTCCCGGTCCCGGCAGGCTGTTGTAGACCTCAAGGAAGGTCTTCCCGCTCGACATCGTGTAACGAACCAGTTCGGCCTGCACGACGACCTTGAGAAAACAGGAGGCGAGGATGAACCACAGCAGCAGGTAACCGACCTCGGCCCCCAGCTTGGTCGTCATGATCAACTCGCCGGACCCCACGATCGATCCGACCAGGATCATCCCGGGTCCGAGGTGCTTGAGCATGGCGGAGAAAGTCTTGGGGGGCTCCTGGAACGAGTCCACCGACCTCGCGTAGGGGTTCTCGACGGACGGCTCGCGCTCCGTCTCAGCCGACGTGGCCCCTGGCAGCTCGGGAGCCCTGGCCTGCTCCGATTCGCTCATCCCATTTCCTCTCTCAGCCCGCCGAATTCCGGTAGGACGAAGCATGATACCAGAATCGATCACCGATACCTTACGATGGACCGATCGGGTCCGTTTTCGCCCTGCCCACGGGCAAATAACCTCCGTCGGCGGCGCATCAGAACAGGTCCACAAACCCCTGCAACACCCGTGACCCCGAAGGGTCCCCACGATGACACGACTCCTCGCACTGTCCGCCGCCTGCCTCTGCCTGCTCTCACCGCTCCAGGCGGCCGACAAGCCGGCGGACAAGACGGTCCCGAAGCCGACGGCCGAGCAACTGACGTTCTTCGAAAAGAAGATCCGGCCGCTGCTGGTCTCCAGGTGCTACGGCTGCCATTCGGCCAAGGCCAAGTCGGTCAAGGGAGAGCTGCTGCTCGACAGCCGCCAGGGCTGGGCCAAGGGAGGCGAAAGCGGACCGGCGGTGGTGCCGGGCAAACCGGGTGAGAGCCTGTTGATCGAAGCGGTCAAGTACGAGGGGCTCGAGATGCCCCCCAAGGAGAAACTCTCCGAACAACAGGTCGCCGACCTGGTCCGCTGGGTCAAGATGGGTGCCCCGGATCCCCGCAAGGGAGCAACCGCGTCGTTGATCCGCCGCGAGATCAACATCGAGGCGGGACGGCGGTACTGGGCGTTTCAGCCACCCATCGAACCGGCCCTGCCCGCCGTCAAGAACGGTCGCTGGCCGCAGGATCCGATCGATCACTTCATCCTGTCACGGATCGAGGCCGCCGGCCTGGCACCGGTCGCCGATGCCGACAAGGCCACCCTCGCCCGCCGGCTCCACTTCGACCTGGTCGGACTGCCCCCCACGCCGAAACAACTCGGGGCCTTCCTGGCCGACACGCGTCCCAACGCACTCGAGGCACTCGTCGACCGCCTGCTCAAGTCGCCTCACTTCGGGGAACGCTGGGGCCGCCACTGGCTCGATGTCGTCCGGTACGCCGAATCGACCGGCATGGAACGCAACTACACGTTCCCCCACGCCTGGCGGTACCGCGACTATGTCATCGACACGTTCAATCGCGACCTGCCGTACAACCGCTTCGTCCGCGAACAGGTGGCCGGGGACCTGCTGGAAGCCAAGACACCCGCCGAACGGAACCGGTTGAAGATCGCCACCGCCTTCCTGGCGATGGGTCCCAAGTCGCTCAACGAACGCAACAAGGCGATATTCCAGATGAACATCGTCGACGAACAGATCGACATCACCACCCGGGCCGTGATGGGGCTGACGGTCAGTTGCGCCCGGTGTCACGACCACAAGTTCGATCCGTTCCCGACCGAGGACTACTACGCCCTGGCCGGGATCTTCCGCAGCACCGAAACTCTCTACGGCACCACCGGCGGACAGGGCAACCGGCAAGCCGGCAAGCTCTCCCCGCTCGAACCGGTCGGCACGGCCGCCAAGCCCGCTCCGGCCGACAAGCCGGTCGCCAAGAAGACACCCGCACCGGCCAGGAAGCCGGTCCAGAAGCCCGGCAACGCGAAGCGGCTCAAGCAGTTGATCGCCCGACAGAAGGAAGTGAAACGGGAACTCAACGAGGCACGCGCCAAGCTCAGCGACAAGGTGAAGAAGAACAAGAAGCAGGCCAACCGGGCCCTGAAGCCCATCCGGATCCGCCTCAGGAAGATCAACAAGCAGATCCAGCAACTCCGCGGCGGAGGCGGCGGGAAAAAGAAGAAGAAAAAGGGTGGCGGGGCCAAGAGACCCAGCGGTCCGGTCGCCATGGGTGTCCGCGACGGTTCACCGGCCGACTGCCGGGTGCACATCCGCGGCAACATCCGCACGCTGGGTGACAGCGTCGCCCGCGGCTTCCTGCAGGTGGTTCGACTCGAAGGGGCTGCCAAGATCAACACGAAGCAGAGCGGGCGTCTCGAACTGGCCGACTGGCTGGTTCATGACGACAACCCGCTGACGGCCCGGGTGATGGCCAACCGGGTGTGGTACCACCTGACCGGCCGCGGCCTGGTCACGACGCCTGACAATTTCGGAGCGATGGGCCAGCGGCCGTCGCACCCCGAACTGCTCGATCACCTGGCGTTGAAGTTCCGGCAGAACAACTGGTCGGTCAAGTCACTGATCCGCACCATCGTCCTCAGCCGGACCTACCGGCTCTCGAGTTCTCCGACAACCGCCGGCACCGCCCGCGACCCCGACAACACGCTCTTCTGGCGGATGAACCACCGTCGGCTCGACGCCGAATCGATTCGCGACGCGATGCTGACCGCCAGCGGACAACTCGAACCCAAGCCCCGCAAGCAGTCGGTTGTCGCCGAGATCGGCGACGTCAACGTCGGCCGTAACCCCAATCTCACTCGCCGGATCAACGAATCGAACCGGTACCGCAGCGTCTACCTGCCGATCATCCGCAACCGTCTGCCCGAGATGCTGCGGCTGTTCGATTTTGCCGAGCCCTCGATCATCGTCGGTCGCCGCGAGGTGACCACCGTGCCGGCCCAGGCGCTGTTCCTGCTCAACAGCAGCTTCGTGATCGAGCAGTCCGACCACATGGCCAGGCGAATCCTGGCCGGCTCCGCCGACGATCCCGCCCGCGTGCGACAGGCCTACCAACTGGCACTGGGACGAACCCCCTCCGACGCCGAAACCGCCGCCGCCACCGGATTGGTCCGCGACACGATCGCCAGCCTGCCCACCGGCGACGACGCCAGGAAACAACTGCAGGCCTGGTCGGGACTCTGCCAGTCACTGATGGCCTGCGCCGAGTTCCGGTACCTCCAGTAACCCACCACACCACCAGCGATCAATTCTTCAAGACGGAATCGACTCATGATGTTTTCGACGACCCCCACGCGCCGCGACCTGCTCAAGGGACTTTCCTGTGGCTTCGGTTACGCGGCCCTGGCCGGGCTGGCCGCCGAGGCGGCCGCGGCCGACACCAAGCGACAGGACGCCCTGGCGCCGCTCAAGCCGCACTTCGCCCCCAGGGCCAAGCGGGTGATCTTCCTGTGCATGCGAGGCGGTCCGTCGCACGTCGACACCTTCGACCACAAGCCGCAACTGGCCGTCGACAGCGGCAAGCCGGCTCCGGGCAAGAAGAACCGCAAGCTGATGGAATCGCCCTGGACCTTCAAGCAGCACGGCCAGAGCGGACAGTGGATCTCGGAGCTGTTCCCCAAGGTCGCCACCCATGCCGACGACCTCTGCGTTCTCAACGGCATGCACGCCGACGTGCCCAGCCACCCCGAGTGCTTCGTGCAGTTGCACACCGGCAGCTTCCAGTTCGTTCGCCCGTCGATGGGCGCCTGGGTGCTGTATGGCCTGGGCACCGAAAACGCCAACCTGCCCGGCTTCATCACGCTCAACCCGCCCAGCCGCGTCGGCGGCGCCCAGAACTACGGCAGCTCGTTCCTGCCGGCCGTCTACCAGGGCACCCGCATCGGGCAGCTCGGCCAGTCGTTGAAGGCCGCCACCATCGGCAACCTCAAGAACCCGCGGTTCGATCGGTCGCTGCAACGTCGCCAGATCGATTTCGTGCAGTCGCTCAACCGCGGGCTGATCGAAAGACGCCAGTCCGACGAGCAGCTCGAGAGCGTGATCGAGTCGTACGAACTGGCCTTCCGGATGCAGTCGGAACTGCCCAAGGTGCTTGGCCTCTCAGGAGAAACCGCCAAGACCCAGGAAGCCTACGGCGTCGACGCCGGCCCGACCGACAACTTCGGTCGACAGTGCCTGCTGGCCCGGCGGCTGGCCGAGGCTGGAGTCCGCTTCATCGAACTGTCTCATGCCAACTGGGACCAGCACGGGGGACTGCAGAAGAGGCTGACCGCCAACTGCCGGGCCGTCGATCAACCCATCGCCGCCCTGCTCGATGACCTCAAGCAACGTGACATGCTCAAGGACACCCTGGTCGTCTGGGGCGGCGAATTCGGACGCACGCCGCACGTCAAGAAGCCCGACGGCCGGGACCACAACTCGACCGGGTTCACGTTCTGGATGGCCGGTGGCGGCGTGAAGGGCGGAATCGCCCACGGGTCGACCGATGATCACGGCATGGAGGCCGTCAGCGGCAAGGTCCATTTCCACGACCTGCATGCCACCATGCTGCACCTGCTGGGGCTGAACCACAAGAAGCTGACCTACCGCTACGCCGGCCGAGACTTCCGGCTGACCGATGTCTACGGCGACGTGGTCAAGGAAATCCTGGTGTAGATCACAGGGCGACACAGCGGGTCAAACACCGGCACAGCCGATGTTTGACCCGTTTTTTTTTTTTTTGCGCCGATATCGTTTGGCCAGTTCCCTGGTCAGGACCAACGCCCGCGAATCTGAGCGCATGCGACCGCCCCACCCGCAAACTCTTCCCAGATTGCCTGATCTGCCAAACCGGGTTCCGGTCAGTCAAACCTTACCGGTCGTGCCAGACCAACGGCATACGGCGGCACCGTTTGGTCCGATTGTGCTGAATCTCGAAAGCCGGTCGTGCTGATGAAGACCACAAGGACGATTGTGCGGCCCCGTCGGGTCGTGCTCGCTGTCTTCACCAGGAGCCGGAAGCGTGCACCTTTCATCATGGCTGGACTCCGTGAGAGTCCGATTGGGATCTCTGAAACACCGTCGCAACGGGCGCCAACTGGTTCGTCGCCTGGCCCCGCGGGCGGCCATCACCGAGCAGCTGGAGGACCGCACCCTGTTATCGGTCACTTCGCTGTGGCTCGACGGCGAGCTCTCGGTCGTCTCGGATTCCAACGACAGTATCACGATCGAATCCGACGCCGCCCAACAGGTGGTGGTCAAGGTCAACGGCGTGGTCGACAACAGCGTGCCACCGATCGCGGCGTCAGAAGTTCGGGCGATCGTCGTCGAGGGTGGCGATTTGGGCAACCGTCTCGACCTCAGAGCGGTCTCCTCATCCGTGTTCACATTTGTCGATCCCGTGACCGCCGACCCGATGTCGATCACCATCGACGGCGACAACGGCGATGACGTGATTTACGGTTCATCCGGATTTGGAGACGTGATCTCCGGTGGTGACGGCGACGACTTCATCGACGGCCGCGAGGGCGACGACGTCATCAACGGCGACGACGGCGACGATTCGATCTACGGACAGGACGGCGACGACGCGATCTTCGGCGACGACGGCGACGACTTTGTCGTGGGACTTGCCGGCAATGACGTGATCGACGGTGGCGACGGAACCGACACGCTCAACGGCGGTGACGACGACGACGTGATCTTCGGTGGTGACCACTCCGACGTGATCCAGGGCAACGACGGCAACGACACGCTCAACGGCGAATCGGGTGCCGACACGATCCGCGGTGGCAGCGGAAACGACTCGGTCCGAGGCGGCGGGGCGGCCGACCTGATCGAGGGTGGCGACGGCGATGACGCGCTCAACGGCCAGGGTGCCAGCGACGTGATCGACGGCGGCAACGGCAACGACAGCCTGATCGGTGGTGCCGGACTCGACACGCTGATCGGCAACAACGGCAACGACCGGCTCAGCGGCTCGGGTGGCAACGACTTCCTCGAGGGTCACTTCGGCGACGACAGTGTCTTCGGCGGCGGCGGGAACGACGTGCTCTACGGCGACCGGTCCGACCCCAACATCACCAGCGACGGCAACGACGTCGTCCGCGGACAGGGCGGCAACGACACGATCTACGGTGGTGGCGGGGCCGATCGCCTCGAGGGTGGTTCGGGCGACGACCTGATCGACAGTTTCCTGCCCCAGTTGACCCTGGTCCTGGTCGACGACCCCGTGGTGGCAGCCGAAGGCAACACCGCGTCACTGTCGGTCTTCAGCGCCGACTTCGAAGACGGTGCCCCCAACGAGTTCACCGGATTCACCTCGACGACCGCAGTCCAGGGATTTGCCGGACTGGGAACCAACTCGAACGTCTTCGCCGGCCAGTTCCTGCAGAACGACAGCGGCTGCTGCGCGCTGGATCCCACCACAGGACAGACGGCCACGCGGCTGACACTGACCGGGCTGCCGGCTCACCAGAGCCTCGATGTCGACTTCCTGCTGGCGGTCATCAATTCGTGGGAGAACTCGGCCGATTCGAGTGTCTACGGACCGGACAACTTCGTGGTCACCGTCGACGGAGCCCAGGTCTTCAACGACAACTTCCGCAACTACGACGGCACCGGCCAGGGCTACCAGCCGCCGACCGGCGTCGCGCTGACCACACCTCCGCTGGGCGATCTCGGTTTTCCCGGCCCGTCGGCCTCGCTGGAACAAAACGACAGCGGCTACGACATGGGTCTGGACCCGGCCTTCGACGCCATCCCCCATACCGCTTCGACGCTGACCATCGAATGGTACGCCGAAGGTGGCTGGGAAGGCGGAGCAAACGAATCGTGGGGAATCGACAACGTCGAGGTGACTCTCAACGGGGTCCCCGTCCAGTCGACCGCAACGTTCAACGTCACGCTCACCCAACCGTCCAACAAGGTCATCACCCTGGACTACACGACCGCCGACGGCACCGCCGTGGCCGGTTCCGACTACGTCACCGAAAGCGGCATCCTGACCTTCTCGGCCGGGGCGACCCAGCGGACCATCGAGGTCAACGTGCTCGGAGACAACGCCGTCGAGGGAGACGAGACATTCGACCTTTACCTGTTCAACGCGGTCAATGCGGCCGTCGGTGATGCGGTGGGTACCGCCACGATCGTCGACGACGACCAGGCTGCACCGATCACCTACTGGCCCCAGGACTGGTCGTCGGACACCGACGCGAGAAGCTTCGTCATCGAGCTGGCCCCCGGAACCGACGCAGCCATGCTCGGCACGATGCTGGGAATCGATCCCCAGGCGACCGGCGTGATCGAGAACACCTTCACGCTGACCCTGGCCGATGGCCAGGAACCCGCAGAACTGATCGCGATGCTCGACACGTTCGAGACCGTCACGAACTACTACCCGCTTGAAACACACGTCATGGTCACACGGGCGGTGCCCGACGATCCGCTCTATCCCAACCAGTGGCACCTCACCAACACGGCCCAAACCGGTGGCACGGCCGGGGTCGACGCCAACGTCGAGAGTGTCTGGACCAACTACCGGGGAACCGGCGTGGTGATCGGCATCGTCGATGACGGGTTCCAGCATTCCCACCCCGACCTCAACGCCAATTACGACGCCAGCCTCAGCTACGACTTCAACGACGATGACAACGATCCGACACCGATCGGCAACGACAGCCACGGAACCAGCGTGGGCGGCGTTGCAGCCGGAGTCGGGTTCAACACCGTCGGCATCGCGGGTGCCGCTCCCGCAGCAACCCTGGCCGGGCTCCGACTGATCGGCGGCCCGACAACAGATCAACTCGAAGCCAACGCGTTGCAGTTCCAGAATCAACAAATCGACATCTACAACAACAGTTGGGGACCCGCGGATAACGGGACTCTCGCCGGGCCCGGGACGCTCACCGCAGCAGCGCTCCGCAACGGCGCCACCAACGGTCGCGGCGGCCTGGGTGCGATCTACCTCTGGGCCGGTGGAAACGGTGGCGACCTGACAAACGACAACGTCAATTACGATGGCTACGCCAACTCGCGGTTTACGGTCGCCGTGGGTGCCATCGATCACAACGGTGTCCGGTCCGATTACAGCGATCCGGGCGCCGCCCTGATGATCGTCGCACCCTCCAACGGAGCCCCGGGAGCCGGCATCACGACGACCGACCTGGTCGGTGCCGGCAACGTCTCCAACGACTACACCGACAGCTTCGGCGGCACCTCCTCGGCCACTCCGCTGGTTTCCGGCGTGCTGGCCCTCGTGCTCGAAGCCAACCCCACGCTGACCTACCGCGACGTCAACCACATTCTGGTCAACTCCGCGGCGATGACCGACGCGGGCGACACCGGTTGGTCCCAGAACGCCGCCGGCCACGACATCAACCACGAATACGGTTTCGGACGCATCGATGCCGCCGCCGCCGTGTCGGCCGCCGAGAATTGGAGCAACGTCGGCCCCGAGATCTCGGCGGCGAGCGGTTTCATCAGCGTCGACTCGGTCATCCCCGACGATTCGACCACCGGCCTGACCTCGACGGTCAACGTCACCGACGGTGTCTCGCTCGAATACGTCGAGGCCGTGATCAACATCACTCACGCCCGTCGGGGCGATCTCGAGATCACGCTCACCTCACCCGGTGGCACCAGCTCAGTGCTCGCCGAGGTCCGGACTTCTGATCCCGGGTCCAACTACACCAACTGGATCTTCACTTCGACCCGTCACTGGGACGAATCGTCACAGGGCGACTGGACCCTGTTGGTTCGCGACCTGGCCACCGGAGAAACCGGTACGCTCGACAACTGGGCGCTGAACCTCTACGGAGCGGCCGAGACAACCCCACCCACCGGCCCGCCCCCATCGGCCCCGGCACAGGATCCCGATCTGATCGGTGACACCCTGATCGGCAACTCGGGGAACGACGTCATCCGCGGGGCACTCGGTGACGACCTGCTCGTCGGCAACGGCGGCAACGACCGCCTCGACGCCGGCGGCGGCGACGATCGACTCTTCGGCGGCAGCTCCCGCGACACGCTCAGCGGCGGATCCGGTGACGATTTCCTCAACGGGCAGGGTGGTGTCGACACCGTCGATGGTGACGACGACAACGACACCCTGGTCTGGCAGGTCGGAGCCGGCAGCGACAGCTTCTCGGGAACCGAGGGCTTCGACGAACTGGTCATCCAGGGCAACAGCGCAAACAACCGGCTGACGATCAGCGAAAGTGTCGCAGGCAACATCAGCATCAGCGACAACACCTACCAGGTGACGGCCGCATCGAGTGTCACCCGGGTGACGATCAACGCCGGTCCCGGCAACGACCGTGTCACCATCGAGGACGTCAACGGAGCCAGCGGGATCCTGCTGGTGGTCAACGGCGAAAACGGCGGCGACACGATCAACGCCTCCGGCGCGGACCTCGGCGATGTCCGGCTGCTCGTCCAGGGCGGTGACGGCAACGACGTGATCACCGGCAGCGACGGCGACGACGTGCTGCGAGGCGACGACGGCAACGACACGATCGACGGTGGAGCAGGCGACGACACGATCAACGGCGGAGCCAACCACGACTCGCTGAGCGGTGGCGACGACGACGACCGGATCGACGGTGGTGCCGACAACGACACCATTGCCGGCGGCGCCGGCGACGACCTGCTGCAGGGCGAAGACGGCCACGACAGCCTGGTCGGTGACGACGGCGACGACACCTTGGTCGGTGGCGACGGCGACGACGTGCTCAACGGATCCGCCGGCGACGACTCGGCCCTTGGCGGAGACGGGCAGGACTCGCTGCTGGGCGGCATCGGCGACGACACGCTCGACGGTGGGGTCGATGACGACACGATCTCCGGACAGGGCGGTGACGACGTGATCGCCGGCCGACACGGTGACGACAACCTCGACGGCAACGAGGGCGACGACATCATCAACGGCGGTGACGGCCACGACGTGATCACCGGAGGTTCCGGTGACGACCTGCTGGGTGGCCACGACGGCGACGACCGCATCAACGGCGGCGGCGGCGCCGACACGCTGGTCGGCGGCGACGGGCACGACACGCTGCTGGGTGGCGGGGGATCCGACATCGCCGTGGGTGGTGACGGTGACGACTTCATCAACGGCAACGGATCGACCGACATCGTCAACGGCGACGAGGGACAGGACCAGGTCGGCTCGAATCTCGCCAGCGAAATCGACAATGCCTTTCAGCTGGACGGCTCGATCCTGGACCTGCTCGACCAGGTCTAGCCTCAGCCCCCGGGCTCGACGGTTACACCTCCAGGCAGATGTCGTCGAAACAGTCGCCGAAGCACTCGTCGATCTCCGCCGACGTCCCCACGACCTTGTTGTCGCCGTCGCCGCCGCACAGCCGGTCGACTCCGGAATGCCCTTTGATGGTGTCGTCGCCGTCTCCACCGATGATCGAATCGGCACCCGAACCGCCCAGCAACTTGTCGTTGCCGGCCTGGCCCAGGATCATGTCGTCACCGGCCCGCCCGTTGATCCGGTCGTCACCATCGTGACCCGCCATCCGGTCGTTGCCGAGGCCCCCGTCAAGCACGTCGTCGCCCGATCCGCCGCGAAGCGTGTCGTTTCCGGCGGCTCCCGAGAGTGTCGTCTGCCCCGAGAACGCGGTGGCATCGATCAGGTTGTTACCGTCCCCGCCGTTCAGCGAGGCCTTTTCGATCGAGACCAGTGAATCGGACCCGTCTCCGTCCAGCGACTGATCAGAAAGGATCCAGTCGGTGTCGCGGGTTCCGCTCACCCGGTCATCCCCGGCGCCACCGTCGATCAGGTCGTTGCCGACCTGTCCCAGGAGCACGTCATCGGCAAGCCCGCCCTCGAGCGAGTCGTTCCCGATCCCGCCCAGCAGCGAGTCCTGGCCGTCTCCGCCAACCACCGAGTCGTCGCCGGCGGAACCATTGAGCACGTCGTCAGCGTCTCCACCAAGGAGCGTGTCGGCACCGCCACCACCGATAAGTGTCACCGGAACCACGGCCGTGGAGGCATCGATCGAATTGCCGTCGTCGCCCCCGGTCAACTCGACTCCTTCGATCTCCAGATACGAGTCGCTGCCAAGTCCGGTGAGCGTGGTGGCGGTCAGCACGAAGTCCAGGTTGGCGGCCTCAGCCAGCAGGTCATCGCCACTTCCGCCCTGCAGCGTGTCGTCACCGAATCCACCGGACAGGAGATCGTCCTCACCCTGGCCCTGCAGCAGATCGTTGCCCAGGCCCCCGTCGAGTGAATCGGCTCCACCACCACCCTGGATGATGTCCGCCCCGGCACCGGCATCGAGCTGATCGTCGCCGTCGTTGCCGACCAGCAGGTCGGCCCCGGCACCACCCAGCAGGGTGTCGTCGCCACCCTCGCCTCGCAGGATCACATCCCCGGTGTAGGCAGAGGCATCGAGAACGTTGTCGCCGGCCCCACCGACCAGTTCCACGGTCTCGATCGACGACAACTTGTCGGTGCCGACCCCGGTGAGTTTTCCGTCGACGAGCACCAGGTTGCCGTCCAGGGACTCCCAGGCCACGTCACCGGTGCCACCGCCCCCGTTGAGTTCGTCGTCGCCCAGTCCCCCGACCAGCGTATCCAGGTTGCCGCCGTTGCCCTTGAGGCGGTCATTACCACTGCCGCCTTCGAGCCGGTCGTTGCCGCCCCCCCCGTAGAGCCGGTCGTCGCCGTCTCCGGCAACCAGGCTGTCGTCGCCTCCCTGGCCGTTGAGCATATCGAACCCGCTGCCCCCAACCAGGGTGTCGTTGCCACCCCCGCCACGAATCGTGACGTTGCCGGCAAAGCCGCTGGCATCGATCGTGTTGGCCTGGTCGTCTCCGGCCAGGTCGCCGCGTTCGACCGACAGCAACACGTCGGTGCCCGCTCCGGTCAACACCGTGTCTGCGAGTACCCAGTCGACGCCACCGGGGGCAACCACCCAGTCGATGCCCGCACCGCCGTCGAGCGTGTCGTCGCCGTCTCCACCGATCAGCGAGTCGCGTTGTCCACCCTGGCCATTGACCAGGTCGTCGCCCGAGCCGCCGTCGAGCCAATCCGTGCCGCTGCCGCCCAGCAGCCGGTCGTTGCCGCCGCCACCCTCGAGAGTGTCCCGGCCGGAGTTGCCAACCAGCAGGTCCGACCCGCTGCCGCCCTTCAACGTGTCCTCGCCACCGGCTCCGAACAACGTCGCCGTCCCGCTGAAAGCCGTGGCATCCAGCAGGTTGGCACCCGGCCCCGCGGTGATCTTCACCTCCTCGACGTCGGTCAACACGTCGGAGCCGAGACCGTCGAGTGAATTGTCGCTGAGCGTGAAATCGGAATCGCTGTCGGCCTCGACCCGGTCGATTCCGGCCCCCCCGTCAAGCGTGTCATCGCCAGCGTCAGCTATCAGCGTGTCGCCGTCGCCATCGCCCCCATCGAGGACGTCGTCACCGGGACCTCCGACGAGGTGGTCGGCGGAATCACCTCCGTTGAGCTGGTCATCACCCTCACCGCCGTTCAATACGTCCGAACCCGCGTCTCCCTCGAGCGTGTCGTCTCCATCACCACCGGCCAGCGAGTCGTCTCCGTTGCCTCCACGGGCTTCGAAATCCCGGTCGAATGTCGGCAACGCACTGACCGTGTCGTCGCCGTCCTGTCCGTTGATGACAATCTGTGCCGAGAACTCCGAATCGACCCCCGCCAGCGTGATCGTGTCGTCCCCGTCGGCACCATTGATCGTCAGCAGGTCGGAGGGCACCAGGAACGTGACCGTCTCGGAGCCATCAATCGTCACCCGCGAACGATAATCGGATGCGATCGGGTCGTCCTCGATCAAGATGCTGTGACCCGGACCGTCGGCGACATCGATCGTGTACGTCTCCGGCAGCAGAGCCCAACCCAGGTCGACCAATCCGGCGAAGTCCAACTCGGTAAATGCCTTCCGTTCTCCGCTGGTCAACGACGGATCCATCGCCGTTTCCTGCCCCTCGTCGATGACCCCCTCGCCCCAGTGCCCGTCATCGACATCCAACGGCACATTGGCCAATCCGTCGAATTCGGCCAGGGCCGCCGGTCCCTCGAATTCCCCCTCGGTCACCCACTGCGTCCAGGAGGGATTTGTATTGGAGATCCCCAACAGGTGCCCGAGTTCGTGAACCGCGACCGAATAGAAGTCGATTTCACCCGGTTCGAGTCCCGCCGTGGTACTGCCGAAGTGCCAGGTGGTCAGAGAATCGAACGTGATCGATCCGCCCCACGGCCCGAAATCGGTCGGAGCCGGCAACAACGCACCGTCCTGGCCCCGGGCCTTGACCCGATCAAGCCAGTCCGGATCGCCGGTGGCCGTGAATCCTCCGAAGCCACCCCGGCCAACATCGTCCCCGTCCAGGTCGCGGGCACCGGCGAAGACGTACAGCGTGTCTGTGGCAACGACCAGGTTGTTTTCGCTGGCGGTGGCACCGGTCTCGGGGTTGATGAAGTTCGCCGACCAGGTGTTCGCACCGCTGGCCGTCAGGTCATCGAGCCGATCGTAGAGCCGACGGCCCAGGTCAGCACCGGCCTGTTCGAGTACGTCTCGACGGGCCTGGTCGGTGAAGAACCCGGCCGTGTCATAGCCGTAATCGAACACGAACTGAACGCTCAACAGCGTGCGGTCCTCGAGCGTCTCGATCAAGCCGGCAACCGGAACGGCCGCAGATTCCCTGCGCCGCCGCGGTGGGCGGCCGACGCCGACATCGCGACCTGTT
>CAUZRQ010000001.1:0-225023 GCA_963582065.1 Planctomycetota bacterium | reverse complement strand
GTCCGACTCTCCCGAGAGTGAGGCCGAGTGAGTCAGCACGGTGAACCCGCGCTGGTGGACGGTCACCTCGAGTTGTTCACGGTCGGCGGCGATCATCAACCCATCGGTTTCGCCTTGCGAGCCGGCGTTTTTTTGCGCGAGGTCCGACAGGGCGAGGCTGCTGACACCGACGCTCCGCAGTTCGACTCCCGCTACGGACAGTTCGCGCTCGATCTCCGCCACCGTCGATTTTGCCACGGTGGCCAGCAGGACCGATCGGGTCTCGGACTCTTCCGGAACAGGCAATGGCAGGTAGTCGACGATCAACTGATCAACCGGCAAGGTCGACTTCGTGCCCGCCTGAAATCGAACGACCTCGGGCAACTCCGCGTCGGAAACTGCGGGCAGTTCCAGCCAACGGGTGACAACGTCCTGTTGCGACAACACGACGTCGGCCACTCGTGCCGAGACGCCGGCGGTGGCCAGGACCGTTGGCAGTCCGTCCTCAGAGGTGGAGTCGTCGGTGGAGTCGTCGTCGATGAGGACCGAGGCACGTGCGGCCGAAAACGCGGTCCGGACGTGGATCACACCCTCCGTCACCGACGCCTCAACACCAACAATCCGCTCGCCCCAGTGCAATGAAAGGAGATCGGCCATGGGTCTATTTTCCTACAGTCGTGCAGCCGGAAATTGTCTCTGTATGTCTAACAACCAAGTTTGCCCCACCATCGATCCGCTTCCAAACGGGCTATCCGGCGGGAATCTCGGTTTGTCATTACGCAATCGTCAAAGTCGTCACGATCGGTCCAATCGTTACAGCTATTCGGGGGGGATCAGCAACTGGTACGAGTAGCCCTTTCCCAACTCGGTCAGGTCACGAACAAAAGTGACCTTGGGCAGTTCGCCGCTGGCGTCGACAACAGCTTCGAGTCGAGTGAACGGGCCGCCAACGTCGTAGTGCCCGACAATCTGCATCCGGAACACGGCACCGCGGGAGGTCACGAAAGGAGCCAGTTCGCGCATCGTCTCCAGGTCAATGATCCCCTCGATCACCAGCCATCCGGCCGTCGCGCGTTGTTCTTGGATGTCGGGTGACGGTTCGCCGGTGTTGGAATCGACCGCTCGAGCCGCGAGGATCTCGTCGACAATCTCCTCGGTCAGCCCCGGCACGCCCAGCAACACCTCGCGGCGGGCCTGGTTGACGTTGATTCGCCCTTCGATCATGGGGTCATCGGTGATCGAAACCGAGTCGATCAACACGGGCAGAAACGACACCATGTCACCCGGGTCCCAGGGGCTGTCGAATATAAACGTCTGGTTCTTATTTGGCCCCTCCTCGTTGGCCGTGACGGTGATCCCGATCAGGTCGTAGATCGACTTAATCTCAACCTCCGGCCGGAATCCTTTGCTCAGGTCGAGATTTCCGCGAGTGACCGGATTCGGGTTGGTCCCCTGCCAATCCCCGGTCGCGGGGTCCTCCGTGGAACCGTACATCCGGTAGGCCACGACGAACGACGCCGTGGCCTCGTCGAACTCCTCTTCGAGGGCATCGTAGAGTTCATCCGGTAGGCCCTGCATGAGGTGGATCTTCTCTTCACCGTCGGCCCGCAGGTTGACCTCGCGGGAGGTGGTCGTGAGCAGGGCGCTCCAGCCCAGGGTCAACACGCCGTCAGCATCGTCAAACGGGGGCCTGTCCTCGCCGTCGTCCTCGTTCGGATCGAGCAAACCGTTGCGGTTGGCGTCCTCTCCGTAGAGCAACCAACTGTCGACGCCGTTGACCATAAGCAGTTCGTCGACAGACTTGATCGGCCCGTTGCGGGGCGAATAGCCCAATCCCAACGCGTCATACTCTTCGAACTCGGCCCCGTATTCCCGGACATTCTCGTCATCGTCGATCCAGTCAAGGATGCAATCGGCGATTTCCTCGGTCATCTGAGGCAATCCCATCAGGATCTCTCGTTGAGCCAGTTCCAGCGGCCGGGGGTCATCAGCGATGGGAGGAACCGGTCCGAAGTCGGTCGTGTCGAGTTGGAGCGAGAGAATCGCGTTGAGGTTGATGCGGGCCGATTCGTCGATCAGCCCGAACCGGATCTGGCGGAATTCGGGATCGGCCTCCATGGGGGCCACCACCGAGAAGCGGCCGCGGAGTGCGGGATTATCGCTGTCGATGACGGTCACGCCCTGGAACTGTAGGGCGTCGTGGTAGAGGTCGATTTCCAGTGGGTCGAGCGAATCGCCCAGCAACGCGGCCACCAGTTCGACGCCCGAATCGGCCAGGGCCCGGGTCTGGACCTGGCGGGCATACATGCTGGTCGCCTCGGCCTCGACCATCATCATCTCCGAGAAGGTGTAGGCCCCCAACGTCAACAGCGACACGACGACCAGAACCACGACCAGCACCGAGCCGGGCCGCGACTTGTCGTGTCGGGTTGTCTGGCGGCGAGTCTTCACGATGTCGTGCCTATCCGGTGGAATTCGTCGATTTCGATGTGCTTGCCCGAAAAACCGGGCGGACGTTCTAGAAGGCCTCTTCACTGATCCCCGCTTCAGCGACCGGTAAGGCCACCACGAAGCGGTACGTACTGGGAATCGCATCGGCGGCGGCCGCCTGCAAGGGGTCGTCGGGGTCGGGGGGAACGAAGCCGAGGGTGATTTCGATCGCGGCGGGAATCGCTCCCTGCAACTCGCTGTCCCATTCATCCACCCAATCGACGCCATCGAAGTAGCGGAAGATCAGCGACTCGACCTCGGGAGCAAGAAACTCGGCCGATTCGGCCATCAAGCCTTCGGAATCCGACGGATCGTCAATCGTGCCCGCCAGGCGGTCGACATCGGCCCGGGCCAGTCCCAGCGGCGCGCCGTCCACCTGGTTGTTGAGCAGTCCGGCGGCGATGATCGCCGGGTCGTCAGAGAATCGGCCGGCGGCCATTCCTTCGAGCTCGCCACCCGAGAAATCGGCCAAAAACCAGGTCACCGATCGCTGTTCGCTCTCGAACAACACGGAATCTCCGTCGTCGCTGACGGAGAACTTCCGTGGGGGAACCGGCTTGCTGACGTGCAGCGTCAGGCGAGTGGCGGTGCCGATGACACCCAGGCTGCCGATCAGTGACAGCTCACTCGAACTGGTACTCTCCAGATCCTCGGAATCCTCCAGCTCGGCCGTCTCGAGATCAGGTGCCACGAACTGCACGCTGCGAATGTCAGTCGAGAGTCGTGCGAAAACCGCCCGCGCAACCTGGCCGCGTTTCATCTCCAGTTGCCCGGCATTCTCATACCGCCAGTGCATATCGATGGCGGCATAGACGGCCGTCAGCAACACCAGTGCCGTGCCGATGGCGACCATCACCTCGATCAGGGTGAACCCCGCCGAAGTCCGGCCCCCAGTGGTCCCGGAAAGACGTCTCATGATCCGTCCTCCGCCTCGGCAGCTGCCTCCTCGACATCGAGGGCCAACTGGGGATCACGGCGAAATCGGACCAGCGAGTAATTCATCTCCGCCGGCCCGACACCGGACTGAAACGCGACGGTCACGGTCAGTTCGAACAGGTCGGTGTGCGGCCCCTCGTTGACCTCCAGGGTCCAACTCCAGTTCGGATCATCCTCAAACGGCATCGCCTCCGACGCCTCCATCGACTCGACCCCGGCCAACACCTCGGACATCTTCGCGTCGGCCCGCACCACCGCCTGGGTCTCGAGAGCCGCCTGCACCGCGGCGCGGCTCCCCAACGTGAACAGTTGCGAGAGCGACGCGAAGGCGGCGACAAAGATCGCCAGCGAGACGATCACCTCCAGCAGGGTAAAACCGGATCGACACTTCATCGGGTCACCCTCGCCAGGGGCTTCGACACGGTGACGCCGCCGGTCAGCGCGCGGACACTGAGGCGACGGCTGCGGAGTGCCTGGTCGACAATGTCGAACGACGCGGTGGTGGCAGTGCCGTCACTGTAGAACAACAGCGGTGACGACCAGGTGGTCTCGACCAACTTCCGCTCGTCGGTCAGCCCGCTGACGGCCCGTTCGTCGAGTGCTTCGGTGGTGGACGTCGCCTCATCGGCCCCGGTGAAACTGTAACCCTCAGGCAGTTGACCCGAGACGCGCGGGAGCAGTTCGATCTGAGACTGTTGTTGCTGCTCGTCGCCTTCGATTTCATCGAACTCGTAGGGCACCATGACGTAGCGACGGCCACCGGGTTCGAAGCGAAATTGCCAGGTCAGCCCCGCATCCAGTGCCCGGATGCGGGAACCGGCCAGGTGGTTCCGCACCGGAGAAACGGCCTCGCTCATCGAGATTTGAATGAGCATGCGGTCGATCGACGGGAAGGACAGTGCCGCCATAGCCGTCAACAGGGTCACCACCAGGATCACCTCGATCAACGTCACCCCACGGCGCAGCGGCCCCCCGTCGACGGGGAAGCCGTCACCTGGTCCGCTCGAAAGATGAGGGGCGTTGAAACGGATCATGCCAGCGTTCACCGGGCTCCACCGTGAGAAAAACGACCATCCCGATTCCGACGCCGGGCCTCCTTCGACCCGGCCGACCGACCTAGAGGTTCTGCTCGATCAGGTCGTCGATGTTCGAGATGTTGTCAATGCCACCCTCGTCGCGGTCAGGCCCGTACGAATAGATCAGCGGCTTGCCGGTGTTGCCGGTGTTGTCGGCCGGATACTGGTACTGCAACGGCACACCCCAGGCATCCATGGGGATCTTCTCGAGATAGGACGCTCGCGGGGCTCCTCTGTCGTCCTCGGTCATCATCAACAACATGATGACGTCTTCGGTGGTACCTTCGGGCCAGACCTTGTTGTCGATCTTGAACAACTTCGCCGCCTGCTCGAAGGCGGCGATGTTGATCCGGGTCAGGTCCTTGTTGGCCTCGTCACTGCGGCCGACGATATTGGGTACGACCATCGCGGCGATCGCGATCAGGATCGCCAGCACCAGCAGGACTTCCAGCAGAGTGAAGCCGCGACGTTTCGGCCGTCGTTGGCGGGCTGATTGTGCAAGACGTTTCATGGAATTCATCTCCGTTGGGGTACGACTTTTTTCGTTTGGATGCGGAGCTGGTCCGCGGGAAGGGTGTTGGCAGCGTCAGAAAGTGTGCGAGGGATCGGATGAGACCTCACTAGATGGTGCCCGAACTCTGGAAGACCGGCAGCAGCAGCGCGGCGACAACAAACAGGATCACTCCGGCGATCATCATCAACATCAACGGCTCCAGGAACCGGACACCGAGTTCCAGTTGTCGGTAAGTGCGTCGTTCGAGGTTCTCAGAGATGTTGATCAGGACCTGTTCGAGATTATTGGATTCCTCGCCCACGGCGATCATCTCGACGATCTCGTCGGCGAATTCGCCGCTGGCTCCCAGCGGTCCGGCCAGCGATTTGCCGTCCTGTACGGCATCGGCAGCCGTGTTGATGGCTCGGGCCAGGACCTGGTTGCCCGAGGCGTCCTTGGCGATTCTCAGCGAGTTGAGGATCGGGACGCCGTTGTGCAGCAAGGTTCCCAGGATCCGGCAGAACCGCGCCGTGGACAGGCTACGGATCACCCGGATCTTGAGCCGCAAGCTGTCGGTGAGCCACTGCCCCCTCTCGGTCCGCGACCACATCGAGCCCCCGAAGATGGCTCCGAGCAGGACCGCCAGCATCAGCATCCAGGCCTGCAGGATGCTGCCCTCGATCAACGGGGCCTGCAGGAACCCGCTGATGCCCAACAGCGTGGTGGTGGCCCAGGGAAGTTCTCCCTGCTTGCTGAGCCGGTCAAAGATCGGCTCGAACTTCGGCACGAACCAGATGATCATGATCGTGACGACGGTGAACCCGGTCACAACCAGAAAGGTCGGGTAGGCGATCGCACCGAGGACGCGTCCCTTGAGGTCTTCCTGGTGGTCGGTGAACGTGGCAATTCGCTTGAGCACGTCTTCGAGGAACCCGCCCTCCTCGCCGGCCCGGACCATGCTGACGATCAGGTCGTTGAAGACGCGGGGGTGTTGTCCCAACGCCGTGGCCAGTGGTGTTCCGTCGGCCACCCGGTCGCGGACGTCGCCGAGAACAAGTTTCAGGGACCCGACCTTGGTCTGCCGATCGAGCAGGTCCAGCGAACGGAGCAAGGGGACACCGCTGCGGAGCAGGTCGGCCAACTGGCTGAAGAAGGTTGCCAGCAGCCGCACCTTGACCTTGCGGCCGGCGTACTTCTGCTGCTGGACTTCTTCCTCGGCCAGCGCGATCGAGAGCGGAAACAGGCTGCGTCCGGTCAGCGAACTGGCCGCCTCGGCCTGCGTCGCCGCGGTGAGCACGCCAGCCACTTCACGACCGGTCAACTCTCGGGCTGTGTATTGAAATTCCGGCATCGGATCACTCGGCCCCGCAGGCCACCCTGCCAGCGGGAATGGTCAATAGTTGGGGTCGGAAACGATCCGTCAGACGAGTTCTCCCTTGGTGATTCGGTCCACTTCTTCGACGTCGGTGATCCCGTCGATCACCTTCAACCAGCCGGACTGCCTCATCGTGGTCATGCCATTCTTGAGTCCGTGCTGGCGAATCCGGCTCGAATTGGCCCGCTCGACACACAGGTCCCGCACGCCTTCATCGGTCCGCATCAACTCGAAGATACCCGTCCGTCCCGAGTACCCGGTGTCGCGGCAGGCCCGACAACCCTTGGGCCGATAGAGCACCTCGGGCAGTGGACGCGGGAAGTCGGACGGAATTTCGTCCTCGACGGGTGTGTACGATTCGCGGCACTCGCTGCACAACTGCCGGATCAACCGCTGAGCCATCACGCCCTCGACCGTACTCGATGCCAGAAACGGCTCGACTCCCATGTCGATCAGCCGGGTGAAGGCGGTGGCGGCATCGTTGGTGTGCAGCGTGGAAAAGACCAGGTGACCGGTCAGGGCGGCCTGGATCGCCGCTTCGGCCGTCTCGCCATCCCGAATTTCCCCGACGAGGATCACGTCGGGGTCGTGTCGCAGGATGCTGCGGAGACCATGAGCGAAGGTGAGGCCGATCTTGTTGTGGACCTGGATCTGGTTGATCCCCTCGGTCTGGTATTCGACCGGATCCTCGACGGTGACGATCTTCGTCGTCGTCGACTTCAACTCGTTGAGACAACTGTAGAGAGTCGTGGTCTTGCCGCAGCCGGTGGGACCGGTGACCAGGATGATGCCGTGAGGCAACTGGATCATTTCATTGAAAGCCGCGATGATATCGGCGGGCAGCCCGACGTTGACCAGGTTGAACACCATCCTGCTCTTGTCGAGCAACCTCAACACGATCCCTTCGCCGTGGATCATCGGGATGATCGAAACCCGCACGTCGATCTCGCGGCCGCGAATCCTCAGCTTGATCCGACCGTCCTGAGGCATCCGTCGTTCGGCGATGTTCAGCCGCGACATGATCTTCAGCCGGGTGATGATCGAGGTGTAGAACTGGTTGATCTCGGGGGGCACCGGCTGGGGCCTGAGCATCCCGTCGATGCGAAAACGAACCCGCAGGCCGTGTTCCTGCGGTTCGATGTGCACGTCGGTCGTGTTGAGTTCCAACGCCTCGATCAACAACTCGTTGACCAATCGGATCACCGAGGCAGCCTGGGCCTCCTCGACCAGGTCACCCTCGAGTTCGTCGATTTCCTCGAGCAACTCGACGCCATCGTCGGCGCTCCGGGCGACCAGTTCGGTGATCGTATCACCGCCGACGCCCAGGTTCGCCTTGATCAGGTCGGTAATGTCTTCGTGGCGAGCGAGGACCGGATCCAGTTCGAGCCCCGAGAGACTGGCGAGTTCGCTGAGCGCCTCGAGATCGAACGGGTCACTGGTGGCAACGCGAACGGTGCCGTTGTTCCGGTCCAGCGGAAACACCTCGTGGCGAAAGATCGCCGCGGTGGGAAACTCGCCGACCAGTTCCGTATCGACTTCGAACTCACCCAATTCAATGAACTCCATCCCGAGTTCACTGGCGAACGCCTCGAGGACCTGCTCCTCGCTCAGCAGCCCCATCTCGACCAGCACGCTGTCGATACGGCGGCCACTGGCCTGAGCCCGAGCCTCGCGCCACTGGTCCTCGCTGACCAGTCCGCCTTTTTGCAGGATGTGTTCAATGTCCATGGCGACTACCGCCCGCGGCTCGAGCCACGGCCGCCGGTGGAACCGCCACGGCCGGAACCGCCACGGCCGCCGGTGGAACCGCCACGGCCGAAGCCGCCGGTGCTGCCACCACGGGTCGATCCTGTCCGGCCACCAAAGCCGCCGGTGCTGCCACCACGGCCTCGCGACTGCATGAACTGCTGCATTCGCGCAGCCTGGCTACTGCCGCCGGTGCTGCCCGTACGGCCCGTTCGGCTGGTTGGACCGAACCCGGATGGACGACTCGCCCCGGCCCCGGTACTGACACTCGCCTTGGGCAGCAAGGCCGAAACCGCCTGCTGGATGGCCGTCGAGTTGGTGTTTTCCAGGGTCACGATCCTCACGGTCCGCCTGGCATCCAGGGCAGCGTCATCGAGCGTCCTGACCAGGCTTTCAACCTGCTTGAACAGCGAATCACTGGCCGAAACAATCAGGGCGCTGGTACGGCTGTCGACACCGAGCGTCATCTTGACTCCGCCACGGCCGCCACTATTGCCGCCCCGGCTGCTGCCGCCGCCGCCGCCCATGAACATCGCAAACGGGTTCGAACCGCCGCTACCGCCGCGGCTGCTGCCACGGCCGCCACGGCTGCTGCCGCCGCCACCGCTGGAACGACTCGCGGCGAGTTCCTCTTTGTAGACGTCGCGAACAATCTGGGCCACCTCGTTGACATCGGCGTGTTCAACGGTGATGTAACGGGGCGCCCGTGCGCGGAGCTGCGCGGGGAGTTCGGCGGCATCGAGAATCTTCAGGACACTCTCGACATCAGCAATCTGGTCGGGAGGGCCCGAAACGAACAGGGCATTGGAGCGTATCTCGGGAATGATCCGCAACCCGTTGTTCCCCAGCGAGTTGATCCCGGTCATGTCCATCAGGCTGCTGCCCAGCGACGAGAAGCCCCCGGAGAGTTCTCCGAAGAGACCGCCGCCGGAGCTGCTGGCCGTGGCCGTTACCGAACTCTGCGGGAAGAGCCGCTCGATCATCAAGGCGGCCTCGGTCGCGTCGGCCGACCGCAGATAGAAGATCGTCCAGGTCGTCTTGGGCGTCATGTGCGTCATCAGGGCCTGCAGCCGACTTTCGAGCTCGTCCAGGGCCTCTTCGTCCTCGGACATCAGCACCAGGTTCCCGTCCCGGATCTCGATAACGATCTCGGGCAGCTTGGACTCGCCGGCAGCTGCCGGTTTGGGCTGACTCTCGGCATTGCGGCGAAGTGGCGGACGGGGCTCAGCAGCCGCGGGGGGCGCGGTCGCTTTCCGGGCCGCCGGCTGCGGGTTCTCCTTCGAATCACCGTTGGGAACCCCCGTAGCTTCTTCCGGTTCGGCCAACAGGACAAACGCCTTGGTGAAGGCGGCCTTGTCGGCCGGCAACTTCAATTCCACATTGCGAGCCTGGAACAGGGCCCGGGTCCGCTTGCTGGCGGCCCATTCCTCGGCCGTCAGCTTCCCGTCCTTGTCCTTGTCGAGGTTCTGGAAAACGAACTGTGACAGCCGCCGGTGCCGTTGCACTTCGTCGACGGCCGGGGGTTGCTGCGTGTCATCGCCAGCCGGGGCCGCCTCGCCCTGGTTGGCAGCCTGCTTGACCGGCGGCAGGCTGAAATTGGCCTGCGCGCGGTTGGCTGCAGCAGCTCCCCCACCGGTCGCCCCGGCCGCACCGGCCGGAGCCGCCGGCCGCACGCTGGGATCAATGGCTGAGGGGACCCGCTGTTCGCGGATCGGACCCCGGCCACTTGACGGGGTGCTGATACGAATCGGGTTGCGACTGACCGACTGCAGCATTCTCAACAGCGAGTTCACATCGCGGCCTCCCAGGGGGATGCTGCGAATCGGTCCACCACCGGTGGTGGCCAGCGAGTTCCCGACGGCACTCTCGAGTTGAGTAACCATCTGCTTGATCTCGGCGATCTGCTCGGCACTTCCACGGACAACAAGGTAACCCGGGTTGGCAATCACCGAGGGAGCGGTCTCGATGTCTTTGGAGTAGAGCCCCTGCAGGGTGGCGGTCAGGGTGGTGGGATCCTGCCGGATCGGGATGATCGCGGTGGTCTGGGTCCCGCCCTGTCCGTCGAGCTTGCGGATCATCGCCTGGATTTCTGTGTGCTCGGCCTTGGACCCCATCACGTGGATCCTGCGAGACCGTCCGTCCTCGTTGACCACGTTTCCGGGGAAGAGCACGTTGAGCGTCTTGGTGACTTCCATCGTGTCGGCCGAGGTGACCCGGTAGACCTCCAGGTACGGCTCGTTGTCCTGCTGCTCGCTGGCGAACCGGTTCGGCTGATCGCCGGCCGGCTGGTCGATGGTCTCGACCGCCTTGCGGACCACGTCCAACTGGTCCGGGGAAGCCATCACCAGCAGCATATTGGTCCGTTCATCAACCGTCACCGACACGCTGTTGTTCGACGATCCACGGGAGGCCGTCTGGCGACCCCTGGAGTCAGTCCCACGGCTGCTGCCACCACGGCTGCTGCCACCACGGCTGCTGCCACCACGACGCTGCTGCATCAGGGCCGCAAATCCGCCGCCGCCGAATCCGCCACGGCTGCTGCCGCCACGGCTGCTGCCGCCACCGCGACTGCTGTTGCCGCCGGCACCGCTGACATTCTGCACACCGCGGGGCTGGAGCCCGAACAGGTCGCGGATCATCTTCTCAGCCGCAAGTGCCGAGATGTTTTTCAGCACGAAGGCCTCGTACGCCACGTCCTTCGTTTCCTCAGGAATGTAACTCTTCAGAGCGTCGTAGATCTCCGAGAGGTTCTTGGCCAGGCCGGTGACGACCAGCGAATTGGCAACCGAAAGGGCAACAGCCTTGCCCTGGGGACCGAGCAGATCGGCCACCTCTTCGGCCGCCTTGGCGGCGTCTTTCTCTTCCAGTGGCATCACGACCCGGATCAGTTCGTTGCTGGCCCGGTCGGCGATCTCCTTGGGGACAACCGTCGGCACCAGGTTCGGCGGCACCGGGTTATCAACGTTGAGGACCACGGCAAAGCGGTCACGACGAACCAGGATGAAGCCCTTCTGCAACATGGCTCCGTTGAGCACGTTGAGGGCCTCGGTCGGAGTGTATTCCCTGGAGTCGAAGTAGGTGAACGTCCCCGGCGGGACCAATTCACGGTCCCAGGTCAGCGCGGCGGCGTCGGTAAAGAGCTTCAGCACGTCCGCCCAGGGAGCCTGAACGAAGTTGAATTTCAGGGACTTGGCCGGCGTGGATCCCTTGGCAACCGCCTGGGGACCAAACGACACCACGACAGCCGGCGCTGCAGCCGGCTCGCCATCGTTACCGACGACCGTCGCACCGCGATCGGCAGGAGCCGACTTGGTCGAAGCCGACTTGGTCGCTGCCGACTTGGTCGCTGCCGACTTGGTCGCTGCCGACTTGGTCGCTGCCGACTTGGTCGATGACGGCTTCGCCTCAGCGGTCGCCGACACACCAGAGAGGGCCTGGAACTGGGTCTTCTGCTCGGCCGTCAGTGCGCCCAGGATCGCCTGGTCCCGCTTCTGACCGAGTTCCTCCCGCTGGGTCTCCAGCGCCTGGAACTTCTTGTCACGTTCTTCACGGGGCAGGTCTCGGTCCCGGAACAACGCCGTCCGCGATTCGGTCAGCGATCGCTGCTGCTGATCGTACCCGGAGACTGCAGTTTCGAGCTTCTTCTTCTGGTCATCGGTCAACTTCAATTCCACGGTGACCCACTCGGCCCGGATCCCCGATACGCCGCGACGCTTGAGTTGGTGGAGTTGCAGGCCGCGGAACTGTTCGGCCGAAACGACCTTGGCGAGGTCGACCTCGGCAGCTTTCCGCCGGGCTGCGAAATAGTCTGTTCTTTCGGCTTCGATCTTGGTTCGTTCGGCGTCGTCCTTGGCCGCCGCGATCCGTTCACCAAACTCGCGGAACTTTTCGGACAACCCGCTACGGGACTTGTCACGGATCTCGCCGACCGACTCGATCTGCTCGTCGGTCAACTTCAACTCCGCGCGAACTTCCCGATCCTGAGCCAGGTCCATCAGGCCGTCCCTGCCACGGCTGCTGCGGCTGCTGCGACTGCGGCCTCGCTGGGCCTCAGCGGTGTCCGTATCGGCCCAGGTGACGGCCAGGACCAGCAGGGCGACGGTGAATCGTGACAGCAGGGTGAAAGTCGATGTCTTCATGATCGTTACTTCCGTTCCGCGTGGGGACCCTCGGCGAATACTGTTTTGGTACAGAAATCGCTGGCTGCTGGAGGATCGTTGAATTGTCTCGCTAAAGCTCAGAGAACAGAGATCATGTCTTCGGCAGTCTAGGTCGTAAACAGCAAAGGGGTCGCCAAAGACCATGCTTTCGGAGTAGGAACAACACGAGAAACTGTGAGGTGGCCTGTCGAACTTTCCGATTACTCCGATTATCGGACCGACAGGATATTTCCCATCCGGCTATTTACGTGATATAGTATAGAAACAAACACCGTCGTGCGGTGTTCAGACTGGAGAAAATGGGAGATTTCTGATGTTGATGTTGAGTAGCTCTCGCACCGCTTCGGCGACTATTCGCTCCGGTCGACTTGTTTCGCTTCTGATCGCCCTGGCTGCCATGACAGCATGGCCGGCCGTGTCCCAGGCCCAGTTCGGTCGAGACCGAGGGGGTGGTGACCGCGGCGAGCAGATGCGAAGGATGATGGAGCAGATGCGTTCCCGCGGCGGCGACCGTGGCGGTTCGTCCGACGATCGACGCGAGCGGATGCAGTCATTCTTTTCACAGATGGGACAGTCTCGAGGCGGTGACCGTGGTGGCAGCAGCCGCGGCGGATCTCGTGGCGCTGGCCGCGAGGGTTCTCGAGGTGGCAGCGACCGCGGACGTCGTGGAACATCCAAAAAGCGGGCCAAGCCGAAACCCAAGCCGAGAATGACGCTTGACCTGCCCGAAGAATATGCCGACCAGGATCGGGACAACGATGGCCAGTTGGGCCTCTACGAGTGGAAACTCTCGGCGATCGCCGAGTTCCGGAGCTTCGACATCAACGCCGACGGCTTCCTGACCCCTCGCGAGTTGTTGACAGGCGGTTCGGACACTGACGAGGAAACGGCTTCGAGTGACGACCGCGGTTCCTCGAAGAAGGACTCCGACGACCGGGGGGATTCCAAGCGACGGGGCTCCGACGGTCGATCATCGACGAAAACGGTTTCGACCAAGGCCGCCGCGTCGGGTGGCAAGTCGAGTTCGACGCGAGACGCAACGACCGTGCGACGCGCCAAACTGTTCTTCAAGGGAACCGACAAGGACAAGGACGGGAAGTTGACGCTTGAGGAATGGGGTCAGAGCCGGATGACGCGGTCCATCTTCACCAAGGCCAAGGTCAAAGTGAAGCTGCCGATCGACGAAGAGGGTTTCATCGCCATCTTCCCGGCGACGACGACGCGTTAGGGGTCACTGCCGACCAGTCGGCGGGCCCGATCGAGCACGTCGGGCATCACCGTGCTCCAGCCGGTCGGATCCGGCGACGACGTGGTGGCCTTGATCAATCGGCCGTATCGGGCCAGCATCCGTTCGGCCTGCTCGCGGTCCGCGGTCTCGACGGCCAGCACCAGTGCCGCGCGTGACCAGATCGGAGCCACCGCTCCCTGCTCCGCCTCGGGCAGTTCCCTCAGCCGATCGACCAGGTCCGAGGCGTCTCCACTCCGCCCCTGTTCGAACAACCACCGGGCGTGCAGCAGCACGGTGACCGCCGCCGGGGCCACGTCGGGACAGGTCGCCAGCGCCTGCGCGTAGGCCGTCCAGGCGTCCGCCCACTGACGAAAGTCCATCGCTCGATTTCCGGCCCGCGCGAACTCACTCCAGGAAACCGGCTGGACTTCGGTGTCGAGTCGCTGTCGGTGAGCCCAGTTCTCGAGCCACTCGACACGCCGGGCCCCGTTGGAGAAGAACGCCGACCCGAGTCGACGGAAGTGACGGCGGCGACTGTGCCGGCGGCGGGCGGCGGTCAGCGGTGCGGACAACTGCAGCCAACCACCTCGTCCGATCTCCTCGACCACAAGTTCGGCGATCCTCTGGTGTCCCCGCAGCGTCGGGTGGACATGGTCAACGTACCAGTCGGACCCCGGCAGCCCCTCGGGGCTGTCGGCTTCGATCGATCCGGCAGCGTCGACCAACGGCGTGCCGCTTCGGCTCGCCACCAGTTGCAACGACTCGTCGAGCCGCGAGATCATTCTCAGCGGGCACACATCGAGGTCGCGGGCACGCCGGAAGGCGGCCACGGCCTCGTCGGGACGACCGAGCCGGTCCAGCGTGCGGGCGATCCTCCATGCGACCAGAGCGTGCTGATCGTCGAGACGCTCGGCCTCGAGAAAAGCCTCCAGGGCCGCCTCGAAACGTCGCTCCTCAGTCGCCACCGTGCCCTCATCCATCGCGGCCTGCCAGGCGTTAAGTTCTTCGGGCGTGATCCCCGCGCGGTGTTCGGACTTGAACGGCGGGCAGTCCCTGAGGTTCGACCCCAATCGGACCAGCACCAGCGGCACCTCCGCGCGGCGGCACGCGGCGATCATCGCCTCCAGCGACTCCACGTACTGGCTCACCACCTCGTCCTGCCACGCGGCGTCGCGGAAATACGAGGCAAAACCACGTTGCTCGTCCAGCCGGGCCTGCACGTCCTCAGGGTCCCTCGACTGTTCTTCGCCCTCGCCGGACTGCAACCACCACCTGCGGCACAGCGTCAGGGTCCTCAACGACAGTGCCCGGTCCTCCAGCCAGGCCACCGCCGCGTTGCGGTCCTTCAGCCCGCGATAGCTGCGATCTTCGAGGAACTCGTTGTGGCCGGTGGCGACCACGATCAGGTCGGGGCGGTACTGCAAGACCTCGGCCACGATCGGCCTCAGCCGGTAACTGGCATACGACAGTCCTCCACAATTGACCGCCTCGATCGTCCGTCCCTCAGAACGATCAGCCAGTTCCAGATCCAGCCAGCGTGTGAACGATGATTCAGTCGTAAACGGGCGCCCACGGACGGTCGAACCGCCCAGGCAAAACAGGCGGAACCCGTCCTCGGGCTTCTCGACGGCGAATTCCTGGTCACCGAAGAACAGCCCGCGTGCCGTCGCCGTCCGGTAGACTCCCTCTTCCTGATCGAGTTCAAAGAGCCGCCCGGACTGGCTGAATCCCGAGAGCGGATCGTTCTCGGCAGAGGGATTGGCAACATCCAGGGCCACCAGCGTCAGTTCGAGCATCACGAACGGGACCAGGGCCAGGAACACCGCCAGCAGCCGGAACGCACGTCGACGCGACCGAGGGTTCGGCCGGGTCGGTGCGTTCGAGGCAACCGGTGCAGGGGCGGCGGGCACGTTCATCGAACCGGTGACGACGTGGGATTGTCATTCGGCCGAAAGTTGGGTTATATCGTCGACCGAGGAACCAGATCGCGGAGCCTAGCATGACCGACCCCCACGGTAAAGAATCGACCCCCCAGCCCCCCACCGGTGGCACCGGTGCCACACGGGACCTCTGGACCCACCTGACCCGCCTGGGCGCGGCCGGCCTGGCGGTGTTGCTGACGGTCAACGCCTGCCTGACCTCCTGGCACCTCCAACACCAGGCCGACAATTCACGCGAACACCTCTTCTGGGCGATCTGCCACGATGGGGGGACTCCGGAAAGTCGACGGGACGCGTTCCTGGCACTGGTCGCCGACGGCAACTCGATCTGGACCGCCGCACGACTGAACAAGCTCGACCTCGACGGAGTCGACCTCGCCGGCTGCTACCTTGGCGGGACCATCTTCGACGGCAGCCGGCTGGTCGGCGCGCAACTGATGCGAGCCGACCTGCTGGGAGCCAGCCTGAAGACGGTCGATCTCAGCCGGGCCTCGCTGCAGAGGGCGCAGATGGAGGAAGTCCTGGCACTGAGAGCAAAACTCGACGAGGCGAAATTCTACGAGGCCAACCTGCAGTCAGCGACGCTCGAACAAGTCCACGCCCACAAGGCCAATTTCGTCAAGGCGGACCTCTCCGGCTCCTACCTCTACATGGCCGACTTCACCGGTTCGAGTTTCGCCGGAGCCAACATGACCGACGCCAACCTCGAGGCGGCCATCTTCCGCGACGCCGACCTGTCGCTGACCATCATGCAGGGCGTCCGGCTGATCGACGCCGACTTCAGCGGTGCCAACTGGTGGCAAGCCCAGGGCCTGACCAAGGCACAGATCGACGAACTCTCGGCCAAGTTTCCCCCCGAGGAGGATGCTCCCGCCTCGCGACGCAACGACTACCAGCGGTGGTTGCAGAACCGCAAGCCCTAGCGGGATCGCCGCTCCGCCCCATCCCGAACCCTCTCCTCTTCGGCCGCCTCCCGCTCCTCGCGCCGTCGCTGGCCCTCCTGGACACCGCGGCCGATGGCCGTCCCCAACAACTTGAGGAACCCCTCCTCGACCTTCAACTGCATTCTCATGCCGTTGTCGGTCGGGCGAATGTCCACCTGCAGACGGTCGCTGCCACCCGCGAAGGCCTGGCGGACCATCTGGGTGAACGGCCGGCCGGCTTCCATCTTGTCGAGCCAGGGGGTCACGTTGAGCACAAACTGGAAGGGGGCTCCCCGCTTGCGTTTGCCGACCTTCGCCCGCGCGTTGGCCAGGTCGTCGATCGCCGTCTTGGTGGCGTCCAGCGAAGTGCTGTCGCCCAACGAGAACCAGATCACGCTGGGACCAGTGCCGACGTAGACGGAGGGTGTTCCGCCATAGATCCGTTGGTTCGCCGGGCTGACGGCCTGTTCACGTCCACCCAAGCGGTGGAACGACACGCCCTTGTGAGAGTCGATGTCGAGTTCCATCTTGGCCACGTCGGGGTTTTGCTTGAGCTGGGAGAGAATCGAACGAACAGCGGCGGAAAGCTGCTTGCCTTCCTCGACCTTGATGCCGCCGAAAAGAGCCATCCGCGCCGGTGGCAGCACCTTGTACTGGAAGAACGCATCGGCGTGACCGGTCAGCGCCGTCTTGTTCAGCGCGGCGAAGAGACTGTGGACGGCGGGGGCGACCGGTTGGAGTTGAGCAGCCACCTGCGGCTCGAGAATTCTCAGGAAGTCGGTCGCGTTGTCCTGTTCACGTTTGTCCATTTTCCACGACAGTGAGAAACTCAACGGAGCCTTCTCGTCGATCAGCGGAGCGAAGTAACTGGGCCGCGAATCGATCTTCTTCAGAGCCTTGGCCCACTTGCCGCTGGCCTTGGCGTCGAACTGGAACTCAAGAATCGCGTTCTTTTTTTCCTTGGAGGCGTTGATGCCCAGCGTAACCCGGTCGCCCTCGGAGATCAGCAGCTCGATGAACTCGAGCGTGTTGGCCTCGTTGTTCCGACGCAAGTTGTAGGGGCCCTCTTCCTCGTCATCCCGTTGTTGCATGTTGGCATTGAACTGCGCCCGCAGCGTGCCCAGCAGCGTCGTCTTGATCACTTCGGGGACCGTGTTCAGACGCAGCGTGATGGCCAGGTCGTGACGGGCCGAAAGGCCCTTGGTCAGCTTGGCGGGGTCGAGGAACCTCTGGTCAAGGTTCTCGGCGTTCTGGCTGATGAACGCGTAACCGCCCTTCAGCACGATCTGCTGCTCGTTGGCTCCGCCGACCAACTCATAGCGGTTGGTTTCCCCTTCCACGGGCCGCAACACCGTGTTGCCACCGCCACCGATGGTCTGCGTCAGTTCCTCGATGTTGGCGACCGGCACGTAGGAGACCAGATACGGCGTCGGCGGCAGTCCGGGAGCCAAGAAGAGCATGGCACCCAACGGCTTGTTCCGCTGCAACCCCTTGAGGTCGTTGACCCCGGCCAGGCCGTTGTCGATCATCTCGTTGATCTGGGACTGCCCGGAGGCGTCGAAGAGATACCGGACATCGCCAAGCAGGCGATCGACACTGGCAACGTTGAAGATCACCAGTGGCTGGGCCGCAGGCCTCGGCTTGGGCTTGTCCGGATCGTTGTCCTGGGCCCTGGAAACCGACGGAACCCCCGCCGCAATCAGCCCGACAACCAACAGAACCAACACACGCTGCCACGTCCGGGAACGGAGCGACATGATTCCTTACTCCCAATAATCCATTGACTGCGCGCCCGAGCAGGCATCCTGCCTGCCGGAAAACAGCCGTCCGACCGCGGGCCAATCCCTGACCCGCAAGTCGGACGGAACTTCAGCTTTCATTCATCCAGCCTCGAACCCCTGGACCGGGGACTCAGGCTTCGTTGCGCTTCTTCTTGGTCCCGCCGGGACGCTGAGGACGCTTGCGGCCACCCTTTTGGCCCTTTCGACTGCCGCCGCGACTGCCGCCGCGAGTTCCTCTGGTGCGGCGAGCGAGTTCGAACTTCGGTCCTTTGAGCTCTTCGAACTTGGTCTTCTGGGAAGCGGTCAAGACAGCGGCGATCGTCTTGTCGGTCTCGGCCCGAATCGCTTCACCCTTGGTCCTGATTTCGGCGAACCGCTTGGTGAGTTCTTCGCGAGACGGACGCTTCTTGGTGTCCTTCTTCTTGTCCTTGGACTTGGACTTGGCGGCGCCCTTCTTGTCCGTCTTGCCTCTCTGACCCCTCCTCTGGCCACCGAAGGCACCACGCAAGCCGGCCGTGAGGTCCTGCTGCTTCTTCTGACCAGCCGAGGTGGCGGACTTGATCTTGGTGACCTGTGCAGCCGAGAGACCCAGGGCCTTGGCGGTTGCGGGCTCGGTCAGGGCACGGTTGCCCTTTTGCTGCAGGACGATCTGCTTGAGCCGATTGGCCTGGCCTTCGTCGAGGATCAGGCCGTAGAGATCCGCTTCGGACTCCTTGGACTTCTTCTCTGACGTCGTCCGCAACTCGGCGAGCTTCTTTTCACGCTCTTCCCGCGACAGGTCGCGGAAGTTGTCGCCGAACAACTCGCGGAAGTTGGGGCGGGAGGACCGCTGCAGTTCGGTGATAATCCCCTGCTGCTCCTCGGTAATCTTCAACTCTTTTCGGACTTCTTCGCGGCCGATCAGTTGCAGGGCACCCGGAGCCCCCCCCTGACCTCCACCGAAACCGCCGCCACGTTGGCCACGTTGGCCAGACTGGCCCCGCTGTCGCTTCTTCTGCTGCTGGGCTTCGGCAACCGAAGCCAACAGCAGTGAAACTGTCACCAAGGTGGTCAGTCCACGCAATTTTGTGATCGATCGCAACATGTTTCGTAGCTCCTTGAAAGGGTGTCCCTCGAATGAACGAAAACTGGTGCTGCTCAAGCAACCGACAGCCAAGCTATGATTTCTACCACTATCGGTAGGGTGTAACAATCGGGAACGAACCCCTCAAAGTGGGGGCTTCGAGGGGCCGTTCCCAAGTGCGCAGCGAACGCACGAAGCAAAACGCCACACCAAGGTCATAACCCCTCTGAAGCTGCAAGGTTTCGCGAAAACTCGTCGTTTTTCGGAAAAATCCTGGCCAGTGACAACACCGTCTTTCTCGTTGATGCATCGGACCGGCAATTTCTGACAAATGGCACCGCAACTGCCCGTCAGAAACTCTCACTCGGCACGATCGGCATTACCGATACAGTCTAACACCCGCCAAGGATCAACTCGCTGAAGACTCAGTCTGTTGGCCGATCGATGAATTCAGAATGGAGCCAGGTCGCTTCGACGGCGAAACCTGAAGCCCGACGTGTCATTAAAGTGTTTTCCGCATTCGATTGCCGCGCTGGCCGTTGCCTTGACGTTGTTGGGGACCGATGGTTCTGCAGGCGAACTGACCGACCCGCTGTTTGAACTGGGTCGGTCGGTCGACTCGGCCGACGACTACGTCACCCGCATCGGGTTCGGCCACGAAGCCGGCTCCGGCGTGGGCTATTCCGAGGGCTTCACCACCCTGGAGGGGTTGATCCCGCTGATTGAAGACCCCGGTCGGAGCCTGTTTTTTGCTGACCTGAGGATGCTGCTGCACAACCAGGCCACCTTGGGGGCCAACCTCGGAATCGGACACCGGGTCTTCGATGAAGAATTGGGGCGGACCCTCGGCCTGTTTGCCTGGTACGACTACCGTGACACGGGCAACCACGAGTTCCAGCAGCTGACACTCGGCTTCGAGACCCTGGGCGAATACCTCGATTTTCGCAGCAACGTCTACATCCCCAACGTCACCGATCGCCAGAAGGACCTGCCCAACCGCTTCGGTGGACACTCGCTGTTTGTCGACCGCACCGAGATCGCGATGACGGGCATCGACATGGAGGTCGGCGCGTCGTTGCTGGACCTGGGCCGGGTGCGAACCAGGGCCTTCGGCGGCGGCTACTATTTCACGTCCCCGGAGAGTGACGGGATCTGGGGCTGGCGTGCGCGAGCCGAAGTCGGCCTCACCGACAACATCGACATCAGCGTCTCGGTCCAGGAAGACGAACTGTTCGGGACGACGGTCAACATCGGCGCGATCTTCCGGTACCTGCAACCGGTACGCCCCCCGGGACCGGGACCCGAATACCCACCGGTTCACTCGTTCCGCCGGCCGGGTGACCCGGTGGCTCACCGGGAAGTCTGGCGGCGCCTGGCCGATCCGGTTCCCCGTTTCCGCAATATCGTGGTCCACACCGATGAGACCATCGCCCTCGCCTCTGCCGGAGGCAACGCAGTCAACATGCTGCACATTTCTCCCAGCGGCACCGGCGTCGGTTCGTTCGAGAGCCCCTACGGGACCATCGCCGAAGCGCTCGCCGATCCGCTGGCCGCCAGCAGTGTGATCTACGCCTCCCGTGGCGGGACCTTCACAGAGAATGTTGTCCTGGCTGCCGACACCACGGTCTTTTCCAACGGCCCGACCCAACGGGTCACCACCCAGTTCGGTCTGCAGACGTTGCCGTTTTCGGGAAGCAGCCCGACCGTGCTGCCCCAGATCGTCGGGGACGTCACGCTGGCCAACGACTCCACACTCTCGGGTTTCCAGGTCACCGGCACGGTCTTCGGCAACAGTGTCAGCAACGCGGTGTTCACCGAGAGCCGCGTCGTGAGTGCTCCCGGCTCGGCCATCAGTCTCGTCGCCAGCCAGGTCACGCTCAGCAACCTCACGATCACCAATGCCGGGGCGGCCGGGATCCACCTCTCCGACAGCGACGCGACGATCACCGACGTCACGATCACCGGCGACGGAACCACCGCCGGTACCGACGGCGTGCTGGTCGAAACGGCTGCTACCAGCCGAACGATCGCCCTGGAGAACCTCGCGGTCAGCAACGTGACCGATGCGGGTGTTGAACTGGACGTCACCGGGACAGGCACCCTGACCGCCTCGATCTCAGGCACCACGGCCATCGTCAACGACACAGTCTCGTTCACCAGTTCTCTTTCGGCCACCGGCAACGCCCTCGATGCCGAAACCACCGCCGGTTCGACCGGAGACCTGCTCCTGGGGGTTTCCGACACGAGCGTCACATCGAGCGGCGCCGCCGGAATGCGACTCGACGGTTCGGCCGGCAGCGGTGCGCTGACGGTCACCGGATTCTCGGGCAACAGCGTGTCCGCAGCCGCAACCGGGGGCATCCTGGTCAACACGGTGACGTTCGACAGTGATCCCTCGACCAACCTCATCGACCCGGTTTCCGGCGGCAACCTGGCCATTTCCGCAACCGGTGACGGCCTGCAGATGCTCTCACCCGCCGGAGCACTCGCCTTCGAGGCACTGACGATTGCCAACAGCGGCGGGACCGGCCTGAGCGTCGACACGACGCCGGCAGCGACGGAATTCCAGTTGTCCTCTGAAACCGGTTCGATCGACTCCACCGGCGGACCCGCGCTGGACCTCGTCAACCTCGAGATCGATCTCTCATTCGACAGTGTCATTTCGACCAACAGCCCCACGACCGGCATCACGCTCGACACCGTCGGTGGATCGCTGGCGATCACCGAGACGACCATCACCGACTCGGCCGGCACCGGCATCGTGGTCCTCAACTCCCTGGCCCTGGCACCCCGCTACGTCGTGCTGCCGCACCACACCGATCCGGGACACGACGGCGGGCACTACATGTCGCAGCTGATTGATGGACACCACTTCGCCTGGCTCGACCAGGACACCAGCACGCCGGACACCGTCGACGTCTTCTACGACTTCCGTGACCTTTCCGATTCCGGGGGAACCCTGTTCTCCAACGAGATCACGACAGATCAGATCAGCATAGTCGAGCTGGCACTGGAGATGTGGGAGGACGCGACCGACGGCCGACTGCAGTTCACTCAGGACACGACCGCGGCGGCGGCAGACATCATCACCATCGGAACCGGTGACCTGTCAGCCGTCGGAGAGACCAGTGAAGAGGGCGGGGTGGTCGGACTGGGCGGCGGTGTCTTCGCGCACAGCCCCAACCATCCGATCAGCAACGGGTTCGCCTGGCAGGATTCGGCCGAGAACTGGGACAACGAATTCGACAACGGCGACCCGGCCGGAACGACCGACTACTTCACGATCGCCGCCCACGAGATCGGGCACGCCCTGGGTCTGAACCACACCAGCGATCCGGCCGACATCATGGACGGCGGTGCCTATATCGCAGCCTTGACCAGCTTCTCGGCCGTCGACATCGACCACATCCAGACGGCCTACGGCGAGGGCGCCAACCCGCCTCCGCCGACGACAACAGCCGGCCTGGCGGTGAACTTCGGCACGACCACGATCTCCCGGACCCAGGCCGCCGTACCGGCAGCCGATGCCGTCAACGCCTCGATCAACAACAACGGAAACGCGCTGCTGATCTTCAACAACCTCACGATCACAAATGACAACGGCAACGGCCTGGTCGCCAACAACACCGGCACGATCAACGTGAACACGTTGGCCGCCGCCGGCAATTCCATCTCGGTGACCGACGGGGCCGCCCTGGACATCAGCGACACCACCATCGACATCACTCTCGACGCGATCACAGCCAACGGCGGCACCTCCGGGGTCCTCCTCGACAGCGTCGACGGCAGCCTCACCGTCACAGGCATCGGAGCCGCCGACACTGGCGGTGGCACCACCACCGCCACTCCCTCCACGATCAGCCACATGAGCGGAACCGGCATCGTCATCACCGACTCGACGGCATTGGTCTCGTTGAACCTCGTCACGATCGCCAACGACGTGGACGTGGCCACCGGACTGCTCCTGGATGACAGCGGCAGCTCCGGCACGTCCGACCCCAGCCTGACGCTGACCAACAGCACGTTGACCGGAACGGCCGCCGACTGGACCGGGATCAGTGTCAACCTGACCAACGACGGAACCGTCAGCATCAGTGACACGCTGTTCACCGGAACCACCGGCGGCAACCAGGCCGGAATCGAATTCGTCGTCGACGGCGGTGGAACCGCCACTCCGACCGCCGGCCTGGCACTCGATGACAACACGATCACTCTCGGTGGGGTGACCCCCCTGGCCATCAGCCTCTCGGCCAGCAACGGCGGCCTGATCAACCCGCTCTCGGGTCTCGGCAACCTCGCCACTGACGGCACCAACGACCTGACCGGCAGCGAACTGTTTGATGCCAACGGCACCGACGCATCGATCAGCGGTTCGCTGGAAATCAACTCGGCGGTGGTCTTCCCCTGATCGACCGCCTGATCGACCGCCTGATCGTCTAGGCGGTGACGACGGGTTTGAAGACCCGGCATCCGACCTGGCCGAGTTGCTCGACGAGTTGCTGGAACATGGCCTCGTCGCGGTAGACCCCGATGATGGCCCCTCCCGAGCCGGCGAACTTGGCGCTGGCCCCGGTGGACCGGGCTGTGGAGACCATGTCCGTGTGCTCGGCCGGCAGGCTGCAGATCGCCGAACGCGTGTCGAAGTTCTCGTCCATGATGCGGTGCAACGTCGCGGTCTCCCCGGCCTTCAGAGCCTCGAATGCCTCCAGAGCCAGCTCCGCAAACCGGGTCATCCCCTGCACCACGTCCGGGTCGCCGTCGTCGAATCGCTCGCGGAGACGATCGTGTAAGACCTCGGTCGGCTCACCGGCCTCGGTTGAATAGGCCACGTAAAGCAGCGGAAGGCCGGCTGCATCCATCGGCTCGTAGTGCCCGCACTCGTATCCCTTCACGCGACGGATCCGTTCTCGCGAGAAGTCCATCATCACGACGCCGCCGTAGACCTGGATCACGCGGTCCTGCAGACCGGCGGTGATCCCCAGTTCACCGGTTTCCACCGAGAGCACCAGCGAGGGCTGCACCTCGAGGGGGATCTCGACTCCGTAGAACTCCATCAGTGCCCGCAGGGTGGCCACGATGATCGCGCTCGATCCGGCCAGGCCGACCTGGCGTGGGATATTCGAGGTGTAACGGATGGCGAAGTTGCGGTCGTGCAGCGCCAGTTCCTCGCGGCGGCAGTACTCGACAAACACCTTGATCGTCGCCTTGACCAGCCGGACCCCCCCGTAGTAACCGTGCAGCCGCACGTCGTCGACCAGTTCGTAGATCGAGTCGAAGCGACTCTGGTCCTCCTGGCTCAGCAGCACCTCGACCCGGTCCCACTCGTAGAGGATCGTCTCGGCCTGGAAGTTCTCCAGCGCGACCGAAATCGTCCGGCCGTGGTAACCGTCGGAGGGATTGCCGACCAGGCCGGCACGGGCACAGGCACGATGGCGGATCAGCTGCATCCGGCATCTCCGTCACCGGCAGAATCGATCCGCTCGCGAACAAATGCTCTCAGTTCCTCCCCGTAGCGAGGATCGGCCAGGGCAAACTCGGTGAAGGCCCGGAAGTAGCTGCCGAAGTTGCCGATGTCGAATCGCCGCTCGGTGGGCTGCAGGCGGATGCCGATCCCCCGCCCCCCATCGGCCAGCACCCGGCGGATCGCGTCGGTCAACTGGATCTCTCCGCCCTTGCCCGGCTCGGTCGCCGCCAGGGCGTCGAAGATCCTGGGCGAGAGCACGTAACGGGCCGCGACGGCCAACTGGCTGGGAGCCTCGTCGACCGACGGCTTCTCGATCACGTCGGCCAGTTCGAACACGTCCCCCGGCTCGCCGTCGACCGGGCGGGCGATCCCGTAGCGGACCACCTCCTCGCGAGGCACCTCCTCGAACGCCACCACCACATCCGCCCCGTCGGACTCGAACCGCTCGACCATCCTCGCCACGATGTTCGACTGGGCGTTGACGCCGATGATCGAATCCCCCAGTGCCACCACGAATGGCTGGTCACCGACCAGCGGCCGGGCGCACAGAACCGCGTGGCCCAGGCCCAGTTGCCGACGCTGCCGGGTGTAGAAGTACTCGATCGACTTCCGCTCGAAATCGAGCTCCTCCAGCAACTCCTCCCGACCCGTTTCCCGGAGAAACGTGATCAACTCCCAGTTGGTGTCGAAGTGATTTTCGATCGACGTCTTTCCCGGACCGGTGATGAACATCAACCGGCCGATTCCCGAGTTGGCGAGTTCTTCGACGACGTACTGCACGACGGGCTTCCGCCCCACCGGCAACATCTCCTTGGGCTGGCTCTTGGTCGAAGGCAGCAGCCGGGTGCCCTGTCCCGCTACGGGAACGACGGCCAGGTCGATCGCCATGATGGAGTCTTCCGGAAGATTCTCTGGGGAGCAGCACGGAAACGGGCCGCTAGTTGGGTGTCGGCTGCGGTGTCGGCTGCGGTGAAATGGCCCGGATGATGAATCGCGTCCCTCCGTTGTCCGACTGGTCCTGCACCACCTGCCAGGTGCTGGCGATCTCAACAATCCGGACCGGTGGGGTGGCAAGCCCGGCAAGCCAGTCGAACCAGTCGATGCGTCCGACAACGGCATCTTCGAACCGTGCGTCGGCCAAATCGGCACCGCTGAAATCGGCGGCCGTCAGCGTGGCACCTCGGAGATCGGCATCGCGGAGGATGCTGCCGTTGAGTTGGGCCCGGGTGAGATCGGCGTTCTTGAGGCGAGCGTCGGAAAAGTCGGCGCGTCGCAACTGGGCGCCCCGAAGCCGGGCTCCCTCGAGGTTGGCGTGGGCGAAGACGTTGCCCTCCAGCGAAGCGCCCGAGAGGTCGGTGCCGGACATCTCGGCACGCGTGAAATTGGCGAGTCGCAGATCGGGACCGGGAATCACCGCGGCCGACATTTCGGTGCCGCGATACCCGATCCCCGTGGCCGGTGTCATGCCCAGTTTCAGGCCGGTGAGCGTGGCGCCATGAAAATCGGCCATGTAGAGGTGCGTCCCGACGAGCTTGGCATCGCGGAGATCGGCGCCGCTGAAATCGGCCTCGCGACAGTCACACCGCGAGAGATCCACCCGACGGAGATCGGCCCCACGGGCCCGGCCACCCGGCAGGCGGGCCTCGGCGAGGTTGGCCGAGCTGAGATCCGCCCCATTGAAGTTCACTGCCGTGAGATCGGCCCCGTGCAGGTCCGCTCCGACCAGCTTGGTGCCGGTGAAGTCGACCCCGACCAGTTGGGCACCGGGCACTCGGAGCCCCGAGAGGTTCTTGTCGCGCAGCCGCAGCCCGGCCAGCGAAATCGAACCACGTTGATGAAAGTCCTCGAGAATGCCCCGCACGGCGACACCACCACCGGGTCGACTTCCGGCGTCGACCAGCACCAGCCACCGCAGGTGTTCGCGTGCCTGCTGCCGCTCGGGCCCCTCGATGACATAGATCACCGGAACGGTGGACAGGGCCAGCACCCCGACTCCGCAAGCAACCCGGAAGGTCGCCGAACCGCCCAGCGCAAAGACGACCCACTGCATCGCGTACTCAATCCAGGCGAACGGCGCACGCCAGCCGCCGCCGGGTTCCGGTCGATCCGGTCGCTGTGTGTCGGCCACGAAGAGACTCCGAGGAAGGCCATCGCCGGAGGGTGCCCGAAAACGGGCTCTCTCGGTACGTTTCATCATCCTCGGCCCGGTCGAAACGATCAATGGGCCAGTCGGGTGACCGGCGTGCGACAGCCGTGGGTTGTCACCGATCGGGACGGTGACTCATATTATGAGGGTTGTCCGGTCCGGGGGAGCCTCCGGCGACCATCCGTCGCCCACGTGCACCGCCGGCCCGCTCCTGTTGCCAGTGACTCCAAGCGGTGGAGAGAGTGCTGATGGTGAGAATGCCGTGTGGACGCATGATCCTGGTGACGAGCGTCGCAGCCGTGATGGCCGTGCCGGCTGGGGCCCGCCTGCAGGCGGCCGACCCGGAAGTCCAGGTCGACTTCAACCGGGACATCCGCCCGATCCTCTCGACCCACTGCTTCCAGTGTCACGGCCCCGATGCCGGTAAACGGCAGGGCGAGTTGAGACTGGACACCCGCGACGGGGCGATGGCCCCCCGCAAGGGGCACAAGACGATCGCGGCCGGGAAGCCCGCCGACAGCGAACTGTTCCGCCGCATCACGGCCGAATCGGCCGATGACCGCATGCCGCCCGCGGAGGCCAAGAGGCCGCTGACCAAGGCCCAGATCGAGTTGATCGGGCGTTGGATCCGCCAGGGAGCCAGGTGGAAGGAGCACTGGGCCTGGATCACTCCCTCGCGGCCCCCCCTTCCCTCGCCGCCGGATTACCTCGACTTCGTTCGCACGCCGATCGACCGGTTCCTGCTGAAACGTCACTACGCCGAGGGCCTGATCCCCTCGTCGCCAGCCGACCGCGTGACGCTGGTCCGCCGAGCGTACTTCGACCTGCTCGGCCTGCCGCCGACACCCGAACAGGTCGACGCCTTCGTCAACGACGCCCGCCCCAAGGCCTGGAAACGGCTCGTCGACAGATTGCTCGCCTCGCCGCACTATGGCGAACGGATGGCGATCTACTGGCTGGATGTCGTCCGTTACGCAGACAGCAACGGCTATCACTCCGACGAGGCCCGCCAGATCGCTCCCTACCGGGACTACGTGATCGAATCGTTCAACGGCAACCTCCGGTTCGACCGATTCGTGGTCGAGCAGTTGGCCGGTGACCTGCTGCCCAAGCCCGACGCGACCCAGAAGGTCGCCTCGGGCTTCAACATGCTGTTGCAGACGACCAGCGAGGGCGGGGCACAGGCCAAGGAGTACCTCGCGAAATACTCCGCCGACCGCGTCCGCAACACCAGTTCCATCTTCCTGGGCGTCACGCTTGGTTGTGCACAGTGTCACGATCACAAGTACGACCCGTTCACGATGAGCGACTTCTACCGCTTCGGCTCGTTCTTCGCCGACATCAAGGAGCAGGGCGTGGGGAACCCGCCGTCCTATCCCGTCCGAGTGGGAACGATCGACAATTCGCTGACGGCCGTGGAGACTCGCATCGCGAGTCTGAAAAAGGCCCTGTCCGCCACGACCCCCGAGTTGTCCGCGGCCCAGGCCAAGTGGGAGGCGAGCGTCGCCGCGGAGGCGAAACAGAGTGTCTCGCTTTCCCCCTGGTCGGTGATCGGCCCCTTCCCGGCGGCAAACTTCGAAGAGGCCCACGCCAAGGCGTTTCCGCCGGAAAAGGAAATCGATCTCAAGAAAGACTACGACGGACTGAAATGGGTCGCGGCCGCCAAGTTCGTCGACGGCAAGCCACACACGCTGTCGGGCCAGAACTGCGCCACCTACCTGTTCCGGACCATCACGACCAAGCAGGCACGCAAGCTGGTCGTCTCGTTGGGCAGCGACGACAGCATCAAGCTGTGGCTCAACGGCACCGTCTCCTTCGAGAAGAAGGTCCTGCGGGGAGTCGCTCCCGACCAGGACAAGGCCACGCTGGATCTCGTTGCCGGAGAGAACCGGTTGCTGATGAAGGTGGTCAACGGCGGCGGGGGATACGGGTTTTTCTTTCGCAGTCTGCAGAGTTCCCTGCCGGCCCCGGTGCTGGCGGCGTTGAAGCTGACCGTGGCCAAACGCAACGCGACCCAGAAGACAGTGATCGCCGACTACTACCGCGGGATCGCCCCGTCCCTGAAGCCGATTCGCGACCAGTTGGCGGCGGCCGGGAAGCAGAAGGCGGACCTCGAGAAAAAACTGCCCCGGACCCTGATGACCGTCTCGGTCAAGCCGCGACCGATCCGCATCCTGCCACGCGGCAACTGGATGGATGACTCGGGACCGGTTGTCACCCCCGGCGTCCCCGGCTTCCTGCCGTCCCTGGAGGTCGCCGACCGCCGGGCCAACCGGCTGGACCTCGCGCGTTGGATGGTCCGCAAGGACAACCCGCTGACGGCCCGCACCTTCGTCAACCGGCTGTGGAAACTCTTTTTCGGCCGAGGCCTCACAGCCCCGCTGGACGACCTCGGTGCCCAGGGCAACCGGCCGATTCATCCGGAACTGCTCGACTGGTTGGCCGTCGAGTTCATCGAGAGTGGCTGGAACGTCAAGCACACGGTCCGGCTGATCGTCAACTCGGGGGCCTACCGCCAGAAATCCCTGGTCAGTTCGTCCCTGCGGGAACGCGATCCCTACAACCAGTTGCTCGCTCGCCAGTCGCGGTTCCGCCTGGATGCCGAGATCGTCCGCGACAACGCGTTGGCCGTCAGCGGCCTGTTGGTGACTCGCATCGGCGGCCCCAGCGTCAAGCCGTATCAACCGGCCGGGTACTGGCGGCACATGAACTTCCCGACCAGGACCTGGAAATCCTCGGCCGGCGAGTCGGTCTACCGCCGGGGACTCTACACCTGGTGGCAGCGGATGTTCCTGCATCCCAGCCTGCTGGCCTTCGACGCACCCAGTCGCGAGGAGTGCACGGTCGAGCGTCCGCGTTCCAATACGCCCCAGCAGGCCCTGGTGCTGCTCAACGACCCGACCTACGTCGAAGCGGCGGCGGCGTTGGCCGAGCGGATCATCAACTCGAAGTCCGACGGTTTCAGCGGACGGCTCGCCTGGGCGTTCCGACAGGTGCTCTCCAGGCAACCGCGGCCCGAAGAGACCGGGATCCTGAAGTCGGTCTTCGACCGGCACCTGGCCGCCTACAAGGCCGATCCGGCGGCAGCCGGCAGTGTCCTGACAGCCGGGCGACTCAAGCCGCCCCAGGACGCCACGGCCGAAGCGGTGGCCGAAAGAGCGGCCTGGATGTCGCTGGCGCGGATCCTGTTGAACCTGCACGAGACGATCAACCGGTCCTGAGTTCCGACACGACTTTCCGTTTCCCACCATCACGGTGAGCTGACACGCATGACCAGTTCCATGAACCGACCCACGACGACTCCCGCCCCGCTGCTCCCCGCCGACGCCATGCCCCTGGCCCGTCGCTGTTTCCTGGGTCGCTCGGCCCAGGGCATCGGCAGCCTGGCCCTGGCCGCCATGCTCGGCGAACAACTCAACCGCACCGCCGCAGCAGCCGAACCGGCTGTCCGTATCCCGAAATGGGCCGGAGCCCTGAAGACCCTGCACTTTCCGGCCAGGACCAAGCGGGTGATTTTCCTGTGCATGGCCGGAGGAGCCAGCCACCTGGAGACCTGGGACCACAAGCCGAAGCTGGCCGAGATGAACGGCAAGCCGATGCCCGAGTCCTACACCAAGGGCCAGCCGATCGCCCAGTTGCAGGGCAAGAAGCTGACCTGCCTGGCACCGCAGCACGAATTCAACAAGTACGGTGAGAGCGGCCAGAGCTTCTCGAGCATCTTCCCGCACCTGGGCACCGTGGCCGACGAGATGTGCATCATCCGGTCGATGAAGACCGAGGCGATCAACCACGACCCGGCCCACACGTTCATGAACACCGGCACCACCATCAGCGGCCGTCCGTCGATGGGAGCCTGGCTGACCTACGGCCTGGGAGCCGAAACCAACGACCTGCCCGGGTTTGTCGTGCTGACGTCGGTCGGGGGTGGACAGAACCAGCCGATCGCCTCGCGGCAATGGCACAGCGGTTTCCTGCCCAGCCGATTCCAGGGCGTGCACTTCCATTCCAAGGGCGACCCGGTGCTGTACGTCAAGAACCCGGCGGGAGTTTCCCGAGACCGGCAACGTGACGTGATCACCGCCATCCAGAAGCTCAACCAGCTCCGCGACACCCTGGTCGAGGACCGCGAGATCTCCACGCGGATCAGCCAGTACGAACTGGCCTTCCGGATGCAAGCCAGCGTCCCCAAGCTGATCGACATCTCCGACGAACCCAAGCACGTGCTGGATCTCTACGGCACCAAGGGCGGCGACGGGTCGTTCGCCGCCAACTGCCTGCTCGCCCGTCGACTGGCCGAACGCGGCGTCCGCTTCGTGCAGTTGTACCACCGTGGCTGGGACCACCACGGCAACATCAAGGCCGCCTCGGCCAAGACCGCCAAGCTGGTCGACCAGCCCGCCGCCGCACTGCTGAAGGATCTCAAGCAGCGAGACATGCTCAAGGACACGCTGGTCGTATGGGCCGGAGAATTCGGACGCACGCCGATGGCCCAGGGCAGCGGTCGCGACCACCACATCAAGGGCTTCTCGATCTGGATGGCCGGGGGGGGCATCAAGGGCGGCACCTCCTACGGCAACACCGACGAACTGGGTTACAACGCCGTCGAGAATGTTGTCAGCGTGCACGACGTGCACGCCACGATGCTGCGACTGCTGGGCATCGACCACCAGCGGTTGACGTTCCCGTTCCAAGGCCGAGACTTTCGCCTGACCGATGTGGCCGGTAACGTCATCAAGCCGATCCTGGCCTGAACCCGAGGCCTCCAGACACTCGTTCGCCGACACGTATCTCACACCAAAGGACGCTCACCATGTTCAAGCGAATTCTCCCCCTAGCACTGTTCGCCTCGCTGCTCGTCGGGATCGGCCTCCAGGCCACGCAGGGCACCGCGGCCGAGAAGAAGGGGTTCGTCGCCCTGAAGAGCCTCGAGAAGGACTTCTTCGTCGCCGCCGGCAAGGCCGAGAGCTGGACTCAGTCAGCGATCGGGGTGATCAAGTGCAACGGCAAGCCCAACGGCTACATCTGCACCAAGAAGAGTTACTCGAACTACGAGTTGTCCTTCGAATTCCGTTACCCGAAGCAGAAGGGCAACAGCGGGGTCCTGAACTACATCGCGGGCAAGCACAAGGTCTGGCCGGCGTGCGTCGAGGTGCAGGGTCACTACGACAACCTGGCCATGATCTTCGCGATGGGCGGCGCCAAGGGTCCGCGAAACAACGGCGACAAGAAGGCCCGTGAAAAGGCCCGCAAGCCGCACACCGAATGGAACAAGCTGAACATCGTCTCCAAGAACGGCGTGCTGACGGCCAAGCTCAACGGCGTGCTGATCGGCAAGGCCGGGCCCTACATCGTCCGCAAGGGCCCGTTCGGGCTGCAATCCGAGGGTGCCCCGATCCACTTCCGCAAGATCATGATCAAGGAACTGTAGGCTCCCGATCCGCCCACCAGGGGCCGGATCCGCCACCGGCGGACCCGGCCCTTTTTTTGTGCAGTCCCCAACGGCGACGTGTCCGCATGCTCATCGGTTACATCAGTGACGAGAACCACTCGGCCCTCTGTGGGGCCGTCGTGGAATTCCGGCGGGGTGATCGCAGCCAGACGCTGACCTCCAGCCCCGCCGGCGCCCTCTACGGAGACCTCCCCGAGGGGGACTACGAGGTCATCGCCTGCTGCCCCGGGTTCGGCTCCAAGCGAACCCGCCTCACCGTCGCCCCCGACCGCCCTCACCTGTTCCGGCTGCTCTCCGACGGATTCCTCGGCTACATGTGGCCGACCTGGTGCCGGTCGGGCGAGATGTCCGAGTACCGGGTCCATGCGGTCGACCAGTTCCGGCTCGACCTGTTCCGCTACGGGTGGAACAAGGAATTCATCACCAGCTACGGCTGGTGCGACGAGCACGGTCACCAGGCGATGATGCAGATCACTCCCGACGGGGATTACACCGGCAGCGGCGTCGCCTGGAACCGCACCGGCTACACGCTCGAGTTCCAGAAACACGGACTGACCGCACCGGACCGCTCGGGGCTCTACTTCCTGCACGCCACGACCATGGGCGGCCGCTTCACCAGCTTCCCCTGGATCGTCTCACCCACCGCCCCCTCCGCCGACATCTGTGTCCTGGCCTCCACCATCACCTGGAACGCGTACAACAAGTTCGGCGGACGCAGCAACTACTTCAGCCAGGACGGGCTGACGGCCGAGCCGGTGGTCAATTCGCGGCAGGACCTGGGCCGCTACCTCCGCCCCGACACGTGGCCGTTTGAAGAAACCGCGGCCCCGCTGTCCTTTGACCGGCCGGCGCCCGCTTGCGTCGTCCCCGAGTCCGACACGATCACGTCTCCGATCCGGGGCCGGATGGGATCGGCGCTGGCCCCCGGCGAATGGCGGTTGCTGGGATGGATGGAGCGAGAGGGATTCGAGTACGACCTGTACAGCGAAACCGAGTTGCACTTTGACCGCGTGCCGCTCGAGTCGTACCGCGTACTGGTCCTGAACACTCACCCCGAGTACTGGTCGCCGCAGATGTATCAGCGGGTCAAGAACTGGGTCCACAACGACGGCGGCCGGTTGATGTACCTGGCCGGATGCGGCCTGTATGCCGAAGTCGAGTTTCCCGACGAAGAGACGATGCTGTGCCGCCGCGAGGGAGAACACTCGTTGCGGGGCGAAAATGAAGCCCACCTGCTGGGGTTGGCCTATACCCACTCGGGCTTCCAGTCGGGTGCTCCCTACCGTGTGCTCGATGCCGACGACCCGGTGTTCGCCGGCACCGGCCTGGGTGACGGCGACCTGTTCGGCCACCGCAGCCTGCACGAACGATGTCCCGGCGGGGCGTCGGGCCACGAACTCGACAAGATCAGTCCCGACTCACCGGCCAACATCCGTCACCTGGCCAAGGGAACCAATCCGGGCGATTCCGGCGCCGACCTGGTGGCCTACGACACCGAATCCGGCGGCCGAGTCTTTTCGGCCGGCTCGCTCTGTTGGACACTCTCGATCGCCATCGACGATGGCATCAGTGCCGTCACCGCCAACGCGTTACGGGGGATGCTCGAATGAGCGTCCCGACCCTCTCTCCGCCGGCCGACCGCGACACACCCCGACTGCGAGTTCCGCTGCCCCTGCGAATCGTCGTGCTGGTGATGGTGGCACTGGCCTCCAGCAGTGCCTACCTGACGCGCCATTGCCTGGCAGTGGCCAACACGACGATCCAGGCGGAACTGAATCTCAACAGCGAACAGATGGGATACGTATTCAGCCTGTTCGCCCTGGGCTACATGATCTTCCAGATCCCCGGTGGAGCGGTCGGCCTGCGGATCGGCACCCGCAATGCGCTGCCGTTGTTCAGCGTGTTGTGGTCAGCGATGACCGTCTGGACGTCCTTTGTCTTTACGTTCTTCCCCCTGCTGCTCAGCCGCTTCGCTTTCGGGCTGAGCCAGGCCGGCCTGGTCCCCAACACCGCCCAGATCATCCAGGACTGGTTCCCGTCCCGGCTGCATGGTTCGGTCTCGGCGATGATCGGAGTGGCGATGTCGCTGGGCGGAGCAGCAACGTTCTGGTTGACCGGCGAGTTGATGGAGATCATGCACTGGCGATCAGTCTTTCAGGTCTACTCGCTGGTCGGCGTCGTCTGGGCAGCCGCATTCTGGGCCGTGTTCCGCACCCGACCCGAGCAACATCCGCTGGTGCACAGCGATGCCGTGGCTCCCGAACTGCCGGACGAAGACCTCGACGAGCACGCGTCGGCGGAATCGGCGATCACCGACGACAGTCTTCCGAGCAGCAACGCCACTGAACCCGAGCCGCCCCCCGCTCCACGCCTGTGGCAGCTGCTTGCCCACGCATCAATCTTCTGGATGTGCGTGCAGGCCCCCTTCCGTGCCGCCGGCTACAACCTGTTCGTGACCTATTTCCCCGAGTTCCTCGAGCGGGGACATGGGCTGAGTGTCGGCGAGGCAGCCAGAATGGCCACGTGGCCGTTTATTGGCGTGATCGCCGGCGGCCTGGTCGGCGGCGTCGTGATCGACACCATCCAGAAACTCACCGGCAACAGAACGCTCAGCCGTTCCGGATTCGCCGCTGTCGCCCTGGTGCTCACCACCGTACTGACGGTCATGGCGGCCTACGCCTCGACACCTGGCCAGGTGGTTCTGCTGATCACCCTCGGATCGGCGTTCTCGGGAATGGCCAGCCCTGCGGTCTGGGCCGGACTGATCGACCTGGGCGGCAAACACGCCGCGGTCGTCTCGGGAGCCTCGAACATGATCGGCTGCCTGGCCGGCGTCGCCTTCACTCCGCTGGTGGGCATGCTGGTCGACCGGATCAAGGCCAACGGAACTGGCTGGGACGTGCTGATCCTGGTCCACGCCGGGTTCTACGCCTGTGCCGCGTTGGCCTTCATGTTCGTGAGAATCGGCGACCGGCCGGTCACCGAACCGGCGGCGGACGAGAGTCCGAATTCGGACTCGATGGTCCAGGCGGACGACTGGCAATGAAAATCACCAGCGTGACCGCCACGCCGATCCACGTGCCGCTGGTCCCCGAACTGACGACCAAGACGGCTCACGGCGAACACATCACCTCGCCTTATGTGATCGTCGAGATCGAAACCGACACGGGGCTGGTCGGCTACGGCGAAGCGACCGTGGCCCCTCGCTGGAGCGGCGAGACCCGCACCGGCTGCCTGGCGGCGATCGACGAGTTGATCGGGCCGGCGATCATGGGCACCGATCCCCGCGACACGGACGCCGCCTGGGAGCGAATCGACGGCGTGATCCGTTTCAATCCCTTCACCAAGGCGGCCGTGGAGATGGCCGTCTGGGACCTGGCCGGCAAGGCCGAGAATGCCCCGGTCTACGAACTGCTCGGGGGCAAGGTTCGCGAATCGGCCCCGATCAAGATGGTCGTGGGAGCTTTTCCGGTCGAGAAGGCCGTCGGCCTGGCGAGCCGGTTCCTGGACTGGGGCGTCAACACGCTGAAGGTCAAGGTGGGCCTGGACGCCGACACCGACCTGGCCCGCTTCCGGGCCGTCCGAGAACTGGCCGGCCCCGACGTGCCGATCGGTTTCGACGCCAACTGCGGCTGGGACATCGACACGGCTGTGCGAATGATGGCGGCCCTGGACGAGTTCGACGTCCTGTTCGCCGAACAGCCGATCGCCGCCGGCGACCCGCAGGCCCTGGCGTCGTTGAGAGAGCAAACCGAGATCCCGATCATGGCCGACGAGAGCTGTTTCACCGTCGCCGACGCGGTGCAACTGGTCCGCCACAAGTCGGCCGACATCCTGGCCATCTACCCCGGCAAACACGGCGGGCTGACCGAGACGCGGCGGATCACCCGGGTGGCCCGCGAGGCGGGGATCGTCTGCGCAATGGGCAGCAACCTGGAACTGGGCATCGCCACCGCCGCGATGCTGCACCTGGCAATGGCCGACGAAACCATCGACAGCGAGCGGTATCCGGCTGACCTGATCGGGCCGCTGTACCACCAGGCCGACCTGATCACCGAGCCGCTGCCGCTGGGACCCGAGGTGGCCACCGTGCCGGAGGGGCCGGGACTGGGCGTGGAACTCGATCGCGAGCAGTTGGCACGCTATCGCGAGGAGACACCGCCGTCGAGCGAGGCGATGCCGGGCTGAACCATGCCGCTCACACCACCTCGACGTCTGCCACCACAGCCCCTTCCTTGGTACTCCGACGTTGCCGGTTCCGCATGTTGAGCACTTCGACGAACAGGGCGAATGCCATCGCGAAGTAGATGTAACCCTTCTTGATATGCATGCCCATCGCCTCGGCCGTCAACATCACGCCGATCAGGATCAGGAAACTCAGGGCCAGCATCTTCACCGTCGGGTGCTCTTCGATGAACCCGCTGATCGCATCGGCACAAAACAGCATCACGCCCACGGCGATGATGATCGCTGCCACCATCACCTCGATGTCCTTGGCCATGCCCACCGCGGTGATCACCGAGTCCAGCGAGAAGACGATGTCGAGCAACGCGACCTGGATCATCACGCTGGCGAAACTCACCGGCTTGCTCGTGTCGTGGTCAATCTGCTCACCGTCGATCACGTCATGAACCTCGTGGACACTCTTGCCGATCAGGAACAGGCCGCCGGCGAACAGGATCAGGTCCTTGAGACTGATTTCGTTGACGGCCGCGCTCAGCACCTCGGGCCCATCGGGAGCGTGCGGATCGGCCACCATCAGCCAACTCTCCGGAATGCCCAGGTCTGTCAACGAGAACAACTCACCGGCAAACACGCCGTCGTCATTGACCATCCAGTACAGCAGTCCCAGCAGCATGATCCGGGTGACCAACGCGGCGACCAACCCCAGGCGACGCCCCAGCTTCTGCCGGTCCTCCGGCAACCGGCCACAGAGAATCGCTATGAAGACGACGTTGTCGATCCCCAGTACAATCTCCATGGCGGTCAACGTCAGCAGTGCAATGATCGCCTGGACCGGATCCATGAATCCCTCGCTTCAACATGTCACGACGGGCGATTTGTTCCCCGCCGATTGAACCGATACGATAGCGTGACGTCCGCTCCGGGGACTACCTTGAGACGGTCGGTGTCGCAAACCCACGCCCGCCCGCCCGCCCGCCAACGATGCAACAACCACTCGCCTATCTCAACGGAGAACTGGTCCCCGGGGATCGAGCCGTTTTGCCGGTTTTTGATGCGGGCATCGTCCAGGGTGCCACGGTGTCGGAGACGCTGCGGACCTTCGGCCACCAGTTGTTTCGACTCGACGAGCACCTCGACCGGTTCGCCCATTCGCTGGCAACCGTCGGCTTCGAACTCGACCTCGATTCTGTCGAGCTCTCCGGCGTCTGCCAGGACCTGGTTGCTCACAACAGCATTCGGCTCGACGCCGAGAACGACCTGGGCCTGGTCCTGTTCGCCACCGCCGGCCCCTACGCCACCTACTCGGGACAGGTGGCCGGCACCGTCGAGACCCGCCCGACACTGTGCGGGCACACCTTCCCCCTGCCCTTCGAGCTGTGGGACACGATGCAGGCCGAGGGTCTGCACCTGGTAACCCCCTCGGTCCGCCAACTGCCCGATACGTGCATCGACCCCTCGATCAAGCACCGCAGCCGCCTGCACTACTACCTGGCCGATCGCGAGGCGTCACGGACCGCAGCGGGCGCACGCGCGGTACTGCTGGATGATCAGGGGCGGTTGACCGAAACCACAGCCGCCAGCCTGCTGCTGGTCTCCGGCCACCGCGTCCTGTCCCCCCCGTCGACCAGCGTGCTGCCGAGCATCAGCGTGGCAGTGATCGCCGAATTGGCAGAACAACTCGACCTCGAGTTCGTCGAGCAGGACCTGCATCCCGAGGACGTGGTCCAGGCCGACGAAGCGTTGGTGGCCAGCACGCCGTACTGCCTGGCAGCGGTGACCCGATTCAATCACCAACCGGTCGGATCGGGCCGGCCCGGACCGATTAGCGATCGGTTGCTGGCGGCCTGGGACCGGCTGGTCGGCCTCGATATTCGCGAACAGATCCGCGAGGGAGCCGAATCGCGCCGCGGCGAACTGGTTCCGCTCGGAGAACATGGAGAACAGCAGGCATGACGACTACCCCGACCACCGACATCATCTCTGATGCCCAGACCACCGAGGAGAAATTCCTCCGCCAGATCATGGTTCGGTCGCAGATGAAGTCCTTCGCCGCCAACCCGCTGATCATGTCCCGTGCCGACGGGATCCATTACTGGGATATCAACGACAAGCAGTACCTCGACGGACTCTCGGGCATCTACGTCGTCAGCGTCGGCCACAACAACCGGCGGGTGATCGAGGCGATCAAGCAGCAGCTCGACACCATGACATTCTCGCCGGTCATGCACGGCACCAACCCGCTGGCGGTGCAACTGGCCAACAAGCTGGTCGAGGTGGCTCCCGACGACATGGGAGCCGCCAAGTTCTTCTCGGGTGGTTCGGAAACCACCGAGGCGGCCATCAAGATGGCCCGCCAGTACCACCGCCTGAAGGGGAACGCGTCGAAGTTCAAGATCGTCGGCCGCTACCAGTCCTGGCACGGCTCGACGATGGGCTCGCTGTCGGCCGGCGGGTTGAAATCCCGCCGCGCGGTCAACGAACCACTCGCCACCGGTTTCCTGCACGTCTTCCCGCCCACCTGCTACCGATGCCCCTTCGACAAGCAGTACCCCGACTGCGGCATCACCTGCGCGTCGCTGATCAACGACGTCATCGATTTCGAGGATCCCGAGACGGTGGCCGCGGTGATCGTCGAACCGATCGGTCACACCGGCGGGATCATCGATCCGCCCGAGGAGTACCTGCCGTTGCTGCGCGAGTACTGTGACCGGCACGACGTGCTGTTGATCTTCGACGAGATCATCACCGGAATGGGCCGTACCGGACAGATGTTTGCTGCTCAGACCTTCGGCGTCACTCCCGACCTGCTGTGCCTCGGCAAGGGTCTCTCGGGCGGCTACGCGCCGATCGCGGCCCTGCTGTGCCGGAAGCACATCGCCGAGACGTTCTGGGGCGATCCGGAGTCGAACCCGGGATTCGTCGAGGGACACACGTTCGAAGGCAACCCGATCTCCTCGGCCGCCGGCCTGGCCACACTTTCGGAGATTCTCGAACGCGATCTCTGTGCCAACGTCCGTACCCAGGGAGAGCGGCTCAGGGCCGGGTTCGAGGCGCTCAGGAAGCACGGGATCATCGGCGACATCCGCGGCAAGGGCCTGATGCAGTGCATCGAACTGGTCGCCGATCCCGAGACGAAACGGCAGTTCGATCCGCCGATCGGAGAGGCGATCGGGCGACGGGCACTCGAGAACGGATTGATCAGCCGTTTCGACCCGCACTGGATCGCCCTGGGTCCCCCGCTGACCGTCACCGGAGAACAGATCGACCAGATGGTGGCTATCCTCGAACAGAGCATCGTCGAGGTGCTCGACGGGTCCAACTGACGTGACGGGAAACGGCACTCCACACGTGCTGGTCATCGGAACCGGCTCGATCGGCGAACGGCACACCCGCTGCTTCCTGTCGACCGGGCGGTGCACGGTGTCTGTCTGCGAGATCAACGACGAGCTCCGAGGCGAGATCGCCGGGCGCTACCCGTTGGCCGCCGCCTTCGCCGATCTCGACTCGGCTCTCGAACAGCCTCCCGATATCGCCGTCATCTGCACACCGGCTCACCTGCACGTCGCGATGGCGATCCGCTTGCTCGAAGCCGGCATCGCCGTGCTCTGCGAGAAACCCCTCTCGGTGTCGCTGGAAGACACCGAGCGACTGGGCGAGTTGGCCTCAGCCGAGGGTGCGAGATTCTCGATGGCCTACATCATGCGGGCTCACCCGCTGTTCGCCGAAGTCCGTCGCCGGGTCCTCTCGGGTGACCACGGCCGACCGCTGGAAGTTGTGGTTGTCTCCGGACAGCACTTTCCCCACTACCGGCCGGCCTATCGCCAGATCTACTACACCGACCGTGCGACCGGCGGCGGAGTGATCCAGGACGGGCTGACACACGTGGTGAATTACGTCGAGTGGCTGGTCGGCCCGATGTCCCGGGTCGCCGCCGACTGCGACCACCTGGCACTGCCGGGAGTCGACATCGAGGACTCGGTGCATGTCGTCGCCCGCCACGGCGACGTGATGGTCAGCTACTCGATGAACCAGCACCAGGCACCCAACGAGGGACTGATGATGGTGATCTGCGAACGGGGCACGATCCGGGTCGAGGCCCACCGGATGCGGTGGCAGGTGGTCACCGAACCGGAAACACCCTGGACGGTGCACGAACTGGACCCGCTGGAACGCGACGACGTCTTCGTCAACCAGGCCCACCGGTTCCTGGATTACGTTTCCGGAGAATCGGCCGAACCGTTGTGCCGGTTCGAAGAGGGCCTGCAGACGCTCAGGTGCAACCTGGCGATCATGCACGCGGCCGACTCGCAGACGTGGGTCGAGGTCTGAGCGGTACCGCGGTCACGGTGTCGGCTCAACCCTCGGCCTCCAACCCCATCCCCTCGTGCTGCCGGCTGACCTGCCGCATGTACTGCTGGTGGGATTCGACGTTCCGCTCGGCCGACCCCGCGTAGTAGACCAGCGCGAAGGCGCGGCGGTGGCGGTCGATCGTCCGGTTCGGATCGGCCCGGTGAATCAACTCCCCGTGATGCACGGCCAGGTCGCCGGGCTCGAGAAAGACCTGCACCTCCTTGGCCTGGTCCTCCTCGTTCCAATCCGAGATGCCCTGCGAGAAGCCCAGGACCTCGGTCCGCGCGTGTGGCCTCAGGCCGTCGCGATGAGTGCCGGCGCAATACCTCAGGCAACCGTTCTGATCATCCACCGGGTCCAGCGCCAACCACATCGTCATCGGTGGTGGATCGAGGTTGATGTAGAAATTGTCCTGGTGAGGCGGCGTGGGGTGGGTCGTCCGCGGCGGCTTGTTGAACCACTCGGGACGCTGCGCCCGCACCGGTTCGCCCATCAACGCCTCGGCGAGACTCACGAACGGTTCCCGGCTGCCGTAATCCTCGAAGAACGGGTCGACCATGTGCTGCATCTGCTTGAGCGTCTCGGGCGACTTCCGGTCCTGGAAGAACGCGTCCGAGTCGGGCAGCGTGGGGACGACTTCGGCGATGTACCGGTCGAGTTCCCCGACCAGTTCGTCAAAGCCCTCGCCCCGGAAGAAACCACGAACCACAACGAAGCCGTCTCGCAGGTAATCGTCCCGATACCGCGTGTAGTCCTCCACCGCCGTAGCGGTGGCAATCGGCGTCGCATCGTCAATCATGAGACCAGCCGCCTGAAGAATTCCTGTCGTTCCTGGGCCTCGAGCCGTTCGTCGATCCGACCGTCCTCGATCGTCTCGCCGATCAACTCAAAGACCTCCCTCGCCGCATCGACCACCATCCCGATCTCGGTCTCGCCCTGGGACTCGTTGAGATAAAACGAGGTATACCCGTGATTGCCGCGCTTGGCCATCTCCTGCACATACAGCGTCCCGATCTTGTTGTTCAACACCGGGTCCTCGACCGGAAACTCGAGGTGCGGGTGGTAATCGATTCCGGTGCAGCGGATCCCCACACCGACCTCGTCAGCCACCGCATTGAGCCGCTCCTTCAAAGTCGCTCCGTTCCTGGCGAGTGTCTCGGCGGTGTTGCGTTTTCTGAGTTCGGTGAGGGTCGCCACGGTCGCAGCCAGCCCGACCGCTTCGCCCCAGTAGGTGCTGGAGACGAACATCTGTTCGGCCGGAGCCATCACGTCGCGGCGTCCGACCACCGCACCCATCGCGTAGCCGTTGGAGATGGACTTGGCAAAGACCGCCATGTCGGGCTCGACGCCCAGCACCGGTTGGACGCCGGCATCCGAGGGCCGGAACCCGGTCGAGACCTCGTCGAAGATCAGCACCGCGCCGTGGTCACGGCAGAGGCCGGCGACCCCCTCGAGATACCCCTCGGCGGGCAGATCGGACCGCATCGGCTCCATCATCACCGCCGCCACCTCGCCGCGATGTCGCTCGAGTCGTTCGGCCAACCCGTCCAGGTCGCCGTAGGGGAACGGGATCGCGGTTCCGGCCAGGGCCTTGGGCACGCCGATCGGCTCGATGCCGGGGAAGAGGTGTTCGTCGAGATTGGCGTCGCTGGAATGGTTGGCCGCCTGGTACCAGTCGTGCCAGCCGTGGTATCCGCAGAAGAGGATCCTGTCGCGGCCGGTCGTGCCACGGGCAATCCGGACGGCCACCGCACACGCATCTCCGCCGCCGCGGGCGTAGCGGACCATCTCGGCACACGGGATCCGTTCGACCAGCAACTCGGCCAGTTCGAGTTCCAGTTCGTGGGTGATCGAGAAATTGGTCCCCTTGTCGATCTGGGCCTTGACCGCTTCGTCGACCACCGGATCGGCATAGCCGAGGATGACCGAGCCGATCGCGCTGACCCAGTCGATGTACTCGTTCCCGTCGACATCCCAGATCCGGGATCCCTTGCCCCGGGTGGCCACGACCGGACTGACACCCAGCGCGAAGCGGGTGGGACGTCGGCTGATCAACTGTGTCCCGCCCGGAATCAACTCCAGCAGCCGCTCGTACATCTCCATCGAACGGGCCACTCGGCCACCGGCCTTCGCGTCGGTTGTCGCCATATCGCACTCCTGTTTCTACAACACGCCGTACTTTTCGTAGGCGTCGGTTGCCTTCATGCCCTCGCGGATCACGTCCCGCGTGATGTTCTCTGCATGCACCTTCTGCCACGCTGCCTGGATGGCCTGCCCCCGGATCTCCGCGGGGACCACGACCACACCGTCGACGTCAGCTATCACCAGGTCCCCCGGACAGAACCGCACGCCGCCAATCTCCACCGGCACGTCGATCTCGACGACCCGCTGCCGGTCCTTGCTGTCGTAGATATTGCGGCTGCGTGCGAAGACGGGAAACCCCATCTCGCTCATCTGCCGGATATCCCGCACCGCGCCGTCGACGATCACCCCGACACACCCGGCGTTGGTAGCGGCCGTTGAAAGCAACTCGCCCCAGATCCCCGATCTCTCGGAACCACCCGCCGCGGCGATCAACACGTCATCGGCCCGGCAGCCGTCGACAGCCACCAGTTCAAGTTCGTAGGGACTGGGGTCGGCATGGTACATGTCGCCCCACAGCGTGGTCTTGCAGTGCCCGACCAGCGTGGTCTCGACCGTCAGCGGTGGCAGCGGCACGTTGGGGGACTGGTTGCTGTAACCCAGCCCGTCCAGCGCGTCACAGACCACCGCCGCGTAAAGCGACTCCCGCATCATTTCCAGCGTGATCGTCTCGGGCCCCATGTCGCTCATCGTCACCGCTCGTTGCTGTCCCCTGCTCCCGAATCACCTCGCTGGTTTCCCTCACCAACGGGCAGCCTATAGTATGCCACGCATCATGACTGAGACCATCGAACTGCAACGAATTGAGATCGTCGGGAGCTCCGAGGGTCCTCACCTGCTGATCACCGGCGGCGTGCACGGGGACGAGTTCGAGTCGATGGCGTCGATCCGGCGACTGGCCGGGGCCGTCACGGCCGAGGAACTCTCGGGAACCCTGACCCTGGTGCCGGTGGTCAACGAGGCGGCCTTCCTCAACGGGAACCGCACGGCCGAGGACGGGCTGGACCTGGCCCGGGTCTGCCCGGGCGACCCCGAGGGCAGTGTCACCCTGCGGACCGCCGTGTCGCTCTCGGCACTGATCGAATCGGCCGACTACTACATCGATCTCCACTCCGGCGGCATCGTGATGGACGTCTGGCCGATGTCCGGATACGGACTCAGCGACGATCCGGAACGACTCGACAGCCAGCGACGGATGGCCCGGGCGCTGAACCTGCCGGTCATCTGGGGCACCTGCGGCAACCTCGATGGCCGCTCGCTGTCGGTCGCCCGCGATGCCGGCGTCCCGGCAATCTACACCGAGTATCTGGGTGGGGGCCGCTGCTCGCCCGAAGGAGCCGACGCCTACTTCGAGGGCTGCCTGAACGTGATGGGCGAACTGGGGATGATCCAAAGAGAGCAGCCCGAATCAAGAGTCGAACTGGTGATCGAGGATCCCCGTGACGGGTCCGGACACATGCAGGTCCAGAACCCCTCGCCGATCACCGGCCAGTTCACGCCCGCCGTCGAACTGGGACAACCGGTCACACCCGGCGATGTCCTCGGACACGTCGCCAACGTCACCGGTGACGACATCCGCGAGATCACCTGCACCCAGACCGGGCACGTGCTGGCCATCCGCACGTATCCACGGGTGCACGAGAACGATTCGGTGATCGTGATCATGGAAGACCACGAGACCGACACCGCCTGATCCGAACCGGCACGGGAGAGAGATCCGGATGAGTATCTGGCGATGGGCCGACTGGATCACACCGGTGCCCGAACAGCACCGGGTGACGCTGGGCGAGGGGAACACTCCACTGGTCCGTTCGAGATCGATCGGACCGGCCGCGGGACTCGAGAACCTGTGGCTGAAGCTCGAATCGGGCAACCCGGCCGGTTCGTTCAAGGATCGATTCGGTGCCGCGGCAATTTCGGCCATGCGATCCGAAAATCAGACCCGCTGCGTGGCCACCTCCAGCGGCAACACCGGCTCGGCCGTAGCCGCCTACTGTGCCGCGGCCGGACTGCAATGCGAGATCGCCGTGGTCGAGACGGTCCCCCAGGGCAAGTTGCGGCAGATGATGGCCTACGGAGCCAACGTCTTTCGCATCAAGGACTTCGGTCTCGACCCCGACCTCTCCTCGCGGGCCTTCCAGGTGCTGATGGCCCGGGGCGAAGCTCCTGACGCACGTCTTCAGGTCAGCTCCTACATTTACAGCGTCCCGGGAATGACCGGAGTCGAGACGATCAGTTTCGAGTTGGCCGAGCAGGCCGAGCGGCAACTCCCGCGGGCCATCGACCATGTGTTCTGCCCGGCCGGAGGTGGGGGCCTGTGCGTGGCCGTCTGCCGGGGATTCGGCCGCCTGGTATCCGAACAACGGCTGACCGTCTCGCCGGCGATCGAATGCGTGCAACCTGAGGGCAACGACACGATGGCGTCGGCCTTGTCGGAGGGCGCCGACCGGGCCCGGCCGATCACGTGCACCACCAGCATCAGCGGGCTGCAGGTGCCCAACATCAACGACGGCCACCTGGTGGTCGAGGAACTGCGGCCGACCGGGGGACGGGGACAACTGGTCACCGACGAGGCGGTCTGGAACATGCAGCAACGACTGGCAACCGAGGAAGGCGTCTTCACCGAACCGGCCGGTGCCACCGCCCTGGCAGGTTGCCTGGAAGCGGTCGCCGCCGGACGGGTCGACCCCGATGCCGTGGTCGTCTGCCTGGTCACCGGCAGCGGGTTCAAGGACGAAGCGTCGGTCGACCGGATGCTCGACGGGGTCGAGTGCCCGACGTTGACACTGGACGAGTTGAGCTAGGTGATTGCCTGCGAGAGACCGTGGTCGTGTGCCTGGACACGGTTGCGGCCGGCCTGCTTCGCCGCGTAAACCGCCCGGTCGACCCGTTCGAGTGCCGACGCCAGTTCCTCGCCCCGAGTGATCTCGATCGCTCCGATGCTGACCGAACCGCTCCAGTCAACCCCGACCACCGGGACGCTCATCGACTCCGCATCGCTGCGAATCCTCTCGGCCACCTCCGTGGCTTCGGACAGCGTCGCCCCCGGCAACAGGGCAACGAACTCGTCCCCGCCGATCCGGGCCACCGTGTCGTGTTCGCGGAGACTCTCGGCGACCAGGTGTGCCAGGCAGCCGAGCACGAGATCGCCGGCGGGATGCCCGTGCGTGTCGTTGACCTGCTTGAAGTGATCCAGGTCGATGAACAACACCGATACCGGCCAGTCGGATTTTCGGCGGCCGTCGCGGCACCGCTCGTACCGTTCCTCGAACCCGCGCCGATTCCACAGCCCCGTCAACTCGTCAGTCCGAACGGCGACATCCGCATCGCGGATGGCCTCGTTGATCATCCGGCGGACGCCCCAGGTCCTGCCGAGAATGATCCCGACAAGAATACCGACGGCCAGCAAACACGCGGCGGCGGCCAGGAGAGGAATGGGAACAGAAGCGGACACGCCACTCACCTCGCCACGTACTTGATCTCACACCCCTTTTGCAGCGTCTCGACCACCTCGGGTCGCTTCCCGGCCAAGACCGCCCGGATCGCATCTCGCAGATAGTGATGTTCGATCTTCCCCGGCTCGACGTTGTCGTCGATCGCGCCCATGTAGGCGATGCGGCGTTTGCGGTCGAGCAGGAAGGCGTGCGGTGTGCAGGTGGCGCCGTAACGGCGTCCGAGTTGCTGGGTCAGGTCGATGCAGAAGGGGAAGTTGTATTTCGAGAGCGCCGAGCGAGCGATCATCTTCTCGAGCCGATCGGTCGGCGAGTGCCCGACGCTGACACCCACCACGGCCAGGCCCGGCTTGCGGTACTCGGAGACCAGTTTCTTGAGTCTCGCCTCGTAGGACCGCGTCATCGGGCAGCGGTTCGAGAGAAAGATCAGCAGCACGGCACGGGCGTCCTTCAGGTCGCCCAGCGAATGTCTCTTGCCGTCAACACCCAGCAGCCCGTCCCACGCCGGAGCGGGCTGGCCGACCTTGAGCACCGCGTTGAACTTGCCGGCTGTTGCCTGAACCGGAGCCCCGAGGACGCCCACCCACAGCACCAGCGTCGCCATCGATGCCGATCGGACCGTTTCGAAATTCCAGACCCCACAGCCGATCATGGCCTCTCCCTGTCGAACCCTGATCCGGTCACCGCCCGCGACCGGCTCCCGACTGAAGCAACCGGGTACTAGAGTATACGACCCACTTCAAGCACACGCCTCGTCCCCCGGGCCGATTCCACCATGACGGCACCCTCGGCCAGACGGCTCGGCTTCCTGGCGATCATCGGCCCGGGCATGCTGGTGGCGGCCACCGGTGTCGGGGCCGGTGACTTGGCCACCGCGGCATTGGCCGGCAGCCGGCTGGGAACCGCCGTGCTGTGGGCGGTTGTCGTCGGGGCGGTGATGAAGTTTGTGCTGACCGAGGGCCTGGCCCGCTGGCAGCTGGCCACCGACCAGACACTGCTGGAGGGCACGTCGCGGCACCTGGGACGGGGCGTGCTGGCGGTCTTCGCCATCTACCTGGCCGCCTGGAGCTTCTTTGTCGGGTCGGCGCTGGTCAGTGCGTGCGGCGCCACCGCTCACGCGATCTGCCCCCTGCCCGGCTCGACCCCCGACGGCGACAAGATCATCTACGGAGTCATCCACTCGCTGGTCGCACTGGGCCTGGTCTGGATCGGCGGCTTCCGGCTGTTCGAACGGGTGATGAGCGTCTGCATCGGGGTGATGTTCGTGACGGTGGTGGCCACCGCCGTCGCCAGTGGCCCCGACTGGTGGGACTGCCTGCGAGGGGTGATGGTGCCGACGATTCCACGACTGGACGAGGACGGACTGGGTTGGACCGTGGCGTTGACCGGCGGCGTCGGCGGGACCGTGACGATCCTGTGTTACGGCTACTGGATCCGCGAGAAAGGACGAACCGGCGGCGCGGCGATGAGGACCTGCCGGATCGATCTGGCCGCCGGTTACGTGATGACCGGAGTATTCGGCTTGGCGATGGTCGTTCTGGCCGCCGGACTGGAGACCAGCGGATCGGGCTCCCGACTGCTGGTCGACTTGGCCGATCGGCTTCAGAACCGACTCGGAGCCGCCGGCCACTTCTCCCGCTGGGCGTTCCTGCTCGGGGCCTGGGGAGCCATCTTCAGCAGCCTGCTGGGTGTCTGGCAAAGCGTCCCCTACCTCTTCGCCGACACATGGTCGTTGTGGTTCGGTCGCGAAACCGGCCAGGGGGTCTCGACCACCTCGTGGCCCTACCGCGGATGGTTGTTGGCACTGGCCACGGTCCCGTTGGCCGGGCTGTGGATCAGGTTCGCGGCCATCCAGAAGTGGTACGCGATCGTCGGTGCCGCGTTCCTGCCGGCCGTGGCCGTGGTGCTGTTGGTCCTCGGCCGACGTCGGTCGTTGGTCGGCGAGAAACTGGTCACCCGGTGGGTCGGGTTGCTGGCGCTGTTGGCCGTGCTGCTGTTCTACCTGCTGGCCGGCGGGCTGGAGGTACACAAGAGACTGACGGGGGCCTAGGCTGGGACGACGTGGTGGATCTCGCCATGCCGTTGACTCCAGACGCCCCGCTGCCGGGAGACACTCATGACCTGCCTTCGGCCGTTCTCCCCATGCCTCCGTGTTGTGTCCCTGCTGCCGGCACTGCTGGCAACCGCCGCCACGGGCCAGGCCGACCAGCGCAACGTCACCGACCGTCCCAACTTCGTCGTGGTCTTCACCGACGACCAGGGCTACCAGGACCTCGGCTGTTTCGGCTCGCCGGACATCAGGACCCCGCACCTGGACGGGTTGGCCCGCCAGGGTGCTCGTTTCACCGATTTCTACTCGGCCCAAGCCGTCTGCTCGGCCTCCCGGGCCGCACTGCTGACCGGCTGTTACCCCAACCGCATCGGCATCCAGGGGGCGCTCGGCCCCAAGTCCCGTCACGGGATCAACAAGAACGAGTGGACCATCGCCGAGGTGCTCAGGACCCGTGGCTACGCCACGGCGATCTACGGCAAGTGGCACCTGGGACACCACAAGCCGTTCCTGCCCACGCGCCACGGATTCGACGACTACTTCGGTCTGCCCTACTCCAACGACATGTGGCCCTATCATCCCGGTGTCGCCCACCTGCCTATGGCCGAACGGCTCAAGCGATGGCCTCACCTGCCGCTGTTCGACAGGGAGAAGATCGTCAACCCCCAGGTGACCGGCAAGGAGCAGGCGCAGTTGACCACGTGGTACACCGAGCGGGCGGTGAATTTCATCAGGAAGAACAGGGACCAGCCGTTTTTCCTCTACGTCCCCCACTCGATGCCCCACGTGCCGCTGTACGTCAGCGACAAGTTCAAGGGGAAGTCCAAGCGTGGCCTTTACGGTGACGTGATCATGGAGATCGACTGGTCGGTGGGTCAGATCGTCGCTGCCCTGAAGAAGCACAAGCTCGACCGCCGCACGCTGGTCATCTTCACCTCCGACAACGGACCGTGGCTGAACTACGGGACGCACTCCGGACTGGCCCTGCCGCTGCGCGAGGGCAAGGGAACGACCTGGGACGGAGGCCAGCGCGAACCGACGGTGATGTGGTGGCCGGGCCAGGTGCCCGCCGGGCACGTCTGCAGCGAAGTGGCCGGGACGATCGACATCCTGCCGACGCTGGCCAGGCTGGCCGGCATCGAAGAACTGCCGCAAAACCACAAGATCGACGGCCGCGACATCTGGCCGCTGATCTCGGGCCGTAAGAACGCCAGGAGCCCTCACGAGGCCTACTACTTCTACTGGGGACGTCACCTGCAGGCGGTCCGCAGCGGACGCTGGAAACTGCACTTTCCCCACGCCTACCGCAGCCTTGCGGGGCGCAAGGGCGGGACCGGGGGCAAGCCGGTCCGCTACGTACAGAAGCGAACCGGACTGGCACTCTTCGACCTGGTCAAGGACATCGGCGAGACGACCAACGTCATCGAAAAACACGCCGAGGTGGTGACTCGGCTGCAGGCCCTGGCCGAAAAAGCCCGGGCCGACCTGGGAGACTCGGGCACCAAGCGAATCGGTGCCGGAGTGCGACCGCCGGGACGGTTGCAGAACCAGAAGAAGAAAACGAACTAGCAGCGGTGGTGGTCGTGGTGGATCGCTACGCGGCCCGACGACCGAACGGCCACCAGCGGCGGCGGACCGGGCGGGCGTCGCGGTGCGAAGTGACCAGCTCGTTCTCGGGCAGCAACAACGCCGTCAGTTCTCCGCCAACACCACCGGTCGTATCCAGCAGGATGCGACGGGTCCCGACATACGGCTGTCGACGGGCCACGTGGCCCGAAGCGATCGGTACCCGACAGTCGCCGGGGGACACGTCCGTCCCCAGGTCCTTGCGACACAACCACGGGGGCCGATGCAGTGAAAAGTCGCGGTGGTGAAGCATCTTCAGTTGGGTCGCGGTGGGCAGTTCAGGAACCAGGCCCGCATGGACGACGATCACCTCGGGATGTTCAACCACCCAGGGCAATTCGGCCAGCAACCCGGCATGCTCCTCGGGCACTGCCCGGGCCAGGCCCTCGAAGTCACCGGCGGCGACGCCATAGGAGCCGAAGGTCGTCTCGCACTGGTACCCCCGCCGCCATCTCCGCGCCCAATCGGCCTCCGGGGGCACCGGTACCAGTCCCAGCGACCCGGCCATCGCCAGGTCGTGGTTGCCGCAGACGACGGTGGTCCGCGGATGAGTGGTGATCAGTTCGATCACCCGTTGGATCACCCCCCTGGGGTCGGGGCCACGGTCAACCAGGTCACCCAGCAGCACGATCCAGCGGTTGTCGAAATCCCCACACCGCCCCAGCCGCTCGACCAGGCGGTCGAGCAGGTCGAGTTGCCCGTGGACGTCGCCGATCACGGCCACTGGACCGTCGATCCGGCTCGCCAGACGACCGGAATCCGCAGCGGGGTCGTGGGCCGAAGCGGGCATCCGGACTCCTGGCGGTGGACGGGGACGGATGGATCGGTGCCGCGATCGGCACTCCATCCGGCCGGTATTTACCCGTCCCGGGACTCCCATGACAAGATCGGTTTGCCTGCCGCTGTCTAGATCCGCCGGCCCTCTTTCGGACCATCCTCGGTCAGTGTCAGGATCTCGGGCCCTTCCTCGGTCATCAGCACCGTGTGCTCCCACTGGGCCGAGAGTCCACCGTCACCGGTGCGAACCGTCCAGCCGTCGCTGTCATCGGACACCGTGTGCCAGGTCCCGGTGTTGATCATCGGTTCGATCGTGAAACACGTGCCCGGCTCGATCACCGTGCGGTTGGGAGGCCGGGCGGGAACGTGAGAAATCCCCGGTTCCTGGTGAAACCGGCGGCCGATGCCGTGGCCCTGGTACTCGCGGACCACGTCCATCCCCTCACTCCGGGCGTAGTCGTAGATCGCCCGGCTGATCGCATCGACCGGTCCGCCGGGTTCGATCGCGCGGATGCCCAGGTAGAGACTGTCGAAGGCGACCTGCACCACGTGCCTGGCCGAATCGCCGACCGCACCGATCAGGAACATCTCGCTCTGGTCACCGAACCACCCGTCGACGATCGTCGTCAGGTCGACATTGACGATGTCCCCGGGTTCCAGCGGCCGGTCATCGGGAATCCCATGACAGACCACGTCGTTGACGCTGGTGCAGATGCTCTTGGGATACGGCACCATGTCACCCGGATAGCCCAGGCAGGCGGGGGTGTGACCGTGATCGAGTGTGTAGGAGTAGGCCAGGCGGTCAATTTCACCGGTGGTGGTCCCGGCAACCACGTGAGGCCTCAGGTGGTCGAGCAGCCGAGCATTGAACCGCGACGCCCGCCGCAGCCCCTCTCGCTCGTCGTCGGTGTTGAACAGCGGGATCCGGCGTCGCATGGCGAAAGGGTGTGGTGGGTGGCCGGTTGAGTTCAGGCGTGAGAAAGCAACCATAGCAATTCGGCAAAAGACCCGCCAACGGCGAGATGACTCGAGCCGGTTGACGATGGCAGGCCAATTCGAGATTCTCCACGGGACCGATTGATCGCCAACACGAGACACCCCGTGAGGCCACGCCGATGTCCACTCGAGAGACACTCATCCTGCTGCTGACCGGTGCGATCATCGTCCCGTCGGCCGTTTCAACATCCCGGGCTGCCGGACCGGCCCCGGCCAAGCGACCCAATTTCCTGTTCATTCTCACCGACGACCAGTCGCCAGAAACACTCTCGTGCTACGGCAACACCGTCTGCCAGACGCCCCACATCGATCGCCTGGCCCGCCGCGGCATCGTGCTCGATGACGCCCACCACATGGGGGCCTGGTCCGGAGCCGTCTGCACGGCATCGCGGACGATGATCATGACCGGCCGCACCGTCTGGAGAATCCCCGGGGCCCGGGGACCGGGACTGACCAGCAATCGTGCCCTCCGCCAGCAGGCCGCTCGCAACAGCATGCCGGCGATCTTCAACCGGGCCGGCTACTCCACCTTCCGGACATGCAAGCGAGGCAACAGCTTCCGGGAAGCCAACCAGTTGTTCACCGTACACCACGACGCGACCCGGCGAGGCAGCGACCCGGAAACCGGCAGCCGCTGGCACGGCGACCGCGTCATCGAGTACCTCGGCAAGAGACAGCAGGCCGGCGACAAGGCCCCGTTCCTGCTCTACATGGGATTCTCCCATCCCCACGATCCGAGGAACGCCCCCGAGAAACTGGCTCGCAAGTACGGAGCCAGCAACAAGGGACCCGGCCAGGCGGTCAACCCCAAGTCACCGCCCCTGCCGATCAACTACCTGGCGGCACACCCATTCCACCACGGACACCCGGGACTCAGAGACGAGGTACGTGTCCAGGGTGTGCTGAAGCGGCGCGATCCGGCCACGATCCGCAACGAGCTGGGCCGCGAGTACGCCTGCATCGAGAACATCGACAACCAGGTGGGGAGAGTGATCCAGCAACTCGAGGCCACGGGTGAACTCGAGAACACCTACGTCGTCTTCACCTCCGACCATGGCATCGCCGTCGGCCGACATGGGCTGACCGGCAAGCAGAACCTCTACGAACACACCTGGCGGGTTCCCTTCATCGTCACCGGACCGGGCATCAAGCCCGGCACCCGGGCCTCCGGCTACATCTACCTGCTGGACGTCCTTCGCACTTTCTGTGATCTGGCGGGCATCACGCCCCCCAAGTCGGTCGAAGGTCGGAGTTTCCGCAAGGTCCTGGAGGGGAAAACCGATGCCGTCCGCGATTCGCTCTACGGTGTCTACAGCGGGGGCACCAAGCCGGGAATGCGGGCCGTCAAGACCGGACGGTTCAAGCTGATCAAGTACGACGTACTCGACGGCAAGGTCCGCCGCACCCAGTTGTTCGATCTCAAGGAGAACCCGCGGGAGTTCCTCGTCGAGCACCGGGCCGAGGCGATCGCCAGCCTGCTGGACCACAAGCCAAAGCCCCGGCAGGTCAACCTGGCCGACGACCCGAAGTACGCCGCGAAACGGAAGGAACTCGAGGCACTGCTCAAACGCGAGATGACACGGCTGGGTGACCCGTACGAGCTGGCCGACTGAAGCCGGCCGGAGACGACAAGACCCCCCGGCTGCCAGGGCGACCGGGGGGTCGAGTGTCGGGATCGAACAAAGTGCGCAAGAGAGGACTCGAACCTCCACGGGCCGTAAGGCCCACCAGGCCCTCAACCTGGCGCGTCTGCCAATTCCGCCACTTGCGCAGAAGCCGTTTGGCGGGGGTCAGTATAGCACTCGCTCGCGTGCCTTCAAGAAACTGCGGCCGGGCAGTTCACACCAACGACGCCGCGATCGCGTTGGAGAGCTGGGCGATCTGTCGACCGTGGGGTTCCTGCGGCTCGGTCGTCAGGATCACGCAGACCGTGTCCCGCTCGGGATCGATCCACATCAGTGTCCCGGTCGCTCCCCAGTGCCCGTAGGTCGCCGGGCCCAGCAGATCGCCGAAGTTGGCGCTGCTGGCCGGCCAGTTCAATCGCCATCCCAACCCCCAGGGCTTGCATCTCCGATCGGCCTCGGGCACGTCGGCCATCGCCGACAACTGGTTGCAGGTCGCCGCGGCCACCGAGGCCGGCGAGACGACCCCACGCCCCCCCTCGAGCATCATCCGACCGATCACCGCCAGTTCGCGAGGTGTCGTCAACAGCCCACCCCACGGTGCTCCCAGTTGACGCCAGTAACGCAGGTTCCAGTTCCAGTCGACCCCCTCCTGCTCGGCCGGCGTCCGGATCTCGGCAATCCGATCCCCCATCGGTCGTTCGCCGTCGAACCACTCGTCGGTTGCTCCCAATCGAGTGGACTCGAGTCCGAGCGGTTCGAACACCCGCGTCTCCAACCAATCGGCACACCCCTGTCCGGAGACCCGGGCGATCACCTCGCCGAGGATCGCGAACCCCATGCTCTGGTACTGCACTCCGCGGCCCGGCTTGAACTCCGGCTCGACCCGGCAGGTCCCGGCCACGAATTCCTCCAGGCCGGCCCCCGCTTCACGCAGCTGCTGATTCTCCGGCAACATGTCGGGCAACCCCGACGTGTGTGTCAGCAGGTGGCGGATTCGTATGCCGTTCTTGCCGTTATTGCCGAATTCCGGGAGGTACCGGCTGACACGGTCGTCCAACCGCACCTGGCCGGCTTCGACCAACAGCAGGGCCGACATCGCCACGATCGGCTTGGTGATCGAGGCGACCAGGAAGACAGCGTCATCACGAATCGTCCCGTCGGCGTCGTCTCCAAGTCGCTGTCGACCGAACAGTCGTGTCCCGGTCGTGCGATCGCCTCGCGAAACGAAGATCCCGATCGCTCCCACCTGCCCGGAACCACACAACTCGTCGGCCAGTTCACCGACACGTTCCCAGCGGGCGGGGTCGAATCCAACGGAGGCAGCATCGCAGACCTGGAACATGCCGACGATTGCAGGCAAACGCCGTCCGGAAGGCAAGCAACACCGGGGATCGGCCTAGCGGACGCGGGCCTGAAACGTGATCACGCCGCCCACGCCACCGGGCAACGGTTCATCCAGTTCGAAGACCAGCACCTGGCTGCCCTGCTCGTTGTCGTCGACGGTGATTCTCCCTCCGCGAGCTTTCTCCGGGGGCGTCTTCTCGGTCTCGTCGGTGAAACCCAGCGTGGCACTGTCCTCGATGTAGTCGAGTCGGGGAGAGAGATTGTCGACGACTCGGACCTCGGTCAGCGGACGCTCGCCCACGTTGTCGAACCTCAACGTGAAGGTGATCACGTCGTCGGAACGAGCGGTGGCGCGGTCGGCCAGCTTGACGATCTTCAACTGGCCGATCTTCTTGTGTTCGATCTCGAGGCCGGTGTAGGAACCGAGCCAGGGTGTCGACTGGATCGACTGTCCGACAGCCGTCGATGCCGTGGCACGAGGTGCCTCGTCGGCGGCCCACGCGGCGGCGTTCTCCAGCGACCGAGCCAACCGGGCATTGTCGGCCTGCTCCATCCGCCCGGCGACCAACCCCCCGGTCTCCTCGAACACGTTGAGCAACTTGACGTGTTCACCGCTCCGCAGCAGCCTCGACATGCCCGCCGTCCGGGTCTCGCCCAACAACCCGCTGGCGCGTGACCGCATTCTCGCATCGACGGCACCCAATTGCTGCCGGTGCTGGCGTGTGCCCTCGCGGGTCGTCAAGCGGACCTCGCGGATCAAGCGATGTGTCGACGCCATCCGCTCGACCCCGAACCCCTCGATCGGCAACTGCACGGTACGGATCGCGGCAAACCGGGGCGCGTAGATCGCCACCCGGTTGCTCGGCAACACGTGGCTGGTTCCCTCGTCGTCGGTGTACTCGGCGATCGTGTCCTCGGTCTCGACCCCGTACCGCAGGAACGACTGGTAATGCACGGGATTCCCGCGGTCACCCCCATCGATCACGAACTCGTCGGGATGGGCATCCACCACGGCCGGATCCGGCCCACCCGGGTTTGACTCGTCGACGGACCGCTGCCGGGGCATCGCCGGAAATCGCACCGGCTGGATCCGTGGCACCGCCGCCGCATCGGCGTCTGCCAACCGAATCACGTTCGATCCATCGGTCGCAGCCGTTTGACCGGTCCGGTCAGGTTCGTGCCTGAACCGCTCGGACGGCCTTGCCAGGTCAGCGGGGATCGAAGCACAACCACCTGCCCACAGCATCGGCAACAGGCATGCCCAGGCTCCGGCCAGATGTCTCCGGACGCTTTGGACGCGCCGTCGAGGTTCGTCGAACCGCCTCACCTGGTGTCTCCCGCCACGTGGACCGCCGCACCTCCCGCCGACTTGATGCGGATTCGGCCATCGCCGCTGCCCGAGACCAACCGACCACCAACCGACCGTCGTCGTGACACGGCCGAGACCTTGGGAAACTCGATCGGCAACCCGGTGCCGAAGAACGCCGCGGGGGCGTTCTGTGTCGGGGGTCTTCGACTTCCCAGGCGGAGAATGACCATCGGCCGACCCGCCCGGTCTGCCTCGGCCAAGGCGTTCCTGCGAGGATCCAGATCACGGACCATCATCGGGCGGGTCTGTTCGTTGCCGGCCGAGAGCCGGGGCTCTTCCAGGTACACCACGCGGGTGACCAGGTGCCCCTGTAACACCAACCGGATGTCCTCGCCGGTCAGTTCGACCGGTACCGGGAACTCGTACTGACGATCGGACGGGGGATGCAGTCGATCAAGAACCTCAATGGTCGGATAGATCGACACTCCGGGAAAACCAGGCATGTCGCTGATCCCCACCCGGTAGGTGCCGCCGACCAACAACCCGGCTGAATGCGGAGCTGCTGCCGTGACGATTCCCTGCGGAGCAAGCCGTTGTCCGTTTGCCCGCAAGGCCGAGTACCAGGTCACCCGTCCACCGCCACCGGGACCGGTGTCCACCAGTCTCACTTCGATCGGCTGGAAGTAGATCATGCGGGGAGATCCGGATCGGCCCGCCTGGGCCGACCACCGGGCCACCATTCCGGTAGGCATCCGGGCGCTGAGCGGGGAGTAGACGTTGCGGTCCACCGGAGCCTGGGCTGACGTCGGAGGCACCCAGGACAACAGCACCGCCGCCACCAGTCCAAGCCGCAGCCACCACCGCAGCCACCACCGCAGCCACCACCGCAGCGGTTCCACCGGTCTTCGAACAGAACCCAGGAGCATGGCTGTTGAAATCCCGGCTGGTGGTGGATGTGGATTGTCCGGGGATCCCGGCCGCCCCGTGAAGAGCGACAGCGATCCCTCCTGCCGGCTAAACTCCGTGCCGGCCGAATTACTGGCCGTTGGGATTCGCCCACGCGGGCCGGCTGAGCGTCCCGGGTGCGAAGGTCGGGTGCCGTTCGGTGTAGCGGACCTCCGAGACCGGCTCGGGCATCCGGATGCCCGGATCGTGCTTGATCACTACCCGGAAATCCTTGACCGGATCGTGCCGGTCAACCGGCGTGTTGTTCTTGACCGTGTAGCTCTGCAGCCCGGCGGGTCCGCCCAGGGGCAGGTGAGCCGGACCGGGAAGCCCGATCGGAGTGGGAGACCACGGCAGGCCCCATTGGGGAGTACCACCAACACCGGCAATCGGGTTCATTCCCGGCTGGCCGGGGCCGGACGGCTGCCCCATCAGCATCGGGCCGGGGATGCCCGGCATCCCCTGGTCCATGACCGAGATCGGTGTCGGGGGAACGAACTGGCCCTTGGCACCGTCGGCCGTCACGGCCGCCTCGAATGCCACCGGACGGATACCACCGGGACCCAGCATCGCTGCGCCGCCGTTGGGAGCCGGCCCGCCGGTCGTGGCCGTCTGCATGTCCATGTTGCCCACTCGCAGCACCACCATGATCGTTCCGCGACGGTCGGCTTCGGAAACCGGGTCAACGCCCGGGTCGAGACGGGTCGAGACCAACATCTCGACACCGGCCACGGCCAGTTCCTGGTGCCGCGGATCCGGCAGGTAGATCACCTTCGTGACGAAGTTGTTGCTCTCGACCTGGTCCAGGTCCTCATCGGTCAACTCCAGCGGCACGCTGTTGTGAGCCAAGTAGGCGTCACTGGTGGCGTGGGCCGGGTAGACCTGCATGGTCGGGTACAGCGTCATGCCGTCGCGACCGGCGACTTCGGTCAGCTTCAGCCGGTAGGTGGCTCCCTGGACGAAGTCGTAAGTCGTCGGAGTGACGCGCTGGTTCTCGGCGTAGGTCTGGCCGGTCTTCCAACCGATCTTCATCCCCACCGGTCGGATGAACCGGATCTGGGTTCGCCGTGTCGAGAACGCACGGGCCGCCGCGGCCTGCTGCATCATCGGCAACACGCCCGGACCCGGCCCATCGACCATCGGCCCGGGCCGCTGCAACGCGTGTGCCGGGGGCGCGTGGTAGTCTCCACTGTCCCCAAAACTGCGACCGTCGACGTGGCAACCCACGCAGACGACCAGAAACGTACCAAGTGCCAGGAAGTAATATTTCATTGCAGAGTCCTCTTGACTCTCCCGAATTCCCATCGACGGGTCAGACAGGTTGTCCCTAGAATGGTCCAGAACCGATCGGTCACCCGTTTGCCCGACCCGCTCGCTTCAACGAGATCGAGCCGGTTCTTGTCTCTTGCGACCTGTGTTCACCTGTGTTTTCGACCGATTGCACCCTGTTTCTTTGGCAATTCCGGTATTTTCCGGACAACATGAACACTTCCCCCAGTTTCTCCAATCGATACAAAGAATCGACTCGCATGCACGTTTCCCGAGTTCCGACCGGCGTGCTGATCGTCCAACTGACCGTCGCGGTGTTGATCGCCGGTTCGATCCGCCTGTCTGCCCAGGACCAACCGTCCAAAAAAGCACCCGCCACGAAACGCGGTGAAAAAAAGGCCGCCAAGGCCTCGACACGGCGTCAACGGCCCGTTGATGCTCTCCGCGAGTCCCGCGGAAAGCTCAAGGGACTGGTTCCATTCCAGGCCGATATCGTCGAGACGATCGTGGTTCGGGGCAAACGGTTCCAGGCCATCGGCAAGTACGTGCAGGGCCCGGACAAGAAGCTGCGTCTGGAATTTCAGCTCGAGGTGGGCCGGACCAAGGGTTCTCTGATCCAGGTCTGCGACGGCACCACGCTGTTCACCCAGCAGAAAATCGGGTTGATCGTGCTGGCCACCAAGAAGAATGTCCCCAGGATCCTCAAGGAAATGAAACAGATGGCCGCCGCCTCGGGACCGAGGCCGCAACCGGGCCAGTTCGAAGCCGACCTCGGGTTGGGTGGTCTCGAAGCCCTGCTCGGGTCGCTGGAACAGTCGATGACCTTCAACCGGCGTCGCGAACAGTCGTTCCAGGGCCGCCCGTTCATCATCATCGAGGGCACGTGGAGTGCTTCATTCCTGCAGAACCTCACCGACGACGATCAGCCGATCGGCGCGGAGTTGCCCGAGTACGTGCCCGACCGTGTCCGGATCTACATCGACAAGACCACGCAGTTCCCGCACCGCATCGTCTACCTCAAGAAGGCCCCCGGCCGCCAGGTGCTCAAGCCAATGGTCAGCCTCGAGTTCCGCAACGTCCAGGTCAACGCCCAATTGGCCGACACGGTCTTCTCGTTCAAACCCGCCCCTGGCGTCCGTGTCACCGACATTACTGACGATTACCTCAGGCAGATGCGCCAGACCCAATCGACTCCAGCTGCAACCGAGGGTGGAGTGGGGCGGCCGGGCGGTTCGGCGGCGACCGGCCGATCAGGATCTCGCTAGAGACGTCTCGGAGTGACCACCATGCAGGGACTGCGTGCCGTCCAGAGCCGAGCCATCCCCGGCTGGATTGTCTCGGTCATGGTCCACCTGCTGCTGCTGGTCGCCTGTGCCCTGGGCCTGCAGAGCTGCCAGAAATCGGCAGGCGAGGACGGAGCCGGCGATTTTCGCGACGTGGGACTGGTCGTCAAATCATCGGGTGTCACCTCCGATGCCGACTCGGATGCCGCCGACACGCCCCCGACTCGGCAGGAGACCCCGCAAGCGGTCTCCGCGGCCGAGACCCGTGACAACCAGGCAATCGATCAACTGCTCTCACTGCCCGATTCGGTGGGTCCGCAGATTCTCGGTCCGGGTGCCCGCACGCCCACCTCGCCGCTGTCCGATCCGTCTCAACTGCTGCCCCGATCTGCACTCTCGGGCGGTCCGCCCCTGGCGGGGCTGCGGAAGGGCGAAACCCAGTTCATGGGCATCCGTGACAAGGGAACCCGCTTCGTCTACGTGCTGGACCGCTCGGGCAGCATGGCCGGCGGCCACGCTCTGGAAATGGCCAAGTCCGATCTGCTCAGCAGCCTCCAGCACCTCGACGAAACCCAGCAGTTCCAGGTCATCTTCTACAACGTGCAGCACAGCCTGCTGACCCTCGGCGGACGCACCACTCTGCACCGCGCCACCGACATCAACAAGACCCTGGCCCGACAGAAGATCGCCGCGGTGACCCCCGATGGGGGCACCTTCCACTTCCCGGCACTGTCCAAGGCGCTGTCGTTCGATCCCGAGGTGATCTATTTCCTGACCGACGCCGACGCGAATTCCGCGATCCACCCCGGCGACATGGAACGGCTGACCCGCCGCAACCGGGGTCGCACTCGCATTCACACGATCAAGTTCGGCGTCGGTGCCGAATTGACCTCCACCCACTACGTCAAGAAACTCGCCACCCTCAACGGCGGCCGGTATCGCTACCGTGACATCAACACCTTCTCGGCTCAACGCCGGAACCGCTGATCAGCCCGGATGTCGCCTGGCCCGGGTCACCGCGTGGCTCGTCGCCGGCTCGACTCTCGTGCTGGCCACCCAACGCCTGCCCGCCCAGGCCCGCGATCGGGTCGTCGTCCGCCAGTCCGACGGCCGCGGACGGCTGACACACGTGGGCCAGATCACCGACTACGACGCGATCGAAGTGGTGGTCAAGGCCCGCGGGCGGGCCACCCCGTGGAGGATCCCCGTCGACCGGATCGTCTCGGTCACACCGGTCCGCTCCGCCGCTCACCAGGCGGCACTGAAACATCTCGGCCGAGGCGACCTCGACGAGGCCGAGCGGTCGTTTCGCAAGGCACTCGACGGTGCCGCCAGGGCGTGGGTCCGGCGGGAACTGCTCGGCGGACTGGTCCGCTGCGCGCTCCACGGCGGCGACTACCGTCGCGCAGGATCTCACTTTCTGGGCCTCTTGGAGAGCAACCGGCGGACCCGCCACTTCGAACTGGTGCCGCTGGACTGGCAGATCGGCGGCACGGTCGATCCGTCGGTCGCCAGCGAGGCGAAGGCGTGGCGGGGACGGACCGGCGACGTCGCCGCGCTGCTGGCCGCCAGCCACCTGCTCCGGGATTCGGGTTACGCCGTGGAGGCCGAGTCGCAGATGCGGAAACTGCGGATTTCGACCGATCCCCGTGTCCGCGGGTTGGCCGTGGCCCAGTGCTGGCGGGCCGACATAAAAAACGGCAAGGTGACTCCCATGCACCTGGAGACCTGGACGCGGCACGTCCGCACGTTGCCCCTGGAACTCAGGGGGGGGCCGTGGTTCGTAATCGGGCTGGCCCGTTTCCAGCGGCGTCAGTTCCAACCGGCCGCTTCGGCGCTGATGTGGACATCGCTGGTCTTCGACGATGACCGATTCCTGGCAGCCCGGGCCACGCAACTTGCTGCCGACTCGCTGCTTTCGGACAACCAGCCCACTGCCGCACAAACGCTCTACCGGGACCTCCGACAACGCTTCGCCGGCACGCCGGCCGCCCGGGAATCGGCCGCCAAACAGTCTCCTCCACCGCGCACGAGGCGCAGCACTCCATGACCTGTCCGCGCTCCAGACGAATCGCTCTCGCCGCGCTCGCCGTGAGCCTGCTCGTACCGGCCATCGCCCAGCCACAGACACCCGCCGGGCCAGCCACCGGCAAGGCCGACACGCCCCAGGGCGAGTCACTCCCGACCGAGACCAAGCTCTACGACGCCAAGACCGGAAAACTGGTCGAGACTTCCGACCCCCCGGCCAATGCGATGACGCTCAGAAAACTGCTCCGAGCCGGCGGCACCATCGGGCTGGTCATCCTCGCCCTGTCGATGGCCATGGTCGCGCTGGTCGTCGAACACATGCTGACCATTCGTCGCAAGGCCCTGATGCCCACCGGTCTGGCCGAATCGGTCGGCTCGCTGCTCTCGGCCGGACGCTTCACCGAGGCCGATCAACTCTGCCGCGAACGGCCCAGTTTTCTGGGTTCCGTACTGGCCGAGGGACTCGCCGAAGCGCCGCTGGGATACCAGGCCGTCGAGAAGTCGATGGAGGACGCCAGCGCCGAGCAGGCGGCCCGGTTGTTCCGGAAAATCGAGTATCTCTCGGTGATCGGCACCATCGCACCGATGCTGGGACTGCTGGGAACCGTCTGGGGAATGATCGTCGCCTTCCAGGAATTTGCCACCAAGATCAACCCACCGGTCAGCGAACTCGCCCCGGGCATCTACCAGGCGCTGGTCACCACGCTGATGGGACTGGGAGTGGCCGTGCCCGCCCTGACCTCATTCGCCATCTTCCGCAACCGCATCGATGAACTCGTGGCCGAATCCAGCCTGATGGCCGAACACGCCTGGACCGAATTCAAGCGGGCCAACCTCGGACGCAGCAGTGGCCAGACACGGCGGAGGAAGGAGCCGGCCAGCCCGTCGACCGAACGGCAGCAGGAGCGGCGAGTGCCTCCGGTGGCGATCGAACGGCCCGAGGATCCGCCGGCATGAGAATCCCCACGCGGGCCCGTCAACTGGGCGTGTCACTGAACCTCACCCCGCTGATCGACATCGTCTTTCTGCTGGTGATCTTCTTTCTGGTCGCCAGCCACACGGCCCGGACCGAATCGACCGAGCCGGTCGATCTGCCGACGATCGGCGAGGCCGAGGACGACCGGATCGAGGCGCCCCGGCGAGTTGTGGTGACGGTCACCGCTGACCAGACCCTGCACGTTGGCGGTCGCATCGTCACGCTCGAACAGGTCACCGAACTGCTCAACGAAGCCGGCTCCGAAACGGGAACCGGTGGCTACGAGGTGCGGATCCGGGGCGACCGCCGGGTTCCGTTTCGCGTCGTCGAACCCCTGATGGTTGCCTGCGCCCGAGCCGGCATCACCCGCATCGGCTACGCCGTGCTCCCCGAATGACCCCCTCGTCCCCCGTTCCACGACACCCATGCGTATCCCCTCGGCTCACCATCAGCGACAACGCGACGACGGTCAGGCGATGACCCCCCTGATTGATATCGTGTTCCTGCTGCTGATCTTCTTCGTGTGCGCCTCAACCGGACAGATCCGTGAGAGCCTGCTGCCGACGGAACTCTCCGGCGGCTCGATCGAATCCGCAGTCGCCACCCCCCGGGAACGGCCGCTGGGCGAAGCCTGGGTACGGGTGATGGCTCCTGGCCAGGCTGGCACGGGCATGCGGATCGAAGTCGAAGGACGGACGTTTTCCGGGCCCGATCGACATCGAGAGCTCTCGAGGTTTCTCAGGACCCTGGCTGCCACCGCCCGCGAGTTGCCGGTGATCCTGGACATCGCGCCGGACGTCCCCCTGGGCGAGGCCCTGGCGGCCTACGACGCGGCCCGCACAGCCGATTTCGACGCGATCCACTTCGCCGTCGATCCGGCCGTCGATCCACCTGGCAGCACCGATCCGCAGCCGCCGACGACTCGCTGAGCACTCCACCGAGGTGGCCCGCACGGTCGCACCGGTCCAGGTGAACGGTCCCCGCCAGCACGCGGTTCGACTCCCGGCAATGGCCCACCCACCCGGTCTTCGGTTCTCTTGAAGTCCCCGTAGTCATCTGGCATAGTTCAGCCTTTGATCGGGGTTCGAGTGGGTCCCGAACGCATGCAACGACGGACCCGGGTCCTGCTGCAGCCTCCGTCGGAATTCGGCGGGCGCTCGCGTCGATCGGCCCGGGTGTGGTCGGTCCTGCGTGTGACGATGAACCCGGTAGCACCGCGATGACCCACACGCTGGCCGACACCGCGACGACGATCCAGTCGACTCTGCAGGGATGGAATCTCAGCGAAGGCTGGGCCATGTTCCTGACGGCGGTGATTCACGTGGCGCTGGTGGCCGGCTTCTTCGGCCTGCCGGCGGGCATTTTCATCTGGGCCGAGCGGAAGATCTCGGGCCGGATCCAGGATCGGCTCGGTCCCACCCGCGTCGGCGGCAAGTTCGGTTGGCTGCAGGCCATTGCCGACGGCGGGAAGTTGATCCAGAAAGAGGACCTGGTGCCCGAAGCGGCCGACGGCCCGCTGTTCCGGGTGGCTCCCTACGTGGTGGTCATCAGTTCACTGTCCGCCTTCATGTTCCTGCCCTTCTCTGACGGCTGGATCGCCGTCAGTCTCGACATCGGCCTGTACCTGATGCTGGCCGTGATGTCGCTGGAGGTGATCGGAGTGATCCTGGCCGGCTACTCCAGCGGCTCGAAGTGGGCCCTGTTCGGCGGCATGCGGGAAGCCGCCCAGATGGTCAGCTACGAGATCCCGATGTCGATCTGCGTGGTGATCCCAATCATCACCGCCGGCTCGCTGAACCTCAACGAGATCGGCGGGCTGCAGAGCGGCCACCTGGGCAACTGGATCGTCTTCCACGACCCGTTCAGCTTCCTGGCCTTCTTCATCTATTTCGTCTGTGCCACGGCCAGCTGCAAACGGGCCCCGTTCGACTTGGCCGAGGCCGAGAGCGAACTGGTGGCCGGTTTCCTGACCGAATACAGCGGCTTCCGCTGGAGCTTCTTCTTCCTGGCCGAGTACGCCAGCATGTTCGCCGTCTGCGGCATCGCGGTGCTGCTGTTCCTGGGCGGCTGGCACACCGGGATCCCCGGCCTCGACGGAATCCTGGATGGTCCTCGGTACAGTTCGGACTCGTTCGTCTGGACCTGGCTGGCCAACGCCCTGGGCTTCGGGGTCTTCTTCGGCAAGGCCTCCCTGCTGGTCTGCGTGCAGATCTGGATCCGCTGGACCCTGCCGCGACTGCGGATCGACCAGGTGATGATGACCTGCCTGAAGTACCTGCTGCCGATCAGCTGCGTGCTGTTCCTGGGCGCGGTGATCTGGCCCCTGGCGCTCTCCTACACGGGAAAGACGACGATCTGGGGAACGCCTACCGGTGAACGGGCCGCGCCGACGATGAGACTCGAGTCCACCAGTTCGGCCGGCCAGGCGCCGACCGCCTCGACCTCGAACGGGGAGACCGGGCCGTGAGCGACCAAACACTCTTCTGGATCTTCGGGATCCTGGCCGGCGGCGGCGCCATCGGGGTGGTGATCCTGCAGGACATCGTCCGCATGGCCTTCTCGCTGATCATCTCGCTGGGTTCCACCGCCGGGCTGTTCTTCCTGCTCGACGCCGATTTCGTCGCGGCCACCCAGTTGCTCGTCTACGTCGGCGGCACACTGGTGCTGCTGATCTTCGGCGTGATGCTGACCGCCAGCGGGCCGTTCCGGCGAATCCAGATGTCCACCGGCGAGACCTTCATCGGGGCCGCCGTCGGGCTGCTGTTCTTCTCGGTGATCGCCTTCACGGTCATCGACGTCGAATGGGAGCAACTGGACGGGAGCCATCGTCCCGTGGCTGCGGCGGCCACCGATGAAACCGGCGGCACCACGCGGGCCATCGGCCTGAGGCTGATCGGCATCCCGGCCGACACCGAGATCGGTGTCCACAGGAACAGCGGCGAGAAAACCGGTTACCTGCTGCCGTTTGAAATTGTCTCGGTCCACCTGCTGGTCGTCCTGGTCGGAGCCGCCTACCTGGCCCGCGCCAAGCGACACGAAACGTCCGAAGCCACCGGTGGAGACGCCTAGCCAATGGACGCCAGCCTGACCAACTACCTGCTGATCGGTGCCGTGATGTTCGTCTCCGGCGTGGTCTGCATGGCCACCAAGCGGAACGGGATCGCGGTGTTGATGGGCGTCGAACTGGTCCTCAACGGGGCCAACGTCAACTTCGTCGCCTTCTCCCGGCACACCAGCCTCGGCCTCGACGGCCAGGTCGTCTCGCTGTTCGTCATCGTGCTGGCCGCCGCCGAGGCGGCCGTCGCCTTGGCGATCGCTTTGAACTTCTACAACAACTACCAGACCATCGATATCGACAAGGGCGACAAGCTCCAGGGCTGAGCCCCGTCGAGACAAGAACCAGACCGACCATCCCGGAACCACGATGGACATCAAGGCCTGCCTGCTGACCACCGCGTGGCTGCTGCCCCTCGTCGGCTTTGCCGTCGAGATCTTCGGCGGCTACTGGTCGCACCACGCGCCGGGAGGCCGGTTCAGGTCACGTCTGGCGGCCTACTTTTCGGTCGGCTGCATCGGCGGCGGGTTCCTGCTGAGTCTCACGGCACTCGTTTTCGGCATCACCGACTTCGACCTGTCGCTGTGGGATTCCCCGCACCAGGCCTCGGCCCCCGAGGCGGCGGCCACCGACGCCCTGGCCCAGTTCGCCGTCGCCGACGAGGCCCCGGGCGGCCACGGCGGTGCCGAACAAGCCAAGCCCCGTGATCACGACGCACACGAGCGCAACTACGTCAGCGGCCGGCTCTACGAACTGGCCACCTTCGGCAAGATTCGCTTCGCGATCGACTACTACATCGACAGCCTGACGCTGGTGATGTTCACGATGGTCACTTTGATCGCAACCTGCATCCACGTCTTTGCGATCGGGTACATGGATGACGAACGAACCGAGGAACACGTGGACCACCAGGTGCACATCTCCGACGGATCACACCTGCACCGACCCGGCCGTTTCTACCAGTTCTTCGCCTACCTCTCGCTGTTCTGCTTCTCGATGCTCGGGCTGGTCCTGGCCGGCAACATCTTCATGGTGTTCGTCTTCTGGGAACTGGTGGGCATCTGCAGCTACCTGCTGATCGGTTTCTACGTCGAACGCCACTCGGCCTCGACGGCGGCCAACAAGGCCTTCATCGTCAACCGCGTCGGCGACTTCGGCTTCATCATCGGGCTGATGATCCTGATCACCTCCTTCGGCACGTTCAACTTCACCACCTACAACGACGGCGGTGAGTCGGACCAGCCGGGCCTGTTCGAGATGGTTCGTGACCACGACGGAACGGTGCACGTCGACGAGACCGACCAGGGACGCGTCGTCAAGTTCGACACGCCCAACGGGTCCCACACCTCGATCCCCTACTGGTTGCTGGTCACCGCCGGGCTGGGCATCTTCGCCGGGTGCGTGGGCAAGAGTGCCCAGTTCCCGCTGCAGACCTGGCTGCCCGATGCGATGGAGGGTCCGACCCCGGTCTCGGCCCTGGTCCACTCGGCCACGATGGTCGCTGCGGGAGTCTACCTCGCCGGGAGATTCTTCCCGGTCTTTCTGCCGGAGGTGCTGCTGACGATCGCCTACACGGGGGCCATCACGCTGTTCGTGGCGGCCACGATTGCCGTGGTGGCCACCGACATCAAGCGGGTGCTCGCCTACTCGACCATCAGCCAACTCGGCTACATGATGCTGGCGATCGGGCTGGGGGGCTGGGCCGCCGGGCTGTTCCACCTGATCACTCACGCCTTCTTCAAGTCGCTGATGTTCCTGGCCGCCGGCAGCGTGATCGTCGGCTGCCACCACGAACAGGAAATGACCAGGATGGGCGGCCTGCGGAAGAAGATGCCCATCACCGCCTACACGATGCTGGTCGGCGTGATCGCGATCTGCGGACTGGCCATTCCCTGGACCTGGGCCGTCCCCAAGATCGCCTCCGGCTGGGACATCGCCTTCTCGGGGTACCACTCCAAGGACGCGATCGTCGCCACCGCCCTGACCTACGCCAACCTCAACCCGATTCACTCGCTGTTGTTCCTCGCCCCGCTGGTCACCGCCGGCATCACCGCCTTCTACATGTTCCGGCTGTGGTTCTTCACCTTTGCCGGTGAACCCCGGGACCAGGAACTTTACGACCACTGCCACGAATCGCCGTGGGTGATGACCGGGCCGCTGCTGGTCCTGGCGCTCTTGGCGGCGGCCTGTGCGATCGGTGGCGAACAGGGCACGCTGTTCCAACTGCTCAGCCAGTCCGAAACACACGTCCAGGATGTCGCCGGTTCGGCCATCAACCTGCCGACCCACGAGAACATCGCTGTTTTCCACGGCCAGGCCGGCATCATGGCGCTGCTGGTGGCCGGCCTGGGAACCCTGCTGGCCTACCTGATGTACTGCCGCCGCAGCCCGGACCCGTCGCTGATCAAGCGGCAGTTCGCCGCGACGCACGAGTTCCTGGTCGAAAAGTGGCGGTTCGACGAACTCTACGACGCGATGTTCGTCCGGCCCGTTCACGTGGTGGCATCGTGGTTCTCCGGTTTCGACCACCGGGTTCTCGACGGCATCCTGCACTGGTTTGCCCGGACCGGCGTGACGGTTGCCAGGTGGGACCGCCGCTTCGACGAAGGCGTCGTCGACGGAATCGTCAACTGGGTGGCCGAAAAGACCCAGGAAGTCGGCCGGTCGCTGCAAACCGTTCAGACCGGGCGTCTGCGTCAATATGTCATGTTCATCGCGCTGGGCGTCGTCACTCTGTTCGTCCTGATTTTCGCATTGTTTCCCGAGACCTGACCAACGGCCTCTCCCGAGACGGGCATCCCCCGACCAGGAAGCTGACAAGCCATGGATTTCCAACAACTCCTGCCGACCCTGATCATCTTCGCCCCCACCATCGGCGCGGTCCTGCTGATGTTGATGCCGCGAGACAACGAGGCCGGGCTGAGGTACACGGCGCTGGCCGTGACCGTCATCACCTTCGTCCTGACCCTGGTGCTGCTGCCCGGCTTCGACATGAACAATGGCGGCATGCAATACACCAGCAGTGCCGAGTGGATCCCCAACTGGAACATCAATTACCAGTTGGGAATCGACGGCATCAGCCTGCCGCTGATCCTGTTGACCAGTTTCATCTCGCTGTGGGCCATGGTCGCCTCGTGGAGCATCACCAAGCAGATCAAGGGCTACCTGATCCTGTTCCTGCTGCTGGAGACGGGAATGCTCGGTGTCTTCATGGCCACCGACTTCTTCCTGTTCTACGTCTTCTGGGAAGTCATGCTGCTGCCGATGTACTTCCTGATCGGCGTCTGGGGGGGCCCGCGGAAGGAATACGCGGCGATCAAGTTCTTCCTCTACACGCTCTTCGGCAGCGTGCTGATGCTGGTCGCGCTGTTGATGATCTACTTCAACAGCAGTCATGGAGCCGACGGAAAACACATCTTCGACCTGGTGTTGCTGACCGAAGCGGCCCAGAGCGGAGAGGGCCTGCTGAATCCGGTCCTGCAGCAATGGGCCTTCTGGCTGCTGTTCATCGGCTTCGCCATCAAGATCCCCAGTGTCCCGTTCCACACCTGGTTGCCCGACGCCCACGTCGAGGCCCCCACGCCGATCAGCATGATCCTGGCCGGGGTGCTGCTGAAGATGGGCGGCTACGGCATCCTGCGAATCGCGTTTCCGCTGTGCCCGGTCGCCGTGTTTGACGGCAGCACCGTGCTGGTGGCCATCGGGGTGATCAGCATCATCTACGGGGCATTTGCCGCGATGGCCCAGACCGACTTCAAGCGACTGGTCGCCTACAGTTCGGTCAGCCACATGGGTTATGTCGTGCTGGGTATCGGAGTGGTCGGTGTCGTGTCGGCCGACACCGCCTCGGAATACTGGCAGATGGGCATCAACGGAGCCATGTTCCAGATGCTCGGACACGGCGTCTCCTCGGCCGGCATGTTCTTCATGGTCGGCGTGGTCTACGACCGGGTGCACCACCGCGACCTCAACAAGTTCGGCGGCCTGGCCAGCAAGATGCCGCTCTTCACCGGTCTCTCGGCCGGCATCTTCTTCGCCGGACTGGGATTGCCCGGGCTGTGCGGCTTCATCGGAGAGGTCTTCGTCGTGCTCAGCGCCTGGCAGTACAGCAAGATCTTGGCGATCATTGCCGCTTCGGGCGTGATCCTGACGGCCGGCTACATCCTCTGGACACTCCAGCGGGTCTACCTCGGAGCCGAGTACAAGGGGCCGCACGAGGAAGCGCTGACACCGATGCTGGGCCGCGAGACGATCGTCGCCTCCGTGCTGCTGGTCTTCGCCATCATCCTGGGCGTCTTCCCGAACCTGCTGTTCCAGTACATGATTCCCACGATCGAAAGGCTCACCGACGGCATGGCCGGCAAGATGGTCGGTCTCTGATCCACCCGGACTGAGAAACCACAACCCGTCGCGCACACACCAATCTCATGCTGGCCAATTCAATCAACCAACTGATAACCGACCTGCCGGAACAGATCGGCCGTGACGTGACGGCGTTCCTGTCGGAACTGGTGCTGTGCGGCACGGTGGTCGCCCTGTTGCTGGGCCGCCTGCTGGGCATCGACCGCAAGATGCCTGCTCACTGGATTGCCATGGCCGGAACGCTGATCTCCTTCGGCATCGCCTTCGGCAACGTCTACGTCAACGGCCTCGACGCGTACCAGTCCGGCGAGGACGCGCAGTTGTTCAGCGGGCTGCTGGTCAACGACGGGCTGACGGTCTTTTTCCGGCTGTTCCTGCTGGTCTTCCTGGTGCTGGTGATCGCGCTGACGGTTCTCAGCGGGATTCCCGACAACGAGGACGGACCCGATTTCTACACCCTGCTGATCGGTGCCACGATCGGCATGTTGCTGATGGCCTCGGCCAACCACCTGCTGATGCTGTTCCTGGCCATCGAGATGGCCAGCGTGCCCAGCTACGTGATGGTCGGCTTCCTGAAGGGAAAACGGCTCAGCAGCGAAGCGGCGTTGAAATACGTGGTCTACGGTGCCGGAGCCGCCGGGGTGATGCTCTACGGCACCAGCCTCGTCGCGGGAATGCTCGGGACCGGGCAGCTGCACCTGGTCGCCGAGAAGCTCGGCGAACTGCTCTCCGGTGAAGGTGCAGTCGGCACCTCCATGTCGACAGCCGCCGTCCGCACGATCGTGCTGGGCGTGATGATGATCCTGGTCGGCCTGGCCTTCAAGCTCTCCCTGGTCCCCTTCCACTTCTGGTGCCCCGATGCGTTCGAGGGGGCCCCGGCCGAGGTGGGTGGGTTCCTCTCGGTCGCCTCCAAGGCCGCCGCCTTCGCGCTGTTGATCCGGGTGGTCCACCAGCTGACCGGCTTCGGCGATCTGGCGTTGCCGCTGGCGATCGGCCTGGGCGTGATCGCCGTGGTCAGTTCGACCTTCGGCAACCTGGCCGCCTACTTCCAGACCAACGTCAAGCGGATGCTGGCCTACTCGACCATCGCGCACGCCGGTTACATGCTGACCGGGGTCGTCGCCATGCTCGTCGCGCTCGATGACGGCAACAAGACACTTGCTGCCGACTGCATCGAGGGCGTGCTGTTCTACCTGTCGGTCTACCTGTTCATGAACTTCGGTGCGTTCGCGATCGTGGCGTTGATCCGCAACCAGATCTACAGCGAGGAGATCGCCGATTACCGGGGATTGAAGAGCGAGTGCCCGTGGCTGTGCGTGATGATGGCCGCCTGCCTGTTCAGCCTCGTCGGGCTTCCCCCGCTGGGCGGCTTCGTGGCCAAGTTCTTCGTGCTGGCTCCGGTCTGGGAGGCGGCCCAAATCCACTGGGCGATGGGCGCCCTGGTCGGCTTCGCCCTGCTCAACACCGTCCTGAGCCTGTTCTACTACCTGAAGTTGCCCGTGGCGATGTTCATGGCAGATCGTCCCGAGGGCGCTCGCCCGGCTCGCACCGAAGCAACCGAAACCGTCTTTGTGATGCTGCTGACCGTGCCGATCCTGCTGTTGGGAATGTCTCCCCTGATCGGCAAGCTGAGCCTGGCCACCCAACGGGTGGCCCGGGATACGATCAACGCACCCGTCGCCGACCAACCCGACGCCAGTACGTCGATAACCCCCGGCAGGTAGCCCCCCCACGACTCCACCCCCACGGCGATCGCGACCCCCACAACCCTCATGCCCGATTCGACGACCAACTCCGCGCTCAACAACGCCCTGGCCGCTCTGACCAGCAGCCTGGTGCAGTACACCGGCGAGTGCGGTTTCTGGACGGCCGGGGACGACGACACCGAGGTGGCCGCGCTGGACCTGTTCCGTCGCCGGCAACAACTGCAGATCGCGCGGATTGTCGAACTGCTCGGCGACCGCGACGCGACGATCGAATTCGGACGGTTCCCAACGAAGTACACCGACCTGCACTTCGTCTCGCTGGAGAACCTCTTCCCGAGACTGATCGCCAACCAGCAAGCGATCCTCGACACTCTCAACAAGGCCGCGACGGCCTGCCGTGGAGACGAACAGGCCGGGGGACTGATCGCCGACGCGGCAGCCGAGGAACAGCGGACGCTCGAGGAACTCGGCACGCTCACGGCCGACTGAGACCGTCGCCATGCGGCTCTTCGACACCCACTGCCACCTCGACGAGGAAGCTTTCTTCGGGGACGTCGACGAGGTGGTTGCCCGGGCCCTGGACGCCGGGCTCATCGGCCTGGCCACCATCGGGATCAACTCCGCCACCAGCCGCGCGGCGGTCGAACTCGCCGATCGCTTCGCGGCCGTGCACGCCGTCGTCGGCATCCAGCCCAACTACGTGTCCGAGTCGACCGAGTCCGACTGGGAGGCGATCCTCGCACTGGTCACCCGTCCCGGGGTCGTCGCCGTCGGTGAAACCGGCCTCGACCGCTACTGGGACCACACGCCGATCAAACAGCAGGCCGAGATGTTCCGTCGCCACATGCAGCTGGCCCGCGAGCACGATCTGCCGTTCGTGGTGCACTGTCGCGAAGCCGAAGCCGACGTGGTGAGCGAACTGGAACGCGAAGCCGCCAACGGGCCGTTGACCGGAATCATGCACTCCTTCGCCGGCGACCAGGCCACCGCCGCTCGCTGTGTCGAGCTGGGCATGCACATCTCGCTGGCCGGGATGCTGACCTTCAAGAAGAACGACGAGTTGCGGGCGGCGGCCGCGGAGGTGCCGTTGGAGCGGCTGCTGGTCGAGACCGACGCACCCTACCTGGCCCCGATGCCCAACCGGGGCAAGAGAAACGAACCGGCCTGGGTGCGTCACACCGCCGAATGCCTGGCCGAGGTCCAGGGGATCGGGATCGAGGAACTGGCCGAGGCGACAACCGCCAACGCGTTGCGACTGTTCGGGATCGCAGATCCCGGCGACGGCTGATCGCCCGACTCCGGCGACCGGCAATATGCCGCGAGTCCACAGGCTGTCAATTCCACCAGTCGCGCGGTATCTTGTCGCCGTCCAGAATCCGGCGCGTGCCGGACGTGGGGAGTTCAGGGAGGACCCGCCCCGTGCAGTGGCTCAAGCACGCTTTCGCCGTCGATCCACCCGGTCCGGCCGAGCCGAGCGAGGACCAGCGGCGGGTTGTCGACCGTGTCGTCGAGGAGGTTGTCGGCCGCGGGATGGCCACCCCGACGTTGATGGCACTCGAGATGAGTCGACCGCTCAACTTCCTCGGTTCCCAGGCTCTGCACTTCTTCTCCCCCTTTGTTTCCGTTCTGACCAATTCCGGTGGTTATGGCGATTTCGCTGAGTACCTCGAACAGCGGGGGGCCGTCGACTACATCTGCATGCGGATCGAAGAGCGAGAACGCGAACGGGAAACCCGGGCCGCCGACCAAACAGACAGCACGGCGGATACCGCCCAGGCTGCATCAACGGATTGAAAGCCGACACGGATGACCGACTCCTCATCCACTCCCACTGCCCGCCCGCCAGTTGATCTCGATCGGATCAACGTGATTCTGGCGACCGACTGCGGCAGCACGACGACCAAGGCGATCCTGATCGAAAAGGTCGATGGAGAGTATCGGCAGACGTTTCGCGGGGAAGCCCCGACGACGGTCGAGGAGCCCGCTGCCGATGTGACGATGGGCGTGGTCAATTCGGTGACCGAGGTCGCGGAACTGGCCGACCGCCGCCTGATCGATGACAACGGCGAGGTGATCCGCCCGGCGACCGAAACGGAAGGTTGCGACCTCTACATTTCCACGTCCAGCGCCGGGGGTGGGCTGCAGATGATGGTCGCCGGCGTGGTCCGGGAAATGACTGCTGCCAGCGCCAAGCGAGCCGCCCTGGGAGCCGGGGCGATCGTGATGGACACCATCGCCACCAACGACAAGCAGTTGCCACACGAACAGATCCAGCGGATCCGTGAACTTCGGCCGGACATGATCCTGATTTCCGGTGGGACCGACGGTGGCACCACGACCCACGTGGTCCAGATCGCCGAACTGGTGGCCCCGGCCAAGCCGCAACCGCGATTCGGCGGGGAATACCGCATGCCGGTGATCTTCGCCGGCAACGTCGACGCGCGAGAGCCAATCGAAGCGACCTTTGACGAGAGCGTCGAACTCTCTCTGGTCGACAACCTGCGGCCGACGATGGAGCGTGAAAACCTGGGACCGGCACGGGACATGATCCACGACCTGTTCCTCGAGCACGTGATGGCTCACGCTCCCGGTTACGACAAGCTGATCTCCTGGACCGACGCGCCGATCATGCCCACACCCGCTGCGGTGGGGAACATCCTGCAGCAGATCGCCACCCAGCGGGGTGTCAACGCGGTGGGTGTCGACATCGGGGGAGCCACCACCGACGTGTTCAGCGTCTTCGACGGAACCTTCAACCGAACCGTCAGCGCCAACCTGGGAATGAGTTACTCGATCTCCAACGTCTGTGCCGAGGCCACCCTGCCCAAGATCCTGCAATGGGTTCCCTTCGAGATGGACGAACGGGAACTGCGCAACCGGGTCAAGAACAAGATGATCCGGCCCACGACGATTCCCCAGACGCTCGAATCCCTGATGTTTGAACAGGCTGTTGCCCGAGAGGCCCTGAGGCTGGCCTACGTGCAACACAAGGAGTTCGCCACGACACTCAAGGGTGTCCAACAGCAGCGGACCATCGGCGACACGTTCAGCCAGGAAGCCGGTGGCCAGACGATCGTCGACAACATGGCCCTGGACCTGCTGGTCGCCTCCGGCGGCGTTCTCTCACATGCGCCCCGAATGCAGCAGACCGCGGCCATGCTCGTCGACGCCTTTCAACCCGAGGGGATCACGACACTGGCCAAGGACAGCATTTTCATGATGCCCCACCTGGGCGTTTTGTCGCAGGTGCATGCCGAGGCGGCCGTCCAGGTCTTCGAGCGGGACTGCCTGATCTACCTGGGCACCTGTGTCGCTCCAAAGGGTTCCGACAAACCGGGCAAGACCTGTTTCGGTTTCCAGATCAGTGGCAAGAGCATTGACGCAAGGGGTGAGATCTCCGTCGGTGAACTCAAGCTGCTGCCGCTGGAGGACGGCGAGACCGCCGAAGCGACAATCGAGCCGGCCCGCAATTTCGATGTCGGAGCCGGAGCGGGCAAGGCCATGACACGGACGGTCCGTGGCGGCACGGTCGGGCTGATGCTGGACGGTCGCGGACGACCGTTGGTGTTGCCCGAAGATCGGACCGTCTGCCGGCAGGCGGTCACCGACTGGACGAACGCACTGGGACTGGCAGATCTCGCCAGACTGAACTAGGGCAACTGCTGATGGCACAGGCCTACACCCCCGGATTGAAGGTCACCCCGCACACGCAACACCGCGTGCGGCGAATCCTGCCCATCTCCGGCACGGTGCTCAAATCGGTCGGCGACCGGGTGGGAGCTTCCGACGTGGTCGCCGAGACGTTCATGCCCGGCAACATCACGCCGATGAATGTCGCCAACATGCTCTCGATGCCTCCGGCCGACGTCCCCGAGTGCATGCTGCTGGCCGAAGGAGACACTGTCGAAGACGGGACGATGCTGGCACAGACGAAGGGCATTTTCGGGATGTTCAAGTCCACCTGTGCCTCGCGCGTCGCCGGGACGATCGAGACGATCTCTAATGTCACCGGCCAGGTGATCATCCGGGGCGTGCCCCTGCCCGTCCAGGTGACCGCCTACGTCTCCGGCGAAGTCGTCGAGGTGATCGAAGGCGAAGGAGTGACGGTCGAAAACGCCGTGTGCTTCATCCAGGGCATTTTCGGGATCGGTGGCGAGACGGTGGGGCCGATCGCAATGGCCTGTGAAAACCCGGAACAGGAGTTGTCCGCCGACCGGATCAGCGACGAGATGGCCGGAGCGGTGATTGTCGGAGGTGGCCGGGTGACCGGAGACGCTGTCAAGCGGGCCATCCAGATCGGTGCTGCCGCGATCGTCTCCGGCGGACTCGACGATGCCGACCTGCGAGACATCCTCGGTTTCGATCTCGGTGTCGCCATCACCGGTTCCGAACGGATCGGGTTGACACTGATCGTCACCGAGGGATTCGGCGAGATCGCCATGGCCGAACGCACCCACCGACTGCTGACCGGTCACAGCGGCCGCGAAGCCTCGGTCAACGGCACCACCCAGATTCGCGCCGGGGTGATAAGACCGGAGATCGTGATACCGTTGGCTGCGGGGTCAACACCGCCGGAGAGCGACAATCGGGCGACCGAAGGTCTGCTCGAGACCAACACGCCGGTGCGTGTGATCCGCGACCCCTACTTCGGGTTGATCGGCCAAGTGGCCGACCTGCCCTCGGAACCCCAGATCCTCGGTTCAGAGTCGCGGGCCCGGGTGCTGACAGTCACTTCTGCCGACGGGGAGACGGTTGTTGTCCCCCGCGCCAATATCGAGATTATCTCGGAGTAACCGACGATGGTTGATCGCCGCCTGGGAATTCTCCTGACTGCCGTCGTGTTGACCGGACTGCCGCCGGGAAGGCTCATGGCAGCCGACGCCCCCCGGCCACCGAGCCACGTGCGGGCCGAGGACCACGGCTGGGACGGTGGCGATGCGGTGGACGTGATTGTCGGGATCTCGCCCGATGACAAACTCGACACCGATCCGCCCGGAGTGGCCCACTACGTTGTCCGCTGGTCGGGCGAATACGGGGGCGTCTACGAGCACGCCGAGACGGTTGTCGCCGACAAGGGGGCGTACCGGTCTGGAGAAGTGAGGCTGACATTTGAGCAACTCGAACCGGGTGAACCGTACTTCTTCCGCGTGCGGACGGTCGGACCCGATGGCTCCGAATCCTCGTACGTCGAGACGGCGGCGGAGGCCGCGGTCCGGCCGGCCTCGCAGGCCTTCTCGGGAAAACGAGCTTGGTTGGTGCTGATCACGTTGATCATCTGTGGTTCAGTGGTCTACTTCATCCTGGCGGCCCGGAGAGGCAAGCCGCTGAAGATCCGCAAGATCGCTGGCCTGGAAGCCGTCGAAGAGGCCGTGGGCCGGGCCACCGAGATGGGACGGCCGTGCCTGTTTGTTCCCGGAATCCTGGACATGAACGAGATCCAGACGATTGCCGGACTGACCATTCTCTCCCGCGTGGCCCAGGTGGCCGCCGAGTACGGTGCCCATATCGAGGTGCCGACGTCGAAGTCCCTGGTGATGACCACCGCCAGCGAAACCGTCGAGTCCGCGTTCCTTGCTGCCGGACGACCCGATTCCTTCAACGAAGATGACGTCTACTACGTCACCGACGAGCAATTCGGTTACGTCGCGTATCTCTCGGGCATGATGGTCCGGGAAAAACCTGCGGCCTGCTTCTACATGGGCGCCTTCTTCGCCGAATCACTGATCCTTGCCGAAACCGGAAATTCGATTGGTGCCATCCAGGTGGCGGGGACCGCAATGCCCAGCCAACTGCCGTTTTTTGTCGCCGCCTGTGATTACACGCTGATCGGCGAGGAGTTCTTCGCCGCCAGTGCCTACCTGTCCGGCGACCCCGACCAGTTGGGAAGCCTCAAGGGCCAGGACGTCGGCAAAGTGATCGTGGCGGCCCTGGTCATCGTCGGATGTCTACTGGATACGCTGAACAGCATGACATCGATCGAGTTCTTTGAAACCGCCACGACGTTCCTCCGCGACACGGTCCTCAAGTCCGGCTGAAACACACTGCCAAGAGACACGCCATGAAACGAACTGTTCCGATGCTGATCACCGGGATCTCCGGTTTCGTCCTGCTGATTTCTTTCTTCATTCCCTACACGGAGGGCTGGGGCGAGAAAGCGGCAATCTGGTTCGACATCCTGGCCGCCGTCGCCTTCATCCTCGGCGGCGGCAACTTGTTGAAGATTCATTTCAAGAAGATCAGCAAGCGAGCAGCAGGATGGGGATTCTCGGCCGTGACTGTCATCGCCTTCGTAGCCACCCTGACGATCGGCCTGGGCAAGGTCGGTTCCAACCCCGCTCAGCAGCAACAGATGTACGGGAGTGCCCTGGCACAACTGGAACTCTCTGACCTGCCGGAATCTCAGACCTTCTCGGTCGAGGGACAAATTCCCACTCACGCCAACAAGACGGCGGTGCCGTTCATCGTGCGAGACCAGTTGACCCAGGACGGCCAGAACATCACCTTCCGAGGCTGGATTCAGCCTCTCCAGGTTGCCGCCCTCTCCGGTTTCCAGGACGAACTGGAATGGCTGGCGACAGTCGAAGCGCTCGCAAGAGCAGCCCAGCCTCCCGAAACACTGCGAGGGAAAATCGGCTACGACGCCGGAAACTCACGGCTGACATTCCAGGGACGGATGAGCCAAGACGATCAGGCCGATCTGAAGGCACTCGACAGCAGCAATGCCACGTGGACGGCGGCGGTCGAATCGCTGTTTCAACAGAGCCGGCGAACGTCAACGGTCGACTTCTCTTCACTGCCGGCCGGCTTCAAAATCCCCGGCCCGCTGAAGGATTCGCTGGTTGTCGACAAGTCGAAGAAGCAACTGTCGATGACCGGACCGATGTCCCCGGGACAACGAGCCGCATTGTCGAACCAGTTCCGGCCAACACCCCCGTTGCCCAAGGGGCCTCGACGAGAGGCGTTCATCACGGCCATCGGCAAGCACGGCCCGCCGTTGAACAAGTCACAACTCGCCACCCTCAACAACCTCCTCGACGGGGGCTGGAACGCCCAACAGTTGATCATTGCGGTGAGCACCGCGGGCGAACCGCAAGAGGTCCGCAAGTCGGCTCGGGAACTTCTGGACGAAAAGACCGCCGCGGAACAAACGGGGCAGGTGGCTGACCTGAAACCGACCAGGACCATCGGAGAAACCACCCGGCTCAATGAGGCTCAGGAGGATCTGCTGAGGGCGTTTGCCGAAAACACCGCCCAGCCCGTAGCCGAGTTGACCAAGCAACTCGGCGAAGCTGGAACGCTCAGCGATCCTCAAGTCTCGGCACTGACACGTTTCATCTCTCAGATTTCGACCACCGGTGAACGGAATCGGACGCTGTGCTTCGCACTGCTGGCCAACGGGCCGCTGAGCAGCGGACAACGGGATTTCCTGCTGGACGATGTCAGGACCGAATTCCTGTGGCACCGCACGGCCGGTGCGTTGTTCGTCGCGGCCCACCAACCCCGGTTCCCCTGGAGTGGAGAATATCGCGAACAGGGCAGCCCGTTCTGGTGGCTGTACGAATACACCTTCAAGCCCCTGACGGCGAGCATGTTCGCCATGCTCGCCTTTTATGTCGCCTCGGCTGCATTCCGGGCCTTTCGCGCCAAGAACCTCGAAGCCATCCTGCTGCTGGGAACGGCCTTCATCATCTTGCTGGGACGGACGTTTGCCGGGGCCACGCTGACGTCCTGGTTGCCCGACTCGATCGCCGGCCTGAAGATCGAAAACCTGACAGTCACGATCATGACGGTCTTCAACACGGCCGGAAACCGCGCGATCATGATCGGCATTGCACTGGGGATCGCCGCCACCTCTTTGAAAGTCCTGCTCGGTGTGGATCGCTCATATCTCGGTTCACAGGAGGATTGACAGCCCATGTACCATTTTCTCAGCACCCTGGATCGTCGCTGGATCTTCCTCCTGATGGGAGCCGCGGTGACGATCCCCATCCTGCTGGAACTGCAGTTCCCCGAGGAAGCCACCAGCCTCGCTCATGCGGTCTTCAATGAGATCGAACAACTCGAGGAAGGCGACCCGGTGCTGCTGGCTTTTGATTACGACCCGGCCAGCGAAGGAGAACTCGGCCCCATGGCCACCGCGTTTGTCCGGCACTGCTGTGAAAAGAAACTGAAGATCTACTTCATCGCGCTCTGGCCGGTCGGACCACAGATGATCGACGACAGCATCAATCGGGTCATCAAGACGGATTTCCCCGACATGGTCTACGGGGAGGACTACGTCAACCTCGGGTTCAAGCCCGGTAACGAGGGCGTGATCAAGGTCATCGTGACCGACCTGAAACAGCTCTACTCGACTGACGATCGCGGCACCGACCTCGACCAGATTCCCATGTGCCGGGACCTGGTCAACATCCAGTCGATGGACCTGGTGGCCGAGGTCAGTGCGGGCTACCCGGGTGTCAAGGAATGGGTCCAATACGCGGCCACACCATACCCCGACCAGATCCGCCTCGTCGCGGGTTGCACGGGCGTTGGAGCCCCACTGCTTTACCCCTACATGCCAGAACAGCTCAAGGGTCTGCTCGGAGCAATCAAGGGGGCCGCCGAATACGAGAAACTGGTCGTCGACCGTTACGACCGTGAGGCGGGTCGCGAGCCAGACCTGAAGTACCTGGAAGGAAAGCGGCGGATGGGCCCTCAACTGGTGGCACATATCCTGATGGTCGTACTGATCGTGGTCGGCAACATTGTCTTCTTCGTCGGCCGCTCGCGCGAAGGAACAAACTCATGAAACCAGAAAAAACCATCTCCATCGTCCTGGTCGGCCTGGCCGTCGTGTACCTGGCCATTCGTGTCTCGTCCGGCGAAATGGCCACCGTCTACGTGCAACCGCTCGATGTCGGTGAAGCTCCTGCACAGGCTTCCGACTACATCGCCGGAACGGCATTTCCCAGTCCGTCACGAACCGTCGGCGTCTGGGTCGCCGCCCTGTTCACGCTGTTCATCTTCTCGTTCCTTTACCGCGACAACGTCTTCTACAAGTTCGCCGAGTCTGTCGTCATCGGTGTTTCAGCCGCCTACTGGATGGTGGTCGCCTTCTGGACGACGATCATCCCGAATCTGCTGGGCAAGTTGTCTCCCGCCTGGGTCCGGTCCTGGGCCATGCCGGGACTCTCGCCGGAACGAGAAGACACCTGGTACCTGTACGTGATTCCGCTTGTTCTCAGTGTGCTGTTGCTGTGGCGATTGGCTCCGAAGGGAGCCTGGATCGCCAGATGGCCATTGGCCTTCATCATCGGCACCACCGCGGGGCTGAAACTGGTTGGCTTCATCCACGCCGATTTTCTCGGCCAGATTCGTGCCAGCATCATTCCCGTCATCGCCATGTCCGCAGATTCGTTTGACTTCTGGCAGACCGCCAAGAATCTTGTCTTGATCGCCAGCATCCTCGCCTGCCTGGTCTATTTCTTCTTCTCCATCGAACACCGAGGCGTGGTGGGCAAAGTGGCCCGTTCGGGCATCTGGATTCTGATGATCACCTTCGGTGCGGCTTTCGGCTACACCGTCATGGGCCGAATCGCCCTGCTGGCGATCCGCATCGAGTTCCTGCTCGATGACTGGCTCTGGTTGATTGATCCGACTGCAAAGCGGATTGGACTCTCCTGACTTTTTTTTTCACACTCAGATCACGGGACCAACGTCCATGGGAAAACTCGACGACAAGGTGGTCCTGATCACCGGAGCCAACCAGGGCATCGGCAAGGGGATGGCCAAGCTGTTTGCCGCCGAAGGGGCCAGGCTGGCCATCGGAGCCCGCAACGTCGACAAGCTTCAGGCGGTGGCCGATGACCTGACCGCCGCCGGGGCCGAGGTGGTCTCGCAGCCGACCGACATCACCGATCTCGAACAGGTCCAGAGCCTGTTTGCGGCCACGATGGAAAAATTCGGGCGGGTCGATGTGCTGGTCAACAACGCCGGGGCCTTCGATGGAGGACGGATCGACGAGGTGACCACCGAGGGATGGGACCGGGTGATCGCGGTCTGCCTGACCGGGGCGTTCTACTGCACCCGCGAGGCATTCAAGATCATGAAGGACCAGGGCGGCGGCCGGATCCTCAACATCGGCTCGATTTCCGCTCAGGTCCCCCGCCCCGGCAGCAGCCCCTACGTCGCCGCCAAGTTCGGCATCTGGGGCCTGACCAAGGCCACTTCGCTCGACGGCCGCGAGTTCGGCATCATCGCCAGTTGCCTGCATCCGGGCAACGTGGCGATCGAACGACGGCAGGAATCCGACGCGGAATCCGACCAGGAACCGATGATGGCCATCGAGACGATCGCCGAGGCGGGCCTGGCGATGATCTCGCTGCCCGACCACGTCAACTTCCTGGAGGGCATCGTCATGCCGCGGGACCAGCTCTACATGGGCCGCGGCTGAGACTGGGTCCAGGGGCTAGAACCAGCGGGCCTTGTCGGCCACCGTCACCAGGTCCTCGCCGGCGACGTAGCAGGCGACGTTCTCCAGCAGCGTCGCCAGATGTCTTTCGGCGATCCGCGGACTGGCAGCAGCGATGTGGGGCGTCAGCAGCACGTTTTCGAGCCCCCAGAGAGGGTGCTCGGTCGGCAGGGGTTCGGTCTCGTAGACATCCAGTGCCGCTCCGGCGATCCCTCCGGATTCCAGGGCGGCCAAAAGCGCATCGAGCCTGACGATCGCCCCGCGGCCGATGTTGATGAAGTAGGCCGAGTCCTTCATCGCGGCAAACCGCTCGGGTCCGAACCAGCCCTCGGTCTCGGGAGTGTGCGGAGCGGCGATCACGACGAAGTCGCTGGCCCCCAGCAATTCGTCCACCCGCTCGACTCCCCAAACCTCGTCGACCACCCCCGGCACGCTGGTCGCCACCGGATCGACTCCCAGCACCTCCATGCCGAATGACGCGGCTCGTCGACAGATCTCGGCGCCGATCGATCCCGTCCCCACCACTCCGATGGTGCAATCGGCCAGGTGCAGGTGACCCGCATCGATCCCGCTGATCCAGCCCGGGCCGCTGAGAAAGTCCGACCGTTCCTCTTCTCCCCCCACGGGGGCCCACTTCCGATCGATTTGCTGCCGGAGATAGCGGTGCAGGTTGCGGGCAAACACCAACACGTATCCCATCACGTGGTCGGCGATCACGTCGTAGTAAAGTCCCCGCATGTTGGTCAGCGTACAGGGGTGGGAAACCAGTTCATCGAAGACATAGTGCTCGAGGCTGGCCGTGGGAGCCTGGACCCATTCGAGTTGGCCGGCAACCGAGAGCAGTTCGGGGGTGAGCTTTCCGAAGAAGGCCGTCGCATCGATGATCTCGGCCGCGGCCGACTCGGGATCGGCCGTGTTGACCACGACCATCTCACCGGCCACCTCGCGGATTTGCTCGAGCCGCGTGTCGTCGACGGGGGGATGGATGACGAGTTTCATCGAAATGGCACTCCGGAAGGACAATCACAACGGGCCATTCTGGCGAACCGTCAACACGGGTGCGAGTCAGCGCGGATCCTACGACAGCCGAATGTCAAGCCGATGTTACGCAATAATTTCTCTCCCCCACGATTCCCGATGATTCCACCGTTGTCCAACTTGCCCCACACCTCTTCCCCCGTCACAATGATGCCTCGTTGCACTTCTGGGGCGACTTCATCGCCCATCACGATCACCGCCGATTCGGCTTCCGCCAGCCAAACAGGATCGCCCGTTATGCAAGTCGTCTCCTGTCGTGTCAACGAAGGACTGGTCATCGACCACGAAATCTCGGTCACGGTTCTGGATGTCCAGGAGACACATGTCCGCCTGGGAATCTCCTCGCCCAACGAGACGCCTTCGTATCGCGAGGAGACCCTGTTCTGCGAGTCGGTCGAGCAAGCCGCCGAGTTGCAGTTGCAGTAGTCCGGCACGACGAGGAATCGTCACGTGGCCGCCACCAAGACAACTCCCAGTGCGCTCGAGGAACTGGGGTTGCCGCGTGATTCGCTGCCCCGCCACGTTGCGGTGATCATGGACGGCAACGGACGGTGGGCCCAGGCGCGTCGGCTGCCCCGCGCCGAGGGACACCGACGGGGGGCCAAGAGCGTGCGGCTCGTGATCGAAGCCTGCGTCGAGCTCGAAGCCGTCGAACAGCTGACGCTGTTTTGTCTCTCGAGTGAAAACTGGAAACGCCCGCGACGCGAACTCGAGATGCTGATGCGGCTGCTGGAACAGTACGTGATCGAGGAACGTGCAGAGATCATGCGGCAGGACATGCGGTTCACGATGATCGGTCGCACCGAGGGGCTCAGTGACAACGTGCTCAAGGAAGTCACGAAAACTGTCGACTGCAGCAGCGCCAACCAGGGCATGCGGTTGTGCCTGGCGGTCAACTACGGCAGCCGGGGAGAACTGGTCGACGCGGTCCAGGACATCGCCCGCCAAGTCGCCGAGGGATCACTGGCCCCGGATGACATCAACGAGGAGACCATCTCCTCGCACCTCTACACCGCCGGCATGAGTGATCCCGATCTGCTGATCCGCACTGCTGGCGAGATGAGGATCAGCAACTTCCTGCTCTGGCAGATCAGTTACGCCGAGATCTGGGTCACTTCGAAGTGCTGGCCCGAATTCTGCCGAGACGATCTCTTCGAAGCCTTCCGCGACTTTGCCTCTCGACAGCGACGCTTCGGCGGACTCGCCGAATGAGGTCACAGTTCTCCAGGGCCCCCCGTTCACCATGCTCCGACAACGCCTGCTGGTTTCGTCACTGCTGATCCCTCTGCTGGTCGGCCTGTTCGCCTGGGATCATCAGCTCGGTTCCGGAGCACCGGTCCTGCTGGTCCTGGTGACGGTGCTGGCCGTGCGGCTGGCCTTCGAACTGGTGCAGTTGCTCCACCGTCGTGACCTGCAGGCCTCGTGGCCCCTGGCAGGAATCGGTGCAGCGGTGCTGGTCGTCTCAGGATGGCCAGGCGAGTCGTGGGGGGGTGTCTGCGAGTGCCTGGTCGGGGGAAGCCCGCTGGAACGCGTGGCGGGAGCCCTGGCGATGGTGGTGCTGGTGCTGTTGCTGGTCCATGCCCTGCGATTTCGTGAACCCGGTTCGAGTCTCGGAGGTCTGGGAGCCGACGTGCTGGTGGTCGTCTACACCGGATTTTTGCTGATTGTCACAGTTCAGCTCAGGTGGACACCCCGACCTGAACTGGGGTACCTGGCGCTGGGGTCCCTGGTGGCCGCTGCCAAGATGGGCGACACCGGAGCCTACACGCTGGGCCGACTCTTCGGCCGCAAGAAGCTCCACTCCAGGCTCAGCCCCGGCAAGACCTGGATGGGGGCACTGGGAGCGGTGCTGGGAGCCGCCCTGGGAGCCGTGGCGTGGCTCGAATGGGGTCGAATGGCCTTCGAGACGGGCGAAGCCGGAGAGTCGTTGCCAGCCACCTCGGGACTCCCCGTGTGGCTTTGGGCAGCCATTTACGGAGCCGTGATCGGAGTGGCCGGACTGATCGGAGACCTCTGTGAATCGCTGATGAAGCGAGACGCCGAGGTCAAGGACTCGGCAGCCCTGTTCCCGGGCATGGGGGGAACACTCGATCTGCTCGACAGCATCCTTTACGCCGGCCCGGTCGCCTGGCTGTTCTGGACACTCTGGCCGCCGGGCCTGGCCACCTAACCGCTGCAGGTGTCTCACCGAGCGGTTTCAGGTCGACTTGGTCTCGGCGTGCTCGTCCCGCGGCCCGGGATCGGTGATTCCCTGCCAGAACATGGTGACTGCCCCCAGGAAACTGAGTCCGGAGGCCACCCAGAAAACGTGAGGCCCCAGGGAAAATCCGGTGAGATTTCCCCAACCGAGCGGGCCAACCGAATAGAGCATCAGGCCCACCAGGGGAGCTAGGAACCCCCGCACGCCGGTCAGTCCAACGTGGACGGCGTTGTAGAGCGACACGCGGTCACGACCGGCAAAGTACAGACTTCCGGTCAACCAGTTGACAGCACTCCCCCCGGCGCTGACTCCGTGCAACAGGGATCCGACCACGACCAGCCAGATCATTCCCGAGAGACCGCCGACGGCAAACAGCACAAAGGCAATCCCCTGCAGCACATTGAACGTGGCGCGACCGAGCATCGGGTTGACCCGGTCGAGATACCGTCCCCAGAAGGGTGCCGAAAATGTCACCAGCAGCGCGGGGATCAGTGCCGAGATGAGACGGGTGTTCTCGTCACTCAGACGGAGGTATCTCGTACAGAGATTCGGAATCATCCAGAAGACCATGTGGTTGGCCGTTCCGGCGAACGAAAACCCGATCTGGTACAGCAGGAAACGACGATCGGTCAGAAAGACCTTCAGCCCCTTGCCGAATGCGACCAACGGAGAACCGGTTCCGGTCGCCACCATCGAATCCTGCGGACGAACCGGAATCGCGCCGTAGAACAACGAACTGATCAGCAGCAACATGGCCACGGCCAGGAACAGAACCCAGTACAGCGATTCCTGGTGATTGAACCACACGTATCCGGCCGCGGTGACCACCAGGGCCGAGACGGCCATGATCGCCTTGAGAAGGCCGACGGCGGTACCACGGTGCGTGGTGGGGTACAACACGCGGTACATGTTCATCTCGCCGGTCCGTGGAAACACCCGCACCACGAAGGCGGCAGCCATCACGATCGTGAACCAGGTGGCACTCTCGAGCGTGGTGGGGTTGAAGGCGACCCCCAGCAGGCAGATCACCGTGATGACGTTCGGGACGACGACCAGCAGTTTCATGGGAACGAACCGCGCTGCGAATCCGACGAGCGGACTGAGCACGCTGCTGCCGTGCGCCACGGCCCAGAACACCGCCAGGTGCATGACCGTGCCGTTGAGGATCGTCTCGAGAACGACCGGCACCAGCAGGTTGAGCGAGTAATAGGCCCCGTTGCCGACGTTGTAGGCCGAGTCGCACAACAGTGGTCGACGACTCGGCTCCGGAAACCTCTCGAGCACGCGCGTCAGCAACCCTCGGCCCGAGTTCGGCGGTTGGCCGGAAGGCAATTCCGGCACCGATGCCGCGTCCGGATCGTAATCCTCGATGGAATTGCCTGAATCACTCATGGAAGCCGTGAACTGGAGCCTGACCGTGCCGGCGCGAAACGGCCAGTATAGGCCAACGCGCCAGCCTTGTCGCCCGGAGTCGGCTGCTCCACAATGACTCGGCGATCTCCCGCTCTCCGAGGCCCCCCCGGTCAACTCCCTCCATGACCGCCTCCTCCAACCAACGACGCCTGATCGTCTACGGTACGTTGCAGGACTTTCTCGATGACGTCCGGCGACTGGTCGAGGTCGACGTGATCACCGTGGGCAATTGGAGCTTCGCCCAGATCCTCGAACATCTCGCCCGTGCCATCGACAGCTCGATCGACGGGTTCTCGTTCCAGTCCAACTGGCTGGTGAGGACACTGGCGGCGGCGTTGATGAAGAACCGGCTGCTGACGACACGGATGAAACCTGGGTTCACGGTGCCACGCCGCGCCAAAGACTACCTGCCGGAACCGGAAATCGAACTTCAGGCGGCGTGCGATCACCTCGAAGCCGCCGCCCAACGACTCTCGACCACGCCGCCCACCGCCCCACACCCCTTCCTGGGCCGGATGTGCGATCGCGAGTGGTTGGCGCTGCACCTGCGTCACGCCGAACTGCACATGAGCTTTGTGGTGCCACAGGGTGAAGATGAGGATGAGGCCGAGTGAGGCTCGAACCGCTGTTCGCTGAATTCGATGGGCTCGATCCTCGAGAGCGGCTCGAACTGCTGATCGAGTTCTCCGACACCCTCCCGAAACTCTCGGCCTCCCGCTGCGACGTTCCCCCGCCACGCGACTGCCGTGTCCTCGAATGTCAGACAGCCGTCGACCTCTGGGTCGACGTCGACGATGATCTGGTGACGATCGAGGCCCTGGTCCCCCGGCAGTCGCCGACCATTCGTGGGCTGGTGGCGTTGTTGATCAAGGGAATCAACGGATCGCGGGTCGACGACGTGCTGGCGATGCCCGATGACGTGCTGGAACCGCTGGGGCTGGGCGAAACCCTGGGAATGACCAGGCAGCGAGGAGCCCGCGGACTCGTGGCGGCAATCAAGCGGCGGATTCGGGCGGCACAGTCTGCCTGACCGATAAACCCGACCCGCACTCTCCACCAATAATCTCGCTCGGATTCGACCGAGTTTCACGGGAACGAACCGTGAATCACTCGCCAAATCCGCTATGCTAGATGATCTGCTGGTTGGTGCCCCTCACTCCACACTCGACAGCACCAGCCGCTCCCTCCCGCGAATCCAGCCTCGTCGACTCACCCCACCAGGTCGCCCCGGAGCATTCCCCACCCGGGTCCCGGTCGACTCACAGGAGCCCGAATCACCGATGGTCAAGACACTCAAGGACTCTCCGCGGCTTCTGCCGCCGGTCGATCTGCCTGCCTACACCTTCATCCCCGGATCGACGACTCCTCATCCGTACCGGCATCCCGAGGGTCACAGCTACAAGAAGAAGGGTCCGACATCCAAGCCGCTCTCCGACGACGCCTGGGCCGACAACCGCAGTTTCCTGTTGGCCATCGACCTGTTCAACGCGGGCTACTACTGGGAAGCCCACGAGGAACTCGACAAGCTGTTGAAGGTCTCCGACCCCGAGAACCTCATCGGTCGATTCCTCAAAGGACTCTTCAAACTGGCCGCGGCGGGACTGAAGGTCCGTGAGAACAGCATCCACGGTGTGCGACGTCACGCGGCTTCCTCCGGTGAGGTGTTTGCCGACGTGGCAGCCGAGGTCGACAGCGACCGGTTCTGCGGATTGAAGCTGACGATGCTGCAGTTCGCCGCTGACCGCGCTGCCCAGTTGACCTACAAGCAACTCGACACCGACGGCAACCCGGTCCGCGTCTTCCCGTTCCTGCTCCGGCCCGAACCCCTGCCACTGGCCTAGGGAACTCCGGAAGTCGACCAGGGCCCCCCCGGCGCCAACCCCGTTGTGGACTCCGCAGCGGTTACTGGGCCACCGGCAGGGACAGCAGCACATCTTCCGGAGTGGGCACCGGAATCCCCGCCTCGTCCTCGTCGGCCAGCACGGTGTCGACCAGGAAGTACAGCAATCGTCGCAACGGCTCGACGTCCACATCGTCAGCCAGCAACTCGGCCCGCACCCGGGTCTTCTCGACCAGCAACTCGGCCTGTTCGAACACACCGCAATCCATCAGCAATCCCGTCAGCTGCTTCATGCGGGCCTCGTCCTCGACGTCGGTGGCAGCGAGAATGTCCAGCAACTGCTGGCGCTGGAGATCGTCGGCGGCCTGGAAAGCCAGGGCCAGCATCACCGTCGGGCGTCCGGCCAGCATGTCCTGGCCGGCCACCAGCTTGTTGTTGGCGTCGCCCCGCCAGTCCTTCAGGTCGTTGAGCACCTGGAAGCCAACACCCAGGTGACGCGAAAACAACGGAATCATCTCCTCGTAGCTCGACACGTCACCAGCCATCCGCATCCCGGCATACAGGGCCGCTTCGAAGGCGGGCGAGGTCTTCAAGGCGTAGATCTGCAGCGCGTCGAGCAGGGTGATCGACTCGACAGCCTGCTCGTGCCATGCCATCTCGGCCCCCTGGCCGTCGCAGAGCTTGATGTGGGCGGTGGCCATCCGGTCCAACACGTCACAGGTGATCTCCGCGCCCGCCTCGCCACGCGCCGAATTGACCAGTTGGTACCCGATCCCGATCAGGTAATCACCGATGTTGATCGCCGTGCCCGGATCGTACTTGCGATGCAGGGTCTCACGGCCGTAACGGAACAGGTCGTCGTCCTGGATGTCGTCGTGCACCAGCGACGCCTTGTGAAAAGCCTCGATCGCCATCGCCACGCGGCAGACCGAGTCGGGCATCCCGAGGCCATCGCCATTGCGATGAGCCGCCTGCAAGGACTCGCCGCCGGTCATCGCATCGTAGGCCGCCAACGTGATGAACGGGCGGAACCGCTTACCTCCACGAGCCAGCCAGTCGTAGGCGATCTCCTCGGTCTTGGCCAACGGCGTCGCGGCCTGCTGCGACGGCTGGCTGCGGACCGGCGGCAGCAGCCGCTCGAAGTCCTGCTCGAACAGACGATTCGACTCACGGATCAACGGCAGGTAACTGCTGGTGACCGGTTCGGGCAACGGCTCGTACTTCTCGAGAACGTCCCAGACCCACGACTCGTCCAAGGACGTGTTCTTGCAGTCGCCGGAGTGCAGCGGGATGGCGTAGGAGGGCACACCGGCGATCAGCACCTTGTCGATCGCCTTCTCCAGCACGTTGAGACAGGCGACTCCGAGAATTCCGTCGACGTGGCCGCCGACGATGATCTTCAACACCACCGGAGACCCCTCGGCCACCAGCACCTTGTAACCCAACTGCTCGGCTCGCACCTTGTAGTCGGCAATCGAACAGGCGCCGCACTTCTCGCAATCGAGACCGAACTCGTCGTACTCGGCCGGACAGCCCTCGGCGTGCTTCAAGCAGTGCGGCAACAGCAGCATCCGTCGCTCGAACGGCACCGACAGGAATTGCCGCTTCCAGAAAAAATTGCCGATCAGCACGGCCGCAAAACCGAGGAACTTCTCGGACAACTCGAGTTCCTCAAGCAGTTGCCGCCCCCAGGTCTCCAGTTGAGTGCTGTCGAACGGTTGAGCCCGATCCAACGACTCGGCAAATTGTTCGGCGGCAGCCTTGACCCGTTCACGTTCCGAGAGCGTCTCGGGAACCAACTTCAGGTGGCTGGTGCTCTTGCGTCGCCTTCGCTTGCGCGGCTGTTTTGTCGCCAACTCATCCGCCGGACTGGCGTCGGTGGGCATCGCAACCGATTGGCGTGATTCGGACGGGGCAATCGACACTCGGAACTCCTGTATTCACCGCCGGTTAGGTGCCCGCTGGCCGGTTTCCCGACGGTGATCTTTCGGCAACCCCAACCGCCAGGCAAGCCCGGCGCAAGGCAGCAACCGTGAATATCAGTGGGTAGAGCTTCTCAAAATACCATAATCTCGCGAAATAAAAACCGATTGGGCTGCTTTTGGTCCATGTACCGGATTCCACCCGTTCGATTAACCACTCAACTCCGACAGCCAGTTGTTTTTCGACATTCTTCGGGTCTGATCCGTCCTCAACCGGGTCCGTCGACGCTCGTCCCGGTTCACCGGGAACCCGCTCCAGCAACGCCTCGACGGCCAACGCGGTTTCCTCAACACTGGAAGGCGTATCGGCATCTCCACCCCATCCACCGTCGGAATTCTGGACTCCAACCAACCACTCGCGGCCTCGCACGGCACTCGCATCGGCCTCCAATCCCGCCGCCCGCCAGGCGGCCAACACCCGTGCCGTGCCGTACACCGGGTTCTGCTCGTCGATCACATGTTGGTTGCCGAACCACAGCGGAATCCAGGCTCCATCACTTCGCTGTTGCCGCCGGAGAAACTCAAAGCCCCTTCGGATCGCACCATCGAACCGCCCGTCCTCCAGCGACAGCCCCGCCGCTGTCGCCATCAGCGCCCGCAAGGTGTGAGCGGTGATGTCCGGCGACGAGCGATCAAACGGCAGAGTGCCCCAGCCCCGGCAGAAGGTGGGCCAGCCACCGTCACGATTCTGCACGGACAGCAGCCAATCAGCGGCAGCCTTGACCGATTCGGCCACCTCCTGGCGTTCTCCCCCCTGCTCTCCCAGCAGTGCCAACACCGCGCCCGGCGTGTCGTCGACATCGGGCACCCCGCCGGGCAAATCGGTCCACGACCAGCCACCGGGATCGGCATTCGTATACGGGTGCACCTCCCGGTACTGCTGAGACAGCAACCAGCGTCGGATCGGCCCACGGGCGTCCTCTGACAACCGATCTCCCAACGCGTTGACAGACAGCGTCGTGACCCACGTCGCCAGGTTCGTATCGATCGGCCAACTGCCGTCCTCCCGGACCGAGTTGGCCAGGAAATCGATCCCGCGACGGGTGACCGCATGATCGACCAACCCGCTCCCCACCAGGCTCATCGTCACGAAACTCGTCAATGGGGCCGCCTCCAGAAAACCACCATTGCTCGGCTGGACCGACTCGAGAACCCGCAGCACACGGCCAACGACAAGTCGACGAACCAGCCACGCCAGAGGATTCCTCGGCCGACGGGCATGAAACCGGACCAGCCCGATCGCGATCAACGCCGGCAGGGCATAGCTGACCACCGGCAACCGCAGGGTCTTGTAGAACCCGTGCGGCACGGCCGCCAGTTCGAACGGCAGCGGGATCACCTGATGCCAGTCGACCAGCCCCGCCAGCGCGCAGTGGGTCAGTATGGGCACCGAGAAGGTCCGGTCCCGACCGTAGCGGGCCAGCACCGCATCGACACCACCAGCCCGCTCGATGTACCGTTCGGCCCGCTCCAACACCAGGGTCCGTTGCTCCGCTGCGGCTCCCGCCTCGGGAGCCGCCACCGCGGTCAACGTGGCATGAGCCAGCATCGTGGTGGAGATGTTGCTGAAGCTCAGCTCGGTGTCACCCCAGCCGCCATCGTCGTTCTGGTGACCCAGCAGCCAGTCGCGACCGGCCTCGACAAGTCGCCTCAACCCCTCGCCCCGGCCGCCCGACCGGACGTACAGGTCAATCGCCAACGTGGCGGTGGCGGTCGAGAGAGCCGATGTCGAGAGTTGGCCGACCCAGGTCCCCGCCTCAACACGTTGCTCCAGCAATCCCTCGCAGGCAATCCGCTCGGCCGCAATCAGCCGTTGGGTCGAAACGTCGTCGAGGGCACCGGGAGTCATCGAGGGGCTCTGTGCGGGCGGGACGGTCGCTCAGAGATTCATGGCGTCGAGACCGTCGAAGACGTCGTCGAGATCATCTCGCTCGGTCGAGTCACGATCGGACTGCCGCTTGGGCATCCCGACACTCGCACCCACAGCCTCGCGACCGTCACGCATCAACTCGACATCGCGTTCGGAAACCGCCGTATCGAGCCCCGAGGTGTTGCCGAAGAGGCGAGAGAGATCGATCTTCAAGGCCCCGACGTCCCCCAGCGCCCCGGCGACAGCCGGTTCCTTGTGCTGCGGAAACACGATCGCGTTCTCGGGACAGACCCGGCTGCATGCCGGGCAGCCCTTTTTGCAGTTGTCCTGTTGTTCGACCAGGATGCGGTCGAAGGTGTCGACACCGTAGACACCGAACAGGCAGAAATCGATGCACTCCATGCAGTTGGTACATCGCTCGTAATCGATCACCGGGTACCACCGCCGCTTGACCGGTTCGACACCTCCCTGCCCGGTCAACACCGACAACGGATCGAGATACCGTTCAAGTTGTTCCGGCTCGGGAGATCCCGAAATCCAGTCCATCAACTCGACGGTCTCGACGGTCAGTTCTCCGACGATCCGGGAAATCTCCTCGAGAAACACCCCCGGGTCAGAATCGACGCCCAGGTCCAGGCAGTAGACGTTTCGGTCGGGCAGTTCGACACCGCCGATCCCCTGCGGTTCGGGGATCTCGACATCTTCGTCCTCGTCGAGGTCCTCGAGCAGCGTTTCTCCCAGGTGACCCTTGACGCCGACTCGATCGAGCAGCCAGTGAGCCGCCCGGGGGTACATCCAACTCAACACCACCAGGTGCCCCCGCATCGACTGCAGGAACATGGTCCCCGAATGGCTCGCGTCGAGGTTGTAGAGGTGCGGAACGACGGCCACATCGACAGTCTCATCGAGCATCAACGCTGCAACCAGTTCCTCCTCGAGATGCCGCTTGGCGGGGTTCTTGCTCGGCGACTGCGAGACGACGACGGTCAGCGATTTGGCGGCCATCAGTTGAGTTGCCCCTTGATTATCCGCTGAGTATCTTCCCAGCCGCTGTCGAGCACCGCGAGGTATTCCTGCGGATCGAGCAACACGGCATCAGTCCGAAACCGATACAGCCAACCATCTCCGTAACCGGCAGTGTTGATTGCCGAAGGGTCCTCGAGTGCAACGTCGTTGAATTCCAGCACCTGCCCGTCCACCGGAGCAAACAGGCTCGAAACGGCCTTCGAACTCTCGATCTCTCCAATCTCCTGGCCGGCCAGCACATTCGAATGCGGGTCGACGCTCCAGTCCAGAAAGTAGACATCCTGCAGCAGGCGGACCGCGTAGGACGTCAGCCCGACCTTCAGGAAATCTCCATCCTCCTGCAGCCAAAGGTGGTTCTCCGCGTACCGTCGGTCCCCCGGCACCAACGCTTCGAATTCACCCATCATGAAGACCAGGTCGTCAGCCATGAGGGAAAAAGAATGCGAGGAGTGTGACGGGGTTGGCCGGTGAGCCGCCCCCGGGGAGTGCTGCTAGTAGAAACTAGGCCCGGGTTGCTTGCAAGCAGCCCCACCCATCTCTAGATCCGCCCGAAGTACGGAGCCAGTTGTTCTTCGTCCTGTCCCCGGGTGCACACGCTGACGACGGCGACCAGCAGGCCCGAACCGACGAAACCGAAAACGAACGGGTGCAGCGACACGACGGGGTCAATCAGGGGCTTGAAGAAGATCGCCGCGACATAAACCACACCCCCGCCGGCCAGCCCGGCGGTCACACCGCGTGCGGTGGCCCGTCGCCAGAACAACGTCGCCAGTCCCGGCCAGAACAGTGCCGAGGCCGAGCCGCCAACGTAGTGAATCACCAGCGGCTGCAGAAAACGCGGCTCGATCATCAACGCCCCGGCAAAGACCCCCACTCCGGCCAGGCCGGTCACCGAATAACTCAGCCGCCTGATGCCGGTATCCGAAAGCTGGACGCCAAAGGACTTCTCGACCAGGTCCCGCACCACGCTGGCGCTGATGACCAGGAGTGCCGAATCGACCGTCGACATCACCGCCGCGAACGGAGCGGCGATCAGCAGACCGGCCAACATCGCCGGTGCGACATCGAGTTCGACCAGCCTCTGGGCCAGGGCCGGCATGGCCTGGTCGGACTTTCCCGGCGGCAGATCGATTCCCAGCGAGTGGGCGCAGTTCATCGTGATCAGGCTGCTGCCATACATCAACAGGAAGTACGGGGCCAACACAATCAGCGCCCGCCTCAATGCCTTGGTGTCGCGGAATGCCAACATCCGCGGCACCGTCGTGGGCATCATCAACGCGCCCAGCGAGCGGATCAGGAACAACGACAGCCCCATGCCAAACGGCAGGAACATCCCACCCATCTTGTCGTCTCCCGGCTCGGTGTGCTTCCGCGGGCCGGGCGGATACAGGTAGGCGTGACGCTCGGTCTCCACCCCGTGCTCGGCCGCCTCGGGGTCCACCCGTACCGCCTGCGACCGCTCGCCGGTCAGGGTCGCCTGTTCCAGGCCGCCGACGGCCGAAAGTGACAGGGGGACCAGCAGCACGACCCCGATGATCATCACGATGCCCTGCAGCGTATCGGTCCAGGCCACGGCGCGGAACCCGCCGAAGGTGGTGTAGACCACCACCGAAACGGCAAACATCAACAGCCCCATCGCATAGCTGGTCTCGAGCAGGTTCTCGAGAATCCTCGCGCCGGCAACGAACTGGGCGACCAGGTAGACGCTGGTCGTAACCAGGATCACCACCGAGTAGGTCACGCCCACCGCATGCGACCCGAACCGGTCTCGCAGCAGGTCGACCAGCGTCAGCGCGCCGGTCCGCCGCGCCAGCCGGTTGATCCGCTTGCCGACGATTCCCAACCCCACCACCGCGGTCACCATCGACCCGCTGACCCAGAAGGCCATGCTCCAGCCATAGGAATACACCAGCGAGGGGTAGCCCAGGAAACTGCCCCCGCTGGCCATTGTCGCCACCCACGACATCGCCAGCACCCAGGTCCCGAAGCTGCGGTTCGCCACGTAGTACTCGGAGCGGAAATCCCCGGTCTTCTGGTAACGGTGCGAGAGCACGGTGATCACGGCCACCCCGAGCATGAACAGCCCGAAGGGGACCAGGATCGCATAGTCCCGTTGTCCGAGGTGGTACCACGGTTGCTGGGCAAGCAGTCCGGTCACGGTGCCGCTCCCGCGTCACCATCAGGCCCGACCGCCTGGTCGGGATCGTCGTCGGCGAGCACTTTCAGGGCGAACCACCATGCCGCGGCAATCTCGAGGAACCACGGCACGAACAACCCCCAGACCACCCACGCCGGCATCCCCCAGATCAGCTCGGGCGTCTCCGGACGTTCAGAGACCGGCATGTAACCCCAACCGATCACCACCACCAGCGTCCAGGCCAATCCCGCCAGCCACAATCCCAGCACCACGCCGGCTTCCCGCAGGCACTGCCTCAGGTGCCGCGCCTCGGGATCTCCCATCGGGGGCACCGCCCCGGTCTCACTGGTGACCATCACCCGGCTCAAAACGTGGCTCCTCACCCGGAACAGGCGAATTGACGAATGTTCCCCGTGCCAGCACCGCCTCACGGCCGCCATGAGACGACACCAGGGCGGCCTGGTCCGCCTTGGCCCTCGCATCGACTTCGTCGGGGTCCAGGATCTCGCCCAGCAGGGCCTCCATCCGCTCACGGATCCCCACACTGGCCGGATCGTCGGCCAAGTCGGTCGTCTCGAGCGGATCGGCGGCCAGGTCAAACAACTGCGGCGCTTCGCCCACGTAGTGGATGTACTTGTGGGACCCGTGACGGATCATGAAACTGCCGCCGGTCGTACCCACCGCGTGGTACTCGCTGAAGGCCGCCCGGCCCAGCGGCTCACCACCGGCAATCGGCCACAACGATCGACCCGGCAATCGGGCATCGCCGCTCTCGGCTTCCACGCCAACCGCTTCGAGAATCGTGGGGTGGCAGTCGACCAATGTCACCGGGTCGTCGGTCGATTGACCGACAGGCACATCGGGACCGGCCAGGATCAGTGGCACAGCGGCCGATTCCTCGTAGAGCGTGAACTTGCCCCACAAGCCGCGGCGCCCCATGCTCTCGCCGTGATCGCTCGTGTAGATGACCCGGGTCGATTCGGCCAGACCCGTCTGCTCAAGCACTTCCAGCACGCGGCCCACCTGGCGATCCAGGTGTGTGCACGTGCCGTAGTAGGCAGCGGTCACCTTCCGGATCTGGTCGTCGCTGAAGGGACCGTCGTAGTTCATCGTCCGCCGCAGCGTCTCCAGTGCCGGATGACGTGGTTGCTCGTCGGGGTGATTCTGCACCGGCAGCGGGATGTCCTCCGGCGGATAGAGCTCGAACAGATCGGGCGGTGCAATGAAGGGCGGATGAGGACAGACGAAGCTGCAGAACAGCATCCACGGCCGAGCATCCGGCTCGACCGAACGGCTCCGCAACCACTCGACAGACCGGTCGGCGATCTCGATGTCGTAGTCGATGTAGGTCGACGTCCCCGGCCCCGCATCGGTCACACCGCCCCGCATCCCGACGCGGATCGGCGGGTCGTCGCGGATCGCCCCCATCACGTCACCGACTCCGTCGACGACGTTCAACGGCACGATCCGATCGCTGAAGCCATCATCGTCCTCAACGCTGCGGTAGTGCAGCTTGCCGATCGAATCGACCCGGTGACCGGCCGCCTGCAGCCGATGGCCCCAGCCGGGCACGCGACCGTCATAGGGGAACGCGTTGTCCCAGTACCCGATCCGGTGCACATATTCTCCGGTCGCCAGGCTGGCACGGGCCGGCACACAGATCGGACAATTCGTGTAGGCGGCGTCGAAACGAACACCCCGAGCAGCCAGTGCATCCAGGTGCGGGGTCCGGATCGCGGGGTGACCGTAGCACCCCAGCGTGTCACGGTTGTGCTGGTCCGAAAGGACAAACAGCAGATTGGCCGGTTGCATCGATTCCCACCAAGGCCGGGAAACGTGAACGAATCCGAAGTCTCCCACTCCCCAACGGCCGACGCAAGGCCGCCGCTACAATCGCTACCATCGGTCGGATTCTCAATCGCTTCCAACCAATCATCTTGCATCATTGCATGGGCCACCTAGAATAAAGCAGGCAGGTGGAGGTCTTTTTCGACCTGCCGTAGTCGGTCGTTCTGGCCGGTTTTCAAGTAGATCCCTACGACAACTCCCTGATCTGACACGGCCTACGTCCCGTCTCGGTGGAGCCTCTTCAACATGGCCAGCAAGTATCTCAGCATCGAGGAAACGGTCGAATTCCTGGGGATTCCCCAAGCGGAGATCAATCGTCTGCGAGGAACCGGTGAACTTCGGGGATTCGCCGATCGAGGGACGTGGAAGTTCCGCGCCGAGGACGTCGAGGAATTCGCTCGATCTCGGCAGGCCGATTCTTCCGTAGACGGCGGTTTGGGAGGAGACGATCCGTCGCTGGAAGACGAGGATTTCGAAACGACGGGGACCACGTCGTTGCTCGATGACGACGACGGGGTCATGGCCGATCAACCGACCCTGGTTCAGCAGTCTCTTGACGACGAGCCCCTGCTGGTCGATGACACATCCGACAGCGATGTTCGCCTGGTGATCGACCCGAGCCTTGAACTCGACGATTCGTCCGACGACGACGACGACGACGTGCAACTGGTTGTTGGCGATGAGCCGGCTGTTGCTGACATGAACGAATCCGACAGCGATGTCCGCCTGATCGCAAACAGCGTCGAGAGTGACGACGCACCGATCCTGTCCGTCGATGACGACGCACCGATCCTGTCCGTCGATGACGACGCACCGATCCTGTCCGTCGATGACGACGCACCGATCCTGTCCGTCGATGACGACGCACCGATCCTGTCCGTCGATGACGACGCGCCGATCCTGTCCGTCGATGACGACGCGCCGATCCTGTCCGAGGATGACGATGCGCCGATCCTGGTCGTCGATGACGACGCGCCGGTCATGGCCGAATCCGACAGCGAAGTGCGGTTGGTGGCCGATCCTGTGACCGAGGATCCTGGGATGGCTGGCAGTGACAGCGACGTCAAGTTGGTCGCCAGCGACGCACTTGAAGCCACCATGCTCGAAACGCCTCGAGCAGTTGAAGACCTGGACATGACCGAGATCGCCGAGGGCAGTGGAGTATCACTGGAACCGGCCGCGGACAGCGGGATTTCGCTTGAGACGGTGGCCGAGAGCGGAATCAGCCTGGAGGTCGGCGACGAAAGCGGGATCAGCCTGGAGTCCTCCGGCAGTGGAGTCGATCTGGGTGACGTCACCATCGCCGACAGCGGCATCTCACTGGATCTCGACAGCGAAACGGCCGACGAGACACAGGTCGAGGTGCCCGCGATGGTCGACGACGGAACGGATTTCGAGATGGCCGGGGCCGACGACGAAGAGGCCGACACCGATACCAGCGTGCTGCTGTTTGACGACGAAGAAGACGCCGATGACTACTCGGCGACCGTTGTCAAGAAGTCGGCCGACCACGACGATATCTTCGACGAGTTCACGGACATCGGCGGCGATGATGACCTCGACGAGGTCGATGACGACATCTTCGGCGACGACGACGAACTCGGAGGAGACCTCGACGTCTTCGACGCCGATGATGATGTCTTCGACGACGAGGAAGCCGAGGACTACGCCGTCCCGGTTGAACAGCGAATCGTCGCTGCGGTCGAGCACGAATGGGGCGTCGGCACATTCCTGGCGATGATGTTCTCGACAGGATTGATGGTCTTTTGCGGCATGGTCCTGTTTGAACTCGTCAAATCGATCTGGGGCTGGCAGGATCCCACCCCGATAACGGGTGGTCTGATCGACGCCGTCGGCGGGTTGTTCAACTAGCCCCACCTGACGATTCGGCGGCCGTCCGCCTCCGCCACCGGACCACAACAAAATTGTGGTTTGCTCTAGGCATGTTCTGCTCCGGGACACTATAAATCCGCCCTCACTCATCGGGCGCGATCCGTTGCCTCTCTCAGCAACACCGTGTCCAGTTCTCTCAAACTCAACGCTCTCTCTTTCTCCCCCGCCCGATTCCAGCCACATCCAAGACGATTTCAGACCGGTTGGTCCCTGTTGCGTGTTGCGTGTTGCGCGGTCCTTGACCACGGCACCGACATGGCCTGGCCCGGGTCGGCAATATAAGGAGTGCCTCATGTTCGCGACGGCCCGCACACCCACGCTTGTTCTCCTGGCCCTGGCTCTTTCGATCCCGGCCGGCTGCAACATGGTTCCCCAGCAGACGCTGCGTCAGTCCCAGATTCGGGCGATGCAGTTGGCCGGACAGAACCGGCAACTCAGTCAAAACAACGTGGCGTTGAAGTCCAACCTCGACGTCTCGAGCCAACGGCTGACCAACATGCAGAGCGAGCGGACTCTGTTGCAGCAGCGTTACGTCAGCCTGCTGAAGCAGCAGAGCCCCCTGTCACCGGAAGCGACTCGCCGGCTCCAAGCGTTGAAGCAGAAGTACCCGTTGTTCCAGTTCGATCCGCAAAGCGGAGTCAGCAGGATCGGCGAGGACATTCTCTTCCAGAGCGGCAGCGCGGTGGTCAACGACAAGACAGCGACGACAATCCTCAAGGAATTCGCCGCAATCATGAACCAGGGCGACGCCAAGGATCTCAACATTCTCATCGTCGGGCACACCGACGACCGACGCATCGCCAAGGCCAATACCCGTTCGAGGCACGCGACCAACTGGCACCTTTCGACCAACCGAGCCAATGCCGTGCTGGTGTCGCTGGAGACACTCGGAATCGACCAATCTCGACTCGGAGCTGCCGGATACGGTGCCAACCAGCCGCTGACGGCAAACAGCAACGAGACCGCCAGGCAGAAGAACCGCCGGGTCGAGATCTTCGTGCTACCCGTCGACGCCGTCGTGGCTCAGTGGAACCCCGACATCAACCGCCAGTAGACCACCTGGTCGGCTACGCGTCGGATGGGTCGAGATCATCCGTCGCGCTCGTCGCGGCCTCGGCTGACGAATCCGGATCGGTGCCGATTTGTGAGTCCTCCTCGTCCTCTGCTTCGCCGACAACTCGCAGGGTCGGAATCGGGACGAGTCCGTCAAGAACCCGCTGGCCGTCGCGAGTCAACTGATACCGGATGCCGGTCATGCGGTCGCCGACATCGAATCCCAGCCAACCCAGCGCGATCAGGCGACCATGAAGAGACGAGAGTCTCTCGCCATCGAATCCGTCGAGCGACACGACACGAGGCATCCACTCCCTCGACTCGTCCTCATCGGCCAACTCCGCCAACCCAATCACCGCCCCCCCGTCGATCCGATCCAGGCCATCGTCGGACGCCATGCCCTGGTCGCCCGCGATCGCCCCGTTCGGATCGACGTCACCAGTCTCCTCGGCCATCTGGTAGGCCTCCAGAACCTCTCGCCATCCGGCGTCGAGGTCGAGCAGTTCGGCGTCGACATCAATCATCGTGGATGGTATCGACGCCCCTCCACCTGCGCAACAGGTCGACCACTGTTGTCGTCACGATCGTTACGACCGAGCGCCAGACCGGCAGCCTCACAGCGTCAGGGGGACCGGACAACCATTACATCCAGAATGACCGGAACACCCTGCCAACTGCAGATCGGTGAACCGTTCCAGGCCACGCGCTCGCCCGAACCACATCGCAGCTCACATATTTGTCTTCGCATCGTCGACATCGCCGACGACGGAATTCAGAGCCTCGTTGAGCGGCGCGTCATGTGCGTGGTCGGTCGAGTAGATCCGGAAGATCGAGAAACTCATCGGCAACTGCCGGAACAACTCGTCGTCATCAAGCGGCTGAGGCACCGTTTCGGAAGGATCGAGCAGAAAGTTCTGGCCGCCGGCCGGCAACGGCCCGCTCGGCCGATGATAGTGCCGCGCGACGTCGACCCGCATCGGGATTTTCGCCAGCCCCGATGGCAACACTCTCCGCACACGGCTCTCGACCAGTTCCGGCTCCGAGAAGATCGTCACCCGCTCCGACTCGCCGGCACGGAAGTGCAGGATTCGCTCGCAAGCCAGCTTCCAGTCGACATCTCGCCTGAGAATCCTCGCCCACCGCTCACCCAGTTCACGCGTCTCGGCATCCTCACTTTCCGACCACCGACCCACATCGACCAAGAAACTCGACTCGGTCAATCGTCGGTAGTCCGCCAGATGCTGACTGGGATTCCCGGGAAACAGCCGTTTCATCGTTTCGGGGAAAACCTGTTCAAGCGACAGATCCAATGCGCGGACCGTGCGGTGAAAGTACACGGTGCGGAACAGGTTGGCCCGCGTCTCGATGAAATTGATCAACGTGGCCAATCCGCGGGAGTGAATCGTCAGGCCCTGGGGAGTAAAGAAACTGTAGTGCAGCAGCCTGGGCAGATCGAAGGCCCGGGTGTTGTACCCGGTCATGTAGGCATCTCTCAGCACGAAGTCCATGTTGTCGACGGTGTAGATACCACTGAACAGCGACCGCAACTTGCAGAGCCAGTCGGGTGTCCCTTCTGTCTCGTCATCGCCCCGCGGCCGACGGATCAACCACGCCACCTGTCTCGGGTCCAGTTCTTCCAGAGACTGCAGCTGACCGTTGGGATTGCGTCGCACGCCACGGATCAACTCGCCCAATTCCTCCTCGATGATCTGCGCACCGAGATCTTCGTGGGTGATCCCGAAATCGTCGAGGAAATGATCATCGAAGAAGTGCCCGAACGGGCCGTGACCAACGTCGTGCAACAACGCCGCCATCCTCACCAGACTCTCGACACAGGCCCGCGACGGCACGTTGTCACAGGAATCGACCAACGAATCGTACCAGGCCTCGATCGCCTGGCTGGCCAGGTGCATCGCTCCCAGCACATGCTGAAAACGCATGTGTTCTGCCGACGGGAAAACCCACCAGGCCGACTGCAGCTGGTGAATCTGCCTGAGCCTCTGGACCCATGGATGATCGATCACCTCCTGTTCGGCCACCTCTCCCGCGGGCAACCCCCTTCGCGAGACGAACGGGATGTACCCGTGAATCGGATCGTGCGAGAGACTCTCGGTGGAAAAATCACGTGGCATCAGAGTTGATCCGGCAGACAGTCCTGATCCTATCCCAAGATTCTCATTCGAAGAACGTCACTCGGCCCAATCCCGCGACCGTTCCACCGCCCGTTGCCATCCCGCATACAGCCGCTCGCGTTCCTCGACCTCCATCTCACAGGAGAATTGCCGCTCGAGTCGCCAATCGGCGGCGATCTCGTCGGCGCTCTCCCAGACACCGGTCGCCAGCCCGGCAAACCGTGCGGTTCCCAGCGCCGTCGTTTCCAGGATTTCCGGACGCAGGACATCGACATCGAGCAGGTCGGCCTGGAACTGCATCAGCAGGTCGTTGGCCGACGCTCCCCCGTCGACCCGCAGTCCCTCCAACTGCACCCCCGCCTCCCGCTGCATCAACTCCAGCAGATCACGACTCTGGTAGGCAATCGACTCGAGCGCCGCGCGAGCCAGCTGAGGCCTCGCGGTTCCACGGGTAATCCCGATCAGTGTGCCACGAGCCGACGGATCCCAATAGGGTGCCCCCAACCCGACGAACGCCGGCACCAGGTAGACCCCGTCGGTCGACTCGCACTCGGCGGCCAGCGCCTCGATTTCGGACGCCTGTGAGATCAATCCCAGCCCATCTCTAAGCCATTGTACGACGGCACCGCCGACAAACACGGCGCCCTCCAGGCAGTAGGTCACCCGCCCACCCAGGCTCCACCCGACCGTCGTCAGCAGTCCGCCCTCCGACTGGACCGCTTCTTCCCCCGTGTTCATCAACATGAAGCATCCTGTGCCGTAGGTATTCTTGGCCTCGCCGACCGAGAAGCAGGCCTGTCCGAACATGGCGGACTGCTGGTCACCGGCGATGCCGGCCAGGGGCACGGTCGCCCCGAGCATCTCGGCCTCGAGCTCGCCGATCACTCCGGACGACTCGACCACATCGGGCAACATCGCCCGTGGCACTCCGAGGACCGCCAACAGTTCGTCGTCCCATTCCAGCGTGTGGATGTTCAACAACAGGGTTCGACTCGCGTTGCTGACATCCGTGACATGGCAGCGGCCCCCGGTCAGTCTCCACGCCAGGAATGAATCGACCGTCCCGAACAACACCTCGCCCCGCTCGGCCCGTCCCCTCAAACCTTCGACCTCGTCAAGCAGGTGAGCGATCTTGGTCCCCGAAAAATACGGGTCGAGTACCAGTCCGGTCTTCTCGCGGAACAGGCTCTCGTAACCCGCCGCCTTCAACCTCGCACAGCGATCGGCCGTCACCCGGCTCTGCCACACGATCGCATTGGCCACCGGTCGTCCGGAATCCCGCTCCCACACCACGGTGGTCTCACGCTGATTGGCGATCCCCACCGCCGCCAAGTCCCCGGCTTCGATCTCGGCATCCGCCAGCACCGCACGAGCGGTCGCTAATTGTGACTCCCAGATCGCCTCGGGATCGTGCTCGACATGCCCCGGTGCCGGGTAAATCTGCTCGAACTCCTGTTGCGAGACAGCCACGATCCGTGCCGAGTCGTCAAAGACGATCGCACGGCTGGACGTGGTGCCCTGGTCGAGGGCCAATACGTATTGCGACATCCACTCGCCTCGCCATCACGGCCTTTGATTGGTTTCTGCTCCGACTACTTCGCCCGTTCCCGCCACTGTTGCCACTTGCTCCGTTGCTCAACCAGACGCTCGGTGAACCGGCGGTCCTTTGCCAGGTTCTTCTCCTCTCGAGGGTCGGTTTCCAGGTCGTACAATTCCTCGACCACCGGATCCAGTGACGTGTATCGCACGTACTTCCAACGCAGCCCGCGGACACCCTCGGTCATCGGGATCCGAGGATGACGAAAGGGATGCTCGTAGAAGAACTCGGTCCTCCATGCGACCCGTCGACGTTGCAGCAGCGGGACCAGCGACCGCCCCTGAACCGTCCCCGGGACCGGCAGTCCGGCCAACTCGAGAATCGTCGGCGCGATGTCGATGTTCAGTGCCGGTTCGGACACCCGACGGCCCCGCCCGTTCCGGGGCAGCCGCGGATCACAGATCACCAGCGGCAACCGAATCGACTCCTCGTGCATGAACCACTTCCCGGCCAAACCGTGTTCACCCAGGTAGAAACCGTTGTCGGAGGTGAAGATGATCACCGTGTTCCTGAACAGCTTCTGCTTCTTCAACAGCCCCACCATCCGACCGATCACGTCATCCACCCCGGTCACCAGCCGGTAGTAGTCCTTGACCGATTTCTGGAACATCGCCGGATCGGCGAACCGGATCTTCCATCGTCTCCGGGCTTCCGACTCCTGCAGGAACTTCGGCAAGCGAGCAAAGTGAGCCGACGTCGCGGTTTCGGCCGCGGGCACCATGATGTCGGCGAAGAGTTGATCGTAACGGTGGTCGGGTTGAAACGGCCACGGATCGCCGTCCTGGCAGTGCGCCGCCTTGGTGTAGAACTGCAGCAGAAACGGCTTGTCGCCGTCACACGTCTCGAGGAAGTCGATCACCTGCTGACCAAGACGGTGAGTCAGGTGCGGACCCTGCCCGGCCGGCTTCGGGTAGTACCGACCCTGGCCGCTGAATCCCTGGAAGACGTCGTAACGCTCACGAGGAAGAGGACCGCCCAGTCCCCACTTGCCGACCATCGCCGTACGGTAACCGGCCCGCCGCAACAGGACTGGAAACGCGTCTCGCCATTGCGTCTCGGTCAGCGTCTGGCGGAATCCGCGTATCCCGTGCCGCATCGCGTACTGGCCCGTCAGAAAACTGGCCCGACTGGTGGCACAGATCGAGGTCGTGCAGAAGGTATGAGTGAAGATCGCTCCCCGGGCGGCCAGGCCGTCGATGTGAGGAGTCTTCAGAACGGGATTGCCCATGCATCCCAGCGCATCGAACCGCTGGTCGTCGGTGATCACCAAGATGATATTCGGACGTTCAGCCGCACCCAGTCGGCCGAACCCCCCAGCCAACAGCAATACCAGGCCGCAGGCCACCAGCCAGCACGGGGTCCCGCCACCGGTCTTTTGCCACCCCCACCTCATGCCCGCCCCCCAATCGTCCGGGTTTTCTGCAACCGGCGACACCTTGTCCCATTCACCCGGAATTGTCAATCAGCGGTCTGCCGGTCACCGCTTTACCTGCTTCGGGTCAGTTCGTATTCTCCTCTGGCCCGAACCGTTGCCCACGACCAGAGGAAACCGGCATGTCCTGCACGATCGAAACCGCAGGCGACCGCGACTACCTGCAAGTCGCGGCGCTGGACCGCATCTCGTGGCCCATCGCACCCGACCTGTTCATTGCCGACGGCGAGCACATCTGGAGAATCTGGTGTGACATGGCCACCTTGCTGGTTGCCCGACGACCAGGCGGTTCCGAGTCGTTGTCCGAATCGGGCGACATCGCCGGAGCCCTGGTGATGTTTCCCACCAACACCTCCGAACTGTGCCTGCACAAGATCATGGTCCACCCGGATTGTCGGGGATCCGGAATCGGCACGCAGTTGATGCAGGCCGGCCTGGCCCAGGCGACCGCGCCCGTGCTGTTGACTGTCGACCCGATCAACACCGCCGCCGTGGCCCTCTATCAGAATTTCGGCTTCGATGTCCGTGAACGGATCGACGGCTACTACCGTCCTCACGAGGACCGCCTGATCATGGTCCATCCCGGGCCGGGCTGATCTCGCCGGTCGACTCATCGTCGGCCGACAAGACGTCCGGCTGTTCGGAGCCGTTGACGACCGGCTGGCCCACCGACGGTTCTTCGCCACGGACGATGCGGACGATGTTGCTGCGGTGCCGAAAGATGATCAGAAGCGGCACCGCCAGCGTGAACGCCGTCAGGCTCCATTGCTGGCTCCAATCACCCGACCGCACCATCAACACGGCCTGGACAATCGCAAACGCCAGTGCTCCCAACAGCGAACTGAGGCTGCCGAGGCGACTGGCTGCCAGCGTCAACACGTAGACCCCCACGGCGGCCAACGTGCCCCAGGGACTGAGCAACACGACGACACCCAGTGCCGTGGCCACCCCCTTGCCACCTCGCAGCCAGAGCCAGCAGGGGTACATGTGCCCCAGGATCGCGATCATCCCGACCAGCACCTGGCCGTGCACGATCATCACGCTGCCGGGGTCGACCGATTCGACCCACCGGCTCATCGTCGCCATCACCGCCCAGACCGGTACCAGTCCCTTCAACGCATCGGGGACCAGCACCGCCACTCCCCACCTCAGGCCCAACACCCGCGCCACGTTGGTGGCTCCGATATTGCCACTGCCTTCAGAGCGGATGTCGATTCCACCGACCAGGCGACCGACGATGTAGCCGAACGGGATTCCGCCAACCAGGTAGGTCGCCGCACACGCAATCACCAAGTAGACGGGCGTGGTCATCGATCTCATGCCGAGGTGGAAAAAACACGGCCCCGGGTCGCCGGCCGCCAGCATTCCATCGCTGACGAGTTAGACCCGATTCGAAGAGGAAAGTCGAGCCACGACCACATTTTCCCGGCCGGACCGGACGTCGGGATCGACGACCGTTCGACCATCGCTCGATTCCCACTTCATCAGCGTTTGCAGTGCTCCGAACACCCGGTCGGCGGCCAGATCGGTCATGCAACGATGGTGTCCCAACGGACAGACCCGCTGCTGGCATGGTCCGCATTCGACGTCCAATTGCACGTGAACCGCGCGCTCGTAGCGAGTCTCGCTCCAGGCGACGTGAGTCGGTCCGAACAATGTCACCACCGGGACGTCGAAAGGAGCCGCGAAGTGCCTGGGGCCCGAATCGGTGCTGACAAGGGCCGTGGCGTGTTTGATCACCGCCTTGGTCAACCCCAGGCTCAAAGTCTCGTCGGCCAGCGACACGACACGCGGATCGCCCGCCGACGCGGCGATCTCCCGGGCCGCATCCCGCTCCGACGGACCACAGACCACGACGACCGACTGGTCGGTCGAGGTCACGATCCGTTTGGCCAGTTCGCCAAACGATTGGCTGGGCCAGTGCTTGGCTGCACCGAAGGCGCCGCCGGGATTGAGACAGACATAGGGACGAGATCTCAGCACGTCACCTCGCCGGGCACGAATCTCACGCCAACACGCCTCGTCTCGCGCCGAAGTCGCCAGGTGCATCCGGTGATCGGTCGACCGGCAGTCCAAGTGCGAGACGAGACTCAGGTAATCGTCGAGAACCGGGTGAGGCGTTCCGCCGGAAGTCACTCGAACCGGATCGGTCAACAACCACCGCCGCCCGTCGCGGGCGAAACCGATCCGCCGTGTGGCCCCCGACAGCCAGGCCATCCAGCCCGTTCTCAGGGAATTGGGAAACAGCACCGCCGTGTCGAATCGCTCGCGTCGCAACCGCCGAGCCAGCCTCCAACCCGAAACCCCACGTGTGCGGTCGCGAGGATCCCACTTGATCACCCGATCGACCAGCCCCGTTCCTTCGAGCACATCAGCGACGTAGGGCCGCAACACGGCCACCACCTCTCCATCGGACCAGCGACGACGGATCGCCGCCAACGCCGGCGTGGCCATCACGGCGTCACCGACCCAGTTGGGCACAAACACGGCAATCTTCATGCCAGACCCCACGCGGAGCGTTCGATGATGCCGACGACGTTACCCGGCCTTCTGCCAGGTCTCCGGCTCGGCTGCACGGATGCGGGCCAGGATCTCGCTCGTCGACAATCCCGGCACCAGTCCCAATGGCTTGACCTCACCGCCATAGGCTGTAACCAACTCACCGCCGACGATGTCCTTGACCGCGTAGGTCCCCCCCTTGACCAACACGTCCGGGCGGAGTGTCTCGATGAGAGCTTCCGGGGTCGCTTCATCGAAGATCACCACGAAATCGACCACTTCCAGGGCCGCCAGCATCGCCGCTCGCTGATCCTCGAGAATGATCGGTCGTCCCGGCGCCTTCTTCAGACCCCGCACACTCCGATCACTGTTGACAGCAACCACCAGGCAATCGCCTTCGGCCGCAGCCTGCTCAAGACACGCCAGGTGACCGGCGTGCAACAGATCGAAGCAGCCGTTGGTCAGCACAACTCGTTGACCCGATTCACGTCGAGCCGACAACACGTCGGCCAACCACTCGCGATCACGGATCTTCTCCCTGGCCGACCGGGGTCCTCCCAGCAGGTCCGCGATCATCTCGCCACGCGTCACCGTGACAACGCCGATCCGTTCGACTTCCAGGCCGCCGGACGTGTTGGCCAACCGAGCCATCGTCTCGGGATCGCAACCCGCCGCAGCCGACAGGCCGATCGTGGCCAGCACCATGTCCCCCGCACCGGTGATGTCGTAGACCTCGCGACGACGCGTCGGCACGTGACACGTCTCGTCTGCGGACGTCGCCACGGCAATTCCGTCGCTGTCGAGCGTGACAAAGGCGATGTCCAGATCGAGGTTTCCACACAGTTCACCGGCGGCGGCCAGGCCATCTTCGACCGTCTCGATCACGCGGTTGGTCGCACGAGACGTCTCGCTGCGATTGGGAGTGATTGCCGTTGCACCCCGGTACAGCCGGTAATCGGCGGTCGATGCGGGATCAACGATCACGGGAATCCCTGCCTCGCGTCCGGCCGAGATCACCGCGGCCAGCAACCCGGGAGTGCAGACGCCCTTGGCGTAGTCGGAGACCAGGACCGCGTCGACCGGCCGCCCGTCTCCTACGATGATCCGGTCCATTGCCGAAACCAATTCCTCGGCGATCCGGCCGTTCAACGGATCGCGCGATTCGCGGTCGATTCGCAGGACCTGGTGAGGGTGACGGTGTTGAGCCCGACCGATCACCCGGGTCTTGACGGTCGTCGGACGCGATTCGTCGGTCACCACCAGTTCACAATTGATGCCCGACCGGGTCAACTGGTGCCTCATCTCGCGGCCGTCTTCGTCGTCTCCGACGACACCGGCCATCACCACCTCGGCCTCCAGCCCGCGGAGCATGTTCGCCACGTTGGCCGCCCCACCCAGCCGGGACTCACGATGATCCTCCCGAAGGAGCATTACCGGAGCTTCCTGGCTGATCCGTTCGGCGTCCGCCCAGGTGTAGCGGTCAAGCACCAGATCGCCCACGACCAACAGTCGCGGATGACCGGCCCCCCGGAGAATCTCGACCAACTCGTACGACATGGCCGCGGATCATCTCGATCCATCGGTGACGAGTCAATGTCTCTTGGAGAACGTCCTCGCGGGCGGCCGTAGCCTAATCGCGATCCACATCCCTGAGCATTGGCTCGAGTTCCTCGACAAAGTCGTTGACGTCCTTGAACTCGCGGTACACCGAGGCAAACCGCACGAACGCCACCTGATCGACATCACGTAATCGACCGAACACCAGTTCGCCGATCTCGCGCGAAGGAACCTCACGGTCGAACCCCTGGTAGACCTCTTGTTCAACCGAGTTGATGATCCCCTCAATCTGCTCATCGCTGACCGGACGCTTGTAACAGGCTTTCTCGAGCCCCACGCGGATCCGTTCCCGGTCAAACGGCACCCGCGACCCGTCCTTCTTGATCACCCGCAACGGCGATTCCTCGATCTTCTCGTAGGTCGTGAACCGCCGCTCGCAGCCCAGGCATTCCCGGCGGCGGCGGATCGCGTGCGGTTGACTGGCCCGAGAGTCAACCACCCTGGTCTCATCAAAGCGACAGAACGGGCACTGCATCGTTCCGTGACTCCGCGGAAACACGTGGCAGGATCATCGCCACCCAACGTGCCGGTTACCGTATCCGAGTGGCGGAGATCTGAGAAGACCAGTTGCGGCAACGTGGCCGCTGGCGGTCACTCGGCCGCTTCCGGTTCGGGGTCCGCCGGTAACGGCGGCGGCTTCACCGACTCGCCGCCCTCGCCGCCCTCGCCGCCAGACTTCAACTCGTCCAGGGACTGCCGGAGTTCCCGTACCGACCCGGAGCTCACGGCCAGCAGCAAGCCGGCCATGCCGACCAGCCCGCCGCCGAGAATCGCCATCCAGAGGACCCGCCAGAACGTGCCGCTCATGACGACTGCTCCCGGCCGGGCGGTTGGCGATCCGGCACCAGCAATGACACCGTAACGAACACGAGAGTCGGGGTGATCATCGTCACCAGCATCATCATCGCGGGAAAGACCTGGAATCCCTTCGGATCCGGAAACAGATTCTGGTTGATGACGTCGATGACCTGGGGCAGCCCACACACCCCGATCAGACCGCAGGCCAATGCCGCCAGGGCTGCCGTCGAACTGGCCCGCCGCCAGTACAGGCCACCGACGATGACCGGCAACGCACCCGACAGGTAGACCGTCCCGGTGATCACCAGGTAATCCCACAACTCCTGTCCCACCTCGTACCACAATCCCCAGAACAGCAGAAAGGCACCGATCACCACGATACTGACCCGCGTCACCAGCACGCGTCGTCGATCACTGAGCCCACCGCACAACGGGGCGACGATGTCCTGGGCGATCACGCCGCTCCAACACAGGAGGTAGCTGTCGTGGGTCGACATGAACGCCGCCAACATCGCAGCGGTGACGATGCCCAGCAGCCCGGTGGGAATGATCTTGGCCAGGTACAGGGGCATCGCTGAGAGTGTCGAGAGGCCTTTCGCGTCGATCTGCTCCTGGAACTCTCTGCCGAGATCAGCATGGAGAGCGAAGAAGGCGAATGCCCCGATGCCCCAGAGTGCCGGCAGGGTCCGCCGAGCCAGGAAAGGGATCGTGCTGAAGAGATACAGCCGGCGAGCCACGGTCGGCGACTTGACCGCCAGCGTTCGCGAAACGGTGGCCGGCCACAACATCACCGCGATCGACAGAGTCACCCACTGGGCCGTCAGCATCCACGGGCCGACCCCGTCGCCGGCAGCCTCCGTCACCGGGTTGTCGTTCAAAAACGGGTCGATGTAGGTGGTGCCACTGAGTTCCCACAGGCCGTCGATCCCACCCAGTTCATTCAGCACGAAGCCACTGACCACCAGCGAACCAATCCCCAGCACCAGGAACTGGACCAGGTCGGTGATCACCACCGAGACCATCCCGCCCAGCACGGTGTAGAACAGGACCAGCAGCAACAGGCCCGTCATGATCAACTTCAGCGCGACCGGATCCTCGAGTCCGGTCACGCCCACAACAAACAGCGACCCGGCCTTCAGGAACACACCCATGTTGAGCACCCCGGCCAGCACCATCATCACCGCCCCCACCACGCGGACCGTCTGCGTATACCTCCGCTGGTAGTACTCCGGAACCGTCAACACCGCCTCCTGTCGCAGCCGATAGACGACCAGCCCGGTCAGCCCGATCACCGCCAGCCCGCCCACCTCGATCACCGCCAGGTACAGCGATGCGAACTGCTTGGTGTAGCCCAGTTCCGCGACGTACATCACCGTCACCAGGCCCAACTCGGTGCCGGTCATCGTCGCCAGGGCCAGGCGGATCCGTAACGTGCGGCCGGCGACCAGGTAGTCGGAGAGCCCACCCACGAAACGGTTGGCCCACAGTCCGATCAGGATCGAACCAGCGAGGTAGACCGTAACGATGGCCCAGTCGATCGAGGTGAAATTCGTGTCAAACAGCCCCATGGCCACTCACTCGCCCCAAAATGCAGCGGTTGCATTCGAAGCAACGTCGTCCTACGATTGAGTTTCAGAGTTTCGGCGCAAGTCCGGCCGGGTGCCCTGTAGATGGGTTTCGAACCGACTCTACCGCGCCGACCCGGGGAGATGCCACGGTGACGATCGACAAGAGCCTTCGCCGCACGGGACGGCTGGAGCGTACCCGCAACGTGCTGAAGAGAAGCGAGCGAATCGAGAAACTCGAGTTCGAGGATCGCTGGCAGGATGGCCAGAGTCCTTTCGGACTCCCCAAGGTTCGTGTCATCAAGAGCGTGATCGGCCGGAAGAAAAAGAAGAAGAAGGAAGAGGAAGAGGGAGAGGGTGAACTGGGCGAAGAGGCGCAGGATGCGACCGAGGAGTCCGAATAGTTCGTAGCAGACCAGTCAACGCGTCTCCCAAACTCCCTCCAACCCGCCGATGGATATCCGCTCCACCTTGCAATCGCTGGCGGGCACTTTTCCCCGATGGCGGATGAGGAGACTCGGCCGGCAGTTCCTGGCCGCCACGGCCGACTGCCGGACTACTCAGCAGGGCGTCCTGCGAGACCTGCTGAGGCTCAATGGCCCCAGCGACTTCGGACGCGAGCACGGTCTCGACCGGGCAACCAGCACCGAGGAGTTCCGCCGCTGTATCGGGGTGTCCGACTACGAACACTACCGGCCCTGGATCGAGCAACTCAAGGCCGGCAACCAGGCCGCGATGCTCGGCCCCGACAACCCGCTGCTGATGTTCACGCTCAGCAGCGGGACCACCGCCGAAGCCAAGTTCATCCCGGTCAGCCGCCGGTTCATGGACGACTACCGCCGTGGCTGGAAAACGTGGGCCATCTTCGCCTACGACGACCACTTCGCTGCCACCGGCCAGAAGATCGTCCAGTTCGTCAGCCACCATGAGCAGTTTCACTCCGAGGGCGGCACCCCGTGCGGGAACATCAGCGGACTGGCCGTGATGATGCAGTCTCCGTTCGTGATTCGCTTCATGTACACCATCCCCTTCGCGGTGGCGCGGATCGAGAATCCCGAGGCCAAGTACTACGCGGCGATGCGGTCAGCGGTCGCCGACGGCCGGGTCGGCACAGTGACCACCGCCAACCCCAGCACGCTGTTGCACGTGGCCCGCTTCGCCAACGAGCACCGCGAAACGCTGATTCGTGACATCGCCGACGGCACTCTCAGCAGCGAGTTCGAGATCGCCCGGGATATCCGTTCCGAGTTGACTGGTCGACTCAGGCCGCGACGTCGCCGAGCCGCCGAGTTGGAAGGGATCGTCGAGCGAACCGGCGGCCTCCATCCCAGAGACTACTGGGACAAGATGCGGTTCCTGGCCGTGTGGACCGGTGGAAGCTGCGCCGCGTACTTCGACGCCGTCCGCGAGTGCTACGGCGACGTGGTGACCCGCGACCACGGCCTGCATGCCAGCGAGGGGCGGATGACTATTCCGCTCGAGGACAACTGTTGCGACGGCGTGCTGGATGTCGTTTCGAACTTCTACGAATTCATCCCGGCCGACGAGTACGGCACATCCGACCCGACGGTGCTCGAAGCCCACGAACTGGACATCGACACCGACTACTACATCCTGCTGACGACCGGTTCGGGACTTTATCGCTACGACATCTGCGACGTGGTTCGCTGCACGGGCTTCTGCGGAACAACGCCTCTGCTGAGATTCCTGCACAAAGGCGCCCACATCGCCAACATCACCGGCGAGAAGATCTCCGAATCACAGGTCGTCGAATCCGTCCGGCTCGGTGCCGACGGTCTGGAAATCGAACTCGACCAGTTCACCGCGATGCCAGTCTGGGGTGAGCCGCCCGGTTACCGGCTGGTGATCGAGGAAGCCGACACGTCGGCTTCCTCGTCGTGGGACCAGTTGGCCGATCGAGTTGACCGGAGCCTGCAGGAACTCAACATGGAGTATCGCGAGAAACGAAACTCGGGACGGCTGGCACCGCTTCAATTGACCCGGATCCCCACCGGCAGCTGGTCCCGGTTCGCCTCGAAGCGGCGGCAGAAGCAAGGTGGAAGTCTCGAACAGTACAAGCACCCCTGCCTGATCCCCGACCTCGAAACCAGCAACGCGTTCCTTCGCGACTACGCTCCCGACACAGGTCTCACCGGGCAGGCGACCTAGCCGAACAGCCCGCTGACCGATTCGTTTCGGTGGATCCGCCGGATCGCCTCACCCAGCAGCGGTGCCACCGAGACCACTATCATGTCCGGCAAGTGCTTTTCGGCCGACAGCGGCAGGCTGTTGGTGAATACGCATTGCTTGATACCCGCCTCACGGAGCCTTTCCGGAGCTGGACCACAAAGCACCGCATGAGTGGCACTGACGTAGATCTCGCGGGCACCGTGTTCCCGAGCCACTTCGACGGCTCCCACGATCGATCCCCCCGTGCTGATCATGTCGTCGAAGATCAGTACCGTGCGGCCGGCGATCGGGCCTCCGATCAGGTTCGCCTGATCGGTCTCGGTCGCACTGCTTCGCCGCTTGTCGACAATCGCCAGGGACCCGCCCAATTCGCGAACGTGCGTGAGGCTCCGCTTGATGCTTCCCTCGTCGGGACTCAAGACCACGATTTCCTCGGGGGGCAGGCCCAGCGACTGAAAGTACTCGTCAAGAATCGGGGCCGCATAGAGATGATCGACGGGGACATCGAAGAACCCCTGGATCTGTGCCGCATGCAGATCCATCGTCAGCACGCGATCCGCCCCGGCCTGCACGATCAGGTTGGCAACCAGCTTGGCGGTGATCGGCACCCGCCCGGCATCCTTGCGATCCTGCCGTGCGTAGCCGAAGTAGGGGATCACCGCGGTGATCCTCGCAGCACTGGCCCGGCGGCAGGCGTCGATCAGGATCAACAACTCCATCAGGTTGTCGTTTGCCGGGGGACCGGTCGGCTGGACCAGGAACACGTCACGCCCGCGGATGTTGTGATCCAGCTGAACACTGATCTCGCCGTCGGGAAAATCAGCCACCTCGACCGCCCCGAGCGGCAGGCCCAGGTGTTCGGAGATTTCCTGACTCAATGACGGATGGCCGCGACCGCTGATCAGCGTCAGATGATCGTACATGCCCCCCCTCCGCAAACCGAATCCGGTACCACGGTCGGCGCGGCCCAAGATCCCCACGGCGCACCATTTCTGCCCGACCCACCTGCGATTGTCAAGTGCCCGACAGCGATGCTTCGACCTCGGCCAGTTGCTCGGGAGTATTCACACCCATCGCCTCCTTGATGTCCAGCGAACACGAGGCGATCACCCGACGTCCGTCGGAGAGCAGAATCTCTGCACAGTCGGTCAGGTAGAACTGTCCCTGCTGGTTGTTCGGCTCGACCCGGGACAGCGCATCCCACAACCGTGGACCGTCGAACGCGTACAAGCCCGTGTTGATCTCCTCGATCGCCGCCTCCTCCGGCGTCGCATCGATCTCCTCGACGATACGAACAAACTCGCCACGCTCGTCGCGCACGATTCGCCCCAACCCCACGTTCGCCTCGGTCCGGGCCGTCCCCACCACGCAGGCGGCCGACTTCTGCCGCTGTGCATCCAGAAGTGCCCCGATCGATTCGCCGCGAATCAACGGCATGTCTCCGTTGAGCACCACGATCGGGCCGTGATGGTCAGACAGAGCGTCTCGACACATCGAGACCGCATGACCGGTTCCCAGTTGTTCGGCCTGCAGGGCAAACGACACGTCGGGTTGATCCGAAAGGGCCGCACGCACCTCGTCGGCCTTGTGGCCCACGACCACCACCATTCGCGTGACGCCGGCGGCACGAGCGGCATCGAGCACCCAGTCGACCAACCGACGCCCCCGCGCGGTGTGCAACACCTTGGGCAGGTCCGACTGCATCCGTCGGCCTTCGCCGGCAGCCAGCACGATCGCGACCGGCGAACTCACCCGCATCTCCCGCTTGGAAGCAGCCTCTCGCAAAGCCCCGCGGGACCCGTTTTCGGCTCAGAAGCTGACACCAGCTCGGGCAATGAAACCGTCGACGATGTCGAACCCCGGCGTCGATCCGGCGAAACGGGCTTCGCGACCAAAGACCCAGCCAGCCTCGATGAAACTCGAGTACTGCAGCGCCTCGGACCGGAATCCCATCATCAGGCGGTAGTCCTCGAATTCCACCTGGTCGCGGACCGCCGCAGAACCATGGGTCCGCTGGACCGTCACGTCATAGGCTTCGACATGGTACTCGGCCTTGGTGTACATCCAGCTCGAGTTGCCGCCGTAGTTGCCCAGGAAGACGCTGATCCGTGACTGCGGGAACATCAACTGCCATTCCCACATCGCATCGGGCTTGAAGATCACACCCGCGTAGGGGATCACGCGGTCCTTGACCCGGTCCCAATATCCAACACCCAGGGCGATCGTCATGCCCGGATACTGGTAGTAGATCACGGCACGGCCATCGAACAGCCAGGAATCCGAATCGACTCCGCTGTCGAAGTCGGTGGCCAGCGAAGGCGTGAAGGCCAGCTGGGCACTGTAGGCCCCCTGGTTGATAGTGGCCAGTTCCAGGTCCCAGCCGATCCGGTAAACCTGGGACGACAAGCCGTTACCCGGGTCAGCCGCATCGACTCCGGGATCACTCGGCCCATCCCACCACCGGGTGTCGATGATCTGGGTGAAGCTGAAGATCCAGCCGGGCATGAACAGTCCCGAGAATTCCAGTTCCACGTCGAGTTCGGTCACGCCGAATTGTCCCAACCGTCCCTCGGTTCTTTCCCTGGGAAGGAATCCACTCTCAACCCGACCGGTCCAGGCATTGAGCCGATAGGGCTGCAGGCTGGAATGGGCCCCGAAAGTCATGCCGCCGGGCACCTGCCCCGGTGTGGGCTGTGCCGCCCACGGGGCCGCCTGGACACCGGGTGCCGGGACAATCCCCATCGGGTTCCCCGTCTGCAGCACCGGCATCGCCATCCACGTCATCGGCTGCGTGGCCGCGGGATACCACCCCGCCGGAGTCGGATCGTAGGTCGGCGCGTACACCGGTGCGTATGTCGGAACGGTCGGGGCCGTTGCCATCGGCGATTGAGCACGGACCACAGTATCGACCAGCAGGCTTGGCTCGGATGCCGAGGCCCCCGCCGGAATGACCAGACACAACGAGACGAGGATTTTGACGGGCGCAGTCACAGTCGCACCTGCGGAACGCGGGAGTGGAGTAGGAGAGAGGGCAGCGAATGCGAATTGTCTTCATGTCGCCAAATGCGTCAACACCAGATTTCCCCCGTCCTCCCAGTCCTCTCTCCAACGCCCCCGACGGCCCACGTTTGGCTCGTGCGACGCTCTCTTCTGTTGCACCTCCGCTTGGTCTAGAATGCCCTCGTCGGTGGTCGTCACCGGTGCAGACGGCCGGATTCGGAACGAATTGAGCAACAGACGATGTCGAGCCGCATCACGGTCATCGGTGGAGGAGCGATGGGGACCGCCTGCGCGATCGTCCTCGCCGAAAACCCCGAGCAACACGTCAGTCTCTGGGCCCGCAATGCCGACCACGCCGCAGACATGGCCACAATCCGTGAAAACAAGCGGCTGCTGCCGGGGATCACGATTCCGGAATCGGTCGAGATCACCGCGGACATCGCCGCAGCCGTGGCCGACAGCGACCTGCTGGTGATGGCCGTCCCCACCGCCTTCCTCCGCGATTGTCTGTCCGAGATTTCCGCCGACCTGACCGACGACCGGCCGGTCGTCAGCGTGATCAAGGGGATCGAGAATGAGACGTTCCAACGGCCCAGCGAGATCATCGGCGACGTGCTGGGCAGTCGAGCGGTGGTGTCGCTGAGCGGACCGAGCCATGCCGAGGAAATCAGTCGCAGGCTGCCGGCCAGCGTGGTGGCCGCCAGCGGAGACCTGGCCCTGGCCCGTCGCGTCCAACAGACCTTCACCACCGACCGCTTCCGCGTCTACACCAACGTCGACATCATCGGCGTTGAACTGGCCGCCGCGTTGAAGAACGTGATCGCCATCGCCGCGGGCATCTGCGATGGACTGGGCTACGGCGACAACGCCAAGAGCGCACTGATGACCCGCGGACTGGTTGAAATGACCCGTTTCGGCACCTCGCTGGGAGCCGAGGCACAGACCTTCGCCGGACTTGCCGGCATGGGCGACCTGATCACCACCTGTGCCAGCCCCTACAGCCGCAACCGCAAGGTGGGCGAAAGACTGGGAGCCGGCGAGACACTCGAGGAGATCCTCGAGAGCATGGACGCGGTGGCCGAGGGGGTCTGGACCACCCGAAGCGTTCACGAATTGGCCCAACAGCAGGGCATCGAAATGCCGATCACCGCCGAGGTGTTCAGCGTGCTGTTCGAGGGCAAGCGTGCGGTCGAAGCGACCGATTCGCTGATGATGCGGCCGCCACGCGACGAGTAGCCCCCAGCGGCCGGCTCGTTAGGTTTGCTCACCAACGACCCGCCAGGCCACCAGCGCGTCGTGCACCGCGGCCACGTCGTGGACCCGGATGATCTCGGCCCCCTGTTCGGCCAGGGCCACGGCCACACCGATCGTTCCTGCCACACGCTCCTCGACAGGACGGCCCAGCAGTTTCGAGAGAAACCGCTTCCTGGAATGACCCACCAGCACCGGACGGTCGGCCCGGTGCAGGCGGTCGATCGAAGACAGCAGTTGAAGATTGTCAGCGGCGGTCTTGCCGAAACCGATCCCCGGGTCGAAGACCACCCGCTCGGCCGGCAACCCGGCCGACACCAGACTCTCGAGCCGACTCTCGAGATAACTCGCCACTTCCTCGACCACGTCCTCGTAAACCGGATCGTCCTGCATCGTCCGGGGTCTGCCCTGCATGTGCATGCAGACGACCGCCACATCCAGTTCGACACACGTCGCGACCATCTCCGGGTCGGCTTCCAGCCCCGAGACGTCGTTGACGGCACTGGCACCCGCCTCGACAGCAGCCCGGGCCACCTCGGCCTTCATCGTGTCGATCGACACGGGGACCTCCACCTCGGCAGCCACCGCCTCGACCACCGGCAGCACCCGCCGCAGCTCTTCGGCGGTCTCGACCGGTTCTGCCCCCGGCCGAGTCGACTCGCCGCCGATGTCGATCATCGCTGCTCCCGAGTCGACCATCGCACGAGCCCGGTCGACGGCCGCTTCGAGCAAGACGTGCTCGCCGCCGTCGGAGAAACTGTCGGGGGTGACATTCAGGATCCCCATCAACCACGGATCACCGTCCAGGACGTGCGTGGTGTCGCCGATTCGCCAGGTCCGCGCCCGGCTCGTTCCACCTGTCGCGTTCACCGCCGAACCTCCCTCAGCCGTCCGGCCTGGACATCAAAGACGAACACCCGGCGGTCGGGAAACGTCCTCAGCACCTTCGACATCGGCACCAGCTTCGGCACATAGCGTCCCACCAGCACAGGAGTGTCGAGCGTCGGTTGGTTGACGACGAAGTCGATGTGACGGTCGGTCGGGTCGGGATCGACCAGCACCAGTGCGCGATCTTTCGCCACCCGCCGGGACACAAGATCAAGAAACTCCGCATGGCGGGTCCGAGCAAACCCGACCTCGCGGACGGCCAATCCGACCACCGACGGTGACCAGACGGGGTCGAACGACAGGTACGACGTTACCGGTGAGACCAGCAACAGGCCCGTCCACGCCAGCGCCAGTCCCGGACGACCGACTCGACGAGCCATCTGCCACAGCCCAACCGTCACGCCGGCCACCAGCAGGCACCACAACGGCGCACTCTCGAAAACATAGTGCCAGTTCATGATCCCCGCGTACCAGTACGGCACGTGAGCCAGGTGCAGCGAGACGATGGCCAACACGATCGGCAGCCAACGTCGCCCCGGCAACGGCACCGCCCCGAGCAGGAAGCCGATCAGCAGAACCACCGAGGTCATCATCAGTGTGACCAACCCGACGGTCCACTTGCCCGACTCGATCACACGGCTGAGCACGTTGCGAACCGCCAGGTCACGATCCAGGTTCTCGGCCCACCGGTCGTAGTGATCGAGGACTCGCTCGCGGGACACGGCATCCATCTCGGCGATCCGCCGTTCTCCTCGGACGACATTGTCGAACCCGAAGACGTGCCGCGGCGTGTAGGTGTCGGTGAAAACCCGGTACGGCGTGGTTGACCAGTCGCCGGTCAACTGGTGGTTGTACCAGCCCATCACGGCCAACCCCAGCAGCACCGGCACACCGACGGACGCCACCCGCACATGGCGACGACCGGTCCGGATTTCATCGTCGCCGCGGATCCACCACCACGCCAGCCAGCAGCCGAACGGCAGCCCCACGGCGGCGGCCGTCAACGGACGGCAGAGCATCGCCAGGGCCAGGCCCGAACCGGCAGCCAACCCACACCCGGTGACCCCGGTCCGCTGCATCCTTAGAAACCCGTACACGAACACCGACAACCCGGCCAGCGCCGGGTGGTGAGACAGCAGGAGATTGCTGAACAAGGCCATGCCCGGAGCCGCAGCCGTCAGCAACCCGGCCAACAGGCCGACCCCGTTGCCGGCCAGTTCTCGTCCGACGCCCAGCACCGCGACCGCCGTGATCAGGCCGGCCAGGAAGTGGCCCCAGGTCGGTTCTCCCCAGGCGACAAACGGGGCCATCCACGCCCCGACACCGGGGAAATACCGGCTGGCAAACACTCCGTCTTCGTTCAGCACGTGCATCTGGTCGAACAGCCGGGCGGCCGAAGCGTGCCCCGGGTTGGCCCATTCTCCCTCGGCGAACGTGCGGGCCTGGAACAGGTAGCTGTACTCGTCGTGAAACGCCGGCGGCAGGCTGCCGAATTCCGCCGTGCCGGGGCCGGCAACCGGGTAAGACGCAACGTGCAGGCTGGCCGCCAGGGAGCTGGCCCCGACCAGCAGCACCGACATGACCACGCCCACTCCGCCCCGGCCGGCTGGAGCCGTCCACCAGGCAGCCAGGCGGGTGGTTCGACCGCCGGTGGCCAACAACCGTTCGAATCGCCACGGAGCCATCAGCAGCCCCAACACCAACCACAACAGATAGGGTGCCGTGTCGACGTTGATTCCGACCAGCACGGCTTCGAGACCATCGCCCGGAGCGGCCCGCCAGCGCTCCAGTTCGATAGGCACCACGAACACCAGTCCCGCTGCCCAGGCGGCCAACCATGCCGCCCACGACTTCCAGGCGAAACCTTCGCTCGACCGACCCGGCGAGACGGGCTTCATGGAATCGCTCATCAACAGCCCATCAGTGAGTCGCGGGAGAGTCCGGCCGGCCGCCGGGGCACCTTCGGAGCATCGCTTGACGCTCTCGCTCGCTGCCATTCATACTCGATTTTTCCACCATGGCGGCCACCTGTCGCCACCACGTTCCTGCTGGGTCATCTTAGCTGGGATCGGCTGGCCGACGAAACAGGAGTCATTGTGAATCGCGTCGCTCTGGTCACCGGACTCTCGGGTCAGGATGGATCGTATCTCGCCGAGTTTCTGCTCGATCGCGACTACGACGTCCATGGGATGGTCCCCTATGGTCGACGCGAACTGTGCGATCCCCGCTGTCAGCTGCACTACGGCGACCTGACCGATGCCTCGCGCATCGCCGCGGTCTTCAACGAGGTGTCACCCGACGAAGTCTACAACCTGGGTGCCCAGAGCCACGTGCGGGTCTCGTTCGATCTGCCAGTCCACACCGCCGACGTCACCGGACTGGGTGCCCTGCGGGTGCTTGAGGCGATGCGACAGCACCGTGACGCCAGCGGCCGCTCACCGCAGTTCTACCAGGCGTCCTCCAGCGAGATGTTCGGCAACGCCGTCTCGCCGCAGGACGAATCGACTCCCTTTCATCCTCGCAGCCCCTACGCCTGTGCCAAGGTCTTTGCCTACTGGCAAACGGTCAACTACCGCGAGGCCTACGAGTTGTTTGCAACCAACGGGATCCTGTTCAACCACGAATCGCCCCGGCGGGGCGAACATTTCGTGACCCGCAAGATCACCCGCGCCGCTGCCCGCATCAAGCTGGGACTCCAGGACCGACTCGCTCTCGGAAACCTCGAAGGTCGTCGCGACTGGGGTTTCGCCGGCGACTACGTCGAAGCGATGTGGCTGATGCTCCAGCACGACGAACCCGACGACTTCGTCATCGCCACCGGCGAGACCCACTCGGTCCGAGAATTCCTTGACGAGGTCTTCGGCCATCTCGACCTGGACTACAACGATTTTGTCGAGATCGACCCGCGGTTCTTCCGACCGATCGAAGTCGACGCTCTGCGAGGAAACTCCGAGAAGGCCCGTCGCATCCTGGGGTGGGAGCCGCGGGTGAGTTTTTCCGAGCTCGCCAGGATGATGACCGAACACGACCTCGAACAGGCCCGTGCCGAATCCGAAGGCCTGACCAGTGACACGCCCAGCTAGAGTCTCCACCGGTTCACGCCCCCTTCCCTTCGAGCCCGCTCACCATGTCACCACCTCTCGCCGGACAAACCGCATGGATCACCGGCTCGTCACGAGGCCTCGGCCGGGTGATGGCCGAGGAACTGGTCCGCCTGGGTGCCAACGTGGCCGTCCACGGCACTCGACAAGACAGCCCCAGGACATTCGGCGAAGGCGAGTCGATGGAACAGGTGGCCGCCGACGTCGCCGAATCGGGTCCGGGCGAGGCGATGGCCTGCTGGTGCGACGTCACAATCGAACAGGACGTGCAACGGGCCGCGAACGAGGTCCGGGACCGTTTCGGACAAATCGACATCCTGGTCTGCTGTGCCGGGGGTGACATCGGTGCCGCCGGCACCTCCGTCGGCAAGGGAGGCCGCCCCGAAAACGACGACTGCCTGAACATCTCGCTCGCGGACTACCAGAGCGTGATGGATCGAAACCTGCTGGGCAGCATTCTCTGCTGCCGCGAGGTGGCTCCCGGGATGATCCAACGCAACACCGGACGAATCATCACCATCGGCAGCATCGCCGGTTGTTCCGGCCGGACCTTCGGCGCCATCTACTCGGTCGCCAAGGCCGCCCTGCACGAATACACCCGTTGCCTGGCCGACCAGCTTCGCCAGCACAACATCCCGGTCAACTGCGTCGCGCCGGGCGGCACGGTGACCGAGCGATTCCTGAGGATCAACCCGATCGACGATGAGATGATGGTGCAACAGGGAACCCTGGAACGCTACGGGCGTCCGGACGAGGTGGCCGGCGTGGTCGGATTCCTCTGCACCGAGGCATCGGGGTTCATCAGTGGCCAGGTCTTGCGGGTCGACGGCGGCGGACAGACGTTTCCCTGCTGACCACGGCGGACCCGCAGTTGACGCGACGGCCGGATCATCGGATCCTCGTGTCATGAACGACCCGGCTGCCTCCCCGTCGACACCCTCGGATGCCGAGGCAACGGCCGAACCACTCAACCCGTTCTTCCGCATCACGATCATCGCCGGCGGGCTGTTCGTGATCACGATCCTGGCGATGATCGCCTCGGTCCTCGGCCCCGCGTCGTTGTCATCAACCCGGGCCGCCTTCGACGAGAACGCCGGCTGGTTGTTGGTGGCCGAGGTGATCGCGATTCTCGCCTCGGCGTTCTTCGCGATGGCCGGCGACCAGGGCGACACACCCGAACTGGCCACCGACTCCACGGACGAGAATGAACCAGTCCATCCAGAATCAGATTGAGTCTCTACGCGAGACGATCCGACGACTCAACCGGTTGTACTACGTCGAAGCGACCCCCGGGGCGACAGACGTCGAGTACGATCGGATGATGAGCGAGTTGCAGTCGCTCGAGAAGGCTCATCCCGAATACGACAGCCTCGACAGCCCGACACACAAAGTCGGGGGCGAGCCGATCGAAGGGTTCGAGACGGTCACTCACCGGGTGCCGATGCTCTCGATCGAAAACGCCTTCTCGGACGAAGAACTGCACGAATTCGATGCCCGCATCCTCAAGCTGCTCGATGAGAACGAATCGCTCGAGTACACCCTCGAGTACAAGATCGACGGAGTGGCGGTGTCACTGATCTACGAGAACGGTGTCCTGGTGCAGGGACTGACCCGCGGCAACGGTGTCCAGGGGGACGACATCACTCACAATGCCCGTACGATTCGAGGTGTCCCGCTGAGACTGGCCGAGAGACCATGGCCCGACGTGATCGAAATCCGCGGCGAAGCCTACATCGCCAATTCGGACTTCACCCGGCTGCAGGCCGAACAACAAAAACGTGGCGAAACGGCCTACGCCAACCCTCGGAACACGTGTGCCGGAGCACTGAAACTGCTCGATCCCAACCTCTGTGCCCAGCGGAAGGTCCGCTTCTTTGCCCACTCAACCGGGCATATCGAAGGCGGCGAGTACCGGACGCACACCGAGTTCCTCGAAGCGGTCGCCCGCATGGGACTGCCCGCCACTCCGGGCGTCGAGACCCGTCCCGACATCGCCTCGGCTCGCGAGTACGCCCAGACGCTGATGGACAACATGCACGCGTTGGATTTCGAGGTTGACGGGCTGGTGTTGAAACTCAACAACCTCGAACAACGCCAACGGCTGGGTGCGACCAGCAAGAGCCCCCGCTGGGTGATCGCCTACAAGTGGGAACGCTACACCGGAACCACAACGATCCGCGACATCACGATTCAGGTCGGCAAGACCGGCACGTTGACGCCGGTGGCCGAGATGGATCCGGTCGAGATCGCCGGAACAACGGTTTCGCGATCAAGCCTGCACAACCGGGACGAGTTGAAGCGACTGGGGATCAGGATCGGTGACACCGTGGTCGTCGAAAAGGCCGGCAAGGTCATCCCCCACGTGGTCCGTGTCGAGGAGCACAGCCGCACCGGGTCCGAGAAACGGTTCCGCTTCCCCAAGAGATGCCCCGAATGCGGAACTGCGGTGGTGCAGGACGAGGGGGGAGTCTACATCCGCTGTCCGAACCCTGCCTGTCCGGCCCAGTTGCGGGAGAACCTGCGGTTCTTCGCCTCCCGCGCGGCAATGGACATCGAGGGACTGGGAATCAAGTTGATCGAGAGCTTGCTGGAGGCGGGACTGTTGACCTCCCTGGGAGACATCTACCGCCTGGGTGGCCACCGTGAGACGTTGATCGAGATGGAACGAATGGGCGAGAAGTCGGTCGACAACCTGCTCGAGGCAATCGAGGACTCCAAGACCCGACCGTTGTGGCGACTGTTGACCGGCTTGAACATCCGCCACGTCGGTGGCACCAACGCCCGGGTCCTGGCCGATCGATTCGGCACGGTCAAGTCGATCGGTGGGCAGTCGGTCGAGCAATTGTCCGGGGTGGAGGATATCGGTCCGGTGATTGCCGAGAGCGTCCACCAGTTCTTCCACTCGCCGATCAGCCAGGCTGTCGTGGACGATCTCCGCGAACTCGGCCTGCACCAGGGCGACCCGATCCCCGAGTCCGCCGCCGAAGCCTCCCGGCCACTGGACGGAATGACCATCGTCGTCAGCGGTGCCCTGACACAATTCACCCGTGACGAGATCAAGGAGTTCATCCGTGAGCACGGGGGCAAGTCGACCGGCAGCGTCTCGAAGAAAACCGACCTGCTGGTCGCCGGCGACGACGCCGGCAGCAAGCTGACCAAAGCCCGGGATCTCGAAGTCCGCGTCATCACCGAGCAGGAACTGCTCGACATGGCCGATTCGACCGGCTGACCTGGTCGCTTGAGCCTCACACCCGAGGGCCGTTCCGGAAAACCGCACCTGCGACGGCGACCTACGGAACCGTGATGAACTCGTTTGAGTTCAGGTAGGCCCAGAAGACGTCCTGGAGGCCTTCGGCCAGGGGGCCCGAGGCGGGGGCCTGGCGTGCCTGTGCGGAAGATCGCAGCGGCAGCATCTCTGCGATTGCCTTCATCTCGGCCGACGACGGGAAACGGCCCAGAGCCGAAAGGCACAACCGCTTCACCCGGTCGATGTCACTTCCCGGAGCGTGGACAACCTGGTGGAAGAACGAACCGGGTTGCTGCGACAACGCCTCACGGATCAACGGGCCGTTCATCATCATCATCGCCTGAGTGATCGTCCCGTCGAACGTCACCACCTCGTCGTTCTCATCGGTCTCGAACGAATAGACGAACTGCGATCGCCAGCGACGGCGGTTGGCCGCCACGCTCTCCCAGTCACTGGCGGTTGTGCGATCGACCTGCGTGGCCACCAGCAGGGAATCGTAGAGTTGCTCGACGCTCATCGGCTTGGTGTACACGTGGCTGAAGAGCCGTACTTGGCTGGTCTCGGGGTGGTCGACACGGTTCTTGGCCGTCATCCGACTGGTCAGACCGTAGGCCCGCGTGCTGCAGATCCAGAGGATCAACCGCTTCACATCAAAACCACTGGCAACGAACTCCCGAGACAGACGATCGAGCACTTTGGGATGCGACGGCGGGTTGTGCGGCCCCATGTCGTCGACCGGGGTTGTGAACCCGTGACCCAGCAACCGGGCCCAGGTGCGGTTGACCATCGCCCGAGCCAGCCGGGGATCGCTGTCTCCGGTCATCAGGCGGGCGAGTTCACCTCGGGGATGCTCGTTCCCCTCCAGGTCCACTCTCTGGCCACCCAGCCGCGCCGGAGCCATGTGCAGCACGCCCCGGCGATCCTCGTAAAACGGGTGCTCTTCAAACGGCTCGCTGACCAATGCGTAGGCGTCCGTTCCACGAACCGGTTTGGAACGAGTGCTCTTGAAGAAGGCACTCAGACCGTGAAACTGCTGCTGCTGCCAGTTGTTGAACGGGTGATTGTGACACTGGGTGCACTGGACCTGGGTCCCCAGGAACAGGCGAGCGGTGATCGCCGTGGCCGGAGTGGCGTCGTTGTTCAGATGCGCCAACAGGAAGTTGGTGGCCCCGTTCTGATCGTTGCGACCGTGAGCAGCCACCAGTTCACCAACCACCTCGTTCCACGGCCGATTCCTGGAAAACGACTCGCGGAGAAACTTCTCGAATGCCGGTCGGTTCACCTCGCGACGCTCGACCCGACCCACCAACAGGTTGGACCAGATGGTGGTCGAGTGGCGGACATAATCGGTGTCGTCCAACAACCGGTCGATCACCTCGCCACGCTTCTCGGGACGGCGGTCCTTCAGGAATGCGATCACGTCGCTGGTCGGCGGGATGTGGCCAACAATGTCCAGGTAGATACGACGCAGCCACTCGGCATCCAATGCGACCGGTGAGGGAACGACCTCGGACTCTCGCCACTGTGCCGACAGGCGGCCGTCGACAAACCCGACGATCTCGTCCAGTGAACCGGCACCGGGCCTGAGATTCGTGGCGGACTTGATGTCCGGATCGATGCTCTCCGGCGAGACCACCCTCTCGACGGTGTTTCTCTTCTCCACCTTGTTCGCCAACGGGCGTGCCGGCGGCGACTCGATCGTCGCCGGCTGCCGCCGCGACGTTTCACTGCCGGCAACGGGCGGGTCCGTGACACTGTCGACGACCGGGGGATTGGACGTTTCGACATCCGCGACGTCCGCGCCGCCGGATGGGCCGGCCGGCCACCACGAGAGTCCGACAGCCAGCAGCAGGGCGGCGGCGGCGGCGGCGGTCAACACAGCCGCGGCTGACAGAACCCTGCGGCGGGTGGCTGACAGCGTGCCGATCGTACCGGCTGCGGCCACCTCGACACCGGCCAACTCGGACCCGTCGTCGATGGCACGAGCGGCATCCCAATAGAGCGTACCGTGCAGCGAGATGTACTCGAGATACACCCGCCGGGCGTCCTCGTCACCAAGCACGATCTCCTCGAGCCGCGCCCCCTGGACACCGTCGAGGCGATCCTCGCACAGCGCCTCGAGCAGCTGCACCAGTTCTTCATGTTGGAGACTGTCGACACTCATGGTGTCGCCTGTGCCTGGATCTGTCGGTTCACGCACTCCAGCAGCGTGCGGCGGATGCGGGAGAGCGACTGGTAGACCGAGTTGATCGGTCGACCGATCAGCTCGGCCACGCTCTTGCCCGATTTCCCGACCGAATACCGCTGCTGGATCAACTCACGATCCTCGTTCCTCAGCTTGCTGAGACAAACAGCCAGGTGCTGCCGTCGTTGTTCGAGATCATCGGCCTGCTCGATCGCATCGCTGGCCACCTGGCGGACGAATTCGTCGCTGAAGAGATGCCGGTCACGTCGCTGACGCTCGCGATACTTCAACACCTCGTAGCTGGCGATCTGGCAAGCCCATGCCAGGAAGTTGGTTCCCAGTTCAAACCGGTCGAACTTTCGCCAGATGATCACGTTGGTCTCCTGGTGAATCTCCTCGGCATCCACCGGGTTGGGGACCTGCGAGAGGATGAACAGGAAGACGCGTCGCTGGTACTTGGTGAAGAGCTTGATGAACTCCTCACGGGGATCCGAAGCCGACACCGCGGCTTCGGTCCCTTCGGTCTCGGTGCTGATCCGGAAATCGGACACGAGCGACGATCCTAGCGTGGTGGATTTGTGTTGGGTGTCTTGAAATGCGTCGAACAGAACCGCCCGGCCGCCATCACCGCTCGGCCTGGTTGATGCGAGCCAGGACTCGAGCGGTGAAACGACCAGTGACGGACGGTCAGCCGATCAGTTCCTTGATCGGCGCGCCGCCGTTGGCCAACTTCATCGGGCGTCCCCGCTTCGACCGATGGACGGTCTTCGACGGGATCCCCAGTGCGTGCGACACGGTGGCCCAGATGTCGCCGGGGAGGTAGGCCTTCCCGTCAACGCGGACTCCATCGCGGTCGGTCTTTCCGACAGCCTGGCCGCCCTTGAGCCCGCCACCGCCGACCATCACGCTCCAGCTCGCGGCCCAGTGGTCGCGTCCGACGTTCTGGTTGATCCGCGGTGTGCGGCCGAACTCGCCCATCCAGACCAGCACCACATCGTCAAGCATGCCACGCTGGGCCAGGTCGGCCGTCAGCGCGCCGATGCCCTGGTCGAGCTGCGGCAGCCGCTGAGTACTCAGCGTGTTGAAGACGTTGTTGTGGAGGTCCCAGCCGCCCATGCCGACCTCGACGAACGGAACTCCCGTCTCGACCAGTCGACGGGCCATCAACAGGCCCTGGCCGAATCCGCCGGTGCCGTAGGCGTCCTTGGTCTCCTGCGACTCCTCGGCCACCTTGAAGGCCTCCATCTGTTTGCTGGTCATCAGGTTGACCGCCTTCTTGTAGATCTCCCGGTGGCCCTTGGGCATCTCGCCCCGCTTGGAGTTGATGAAGTTCGTCTCGATGACGCTGAGCATCCGCAGCCGCTGGCCAAGTCGATCCTTCTTGTCGCCGAGGCTGGCATTGCGGATCTGGCCATTGCTGCTGACGACAAACGGCGCGTGCCGGGCGCCCATAAAACCGGGGCTGCCCGAAGGAGCGTTGACCGACACGAAAGCCGGGATCTCAAGCGACGACCGCTTCGCACCCAGTTCCTGGCTGACCACGCTACCGAACGTCGGATGGACGACGGTGGGATTGGGGACGAACGCGGTGTGCATGTAATAGCGACCTCGCCCGTGGTCGGCCTCGCGGGTGCTCATCGAGCGGACCACGCTCAGCTTGTCCATCTGCATCGCCGTCTTGGGCATGTGCTCGCTGATCTGCAAGTCACCCTTGGTGTCGATCGGCTGGAACTCGCCGCCGTTCTTCGATCCGGGCTTCAGGTCCCAGATGTCGATCGTCGGAGGTCCACCGCCCATCCACATCAGGATGCAGGCCTTCTGCGCCTTCTTGATGTCCTCGGCGTGCGTCCTGAGGTCCGAAATGAACTGCAGAGCGGGCGCGGTGGCGGCGGCAGTGGCCATGTGTTGCATGAAGTGCCGTCGGCTCATGCCCTGGGGTGTCGGAAGGTGCATCAGTCTTTCCCTTTCTATGGGGCCCGTCGAAGTGTTGTCGCGGGGTCCCTACAAAAACCGAGACGAACTCAAGTACGTCTCTCCCGCCTGGTGAGTGTCCGTTTTGACTTAGTGGTTGAAAATGAACTCGTTGGAATTGAGCAACGCCCAGTAGAGGTCCTGGTAGGCCGTGATCGGGCTGTTGCGGTTTTCCTTGAGCAGTTGTTGAGCCGCCGCGAGTTCGCGACGGGTGGGTTCCCGGGTGAGTGTCGAGAGGAACAAACGCCGGACGCGAGTGGCATCGGTACCGGGTCCGGAGAGCATCTTGTTCAGGAAACTGCCCCGCTCGGCACTGGTCGCCTTATCAACCAGGTCTCCGTTCATCATCATCAGCGCCTGGGGAATTGTCCCGTTGAAGGTCGTCGCCTCGTCGTTCTCGTCGGTCCCGAAAGCAATCACGAACTGGCGCAACCACGTCTGCCGCTGCCGCTCGGACTCCTCCCAGCCCGAACCACCCGCCTTGTGAGCCCCGGTGGCGATGATCAGCGAATCGTAGAGTTGCTCGGCTTCGAGACCCTTGACGTACATGTGGCTGAACAACGGCGACTCGCCGGCGGCCGGATTATCGACCGCGTTGCCAGCCCCCAACCGACTGGTCAGGTGATACGACTCGGTATTGCAGATCCACCGGACCAGTTGCTTGATGTCGTAGCCGGACTTGACGAATTCTCGTGAGAGCCGATCGAGCAATTCCGGGTGCGTCGACGGGTTGTGCGGACCCATGTCGTCCAGCGGCTTGGTGAAACCGTAGCCCAAGAACTGTCCCCACATCCGGTTGACCATCGCCTTGGCGATCAACGGGTTTTCGCCGGCCACCATCAGCCTGGCCAACTCCTTCCGCAGATCGGTCGACGACTTGGCATCGATCCGGGTCTTGAAGAACCGCGGCTCGACCATCTGGAGCGTACCGGCCCGCTGCTCGAAAAAGACCTTCTCGTTGAAATCGGTGAAGACCAGTTCCGAGTAATCATCGACCATGCGACCGCTCTTGGGATCGTACTTGCGGTGATCGACACGGCGGGCCTGACGGAAGAAATTGTTGAATTCCCAGAACTGGTTCTGCTTCCAGTCGTTGAACGGGTGGTTGTGACACTGCGTGCACTGGACCTGGATCCCCATGAACAACCGCGTCGTCTTGGCGGTCGCCTGCACACCGTCGTCCCGCATCGTCATCTGAGCCAGCAGGTAGTTGACCGCTCCATTACGTTCAAAATGGCCCTCGGCCGAGACCAGGTCAAAGACGACCTTGTCCCACGGACGGTTCCGAGCAAACGCCTCGCGGAGGAATTTCCGCATCCCGCCACGGCTGACACGCCGTGGCGTCCGTCGACCGATCAGCAGGTTGCTCCAGATCGTCGTGAAGTTGCGGACGTAACCCGGATCATCCAACAGGTTGTCGATCAGCTTGGTTCGCTTGGCCGGGTCTCGGTCCTTGAGGAACGCCTCGACGGTCTCCAGCGACGGGATCGCACCGACCAGGTCCAGGTGCACCCGCCGGATCCACTCGGCGTCACTCGCCATGGCCGACGGCTTGATCTCGTTGTCGGTCCATCCCTGCTTGATCTGGCCGTTGGTGTAGTCGACGATCTCGCGAGCCGACCCGGTCAGGGCCGCCCTGGATGTGCCACGGCGACGCGGTGACGATTTTCCGGTCGCCGACTTTCTTACCGTGGTCTTCTTCCCGCTCGACTTCTTCCTGTCAGCGGCATGACCGCTGCCGGGGGCCACCAAGGTGGCCAGCAACGCTGCAGCGACCAGCAACCGACACCACACGGCCTTTTGACCTGTTTCCCGCCTCAATTGCATCGCTTCCAGTCTCCCTGGGCCCGTATTGCGAGCCGATTCGGTCAGCTCCATCCGGACAGCCTCCCACGTCATCCAAGTAACCACAATAGCACCGAAAACCTTCGTCTCTATTTTGTCGATTTTTTTGGATTCCAACCACACGAATCGGCGCAACCTGTTATTGCAATGGAAGTTGAAACACACCGTGCTTATTTTGGATCCGTTGAGAATAGGCGTGTTCAGACAATCTGCTAGCATCGTTGGAACGCTATCTCGAGCGGGCTGGAATTCCTGAGAATTCGGCTGAAACGACAACCGGGGATACCACATGACCGTCACCATTGACCTCACGGGGCGTACAGCCATCGTTACGGGCGCTTCCAACGGAATCGGGCGGGCAACAGCCATCCTGCTGGCCGAACATGGAGCGACGGTGCTGGCCGCCGACTTCCGACACATCGAGGCCAACGCCGAGCGATTCGACGAACTGGGGATTGTCGAGATCACCTGCGACGTGCGACGGGAAGCCGAGTTGTCCTCGGCAATCGACGAGGCAGTCCAGCGGACAGGACGGCTGGACATCCTGGTCAACAATGCCGGAATCGGCATGGTGAAACCGGTTGAGGAGGTCACCGAGGCGGACTGGGACGCGTGTATCGACACGAACCTGAAGGGTGCCTTCTTCGGCTGCCGACACGCGGTGAGACCAATGCGGGCCGCCGGCGGCGGTGCCATCGTCAACATGTCGAGCAATGCCGGGTTGCTGCCCCGTTCTCACGATCCGGTCTACTCGATCAGCAAGTTGGCGGTGGTCGGGCTGACCCGCAGCCTGGCACTGTGCCTGGCTCCCGACCGAATCCGGGTCAACGCCGTCTGCCCCGGACCGGTCGGGGACACGGCGATGATGAACGCCGACCTCGAATCGGCCGCCGACCCCGACGCGATGACCCGGGCGATGATCGACGCCAGTCCGCTGGCTGCGGCCTGGGACCGGATGATCGACCCCGAGGAGATCGCTGCCTCGGTGCTGTTTTTGGTCAGCGACCAGGCGGCCATGGTCACCGGAACAGCGATCGGCATCGACGGCGGCAAGTCACTGGGTGTGCCACCCCCGACCGGCTGACCCGAGAGACACCGAACCGTTCCCACGATGGCACAACCGGCACCACCGGCCATCTCGTCCCGTCTCGCCCCTTTTCGCCCGGTTGCCTGACGCGACGCAACCGGTGTGGTTCGGGACTTCCGCCATCCCGGACAACCACATGTGTATCGTGCCGAACCTAGAGTGTAGAATGAACTCAACGGCGGAAGCTGCCGAACGAAGCGGCAAGACACCCCCGGTGTCCTTGCCGGCCCACCCACGATCTCGGCTGTTCCCCGACCAGTCCTAACCCCGATACGCCATGGCCGCTCGACTCGAATCGCTCACCGATATTGCGTCGATCACGCTCGACAAGCCGGTGATCTTCATCGGCCGTGACAAAGAGTGCGACGTGGTGTTGAACGACAGCCAACGCGTGTCGCGTAAGCACTGTTGCCTGGCCATCGTCAATGACCAACTGGTGGTCCGCGACCTGGGGAGCATGAATGGCATCTACATCAATGGTCAGAGGGTCGAGCGGGCCAGGACAATGCGTCCGGGCGACGAGTTGGCCATCGGCGACGTCCGCTTCCGGTTCGTGAACGAGGACGCCTTGGCACCCGAACCGGATGGGGCAGCCGATGTCAGCCAGGACGTTCCGGTGGTCGTGCCTGAACCGGATGGTGACCTGCTGGTGGCCGAGCCCGCGTCGGTGGCAGACCTGCCGGAGTTGCCAGATCTCCGGCTTTCCGAGATTGACGACAGCGACGTGATGCCACTTGGCAACGACGACTAAAAACATGAGGGCAATTCGATAATCCTGCCTCTGTCCGCCTGACACGTCAGCCGACACGCCTGTGGATCCGAGACCAACTCGCCCCGTTGCTCCTTCACCCCCTCTTTCCAATCCACCGCACACACATTTCCCGTCCCCCCCACACCTCTTCGTCGGAGCCCGTGCGGATCGATGCTCGACCTGCAGTACATATGTGACAACCTCGAACCTGTGGCCGAAAACTGTCGCAACCGCGGAGTCGAAGTCGACCTCGACCAGATCGTCGCTCTCCGGGGACGTCGTGGCGAGCTGATCACTTCCGGCGACGAGCTGAGGCGAGAGCAGAAGGCAACCTCCTCCCAGATTCCCACCGCCGAGAGTGACGAGGCCAAACAGACCCTGATCACCCGTGGTCGCGAGTTGCGAGAGCAATTGCAGGGATTGGACGACGAGTTGGCCGAGGTCGAAGCCGACCTGCGAAGCAGGCAATCTCGCATCCCCAACATGACACACCCCGACGCCCCGGTCGCATTCGGCGACGACGGCCACGTCGAGTTGAGGCGATGGGGGGAGGTGCCCGAGTTCGACTTCGAACCCCGGGACCACGTGACGATTTCCGAGACACACGACCTGATCGACTTCGACGCGGGATCCCGCGTCGCCGGACACGGCTTCTACTTCCTCAAGAACGAGGCCGTGCTGCTCGAGATGGCCCTGATGCATTTGGCTGTCACGCGGCTGCGCGAAGCCGGTTTCACCCTGATGACCACGCCGGACCTGGCAAAAGACGAGATCATCGAGGGTATCGGGTTTCTGCCCCGGGGTCCCGAATCGCAGATCTATTCGATCGAAAACTCCGAACTCAGCCTGGTCGCCACCGCCGAAATCACGCTCGGTGGCGCGCTCAAAGACCAGATCCTCGAAATCGACGACCTGCCACTCCGCTGTGCCGGGATCTCGCACTGTTTCCGCACCGAGGCCGGAGCTCACGGCCGGGCCACTCGCGGCATCTACCGTGTTCACCAATTCACCAAGGTCGAGATGTTCGGTTTTACGGAACCGACGCTCGAGGCTTCCAACGCGTTCCACGATGAGGTCGTAGAAATCGAGGAGGGCCTGTTCCAGGCACTTGAAATCCCCTATCGAGTGGTCGACACCTGTACGGGCGACCTGGGCGGACCGGCATACAGAAAATTCGACCTGGAGGCCTGGATGCCCGGTCGGGGAGACGGCGGGGCCTGGGGTGAAGTCACCTCGGCTTCCAACTGCACGGACTACCAGTCCCGGCGGCTGGGCATCCGCTGCCGGACTCCCGGCAAGAAGGGCACAGAATTCGTTCACACGCTCAACGGCACCGCCGTGGCCACCCCGAGAGTCCTGATCGCCCTGCTCGAAAACCACCAGCAGGCCGATGGCACGATCCGCATCCCCGAAATCCTCCGTCCCTGGGTCGGATCCGATCAAATCGGCTGACGAGTTCCCCAACAACAGTCCCCTGTTATCTTCCCCTCACCTCTCTCTCCTGGATTCATCGCCGTGAGATTCGACGACGACGAGACCCGCAATGACGATACCGCCGACCCGGTCGACGACTCGACAGAGTCGACCGAGCCAGCTGACGGGGAATCCGAACCGAACACCCCCGACGTGGCTCAAGACACCGAGTCGTCAGAACCGGCTACGGCCTCCGAAGAGGACCTCCCCGAGTGGGAACCTCTGACGCCCGAGTTGGTCGAGGAGGAAGCCGAGCGGGGCGACTTCATGCTCCGCTGGGCCATCGTTCTGCTGGCGGTTCTGCTGGGCTGCTACGGGATTCATCAGACAACGACTCTGCTCAGGACTGCCAGTGGCCAGTACATGGCCTCACACGGCCTGCTGCCACCCTCAAACGACGTCTTCAGCCTGACGGCCACCGATCGCGCGTGGGTGAACCTCGGCTGGGGCACCGATCTGATCCTGGCCGGCCTGTACGCCCTGCCCGGACAGGAGATCTTCCTGACGCTGTTCGCCGCGGTGATGGCCGGGCTGACACTGGGGCTCATGGTCCACATTTCTCGACCGGGCCTGCCCAGTTGGTGGACATCGGTGATGGCCGCCGTGGCGTTGTTGGCGGCGTTCCCGCAATTCGTGGCCGGCCCCGAATCGGTGACGTTGCTGGGCCTGGCTGTGCAGGTGTGGCTGCTGCACCGCTTTGGACTCTCGGGACGGTCTCGTGACCTGTGGGCGCTGGTCGGAGTGCAGGTTTTGTGGGTCAACCTCGATCCCCGGGCCTGGATCGGCCTGCTGTTGCTGTTGCTCTACGGCCTCGGCGAATACCTGGGAAACCGGGTGAACCGACCCGGACTGGCCTCACACGAACACCGGAAGTTGTACTGGCAGGTGACCGGTGGCGTGGCAGTGGCCTGCCTGGTCAACCCCTTCCACGTCGACGCACTGCTGGCCCCGTTTGTGCTCTACGGAACCGAGTACCCGGCTCTGCAGGCCTACAACCTGCTGGGACTGGATCAACCGACTGCAATCGACCGGCTGCAACACTACCCGCTGACGGCGATCGTCTATCACCGGGGGCAGTGGGGAAACTGGTCGTGGCTGAATTACCACGTGATCGCCGGTCTGCTGGTGCTGGTCGCCGCCGGGGTCGCGATCTTCCTGAACCGTCGACGAGCCGACTACGGGCACGTGGCCGTGCTGGCGGGGCTGTTCGTGCTGTCGCTCCTGGCGACCCGGGAACTGGCCCCAGCCGCGGTGGTCGCGGCGGTGCTGGCGAGTCTCAACGCTCAGGACTGGTACAAGGTCTCGTTTCCCCAGGAGTACACCATCGAGCCACGGGACCTGGCGTTTTCGCGAGGTGGCCGATCGGTGACGGTGCTGGCCTTTTTCGCCGTGGCCTTTCTGGCGATCAGCGGTCGGCTGACACCCGAACGGGGCCGCAAGCTCGGGCTGGGCTTCGACCCGTCACTGTCCTCGGCCGTCGAAGGAATGACCGCCGATCTCAACGAACGCCTGTTCACCGTCTCCGGTGACCTTGCCGATGACCTCGATCGGGGCAACCTGAACACCACGCTCCGCAAGCAATTCACCACCAACAAGATCAGTCTCCCCGAAGAGATGAACCTGTCCGTCCGCCGCCCCGGTTCGACATGGACCATCCGTGGCTCCGAACCCGGCCACGATTTCCTGGTGATCCGCTCGGCCGGCCGACTGGCCGTCTACCGTGATCTGGGCCAGGACGACAAGCACCGCGGCTTCAACTTCGTTCCCGAGCAGGGAGACCTGATGATCTGGGTGGGGCATCGACCGTTTGTCGACAGCCGGATGAGACTGTATGCCGGAAGCGGTGACGATGACCTGCTGAGCTTGCACCGGCGGACACGAGCCGCACTGCGGCTGCGGCGGCTGGTGGTCGGCACCGGCCAGGGCCGGCAGGTGGTCCGTGTGCAGGTGGCCAACGAGACTCCCGACGCGTTGGAGGTGATTCTGCCGCCGGGTGGAGCCGAGGCCCGCGAGAGACTCGACCGATCCGATCTCGATGCCAACGCCTCGACCGCCTCGATGCGCGGCGACGTGCCCCAGACCGGTGACGCCCGCCTCTGGCGGTCGACCTTCGGGACTTACCGAATCACTCACGTGCTGCCCCGGCTCCACGGCTCCACCTCGCCCGACTATCTCTCGATGTTCGACCTGCTGCAGTACCCCAACCACTGGCAACTGGTGAAGATCGGGTCCACCACCGCCGTATTCTATCGCAGGGACGACGCCGACAATTCGATCGTTCCGTTCCTGGATTCTCACTCCAGCGATTTCGTCGAGTCGGCGTTCCGCACGGTCACCGACAAGCTCGAACCTCGTCCCGAGTTGGCTCGACGTGACACCTCTTTCACCAGCTTCCTCACCCAGAAGCGCCGCACCGTGGTGCCGTCGATCGCCCGGGCCTCCCACCTGGCGCAGATCCTCAAGAGCAGCCAGTCCAACCCCGGATACCAGCAGGCTCTGCAGGAAGTCGGGTTGAGGGTGGCCAACCAGGAGCTGACCGGAGGCCCAAACAGCCGGGCGGCGCTGGCCGTCCTGGCCCAGACCGCCGCGATCGCTCATATGGCCATCCGTTCCGCCAACGAAGGACTGACGGCTGTACCCGATGATGCCAACGGTTTCATGGTGCTGGGCATCGCCTACGCCTGTCTCGACGACATCGAATCGGCTTTCCGCGGGGGTGACCTCAGTTCGCCCTGGGCCAAACGTCGATACTACGAGTCGATCCTGGCACTCAACCAGGCCATCGAGCTCGACCGGAATAACGCCGAGGCGCTGTTCACCCGCTACCAGAGGTTCCGGCGACTCAATCGACAGGACCTCGCTCTCGACTCGTTGAAACAATTCGATGAACTCACCCCGCTGCCCAAGGGAGCCGGCGAGCAACAGATCGAACTGCGGCGACGCGAAGTCGACGATCCGTTGCAGGACCTGATCAGCGAAGTCGAAGGGGTCAAGAAAGAGATCGACGAGAGATTCAACACCGAAGACGGCGGCGAAACGCCCAACCGACTCGAACACGCGATGCGGCTGACGGAGGAACAACCCGGCCGAGGGGTCTTCATCGGCACGGCGCTCAAACTGATCAACGACGACGCGCAGCTGGCGGCCAGCCCTGAAGTCCGGTTGCTCAAGGCACAATGGATGATGGAAGCCGGGATCTTCCGCGACGAGACCACCGCCATGACTCTTGACGAGATGTTCCAGGAGCTCGGTGAGCAGGGAGATCGAGCCGCCAGCCGGACCACGCTGGCGATCAGCAGGCTGGCCTATGCCGACTACGAACAGGCCAACCAGCTGTGGCAGGGGGAATTGGCCCAGCTCGAACAACGACGGCTCGGAGACGCTCTCAGGAAGCTGCCGCTGGTTCTCCCACCCCTGCAGTGGCCCTTCGACCAGCTCAACTCGACGATGAACCTCGTGCTGCTGCACCCGAGCATGCAGAGCGAGATCCTGTTCAACGTCGCGATGTGCCACCTCGAAGCCGGGCGGGTCAACCAGGCCGGTGACGAGTTGACCCGGCTCCTCAACGACGTCCCCGACTCGCACCTCCGACCGCTTGCCCAGTTCTACATCTCGCAGATCACCAACAAGCCGCTCGAACTGATCGACAGCGTGGGACCGATGGAGATGATCCCGGTCGAACCAGAGATGTTCGGCCCCGAACCCGAGGCGACTCCGTCCCCGAAGAAATGAGCGGCCGCCCCTCCGGAGCAGGAACCTACTCGGCCATCTCCTGCCCGAAGCTCAACCGCATCTGCGGATCCAGCTGCTGCTGAAATTCCTTGAACAGCAGGCTCGGCTGGATGTCCTCGTTGTGCTGGTACTTGTCGCTCTTGTACTCGGTCACTTCCCCGGAAATGGAGTGGTAGGAGATCTGGCAGATCGGCACCCCCGAATAAACTCGTATCGGCTGCACGGCGTACATCTCGAGGGTCCAGTACCCGCTAAAGCCGACGTCGCCGAACCCGTTGGTGCAATGAACGAACAGCCCCAGCCGTCCCACCGAACTGCGGCCCTCGATCATCGGCACCAGGTTGTGTGTCTCGGTCCGTTCGACCGTCCGCGCCAGGTACAGCTGGTTGGGATTGAGCACGAAGCCCTCGGGCGGGATCGTGTAGCGGCGGAAGCGATTGGGCCGCTGCATGTCCAGCACGATCTCCTCATAGACAAGGAGTTCGTTATGGAGGCTGAGGTTGTAGCTGTTGGGATTGAGACGATCCTGATCGAACGGTTCGATCAGGATGTTGTCGCCCATTTGCGAGGTGATTTCCGACCCGGTCAGGATCATGGCAGCGTCCCTTCAGACCTGTGTCCCCAAGCCCGGTCAATCCCGTGGAGCTCGTCCACGACGATCAACGCGAGACAACCTAGTCCCAATCAGTCGCACTTGCAACAACCCTCTGGCCGATCACAGCTCACAACACAACACAACAATCAGACACGCGTCGTCGAATTCACGAGAACTCAGGAATCGGGATGCCACGTTCGGGTTCCTCATGACCCGGTCCCCACTCACGACTCCAACGCCGGCAACCCCACCCGCTGGCAGCACCCCAACAGCGGACACTCCCGGCACTGCGGACGTCGGGCGATGCAGATCTTCCGCCCGTGGTGGATGATCCGATGCGAGTAGTCGATCCACTCCTTCTCGGGGAGCAATCCCATCAGGTCCTGCTCGATCTTCTCGGGATTGGCCTCGGTGGTCAGGCCCAGCAGGTTGCTGATCCGTTTGACATGCGTGTCGACGACCACCCCGCTGGCGATGCCATAGCAGACTCCCAGCACGACGTTGGCCGTCTTGCGTCCGACACCAGGCAGCTTGATCAGGTCCTCGACGTCCCGGGGAAACTCCTCACCGTGATCGGCGACAAGGCCCCGGGCCATTCCCTTGAGACTCTTGGCCTTCGCACGGAAGAAGCCGGTCGACTTGACGATCCGCTCGATGTCTCGAATCCGCCCCTTGGCCAACTGCTCGGCCGTCGGGAACTTCTCGAACAACACCGGTGTCACCATGTTGACGCGTTCGTCGGTGCATTGTGCCGAGAGAATCGTGGCGGCCAACAGCTGGAACGGGCCGTCGTGGCGCAGGGCGCACTCGGCATCGGGGTAGGCCCGCTTGAGCCCCCGCAGGACCTTCCTGGCCCGAGACTTAGTCTCATCGTTGGGAACGCTACAACCCGACCTGACCATGAATCAAACCATGACAGCAGAGAACCGCCCGATGGACACCGCTGACGGCGGCTCCTTAGAATCGAAGCAACAGGCCCGCAAAACCCGGGCCGGGGTCGGACCACGTTGGTCCGGCGTGACCACTTCAGAGATCATACGCGGCGGTCGTCCGACCGCAATCGTCTGATGCCAATAGACCCCCCCCCGCCCTATCCGCCCCAGTATCTTGAAGGACTGCAGCTGTTCAATGAACAGTATTTCTTCGAATGCCATGACATCCTGGAGGAACTCTGGTCGGACATCGTCGGTGACCAGCGGCGGTTCTACCAGGGACTGATCCAGGTCGCGGTGTCCCTGTTTCATTTCGGCAACGGAAATCTCGGGGGCGCCCGCAAACTGTATCACTCGTGCAGGGGCTACCTTGAAGACTATCCGTCTCCCTACATGGGCCTCGACCTCGACAAGCTGCTCAACGACCTCCAGGCCTGCTTCCAGGAACTGCTTGACGCCGGCAACGATTACCCCACCGACGTGATGATCAACGAATCTCTCATTCCACGTATCGCGATCCCGACTTCATGACTCCATTCGGATCAGATCCTGAACAGCTGCGGAATTTCACCGGCCACGTGCCGTTGTTTCCTTTGCCCGATACGGTGCTGTTCCCCAACGCGTTGCTGCCGCTGATGATCTTCGAGCCTCGCTACCGGCAGATGGTCGCCAACGCATTGTCCGGAGACGGCCTGATCGCGATGGCGCTGCTGGAGACGGGCTGGGAAGAGACCTACGAGACGAAGTCGGCACCGATCTGCTCGACGGTCTGCATCGGCCGTATCACCTCGTCGAAACTGCTTCCCGACGGACGCTACCAGATCGTGCTCGAAGGCCTGGCCCGGGCCGAGATACTCGACGAGGACCATTCGTCGGCCGCATACCGAATCGCTCGGACCGAACTGTGTCCGGATATGCCGACGGGACTGTCGCGTGACGAACGACTCCGCCGGCAACGCGAACTGTTGGTCGGATTCCAGCAGGTGGCAGCCGGCTGCGACTTCGACCGCACCTTCCACGATTCGCTTGATGCCGATCTTCCGCTGGGTGGTCTCTGCGACGTGATCGCCTACTCTCTTCCACTGGAGCCCGACGTGGCGCAATCGATTCTTGAGACATCCGACGTCGCAGCCCGTTCACTGCTGGTGCTCGACGAGCTCAGGAACTGCATCGGATCCGGTGTCGGCCGCCCCTCGGTCTTTCCTCCCCCCTACAGTCTGAACTGACCCGGCCACAGATCTCTTGTGAGAACCTCTCACGATTCAGCTTTCGGCGGGGTCCCAACGTACGAGCCAACGATGTCCAGCAGCACCTACGAAGTCGACGCCGCCGGCACCTCACTTCCCACATCGCCGGTCGATCAACCGCGGATCGCCCTTGCCGTTCGAGAGATCCTCGAGGCGATCGGTGAAGATCCCGAGCGTGCGAGCCTGCTCGAGACGCCCGAACGGGTGGCGAGAATGTACGCCGAGTTGTTTGCCGGGCTGCACTCCGACCCTGCGAGACACCTGCGGAAGTGTTTCGAGGAGCAGTTCGACGAGTTGGTGCTGGTCCGCGAGATCAGCTTCAACAGTCTCTGCGAACACCATCTGTTGCCGTTCATGGGAGTGGCCCATGTCGGTTACCTGCCCAACGGGCGGATCGCCGGCCTGAGCAAGCTGGCACGGGTGGTCGAGGAAATCTCGCACCGGCCCCAGGTCCAGGAACGGATGACCGATCAGATCGCCGACCTGCTCGACACGGAACTCGACGCCAAGGGCGTCGTGGTCGTGCTCGAGGCCACTCACACCTGCATGACGATCCGCGGTGTCCGCAAGCCGGGCAGCTTGACGGTCACCAGTGCGGTGCGGGGTCTGTTCAAGACCAACCAGTCGAGCCGTGCCGAGGTCATGTCGCTGATCAATCGTCGCTGAGATCGGTTCGTTCGCGTCGGAGGATCCCCGTGATCACCCAGTTCGCCATCCGGTTGATCTGCGGAATGAGCCTGGCGTGGTGGCTGGCACCACGGCGACAGATCACTGACGGATTCTTCCGGATTCAGATGCTGATCGTCCTCGGCCTCGCCGTTCTCGCCGCCCTGCTCGGATCCGGACTGTCGGGCGAAACCACCGGAGCTTCCTCAGCGGGAATCGATGTCCTGCTCGGCTCAGCCGCCGACACCTGGTTGTTGACAGCAACCGCTGTGGTGGCCTATTTCGGCAGCGTCGCCTGGGCCCTGGGACGACGTCGTCCGGGCACCGCTTGCATCGCCGCCGTCACCGGACTCTCCGTGGTGCTGCTGATCGGTCCGGCCTGGCCCGCCGCCCCGATCTCCTCGCCGCAACTGCTGCTGGTGATCGCCTCCGAACTCGCGACCGCCCTGCTGCTGGGCTCGGCGATGGTCAGCATGCTGCTGGGACACTGGTACCTGACGGCCACCGGCATGTCGCTGGCCCCCCTGTGGCGACTCAACGCCGTCTTTGGCGTCGCCACGCTGCTGCGGATCGTCCTGGCGACGATCGGGCTGTCGTTGGTCGACAAACTGCCAGGCACCGGCTACCACGTGGCGCTGCTGGCACTCAGGTGGCTGGTCGGGTTGATTGGACCGTTGGTCGTCGTCGTGATGGTCTGGAGAATCCTCAAGTACCGCAACACCCAGGCCGCCACCGGGGTACTCTACACGGGCGTGATCCTGACGGTAACCGGTGAACTGGCCGCCACCCTGCTCTCTCGCGACCTGTCACTGCCGGTCTGACGGCAACCAAGCCCCCTTCCCCGTTCACCTCAAACAGCCCCGCCGCCCCCCCGTCCGAGACCAGCTCGACGATGCAGCTTGATTTCACATGCCCGCGATGCAAGCAGACCAGCCGGGTCTCCGAAGGGCTGGACGATGGCCGACTGGACTGCCCGGCGTGTGACTTCGGAGCCTCGATTCCGGTCACGGCGTGGGAGGAGGATCGGCTGGCCGAGTGCCTGCTGTGCGGCGAAGGAGATCTCTGGCGACAGAAGGACTTCCCACACGCCATCGGACTGGGCCTGGTCGTGCTCGGCGGCGTCCTCTCGACCGTCGCCTGGTACCAGTACCGTCCGGGCGTGGCGATCGGCATCCTGATGGTGTTCGCACTGGTCGATTTGGCGTTGTATAGTCTGATGAAGGATGTGCTGGTCTGTTACCGTTGCCAGTCCCGCCACCGTCTGGACGGGCCGACCGACGGCTACGAGCGGTTCAACCACGAGCGTGCCGAGCGGTACCGCCAGGAGGCGCTCCGCCACCCTCCCACCGCTTCTGCACCATCTCCGAATGGTGACACAGACCCGTGACGGACACGAGTCCGTCCGTCGGGATGATGACCCGATTCGGCCTCACTACGAATTCTTCGACGAGTCCCCCGGAGCCGCGCACGCGTGGAAGAGCAACGCCAGCGGATGATCGAGGACCTGGGCAGTGTGCTCGAGGGTGAACTGCTCGTCGACTCACTCTCGACGGCTCTCTACGCCAGCGACGCGAGCCTCTACGAGATCCAACCGCTGGCCGTCGCCCGCCCGCGGACGCGGGACGATGTCGTCGCCATTGTCAACTACGCGACCGAAGCCGACCTCGGGGTGTTTCCACGGGGAGCCGGAAGCGGCGTGGCCGGCGGATGCCTGGGAGCGGGCATCGTCGTCGACTTCTCCCGGCACCTCCACCACATTCTTTCAATCGACGCGGAAACGGTGACCGTCGAACCGGGTGTGGTTCGAGACGAACTCAACCGTCAGCTCCGACCGCTGGGACGCTACTTTCCCCCCGACCCCTCCAACGGACCGGTCACGACAATCGGCGGCATGCTGGCCGTCGACGCCGCCGGATCGCGGTCTGTGCGGATCGGTTCAACACGGGATCACGTCGAACGGCTGGAACTGGTCACCGGCGACGGTTCGGTGATCGAGGCGGCAAGCGAACCGTTGGTGCAGAGAGCCGTCGGCGGCATCGTCGATCTCACCGATCCCCACCAGCGACTCTGCGACGGCCTCGAGCGGATCCTGCGAGAGAACGACGAGTTGATCCGCGAGCGGCAACCCGGCCTGCAACGCAACTGCAGCGGCTACCATCTTCGGGGCGTTCTGGCCGACAACCGGCTCGAGTTGGCTCGCCTCCTGGTCGGCTCCGAAGGCACGCTCGGGCTGTTCACCCGCGCCACGCTGCACACCTCTCCACTGCCCGAACACCGCGGCATCGTGCTGCTGCTGTTCGGGACACTCGAAGAGGCCACCCGGTGCGTGCAGGCGATCGCTGCCCTGCAACCCTCGGCCTGCGACCTGATGGACCGACGAGTGCTGAGCCTGGGCCGCGATTCGGATCCCCGGTTCGAGTCGATGATCCCCGTCGGCAGCGAAGCCGCACTGATCATCGAACAGGCCGGGATGAGTGAACGAGAGACACGAGAACGCATTGCCCGGGTGGTCTCGGCGGCGCGGGCCACCGCCCAGTCAACCCGAGTCGCCTTCGAAGCCCATTCCTTCGACGACGTCGAGTTCCTCTGGTCGTTGCCCCAGCGGGTCGTACCGCTGCTGACACGGCTCAAAGGCACCACTCGCCCGTTGCCGTTCGTCGAAGACATCGCGATTCCGCCCGAACAGCTCCACGAGTTCCTCACTGCGGCGCAGAGAGTGTTCCAGGAGCACGAGGTCACCGCGTCGTTGTACGCACATGCCGCCGCCGGGCAACTGCATCTCCGACCGTTTCTGCCGTCCCCGTCCACCGACGGGGGCGCCCGGCTCGAGACGTTGGCCACGGACCTCTACGAGGAGGTCTTCCGGATGGGTGGGACGATCAGTGGCGAGCATGGTGATGGACTCTCGCGGACGCCGTTCGTCAGAGACCAGTACGGACCGCTTTATCGTGTCTTCGAGTTCATCAAGGATCTCTTCGACCCCCAGGGACGACTCAACCCCGGCAAGATCATCTCCGACGAACGCCGGTTGAGTCGGCTCGAGTTTCGGACCGCGGGACCGGTGAAGCCCTCGGCCGCACCGGCTGCGGGAGCTTCCGGCCCGACCGATCCCGAACTGGTCCCACTGGGATTCTCGTGGGGACCCGAGGAGTTGGCCGACGCGGCCGGAGAGTGCAACGGCTGTGCAGCCTGCCGCACCATCTCGCCGCTGCAGCGGATGTGTCCCTTTTTTCGGATCGACCCGTCCGAACATGCCAGCCCGCGAGCGAAGGCCAACGCGATCCGGACTGTGTACAACTCGCTCGGCCTCGAGTCCCTCGCATCCGACGAACTCGGACAACTCGCCTCGTTGTGCTTCAACTGCAAGCAGTGCCAAATCGAGTGCCCGGGCAACGTCAACGTGCCCCAGATGATGGTCGAGGCCAAGGCGGCCCGGGTTGGTGTCGATGGAGGATCTCGGGCCGACCGGGCCGCCGCCCGCATCCACGAACTGAGTGCCCTGGGTGGCCTGATCCCTCGAGTGACCAACTGGTTGCTGGCTCAGCCACCCGCCCGATGGATGATCGAAAAACTGCTGGGGATTCATCGCGAACGCCGGTTGCCGGCCCTGGCCCGCCGGTCGTTCCTGCGAAACCTGCCGCGACGGTGGTCGTTCCGGCCACGACCGGAAACACGGCCCAGGCCTGTCGTCTACTTCGTCGACCACTTCGCCAACCACCACGACCCCGAACTCGCCACGGCACTGGTCCGTATCCTCGAACACAACGACATCCCCGTCTACGTCCCCCGCGATCAACACCCCTCGGGGATGGCCCTGGTCACTGCCGGCGACCTCGACACCGCCAAGCGACTTGCCGAATGGAACCTCAGGGAATTGGGCGAACTGGCTCGCGAGGGACACCGGATCATCTGCAGCGAGCCCTCGGCGGTGGTCTGCCTGCAGCAGGAATACCCCCGGCTGGTGGATCATCCCGACGCTCCGGCAGTGGCCGAACAGGTGGTCGAAGCCGGCACGTTCCTGGCCGAACTCCACGCCGCCGGCCGACTGTCGCTGGACTTCCAGCCGCTGGAGTTGACCGCCGGCTACCACGCCCCCTGCCACCTCAAGGCACTGGGAGACCACGACTCGATGCGAGAACTACTCGGTTTGATTCCCGGCTTGCGGGTTTCTACAATTGAGGCCGGTTGCTCGGGGATGGCCGGAGCCTGGGGAATCGCAAGAGACAACTTCGCGACCTCGATCGAGATCGGACGCCCGCTGATCAACAGGATGCAACAGGGAGATCTCGGGATCGGCACGACCGAGTGCAGCGCATGCCAATTGCAGATGCAACAGCGAACCTCCACCCCGACTCTTCACCCCCTGAAACTGATGGCACTCGCTTACGGCCTGGTCCCGGAAATCAGACAACGACTGCCGGAAACCAACCGCCACCCAAGCCGCCAATCGAACCGTGGACTGGTGATCACGTGAAACTGGCCGTCCAACTGTATGCCCGTGCACGCGATCTCGCCGGTCTCGACAAGATCGAACTGGAACTCACCGAACCGGCCTGCGTCGGAGACGTCCGCACCGCGCTGGCCGACCGCATCCCGGAACTGGCCCCCTTGACCCGAAGACTGCTGATCGCCGTTGGCACCGACTACGCCGACGACTCGTTGACCGTGGCAGCCGACGACACCGTCGTCTGCTTCCCACCTGTCAGCGGCGGCTGAGGCGATCCACACCGGCACCGTGACACAGCACCATGATTCGACTGACACACGAGCCGATCGACACCCACCAACTGACCGAATCGGTCCGTGACCACGCCGCCGGTGCGGTCGTGCTGTTCCTGGGCACGGTCCGCGAACTGACCGAAGGCCGACGTACCCTGGCCCTCGACTACGAGGCCTATCCCGAAATGGCGATGGCGAAACTGACGGAGATCGCCGAGACCGCCTGCGAGAAATGGCCGATCACCGCATACGGGATCATCCACCGACTCGGACACCTCGACCTCGGGGATGTCAGCGTTGCCGTCGCCGTCAGTTGCCCTCATCGGGTCGAGGCCTTCGAGGCCGGCCGATTCCTGATTGACACGCTCAAGGAAATCGTGCCAATCTGGAAGAAGGAGAACTTCGACGACGGGACGACCGAGTGGGTCCATCCGGGGCTGGACGCCTCAACCGACACTCCCGTCTCCAACTAAACACCCGAGACCAACACCGGCAAACCACTCATGACTGACAGCCATCCACTGGTCGACAGCTTCGGCCGACTGCACAACAACCTGAGAATCAGCGTCACCGACCGCTGCAACATCCGCTGCTTCTACTGCATGCCGGCGGACAACGTCGAGTTCATGGATCGTGGCGAGTTGCTGACATTCGAGGAGATCGAGCGTTTCGTACGAGTGGTGGCCCGGCTGGGAATCAACAAGTTGAGACTCACCGGGGGCGAGCCGCTGGTGCGACGGGACCTGTCCGAGTTGGTCGGACGGCTGGCGACCATCGAGGGCATCGAGGACATCGGCCTGACGACAAACGGCATCCTGTTGGCCGATCAGGCCGCCGACCTGCACTCGGCCGGCCTTGCCCGCGTCAACATCAGCCTCGACGCACTCGATCCGATCCGCTTCAAAGAGGTCACCCGACGCGAAGGCTACGAGAAGGTGCTCGAGGGAATCGAGGCCGCCCGAGCGACGGGATTCGACCCGATCAAGATCAACGCGGTCTCGATCCGCGGCCTGACCGAGGACCAGCTGATCCCCTTCGGTCACCTGGCCCGCGAAACCGGCATCGAAGTGCGATTCATCGAGTTCATGCCGCTGGATGCCGACAACGCGTGGGAGCGCGACCGTGTGCTGTTTGCCTCGGAGATCCGTGAGCGGCTCGAAGCCGAGTTCGGACCACTGGTGGCCTGCGAACGTACCGATCCAACCACTCCGGCCACCCGGTTCGAATTTGCCGACGGAGTAGGACAAGTGGGTTTCATTGCCTCGGTCAGCGAGCCCTTCTGTGGCAACTGCAATCGGTTCCGCCTGACCGCCGACGGCAAACTCCGCAACTGCCTGTTCAGCCTCGAAGAAACCGACATCAAGGGACTGATCCGGGACAGCGGAACCGACGAGCAGATCGTCCAGGCAATCGCCGCGTCGATCCATGCCAAGGCCGAGGGTCACGAAATCAACACGGCCCGCTTCATCCAGCCCGATCGACCGATGTACTCGATCGGCGGCTGACCGGACTCGTTCGGATCCTCCGGAACCCCGCCCGTGACCCACATCTATCTCGACAACGCGGCCACGAGCTTCCCGAAACCCGAATCGGTCTACGCCGCCGTCGACCACTACAACCGGTCACTGGGGGCCGCGGCCGGTCGTGGTGGGTACCGGGCCGCCGTCGAGGTCGACACGGTCCTGCGACGATGCCGCAAGCGTGCAGCCGAGTTGCTGGGAGCCGAATCGCCCGAACGGGTGGTCTGGACCTTCAACGCCACCGACGCGCTCAACATGGCCCTGCACGGACTGCTCGAGCGTGGTGACCATGTCGTCACCACCGCCGCCGAACACAACTCGGTCCTGAGACCACTTCGTGCACTGTCAGACCGGCAGGATGTCGACGTGACAGTGATCGATGTCGACGCGACCGGCCGGGTCGATCCCGTGGCGGTACGAAACGCCCTGAGACCCTCCACCCGGCTGGTGGCGGTGCAGCACGCATCGAATGTCACCGGGGTCGTACAGCCAATTGACGACATCGGATCGATCGCACACGAAAACGGGACCCTGGTCCTCGTCGACGCGGCACAGACGGCCGGACACCGGCCGATCGACCTGGCTGACTGGCCCGTCGACCTGCTGGCGTGTGCCGGACACAAGGGCCTGCTCGGCCCACTGGGTACCGGGTTGCTGTACATCCGCCCCGGTACCGAGGACCGGATGACGGGGCTGCGGCAGGGGGGCACAGGCTCCTTCAGCCACGAAGATCGCCAGCCGACTGCGATGCCCGACCACTTCGAGGCAGGAAACCCCAACGCCCCGGCGTTGTTCGGTCTCGACGCTGGCCTGGCGTGGCTCGAGGAACAGGGGATCGACACGTTGGTCGCCCACGAGGAGTCGCTGGTCGAGAGACTGGTCGCCGGACTCGAACCACTCCCGGATGTGACTGTGATCGGCCCCGCACCCGGCACACTCCGTGTCGGCGTGGTCAGCCTGGTTGCAGCGACGCTCGAGCCACACGTGCTGGCCACGGTGCTCGACGAGTCGTTCGGAGTCCAGGCCCGTGCCGGGTTGCATTGCGCTCCCGGAGTGCATCGCGCAGCGGGGACCTTTGACGGTGGTGGCACCCTGCGGCTGAGCGTCGGGCCGTTTTCGACAGCCGAGGAGATCGACGAGGCCTGCGAGGCCGTCGCCGCGGCGACCGGCGGTTAGGCCGCGTCCTCAACCGGCACCAGTTTCGGGACCGGAATCGCCAGCCCGGTGATCGCACCGTGGCGGGCCAGCAGCGTGCTGGTGCGGTGCCTGAGGAACTTGCAGGCCTCGGGGGCCGGCGACGTGGACAGGTACTGGTCGCACAATCGCTCGGCCATGTCGTCGAACTTTGCGGCGCGGGCCGAATGAACGTGGTAGCGACCGGCAAAGCGGCGGTGGTCACCGTCGAAGCCGGGTCCGACGTGGTACAACTCGTGGAAAACCGTCACCAGCTTCTCGCGATAGGTCAGATCGAGGAACCGTGGCAGGCAGAAGGTGAGAATGTAGAGCCGTTCGCGACCCTCGAGAATCAACGGCTCGATCGTGTATCGACGACGACGACGACGACGCACACGCTCTCCACCCTCGAACCGCATCGGTGTCAACTTGGCCCACAGGCCGGTCCGACCGCTACGGCGGGCACGGGTCACACAAACGGCCACATCTTCCATGCGGACATGTGCCAATCCGGGGACGCGATCGGCTATGTCCTCGCACAGAACCCGAATCGCCGCGCAGAAGTCAAACTCGACCAGATCATTTCCCGGCTCAACCAAGTCGGCTGCAACCGACCGGGAACCCACAATCCGGAGAATCCGGGGCGACCGGCTACGCGTCGTCCGCCTTGCCATCCGCCGCGTCCTCCTCCTCCGAGACCTCTTCGTCGGCAGATTCTTCGTCAGCAGATTCTTCGTCAGCAGATTCTTCGTCAGCAGGTTCTTCGTCAGCAGGTTCTTCGTCGGCAGATTCTTCGTCGGCAACGTCCTCGTCGTCCTCGACCACCAAACTCGCCTCCCGCTTTTCGACCTTGTCGTCGTCGCCGACGAATTCGATCAACGCCTGTCGGCCTGCATCACCCAATCGCACGGTGGCCAGCTTGATGACACGGGTGTAGCCCCCGGGGCGATCGGCGAAGCGATCGGCGAGTTCATCGAAGAGAATCTCGACGGCAAGCTTGTCACGGAGGATGGAGAACGCGCGGCGGCGACAGGCCACTGCGGGTGCGATGGCAGCGTGCCACTGGGCGTACTCGGCCGATTCGCGGAACCGCTTCCATTCCCCGTTCCCGTCGGGGTTCCCGACCTTCTCGGGCACATCCGACTTGATTTCCTCGGCCGCCAGTTCGTGCTGCCGTCCCTTCTTGGCCAACGTCACCAACTTCTCGACGTAGGGCCGCAATTCCTTGGCCTTGGGCACTGTGGTCACGATGCGTCCAGGAACCTTGGCCCGAGCCGAGTCATCCTCGTGCTGGTCGAGCGTCCGGATCAGGCTGCACGCCATGTTGCGGATCATGGCACGGCGGTGAGACGGGTTGCGGCCGAGCTTGCGGCCTCGCATTCGATGTCGCATCGGGCTGTCCGCGTCCAGGGCTACGTCTAAGGGAGTAAGTCAGGGGGACGCTGAAACGGGAAGAAGATCAGGAGGGAGTGGTCAAGTTGGCCACTTTCATGCCCAGCCTCAGGCCCAGAGATTCGAGTCGTTCGCGAACCTCAACCATAGTGGTCTCGCCAAAATTCCTCACCGTCAGCAACTCGTCTTCGGAACGACCGACCAGGTCACGCACCGTGGTGATGCCCTCAGACTCCAAGCAGTTGGTGGCTCGGACCGAGAGGTTCAGCTCGGCGAGACTCCGATTGAGCGTTTCTTCGAGTTCGAGGTCGACGGGGCCGTAACCGATCTTATCGGCCATGTCCGCCAGGGCATTGTCCGGAGCCACTTCCGGACCCGGCTCCCGGTAGGTGATGAACGGGTTGAGGTGCTTACGAAGAATCTTGGATGCTTCGATGAGAGCCATCTCGGGTACCACGACGCCGTTGGTCCAGATCTCCAGCAGCAACCGATCGTAGTTGGTCCGCTGCCCGACCCGGGTCTCCTCGATCTTGTACCTCACGCGGATCACCGGCGAGAAGGTGGCGTCGAGCGGGATCACACCGATCTCCGGCTCCAATTCACCCCGGTCGTCGGCGGGCATGTAACCCCGGCCGTTTTCGACGGTCAATTCGACATGGAACGGCACATTGTCGGTCAATGTCGCCAGGACCAAGTCGGTGTTGATCACTTCGACCTGTCCGTCGGTCTCAACATCACCACCGGTCACCACTCCGGTTGAATCCTTCTCGATCCGGATCGTCCTGGTGGTCGGGTTCTTGTTGTCGACGATCAACGACTTGAAGTTCAGGCAGATGTCGGTGACATCTTCGACGACTCCGGGAATCGTCGTGAACTCGTGCTGAACACCGCGGATCCGCGCTTCGGTGATGGCACTGCCCTCGAGACTCGAGAGCAAAATCCGTCGCAGGCTATTGCCGATCGTTGTCCCGAACCCACGCTCGAAGGGTTCGGCGATAAACAGGCCGTACGTTTCAGTGAGTGTATCCTGGTCGGGCACCACCCGGCTGGGCAGTTCCAATCCACGCCAACGAATCCGCATCGCGGCACTTCTCCTGTCACTACCTGATCGCTGTCCGATTCCCGAGGCCGCCATCCCGCGACCTGTGTTTCCGGGCAATCCCGATCTCCCGAAGGCGTCACGCCAACGAACGATCGGCTAGTCATCACACGCGTCGCTTCTTTGGTGGACGGCATCCGTTGTGAGGCAACGGAGTGACATCCTCGATCACCTTGATCGTAATCCCGGCCGTCTGCAGCCCGGTGATGGCACTTTCGCGGCCCGACCCCGGCCCCTTGACCTGGATCTCCATCTCACGAACCCCCATCTTCGCCGCACGCTCGGCACAGGTCTCGGCGGCCCGTTGAGCGGCAAACGGAGTACTCTTGCGACTCCCCTTGAATCCACTCGTACCAGCCGTCGCCCAGCACAGCACGTCGCCGTTGGGATCGGTGATCGTCACGATTGTATTGTTGAACGTCGCCTTGATGTGAGCGATCGCCCGGGTCACGTTGCGTCGGACCTTCCGACGTTTGGCCTTTGCCACGGTCTGCCCCTCTCTTGACTGTTTCCGACCCGGCCCCATGCGAGCCCCGCCGGTTGTCCCCTGTCCCGCCTTCTCTCCAAGCCAACTCTCCGGACCGTCCTGGACCCCGCCATCGAGCTTGGCGACACCACCTAGTGACTCATGTCCTTGACGCCCTTCCTGCCAGCCACCGTCTTCTTGACACCCTTACGGGTTCTCGCATTGGTTCGCGTCCGCTGGCCACGCACCGGCAAGCCGCGACGATGACGCAGCCCCCTGTAGCAACGGATGTCCCGCAGTCGAGAAATCTCCTGTTGGACCTTCCGCCGCAGCGGCCCTTCGATCAGCACCTCCTTGTCGAGGTGATTGCTGATCCGCACCACTTCGTCTTCACTCAACTCACCCGCCTTCGCCTGCGCATCCAGCCGCAGCCGATGGCAGATGTCCAAAGCTGTTGAACGCCCGATCCCCAGCAGGTAGGTCAGCGACACGTACGTCGCCTTGTCATTGGGAATGTCAACGCCTTGAATTCGCGGCATCGTCTCACTCTCGCCCCAGAAACTCCAGATTCGACCTAAACCGTTGACACCGACCACGCACCGAAAACTGTCTCAGAGAACCCGATCAACTCGACTTTCAACCCTGACGCTGCTTGTGGCGGGGGTTGGACGAACAGATCACGTAGATCCGCCCCTTGCGGCGCACGACCTTGCAGTTCTCACAGATTCGTTTGACGCTCGAGCGCACCTTCATCGACACCGGCCCCGTCGTTTCGGCCCGTCATTTCAGACCAAGTCCCGGCGATTATAGGGATCGCTAGCCCCGATTCACAAGGGTATCCAAGCGAAAACTCACCGCCCCCGGCTCCACAATCCGTTCCGCAAACCGAGCAACCCGGCCCTCGAAAATCACCAACCGGTCAGCACCTTCACGCCCGCTTCGGTGACCGCCACGGTCCGCTCGAAGTGCACCGCCGGGTGACTGTCGACGGTCGAGAGAGTCCAGCCGTCCTCCGAGAGGCCCAGCCGACCGTTTCCGGAAGTGACGACCGGTTCCACGGCCAGCACCAGTCCGGGCACAACACCAAAGTCGGGGATCACCGGGCGGCTCCAGCCCGCCACAGGGTCCTCGTGCAACACTCGACCGATCCCATGTCCGGCTGGCCCCTCGATCAGCCGCAGCCCCATACGAGTGGCCTCGGCATGAACACGATCGACAACATCCGACCAGTTGATCCGCTCGGCCTGACGTCCCATGACCTCCAGGGCCACCTCCAATGCCCGACGTCCACCAGCCAACAACCGCTCGCTTTCCGGCGACAGGCTCCCGACACCGACGCTGACCGCCGCATCGGCACACCAGCCTTTCAGCCGGCAGCCGGTGTCGATGGTCACCAGGTCACCGTTTGCCAACGTGCGGTCACCGGGAATGCCGTGCAACGCCTGCTGATTGACCGACACGCAACTGGCGGCCGGAAACGGTGTCCGCCCCCCCGCTCCGCGAAAAACTGGCTCGGCCCCCGACGCCGAAATCACAGCGGCCACGGCCTCATCGAGCCCCCCGGTGGTTACGCCCGGTTCGACCAGGTCGACGGCGGCCTGCAAGGCGGCGGCCACGACCGCGCCAGCACACCCGATCCCGGCGATTTCGACATCGCTCCTGGGACGAATCACAGGTGGAGTCCCCCCGCGAACGTCTCTAGGACTCGCCTTCCAGCAGCCCCGGGTAGTTCCTCATCACCAGGTGGCTGTCGATCTTCTGCACAAAGTCGAGCGCCACCGAGACGACGATCAACAGGCCGGTGCCCCCGTAGAAACTGGCGATCAGGAAGGGGATGCCCATCGCCGTGGCGATGATCGTGGGGATGATCGCCACCAGGGCCAGGAAGGCCGCGCCCACGTAGGTGATCCTCACCATGACCTGTTCGAGAAACGCGGCGGTTCGTTCGCCGGGGCGGTACCCGGGCACGAAGCTGCCGTAGTCCTTGAGATTGCTGGCCATGTCGCGGGGATTGAAGGTGATCGCCGTCCAGAAATAGCAGAAGAAGTAGATCAGCCCGACGTAGCTGACGTTGTAGACAAACCCCCGCCCGCCCGAACCGAAGGCGTCGGCCAGCGGTCCCCAGATAGGAGAGGCGAAGTACTGGTTGAGCTGCTGGAAAAGAAACATCGGGATCATCAACAAACTCGAGGCGAAGATGATCGGCATCACGCCGGCCTGGTTGACCCGCAGAGGCAGGCTCTGCCGCTGACCACCATGGACTCTCCGTCCACGAACGTGCTTGGCACTCTGGATCGGGATCCTCCGCTGCCCCTGGGTGATCATGATCACCCAAAAGACGACCGCGACGAAGATCAACGAGAGCAACAGCAGCTTTTCGATTCCCGAGTCGGTCCCGAGCCCGACCCCCCCCTCGAATGCCGGCTGCAGCAACTCGGCGCCGGCCTGGGGCATTCGAGCGAGGATCCCGGCCATGATCAGCAGACTGATGCCGTTCCCGATCCCGTAGGCGTCGATCTGTTCGCCGATCCACATCAGGAAGACTGTCCCGGCGGTCATGGTGATCGTTCCCACCATGTGCCAGGCGAAGGTGTCGTAACCGTCGAGAATCAGACCTCCGCCGCCGAGCACGCCGCCCGAGAGTGCCCGGATCCAGAAATAGCTCTGGAACAGGCAGATGACCACAGTGGACCGCCGAGTCCACTCATTGATCTTCTTTCGCCCCGCCTCACCCTCCTTCTGCAACTCCTGCAGTCTCGGCACCACACTGCCCAGGAGTTGGAAGATGATCGAGGCCGAGATGTAGGGCATGATGCCCAGGCCGAATATCGTGCTGTTGCCGATGTTCGATGCCGAAAACAGGGCAACGACCTGCATGATCTGGCCGATGCCCTGGTTGGTCTGCATGTTCTGCAGGCTCTCCTGCAGGACCTGCTGGTTGATGAATGGCAGCGGGATCCAGAATCCCATGCGATAGACGCCCAGCAGCGCAATCGTCAGGAAGATCTTGCGACGCAATTCGGGGATCTTGAAGACAGTCAATGCCTTGGCGATCATCACACCTGGCTCACCAACATCACTCGTCCAGTCCCGTGTCGGCCCGTCATTCGATGACCCGCTCGACCCACCGCCTCAGTTCTCCCGGCCGGTCCATCCGGCCCTGTTGACATCATCACGTCCATTCGCCGCATCCACCCTTCGTGGAAGGTCACTCCGACCCGACCAGTTGAACCGTTCCACCGGCCGCCTCGATCTTCTCGACAGCCGATTTCGAGAACCGATCCGCGACGACTGTCAGGGACTTGGAGAGTTCTCCCTGGCCGAGGATCTTCAGCAAGTCGAAGCGTCCCTTGGCAAGTCCCTTGGCTCGAAGCGATTCGAGATCGACGGTATCGCCCTTCTCGAACACTTCCTCAAGCCTGGCGACGTTGAGGATCGCAACGACATCGGCGAAGGCCTTGTTGTTGAAGCCCCGCTTGGCCATCCGGCGGAACAGAGGCATCTGTCCCCCCTGAAAGCCTCGTCGTCGCGAGGCCCCCGCGCGGCTGCCGTAGCCCTTGTGGCCACGGCCTGACGTCTTGCCATGCCCGGACCCCGAACCCCGACCGACACGCTTGCGGTGTTTCCGCTTACTGATACCGCGGTGGACATCATCAAGAATCACGAGAGTTCTACTCCCCGCAGCCGCGCCACCGTTTCACGGGTCCGCAGTCGCTTGAGTCCATCGAAGGTCGCCTTGACCAGGTTGATCGGATTGTTCGATCCACGACTCTTGGTGAGGATGTCGGCAACACCGAGAGAATCGACGACGGCGCGAACCGTCGCACCGGCAATGATGCCGGTTCCCGGACTGGCGGGCAAGAGCAGTACTTTGGCGGCTCCAAAACGTCCGACGACCTGGTGCGGAATCGTTCGGCCCACCAGCGGCACGTCGATCATGTTGCGGTCGGCATTCTTGACCGCCTTCTCGACGGCCACGGGCACCTCGGTCGCTTTCCCGTATCCCCAGCCGACTCGACCATGCTTGTCGCCGACGACAACCAGAGCCGAAAAGCTGAACCGGCGTCCACCCTTGACGACGCACGAACACCGACGAATCTGGACGACCTGCTCGGGTCCTTCGCCACGCCCGTCGCGACCGCCACCACGGCCTCCTCGACCACGACCGCCGCCCGGACCGCCACCACGACCACCGCCCGGACCGCCACCACGACCGCCGCCCGGACCGCCGCCCGGACCGCCACCACGACCGCCACCACGACCGCCACCCGGACCGCCACCCGGACCGCGACCACCACCACCCGGTCCACCGCCAGTTCCACCCGTTGACACGATTCTCTGCTCCCGGCCTGTCCCGGACTTACCCGGTCGGCCCCTTTCAGTTTTGTGCTTGTACTCCGCGTCGATTCGGCCCTGGGCCGAAGAGACTCCCCTCTCAGAAACTCAATCCCGCTTCACGAGCCGCGTCGGCCAGTGTAGCGACACGACCGTGGTAACCGAATTTGCCGCGATCGAAGGCGACTTCCTTGACTCCCACCTCGATCGCCCGTTCGGCCACCCGCTGCCCCACCGCCTTGGCGGCCTCACAGTTTCCGCCCGGCCCGTCACCCTCGGTCGTGCTCGCCGACGCCAGGGTCCGACCCGATTCGTCGTCGATCACCTGGGCGTAAATGTGCTTGTTGCTGCGGAAGACACTCAACCGCGCACGTCCGCTGCGATCCCGTCGCACACGGTTGTGCACGCGGAAGCCTCGCCGTCGACGCCGGACCGAGATTCGTTTTTGCGCTTTCATGACTCGTCAACTGCTCTCGTGACCACTCGGGCCAACCGCTTATTCACCGGCTCCAACAAATGCCTTGCCCTGCTTCCGCCTCACGTGCTCATCGCGGTAACGGATCCCCTTCCCCTTGTAGGGTTCGGGCGGACGCACCCCGCGGATATCTGCCGCGAACTGCCCGACGGCCTGCTTGTCACAACCCGAGACCTTGACCATCGTCGGGCTGGCCAAAGTGCACTCCACCCCCTCGGGCAACACCAACCGAACGGTGTTGGAGAAACCGACACTGAGATTCAGAACGTTGCCTTCGAGAATCGCCTGGTATCCCACGCCGTGGATCTCAAGCTGCCGCTCGTAAGGCTCGACTACCCCGATGACCATGTTGTTGATCAGGCTGCGAGTCAACCCATGCAAGGATCGGCTGGCCCGGCTGTCATCGGGCCGAGTCACCCGGAGTTGGCTCGGTTCGTCATCGACTTCAACGCCGACCACCGGATGGTGACCCAGCGACAGTTCGCCCTTGGGCCCCTTCACCCGGACCACGGCCCCATCGACCGAGACCTCCACGCCGGGGGGAATCGGGATCGGTTGTTTTCCAATGCGAGACATCGTGCAGCCCTTGGGTCGCGTGTGCAAAAGAAGGAAAAATGAGGGGGGAGGGACGTGTTATTTGTCCTGGAGGGATTGGCTTACCAGATCTCGCAGAGCACCTCACCGCCGATACCCTTCGACTTCGCCTCGCGGTTGCTCAACACTCCGTGGCTGGTCGAGATCACAGAAATTCCCAGCCCCTGCAGCACGTCCTCGCAGTCACGACTGCGGGTGTAGACACGCCGTCCGGGCTTACTGACCCGCTGGATCGACTGAATCACGTCCTCGCCGTTGGGTCCGTACTTGAGATTGAGTCGGATGACGTTCTGAGGCGACTGCTCGACAACCTCGAAATCCCAGATGTACCCCTCCCGCTGCAGCACCTCGGCGATGCCGTGCTTGACACGGGATGCGGGGATTTCGACAGAAAGCCTCTCGATCCGCAGGGCATTGCGGATACGGGTCAGCATGTCGGCGATCGGGTCGGTCATCATGGTCGGGGATCTCTCTGCGGTGCCGGCCTGTCCCGGGCAGAATTCTGAGGAGAGTTGATGTCTACCAACTGGCCTTGCGGGCTCCGGGGACCAGTCCATCAAGACAGAGGTCACGGAAACAGATTCGACAGATCTTGAACTTGCGGTAGACCGCGCGGGGACGTCCGCACAACTGGCAGCGACGTTCGCCGCGACTGCTGAACTTCGGCTTCCGGTTGGCCTTCTCGATCTTCGCTTTACTCGCCATCAGTCTTCATCCTCTTTCTGGAACGGCATGCCCAGTTCCCTGAGCAGTTCGCGGCCCCCCTCGTCGGTCCGCGCCGTGGTGACCAGCGTGATGTTCATTCCCTGCGTGTTGCTGACACTGTCGGGGTCGATTTCGGGAAAGACCATCTGCTCGGTCAAGCCCAACGAGTAGTTGCCCCGTCCGTCGAACGAGCGGGGGCTCAGCCCTCGGAAGTCACGAACCCGCGGCAGGGCCAGGGCGATCAGCCTGTCGAGAAACTCCCACATCCGCTGTCGCCTCAACGTGACCCGACACCCCACCGCATTCCCCTCGCGGAGCTTGAAACCGGCAACGCTGCGGCGGGCGCGCGTGATCTGGGGTTTCTGGCCCGAGAGCGTGGTGAGGTGGATGACGGCCTCGTCGAGTTTCTTGCTGTCGAGAATCGCTTCACCGACACCCATGCTGATGACGATCTTCTCCAGACGCGGCACGGCCAGGTCATTGGCCGTGCCCAGCCGGTCCCTTAGCGCCGGAACCACCTCGTCTCGAAACTTGTCCTTCAACCGGGGCATCTCACGGGTGCTCTCGTAGGTGCTCGTCTGGGCAACCGGACCGCCGGCCACCGTGTGAATCCAAACCGCAAAAACTGTCTGTTGGTATCTGGCTGTTGGTTGTACTCAGAGAGGGTCTTTGGTTCCGGTCAACTACCCCGAGACAGTTGTCGGACGGTTGGCCTTGCGTCCACCGATCGTCCCGAGGCTGGTGTCGCACTTCTTGCAGACACGGACCTTGCCGCCGTCGTCGGTGAATTTCACTCCCAGCCGCACGCCCCGCGCGCAGTGGCCACAGTAGAACAGCACATTGGAACTGTCAATTGGCAGATCGATCTCCAACTGCCCTCCCTGGGGACTCTTGGGATGACCTCGACGGACGTGTTTCTTGACCTGGTGCACGCCCTCGACACGGATCTTCTTTCCGCCGTCCAGCACCTGCACGACGCGGCGCGGCGAGGGCCCCTTGTCCTCACCGGCAATCACCACCACCAGGTCTCCGTCGCGGATTTTCATCGCTCACACCACCTCGCTGGCCAGGCTGACGATCTTCATGAAACGTCGATCGCGCAGTTCGCGGGCGACGGCACCGAAGATACGAGTGCCGGTTGGATTCTGGTCCTCGTCGATCAACACGATCGCATTGCGATCGAACCTGACATAGCTGCCGTCGGCACGGCGGGTGGCTTTCCGACATCGGACAATCACCCCCCGCACGACGCTTCCCTTGTGAACCTGGCTGCCCGGCAGGGACTTCTGGATGCTGACGACGACGATGTCTCCCAGGCCAGCGGTCCGCCGCCCGGTGCCACCAAGCACCTTGATGCACCGCGCGACCTTGGCGCCGGAGTTGTCCGCGACGTCGAGCAGTGTCTGCATCTGGATCATGGTTTCACCCGTTTCGAGAGACGGTCACCCCGTCTCCCCGCTTCGCTGTGCGGCCCTTCTAACCAGCCGCCTCCGTGGCACTCTCGACCACCTTCACCAAATCCCATCGCTTGGTCTTGGACCGAGGCCGGCACTCGATGATCTCCACCACGTCCCCCTCGTGAGCCAAGTTGCCTTCGTCGTGCACGTGGCAGACGGTCCGTCCGCGGACGATCTTCCCGTACATCGAGTGGCGATACCGCCGCTCGATCTCGACCCGAAGCGTCTTGTCGCCCTTGTCGCTGGTCACCACGCCGGTGAGTCTCTTCTTCATGGCCTGCTGTCTCGTTCTCTGCTGTTGACCGGCCCGGATTGATCCCGGACGAGGTTGTTCCAGTAGTATACTCTAGGATTTCAGGTTTCGTCCGCCGCCGTCTCGGCCACCGCTTCCTCGGTCACTTCCTCGGTCGCCGTCTCGACCACTTCACCCTCCCCGGACAATTCACGCTCACGCTGGATCGTCTTGACCCTCGCGATATCGCGCCTGATCTTGCGGAGGTTGCTCGGTGCGTCGAGCCGCTCGGTGGCCGCCTGTACCGTCAAACGAAACAACTCCTCGATCAGCTGACGCAACTCGTGCGTCAACTGCTCGTCGTTCATCTGCCGGTACTCGGATGCCTTGGTCATCGTCTGATTGCCGCCTGCTGTTGTCGTCGTGAAAGCGTCTGTTCTGGTGTCGGTTGTTGATCTGTCTATTCGAGTTGGAGAAGAGGCAGGGTGCTAGACCGAGGGACGTCGTCCGAGCAAGCGAACGCGGACGGGGAGCTTGTAGGCCACTCGCGCAAAACACTCGCGTGCAGCCTCCTGCGAAATCCCCGCGACCTCGAACAGCACGGTACCGGGCTTGACCACCGCAACCCAGTGATCCGGTTCTCCCTTGCCCTTTCCCATCCGGGTTTCCAGTGGCCGAGCGGTAACCGGCTTGTCCGGAAAGATACGAATGTAGAGTTTCCCCTCGCCCCGGATGTACTGTGTCACAGCAATCCGGCACGCCTCGATCGTCGTCGCCCGCACGTGACCGGGCTCAAGCGACTGGAGTCCCCAGTCGCCAAAAGCCACGGTGTTGCCCCGTGTGGCGTTACCTTTTATGCGCCTTCTTTGGCTTTTGCGGTGCTTCACCCGCCTGGGCATTAGCGCCATCGCCAGACTCCTCACTCGCGTACATGCCGTGGTGGATCCAGACCTTCACCCCGATCACTCCCTGGGCGGTCTGGGCCACTGCGAATCCATAGTCAATGTGTCTCTGCAGAGTCGAAAGCGGGATCGAGCCACGGCTGGCCTTTTCGGTCCGAGACATTTCGGCACCGCCGAGCCGTCCGGAGACCTGGATCTTGACTCCGGGGACACCCGATTCCATCACCTGATCGAGCGTCCGCTTGATCGCCCGCCGAAAACTTCCCCGCTTCTCCAGTTGTGCCGCCACGTCCTCGGCCACCAGGACCGCGTTCCGCTGCGGATCGTTGATCTCGACGATCTTCAGTTCCATCCGTCGCCCGGTCAGCTTTTCGAGTTCCGCTTCAAGCCGCTCGACCTCCTGCCCCTTGCGACCGATAAGGATCCCCGGTCGGGCGGTGTGCAGGTGGACAGTCACGAAGTCCCGCGTCCGCTCGATCTCGATCCGCGAGATCAACGCGAATTTGTATTTCTCCTTGACGAACGACCGGATCTTGTGGTCTTCGATGAGCAGGTCGCCGAATTCCCTCTTCGAGGCGTACCAGCGGCTGCGCCAGTCCTCGACGATACCCACCCGAAACCCGGTCGGTCGAACCTTCTGTCCCATGCCGCTATCCTTCGTCCCTTGCGGGCCCCGTCCTGTTTGCTGTCGAACCTGTGCCTGCCCATGGCAGGCCGTGTTTGAATCGTTTCTGACCTAACCCGCCTCGGGAACATCGATCCCCACGTGGATGTGACACTGCCGCTTGCGGATCACGAAGGCCATGCCCCTCGCCCTGGGCTGGATCCTCTTGAACATCGGACCGCCGTCCACCCGCACCTCGGTGATTTTCAGCCGACCGACGTGCGCGGTCATTTCGGCGGCGTTGGATTGTGCACTGAGGATAACCCGTTCGAGCATTCTGGCACCGCGATTGGGCAGATACCTGAGCCGATCCAGCGCGTCCTCGACGGTCTGGTTCCGGACCAGATCAGCCAGAGGACGGACCTTCGTCGCCGAGATCCGTGCGTAACGGTGTGATGCCTTGATCAGGGCCATCTCGGCCAATCCTCGTGTTGTTTGCTTTTGCTCTTGGTCCGGTGGTGTCAAACGGTCGGCTAGCGACCGCCCCTGGCTCCATGTCCGCGGAAGGTGCGGGTCGGAGCGAATTCTCCCAGCTTGTGCCCGACCATTTCCTCGGTCACGTAGACGCTGATATGAGCCCGTCCGTTGTGCACCAGAAAAGTGTGACCGATGAACTCCGGCGGAATCGTACTCCTCCGCGCCCATGTCTGAATCGGCTCCTTTCGGTTTTCGACGTCGAGATGCTCGATTTTCTTGAGCAGCTTTTCGTCAACGAAGGGGCCTTTCTTGAGTGACCGTCCCATGAAGTCGTCTCTCGCTGTGATCTCTATTATCGTGTCTGGGTTTTCCTGTCCGGATGGTCCGGGATCAGATCTTCAGTTGTCCGTAACGTCGTGACCGGCGGCGGCGGACGATGGCCCGCGACGACGCCTTCTTGCGTCGCCGGGTCGACCCGCCCTTGGCCAACACGCCGGTCGGGCTGCAGGGGTGACGGCCACCGGAGTTGCGACCTTCACCTCCGCCCATCGGGTGAGCAACCGGGTTCATGGCGGTGCCGCGGACATGCGGCCGACGTCCCATCCACCGCTTGCGGCCGGCCTTGCCCAGTACGACGAGGCTGTGTTCGAGGTTGCCGATCTGGCCGATCGTGGCACGGCACGAGACGGGCAGACGACGGACTTCTCCGGAGGGCAGAGTGATCTGGGCCCATTTCTCCTCGCGGGCGTTGAGCACCCCGGCGGCACCGGCGCTGCGGCACAACTGCCCCCCGCGGCCCGGCTGCATCTCGATGTTGTGGATCGTCATCCCCAGCGGAATTCTTGACAGGGGCATACAGTTGCCGACCTTCGGCTCGGCCCCCGGACCGCTCATCACTTCATCACCGGCGACCATCCCCTCGGCGGCCAGGATGTACCGCTTCTCGCCGTCGACGTAGTGCAACAGCGCGATCCGAGCGGTGCGGCAAGGGTCGTATTCGATGAAGGCCACCTTCGCCGGCACGCCGTCCTTGGTCCGCTTGAAGTCAATCACGCGGTACTTCTGCTTGTGGCCACCACCGCGGTGACGCGTGGTGATCTTGCCCTGGTTGTTCCGCCCACCGGTCTTTTTCCGCAGCCTGGTCAACCGTCGCTCGGGCTTCTTCCGGCGGTCGGTCAACTCGGCGAAATCACTCACCGTCGCGCCGCGACGGCCGGGGGTCGTCGGCTTGTATTTACGAATCCCCATCGTGGCTGGCTTTCCTGACTGATCGGGGCCCCCTGGAATGGAACGCCCGAGCGGGTTCGTGGATGTCCTGGTTTGGCGAGAGTCTGCCGTGTGTTGTGTGTTGTGTGTTGTGTGTTGTGTGTTGTGTGTCTTGTCGCGGGAACGTCAGGAAGCGGCCTAGAAAAACGTGATGTGATCTTCTTCGTGCAGCTTGACGATCGCCTTCTTCCAACTCTTGGTGTGTCCCAGGCGGTTCTTGTGACGACGGGGCTTGCCCTGCCGTTTCTGGGTTCTCACCGCCACGACACGGACGTTGAAGAGCTCCTCGATGGCGACCCGGATCTCGTCCTTGCTCGCCTGCTGGTGCACCTCGAACGTGTAAGCATTCAGTTGATTGTCCTGGGACTGCTCCATGCTCTTCTCGGTCACCACCGGGCGGAGAATCACCTGGTAGGCTTCGAGATCCAACCCGCGTTTGCGGCCGGTGGTCTCGGTTGACTGTGAAGATGTTGTCTGGTTCATCGTTGGTGTTCCCGGCCGACTCAGTCGGCCTCCTCCTCACCTGACGCCTCGTCGGCTCCAACCGGCACCGCTTTGGGCGGTCCCTCGCGGAGCAGGTCGAGCGCCTCGGTCGTCAGCACCAGCTGCTTCTGGTGAAGCAATTTGTAGGCGTTGAGTTCGGCGGCCGGCGAGACCCACAGGTTGGGGATGTTCCGCGAGGCCCGCCAGATGTCATTGTCGTGAGCGGGAATCGTCAGCAGGCTGGAAGTCTCGGTGAGTTTCAGGGCCGCGAGCACTTCGGCAACGTGGCGGGTGCGGGGCTCGGAGATCGAAAAATCCTGCAGCAGCGTCACCTCGTCGTCGAGGAACTTGCTGAGCAAGGCCTGCCGGGTGGCGTTGCGGATCGCCTTCTTGGGCAACCGGTACGACCAGTCCTTGGGCTGCTTGGCGAAGGTGTGTCCCCCGCCGCGGCGAACCGGTGAACTCCTCATGCCGGCCCTTGCCCGCCCGGTCCCCTTCTGGCGGTAGAGCTTGCGGGTGGATCCACGAACCTCACCCCGTGACTTGGTCTTGGCCGCACCATGCCTCTGGTTGGCTTCGTACATCACCACCACGTCGTGCAGCAACTGCTTGTTGACCCGAACGGCAAAGTCGTCGGGGTCGAGCTTGTAGGACTCGACCTCGGTGCCACTCGTGTCGTAAACCGGCAAGGTAATCATGTCGAGGAATCCACTTCAGCGTTCCGGCCCGATCAGCCGGGGTGTTCACGTCGTGTTTCAGCCCAGCTTGTTGGTTGGACGGATCATCAGGTACCCCCCGGGAGGGCCGGGCACGCCGCCCTTGATGAGCAACGAGTTGGTCTCGGCATCGACCCGGACGACCTGCAGGTGGCGGACCGTGCTGCGAGCATTCCCGTAACGGCCGGGCATCCGCGTCCCCTTGAAGACCCTCGCGGGATCGGCACTCATGCCGATTGAACCCGCATGCCGGTGCACCCGTTTCACACCGTGGCTGGCTCGCTGCCCGGAGAAATTGTGTCGTTTCATCACGCCCGCAAAGCCGCGGCCCTTGCTGGTCCCGATCACGTCGACATGCGACATCTCGGCGAACAACTCAACCGTCAGGGTCTGCCCCACCGCCAGGTCGACGTTTTCGCCGTCGATGCGGAATTCACGAACGAACTTCTTCGGCTCACAGTTGGCCTTCTCGACCGGCTCGACCCCCGCCTCCGCCCGCGCCTTGGATCTCTTGCTCGACAACCCGACCACGTGGCCACGCTGGCTGCGACTGGCCTGGCTGCCCCGGGTTCGACGGCCCCCGACGGGTCGCTTCTTGTCCATGTAGCCGAGTTGCACCGCCTCGTATCCATCCCGCTCGACGGTCTTCAACTGCAGCACGACGCACGGACCGGCCTCGACAACGGTGACCGGGATCAAGTCCCCGTCCTCGTTGTAGACCTGCGTCATCCCGACCTTGCGGCCCAGAAGTCCGACCGGCATGGATCCCGTTTCCTTATTGTGGTGACCTGCCGGAGGATCCCGGCCCGCGGAGGGCCGGGTCAGCCGGAGGCCTTGATCTTGATGTCAACTCCGGCCGGCAACGACAGCTTGTTGAGAGCCTCGATCGTCTTTGGGCCCGGCTGGACGATATCGATCAGACGCTTATGCGTCCGGATCTCAAATTGCTCGCGAGACTTCTTGTCGATATGAGGACTTCTCAACACCGTGTAGCGTTCAATACGTGTTGGCAGGGGAATCGGACCATGCACTTCCGCACCGGTCCGCTTGGCCGTATCCACGATTTCCACCGCGGACTGGTCCAAGACCGAATGGTCGAAGGCCTCCATGCGAATTCGGAACCGCTTTTGACTGGCGTCGGCCACTCAGGCTCCTCCTAATTTTCAATCCGTTCGCGACAAGCCCGCGAACGCCCAATAAAAATTCTTCCGACAAACCGACACCACGAGTGAGTGTGCAGGACCGAATCGGCCAATCGACCGGTTCATCCCAACAAGCTCCCGCAGCCTTCTCGGCCTGTTCTCCTCTTCAAATTTCCTCCGCCGAACCCCCGCGCCTCACCGGCAGCGCCGGCCGGGCGCAAAGCACTATTCAACGGTGGAAAACGGGTCATGTTAGAGACGTCCGGGGACTTTGTCAACGAAACCGAAGCGGCTGTAGGCCGAGAAAAACCCATGGAAAACCGAAGCAGAGGATCTCCGACGCACCCCCGCGCTCGCGGTCCGCAAATCTCCCGATCCACACCGTTGAGCCCAACACCGTTCAGCCCAACATCGTTTCGAGCACATCTCGAGGAGCCTCATCGTACTTGAGGGGTTCCATCGAGTACGTGGCGCGGCCCTGGGAGAGGCTGCGGGCCTGTGTCGCATAGCCGAACATCCGGGCCAAGGCGACCTCGGCATTGAGCACCGCAAGGTCGCCACGACGATGAGAGTTGACGATGACGGCGTGACGAGCGTTCAGATCGGCCTGGATCGACCCGAGAAACTCGTCTGGAGTGACGACCTCCAGTTGCATCACCGGCTCGAGCAGCATCACTCCCGCCGCGGTCAAGAGTCTGTGCATCGCGTCACTGGCGGCCGCCTGCAATGCCACGTCGGTCGTCTCCTCCCCCCGCGCCTCGACCCCCAGCAGCAGCAACCTCACGTTCATCAACGGATACCCCAACGTCCCACCGCCGGCGAGTTCCTCGTGAAGCGACTGCACCAGGGATTCGGCGAGCACCGGCGAGAGGGCGAGCGGGTCAAGGTGACTCTCGAGTTCGGCCGGACACTCCTCTTCGGTCGGCGTGATCGACAACCGCACACGGGCGAACTGCGAGACACCCGCCGAGGTCCTCTGAAACTCGCCGGTCGCCTCGGCCGCTTTCCGGACCGATTCACGGTAGCTCACCCGCGGCTTGTGCACCCGCACGGTCAAGCCGAAATCCCGTTTCATCCGATCGCGGATCACCTCCAAGTGGAGTTCTCCCATCCCGCTGATGATCGTCTGGCCGGTTTCCTCCGAAACACGGGCGGTGAAGGTGGGATCCTGCCGAGCCAACCGTTCGAGCACCTCGGCCAGTTTCTTCCGCTCGGCGCTGGTGTCAGGTTCAACGGCCATCGAGATCACCGTATCGGGAAAATCGATGGCCTCCAGCAATACCGGCTCACCGGCATCGCAGAGTGTATCGCCGGTGACGGCCACCTTGGGGCCGATCACCCCCACGATATCTCCGGCGATCGCCCGGTCCGTTTCGATCTTCTCCCGATCGTCGGCCTGCACCCGCCAGATCTGGTTGATCAGTTCCTTGTCACCGGTGCGAGCATTGACCACGCGTGTTCCGCCGATGAGCGTTCCGGAGTAGATCCGCAGGAAGCAGAGATCCCCGTGGACATCGGACTGGACCTTGAAAACCAGTCCGCAGAAGGCCGCATCGGGATCGCAGACCCGCTCGATCCCGGTCACCCCCTCGCCCTCCGCACCCTCCAACGCCTTCTTCCGGGCCTGGCGACGAGCCTGTTTCCCCGTGAGTTTCACGGCATCAGCGGGAATCCCGACAACGGGCGGGCGGTCGAGCGGACTGGGAAGATAGGCGGTGACCGCATCCAGCAACGGCTGCACGCCGATGCAGTCGAGTGCCGAGCCACAGACGGTCGGCTGAAAATCCCCGGCCAGTGTTCCCTTGCGAAGCAACCGGTGGATGTCGTCGGCCGGCACATCGTCGGTCTCGACATAGGTCTCCAGCACGTCGTCATCGAGCAGTACGACGGCCTCCAGCAATCTCCGTCGCCATGCCTCGACCTCCCCGGACAACTCCTCGGGCACCTCCTCGACAGTGATCTCGGCCCCGTCCTCCCTGGCATCGAATCTCAGCACTCGACGTTCGATCAGGTCGATCACCGCCCGGAAACCGTCTCCCGCGTCTCCCAGCGGCCCCTCGCCCAGCGGGATCTGAAGAGCCAGCGGCTGTCCGCCCAGCCGGTCGACGATCTCGTCGAAAGTCCGTTCGAAACTCGCTCCGATGCGGTCCAGCTTGTTGATGAAGCAGACCCGGGGCACGTCGTAGCGGTTGGCCTGTCGCCAGACCGTTTCACTCTGTGCTTCGACACCTTCGACGGAACTGAAGATCATCACCGCCCCGTCGAGCACCCTCAGGCTCCGTTCGACCTCCGCTGTGAAGTCGACGTGGCCGGGCGTGTCGATGATGTTGATCGTGGAGTCCTGCCACCGGCAGGTGATCGCGGCCGAGTAGATCGTGATGCCGCGACGGGCTTCGTCGGGATCGAAGTCGGTGATGGTCGTCCCGTCGTCGACGCTGCCGAGCCGGTGCGAATACCCGCTGTAATAGAGAATCCGCTCGGTCGTGGTCGTCTTACCGGCATCGATATGAGCCACGATGCCGATGTTGCGGACTCGCCCGATCGCGGCCGCGTCGCCGCCGGCAGCCGATTTACCAGGCAAAGTGCGCGAAGGCCTTGTTCGCGTCGGCCATCCGGTGAACGTTGTCCCGGGTGGTCATCGCGGTGCCTTCCCTGTTGAAGGCCGAAATCAGCTCTTCGGCCAGCCGCAGATGGATCGGCCGCCCCTTCTTCTCCCGGATCGCCGACAGGATCCACCGGATCGCCAAGGTCTGACGCCGCTTCTGATTGACCGGTGTCGGCACCTGGTAGGTCGCCCCTCCTACCCGCTTCGACCGCACCTCGATCATCGGCTTGACGTTCTCGACAGCCTGGGTGAAGACCTCGATGGGTTCCTCTCCCGACATCCGCTCACCGATCACATCCAACGCGTTGTAGAACACGCGCTGCGCGATACTCTTCTTGCCGTCGTGCATCAGGCAGTTGACGAACTTCGAGGCCAGCACGGAACTGAACCGGGGATCGGGCTTCAACTGGGCGGCACTGGCAGTAAAGCGTTTAGACATCGGGAGGAGCCGGACGAATCGAACTATGTGAAGGTCAGGGCGGCGGCAGGCGACACGCCCGGGAGCGACTAGGGTTTCTTGGTTCCGTAGCGGCTGCGGGCCTGGCGACGATCTTCGACACCAAGCGAATCGAGCACCCCACGGATGATCTTGTATCGGACACCGGGCAAGTCACGAACCCGCCCACCGCGAACGAGCACGATCGAGTGCTCCTGCAGGTTGTGGCCTTCACCGGGAATGTAAGCTGTGACTTCCTTGCCGTTGGAGAGACGGACACGGGCGACCTTCCGCAGAGCCGAGTTGGGCTTCTTGGGAGTCACCGTCTTCACCTGCAGGCAGACCCCCCGCTTCTGCGGACAGCCTTCCAGCAACGGCGTGTTGGTCTTGGAGCGCTTCCGCTTCCGCGGTTTGCGTACCAGTTGATTGATCGTCGGCAAGGGAGCCGCCTGAAGAAAATCGGGTCTGCTATCGTGAATCGCCCACTTTATTGCGCCCCCCGAGTGCCGTCAAGCGATGGGATTCGAGGAGCCGAAGGGTCTCGCTCGCATCCCGCCGCCGCGGGTCACTTTCCCGGAGCCTCCTTGGCTGGTTCTTCGGCCGCTGCGGTCCCGGACACCTCGACCGCGGCGGCTTCCTCCTCGCCGTTGTACATTTTCATCCGAGCCAGTCTCATGCGTTCCTTCTCGGCTTCCAGTTCCAACAGGGCTTCGGGTCGGATGCGGACTTCCGAGTCCTGGTGCAATCGGAATCCGGTGCCGGCGGGGACAAGGTGTCCGAGGATCACGTTCTCCTTGAGACCGACCAGGAGATCGCTCTTGCCGGCCAAGGCCGCCTCGGTGAGCACCTTGGTGGTTTCCTGAAAACTGGCCGCCGACACGAAACTCTCGCTCTGCACGGCCGCCTTGGTGATCCCCAGCAGTTGGATGGACATCGTGGCTTCGTGCGGCTTCGCCGAGGTGGCCGAAGTCTCGCCGGCCGCCTCGATCTCGGCATTCACTTCGTCGAAGACCGCCTTGGGCACAATGTCGTCGGACTTGAAGTCCGAATCGCCGGCCTCGGCCACCTTGACACAATCTCGCACCTGCTCGTTGGTCACCTGGAACTCGCGTTTGTCGATGACGACGCCCTCGAGCAGGCTGGTGTCCCCGGCGTCTTCGACCCGCACCTTCCGCAGCATCTGGCCGATGACGATCTCGATGTGCTTGTCATCGATGTCAACCCGCTGCGAGCGGTAGACGTTCTGGATCTCGTGCATCAGGTACTGCTGAACGGCCTCGACGCCCGAGACCCGCAGGATGTCGTGAGGGACCAGCGGCCCCCGGACCAGGGCATCGCCGTGGCGAACCTGGTCCTTGGCATGGACCAGCAGTTGCTTGCCGTGCGGGATCAGGTGCGCCCTGGGTTCTCCGGCCTCGTCGGGCGGATGGACATTGATCACCCGCTGGCCCCGCCGGGACTCCTCAGCCAACTCGATCTCTCCGTCGATCTCGGCGATCACCGCCGGATCTTTCGGCCGGCGGGCCTCGAACAACTCGGTGACCCGCGGCAGGCCGCCGGTGATGTCCTGAGTTCCGCCAGCTTCGCGAGGCGTCTTGGCCAACAGGTCACCAGCCCCCACGTTTTGCCCCTCGTCGACCTCGATGCTCGCCTTCTCGGGCAGGTAATAGAACGCCTGCGTCTCACTAGCGTTGTCGACCAGGCTGATCTGTGGGTGCTTGTCGCCCTTGTACTCCATCACCGTCCGGCGGACGGTGCCGCTGGGATCGATTTCGACGTTGATCGTCTTGCCTTCCCTGCAGTTCTCAAGTTTCACCTTGCCGCCGACTTCGGCGATGATGGGGACCGAGTGAGGATCCCACTCGCACAGCATCTGGCCTTCCAGGCAAACCCCCTTGATCCCCTTCAGCGCATCGCCCTCGGCGCCCTCGGCGATCTTGCACTTGGAATCGGCCGGATCCCATTCCTCGACCGTCAACCTCGCCCCGTTGGGCACTCTGTACCGCTCGAGTTCACGCTCGCGGCCTTCGCGACCGACGAGTTCGAGAATCACGATTTCTCCATTGCGGCCCAGGGCGATCTTTTCGCCATCCGGCCCCACGCTGCGGACGTGAGAGAACCGGATCCGCCCTGTGTACCGACTCCTGACATCGCTCTCCTCCACGTCACGTGAGGCGGTGCCACCGATGTGGAAGGTCCGCATCGTCAGCTGCGTGCCCGGTTCACCGATCGACTGAGCAGCGATGATCCCCACGGCGAGCCCCTCTTCGACAATGTTGCCGTTGGAGAGGTCCATGCCGTAGCAGAGCTGGCACATGCCGAGTTTCGAGCGGCACGTCAGCGGGCTGCGAACCTTGATCTTCTCGACCCCCATCCCCTCGATCTGATGAGCCTTGGCCTCGTCGATCAGGTCGTCCTCGCGGACGATCACTTCGTCGGTGATCGGATTGACGATGTTCGTCCGGCTGACGCGACCACGGATCGCGGCTGCCAGGCCAACTTCGACCTTTTCTCCCCGATAAACCACCCCCTTGGTGATCCCCTCGGTCGTGCCGCAGTCGTGCTCGGTGATCACCACGTTCTGACAGATGTCGGCCAGCTTGCGGGTCAGGTAGCCACTATCGGCGGTCTTCAACGCGGTGTCGGCAAGTCCCTTGCGGGCCCCGTGCGTCGAACTGAAATACTCCAGCACCGAGAGTCCTTCACGGAAATTCGCCTTGATCGGCGTCTCGATGATCTCACCGGAGGGCTTGGCCATCAGGCCCCGCATCCCGGCCAGCTGGCGAATCTGCTCGACACCGCCACGGGCACCCGAGTTGGCCATCAGGTAGATCGGGTTGACGTAGCCGTCTTCATGGGGACGGTCGTCGTGCTCGAACTCACGCATCATATCCTTGGTGATCCGCTCACGGGCGTGGGTCCACTGGTCGAGCACCGCGTTGTAGCGTTCCTGGTAGGTGATGATGCCGCGTTCGTAGAGTTTCTGCTGTTTTTCGACTTCTTTTTCGGCCTGTATGATCACGTCGTCCTTGTTGTCGGGTGTCCGCAGGTCCGAGGTGGCGAACGAGAGCCCGCTGTGAGTGGCTTCCTGAAAACCCAGGGCCTTCATCCGATCCAGCAGGCTGATCGTGTCGCTGCGACCGAGGCTCTCGTGGAGATAACTGTCGGAGATGACATCGGCCAGGTCCTTGCCCTTCATCGTCAGGTTGTAGTAGGCCATCCGCGGATCGAGGATGTCGTTGAAGACCACCCGGCCGACGGTCGTGTCCAGGAGCCCACCGGGACGGTAGTCCTCTGGCTGATGCCCCTTGATTTCCTTCTCGGCCGAGAGGCGGAGCTTGATGCGGGTGTGCCGGGTGACGCGGCCGAGTTCCAACGCTATGAAGACCTCAGCAGTCGAGGCGAACTTCATGTCCTCGCCGAGACGATCGTCCTTGGGCATGGTCAGGTAGTAGCAGCCCATCACGATGTCCTGGCTCGCGCTGATGATCGGGGCGCCGTTGGCCGGAGAGAAGATGTTGTTGGTCGAGAGCATCAGCGTGGTGGCCTCGACCTGGGCCTCGATCGACAACGGCAGGTGCACCGCCATCTGGTCGCCGTCGAAGTCCGCATTGAACCCCTTGCAGACCAGCGGGTGAATCCGGATCGCGTTTCCCTCGACCAAGGTCGGCTCGAAAGCCTGGATCCCCATCCGGTGCAGGGTCGGCGCGCGGTTGAGCAGCACCGGGTGATTGGTGATCACCTCATCGAGAATGTCCCAGACGTCGTCGTCCTTTCGTTCGAGCATCCGCTTGGCACTCTTGATCGTGTCGGCGTGACCGAGTTCCTTGAGACGACGGATCACGAACGGCTGGAACAGTTCCAAGGCGATCTTCTTGGGCAGGCCGCACTGGTGGAGTTCCAGCTCGGGGCCGACGACGATCACCGAACGGGCTGAGTAGTCGACCCGCTTGCCGAGCAGGTTCTCACGGAACCGACCCTGCTTGCCCTTGATCATGTCGGTCAGGCTCTTCAACGGCCGGTTCGAGGATCCCAGCACCGGTCGCTTGCAACGGTTGTTGTCAAAGAGCGCGTCGACTGACTGCTGCAGCATCCGCTTCTCGTTGCGGACGATGACCTCCGGTGCGTTCAGGTCCACCAGCTTCTTGAGCCGGTTGTTCCGGTTGATGATCCGGCGGTAGAGATCATTGAGATCGCTGGTGGCAAAGTTGCCCGAATCGAGCAGAACCAGCGGGCGGAGATCCGGGGGAATCACCGGGATCACGTCGAGCACCATCCAGTCGGGCCGATTCTCGCTGTCTCGGAGCGACTCGATGATCTTCAACCGCTTGATCAAGTCCTTCTTCTTCTGCTGGCTGCCGGTTTCCTGCAACTCGGCCCTCAGTTGCACCGAGAGCTCGGCAAGGTTGAGACCCAGCAGCAGTTCCTTGACCGCCTCGGCCCCCATCCCCAGCTCGAAGTACTCCTCGCCGTACTTCGCCCGAGCGTGTCGCGCTTCCTCCTCGGTCAGGATCTGGCAACGCCGCAACGGAGTGTCACCGGGGTCGACGACGACGTAGTCCTGGAAGTAGATCACCTTCTCGAGGCTGGTGGTCTTCATGTTCAACAACGCACCCAGGCGGCTGGGCATGCTCTTGAAGAACCAGATGTGCACCACCGGGGCGGCCAGTTCGATGTGGCCCATCCGCTTGCGACGGACGCGGCTGTGGGTGACTTTCACGCCACAGCGGTCGCAGACCATCCCCTTGTACTTCATCCCGCGGTACTTGCCGCAGGCACACTCCCAGTCCTTTTCAGGCCCGAAAATCCGCTCACAGAACAACCCGTCCCGCTCGGGACGGTAGGTGCGGTAGTTGATCGTTTCGGGTTTCTTGACCTCTCCGAATGACCAACTGCGGATGTCGTGCGGGCTGGCAAGCCCGATCTTGACACAGCCATAGTCGTTGATCCGCTCGTAGGCCGTCGCTTCACCAACGCTCACGTGACTTGCTCCTGGCCGTGTTGCCGTTTGGTTGCCTGTTGCCGAATGTGTCCTGTCTTACCTGCGGCCGTCTCACCGCAGACCCCCCCGGGCGTCCTGCCGAGATCAGAGGGTGGTTTTTTCGAGCTGGAGATTGAGTCCCAGCCCGCGGATTTCGTTGTTGAGCACATCGAAGCTGGCCGGTGTGCCGGCTTCGAGAGTGTTTTCTCCCTTGACCATCGACTCGTAGATCTTTGTCCGCCCCTCCACGTCGTCGCTCTTGACGGTCAACAGTTCCTGCAGGATGTAGGCGGCACCGTAGGCCTCCAGGGCCCACACCTCCATCTCGCCGAACCGCTGTCCGCCGAAGCGGGCTTTGCCGCCCAGGGGCTGCTGGGTGATCAGCGAGTACGGGCCGGTGGCTCGCGCGTGGACCTTGTCGTCGACGAGATGGTGGAGCTTGAGCATGTAGATCTGGCCGACGGTCACCTTCTGCTCGAACGCTTCGCCCGTACGGCCGTCGAACAACTCGCTCTTGCCGTCCTCGGGCAATCCCGCCTCGACCAGCTTCTCGCGAATCTTCTCCTCGGGAGCCCCGTCGAAGACCGGGCACAGGGCGCGGAAACCGAGCTTGCTGGCGGCCCAGCCGAGGTGAGTCTCCAGGATCTGGCCGACGTTCATCCGGCTGGGAACTCCCAGCGGGTTGAGAATGATGTCGATCGGGGTGCCGTCCTCGAGATAGGGCATGTCCTCGTCGGGAAGCACCTTCGAAATGACCCCCTTGTTGCCGTGACGACCAGCCATCTTGTCGCCGACGGAGATCTGCCGCTTGCTGGCGACGTAGACCTTGACCATCTGCAACACACCGCTGGGCAGTTCGTCACCTCGCTTGAGACTGTTGAGTTCGCGGTCTCGAATCTGGATCTGTTCCTTGTAGGCCCCGGAGGTTTCCCGCTTGATCTTCTCGAGATCCCTGCGTTTCTGCGGGCTGCGGATGTCGAGTGCACCAAAGTGGTCATCGAACCGATCGGCGTACTCGGCCAGCACGCGGACGTCCTCGCTGTTGCGGAGTTCGCCCCCGTCCTCATCGGTCAACCGCCGCCCCAGCACACGCTCGAACTGTTCGAGGAATACCAGGAAGGCCCCGGCCACCTCCGAGTTGGCCGCCTTTTCGGCCTTCCGCACCACCGCCTCGAACTTCTTCCGCTCGTCCTCGGGCAGGCTCATTCTGCGAGAAAACTGCTCGGTGTGGATCACGATTCCCTCGACCCCGCTGGGCACGTCGAGCGACTCATTCTTCACGTCCTCGCCAGCCCGTCCGAAGATCGCGTGCAGCAGCTTCTCCTCCGGAGTCAACTCGGTCTTGGCTTTCGGCGACACCTTGCCGACCAGGATGTCGCCGGGGCTGACCCGGGTGCCGATCGAGACGATCCCCTCCTCGTTGAGATGCCTCAGGGCCTTCTCGCTGACGTTGGGAATGTCCCGAGTGAACTCCTCGCGACCCAGCTTCGTCTCGCGGATCTCGACGTCGAACTCGTCGATGTGGATCGAGGTGTAGACGTCCTCCTTGACCAGTCGCTCGGAGATGACGATCGCGTCCTCGAAGTTGTAACCCTCCCACGACATGAAGGCGACCAGCACGTTGCGGCCCAGGGCCAACTCCCCGTCCTTGATCGCCGCGGTATCACACAACGGCTCCCCCGCCTCGACCCTCTGGCCGATCTCCACGCGCGGTTTCTGGTTCTTGCAGGTCCGTTCGTTGAGCCCCTGGAACTTCTCGAGTTCATGCACCAATCCGTCGACCTCGACCCTCGTTGCGTCAACGTAGTTGACCCGGCCGGACTTCTGAGCCTTCACCACCATTCCGGATCGCTTGGCAACTTCCGATTCGAGCCCGGTGCCGACGATCGGCGGTTCGGTGATCAACAACGGCACCGCCTGCCGCTGCATGTTCGAGCCCATCAGCGCCCGGTTGGCGTCGTCGTGCTCAAGGAACGGAATCAGGCCGGCCGAGACGCCCACCATCTGGTTGGGAGCCACGTCCATGAACTCCACCTGGTCGCTGGAAACCACCACCACGTCGTTGTTGTGCCGGGCCAGGACCCGCTCCTCGATGATCCGTCCCTGCTCCTGGCTGGTGTCGGCCGGAACCACGTACCGCAACGCCTCCTCGTCGGCCCGCAACCGGACGACCTCGTCGGTCACCCGGCCGTCCCGGACCCGCCGGTAGGGCGTTGTCAGAAACCCATACGCATCGACCTCGGCGTGGATCGACAACGACGAGATCAAACCGATGTTGGTGCCTTCCGGCGTCTCGATCGGACAGATCCGGCCGTAGTGAGAAATGTGAACGTCCCGGACTTCGAACCCGGCCCGCTTGCGGTTGAGCCCGCCCGGGCCGAGGGCGCTGAGGCGACGCTCGTGGGTCAACATCGAAAGCGGGTTGGTCTGGTCGACGACCTGGGACAACTCGCTGCGGCCGAAGAAGTACTCGATCGCCGCCGAAACACTCTTGGGATTGACCAGGGTCCGGGGTGTCATCTCCTCGACATCCTTCAAGCTCATCCGCTCCTGCACCGTCCGCCGCAGCTTCAGGAACCCCTTGCGGATCTCCTCGGCCGCCAACTCATCGATGGTCCGCAGCCGTCGGTTGCCGAGATTGTCGATGTCGTCGGTCTGGACCAGCTCGTTGCCGCCGATCTTCAACAGCATCAGGTAACGAATCGCGTTGACGAAGTCTTCGGGACACAACGTCATCGCGGTGTCCGGAATGCCCTGCTGTTCGAAGTTCTCTTCGAGGAACCTGTTGTGTTCGGCGGTCTTCTGGTTGTCGGGCTTGAACTTGCGATTGATGCGGAAACGACCGACCTTGCCGAGCCGGTACCGGTTGACGTCGAAGAATTTCTCGCGGAACAGGTCCTGGGCCTTCTCCAACTGGGGCGGGTTGCCCGGACGCAGCCGCTGATAGATCCTCAGCAGCGCCTCCTGATGGCTACGGGTCTCGTCGCTGTAGAGGGTGTTGAGGATCAGGCGGTCGCGGACGGATGCTCCGGGAATGATTTCGATGTCCTTGACCTTCGCCGCAACGATCTCCTTGGCACGATCCTCCCCGATCAACACGATTTCGCTGTCATCCCCGATCGTGTTCCGCGAATCGACAATGATCTCCCCGGACCTCTTGTGACTGGCCGGATAAACGATGTCATCGGCAGCAAACGACCCGGCAATCCGTTCGACGTCCTTCGACTTGGGCGTCTTGATCGGCTCGGTCGAGTAGAACAGCTTCAGCAAAGAGGTGTCAGTGCCGTACTCGGGCCCCATCGCCCGCAGCAGGGTCAATGCCGAGAACTTCCCGCTCTGGTCGATGCGGACGTCGAGCATCTCCTTCTTGTTGACGACCAGTTCGATCCAACTGCCTCGTTCGGGAATCACGCGACACGAGAAACTGGGCCGTTCGCCCGGTTCGGTGGTCTCGACAAAGTCCACTCCCGGCGAACGGTGCAACTGGCTGACCACGACCCGTTCGGCGCCGTTGATGACAAACTCACCACCGCCGAGCATGATCGGCATGTCACCGAGGTAAACTTCCTCCTCGATCGGCTGCTCCTTGTTGAGCCGCATCTTGACGCGGAAGGGCCTGCCGTAAGTCAGCCGCAGTTGGCGGCAAGCTGTGGTGTCGAACCGCGACTCCAACAGCTCGTAGCCGCAGTAATCGAGACGGTACTGGCCGTCGTAACTCTCGATCGGGAACACCTCCTGCAGGATCCCTTCGAGCCCGTGAGGCTTCCGCTTGTCCGACTCGACCTCCTCCTGCAGGAAGCGGTGGTAGGACTTGGTCTGTATCTCGGTGAGATCCTGCAGTAGGTCACCGTCAGCACGGCCCTTACCGAAGTTCTGGGTGTGGTTGGTCTGCAGAATCCGGATCGAAGGAATCGGCATGTCAGGCTCTCTTTTTCGTGTTCTCTCGGGCCCTTCGGGCTCGGGTCACGCACGAGCCGGACCGCGGCGGTCCGACGAGGCGATCATTGTGGGAACCGGTCAGAAATCAGAAGGGAAACGCCGCGAAGCTCTGGGTCGGGCACGAGAGTAATCGGCTTACGGACCCGGGGATCGCTGAGACGGACCCCCACCATCCCCACGGCACTTGAGGTGCCAGGGCCGGGTTTGCGTCTTGCGAATTTTCGGGGGCCAGCAACGGGAAACACAACGGGTCCGCAGTCTCCATGTCTCGGCTACGATCCGCGGGTGGGTTCCGATGAGCAGGGGGCGGGACATCGGAGTCAATCGTGGCAACGGGGCAGTCGGAGTCAGCAACGGGGTTCGACGAAAAAACGCTTGGCCGCGGGGAACTCGTGACCGACCGCAACGAAAGCGGCGCAGCTACGAGAAGGACACCTGGCACCGGGGAAACCGGAGTCAAGAGTCCCGCGTGACGACGCGAGTCACTTGATCTCGCACGCCCCGCCAGCCGCCTCGATTTGCTCCTTGAGCTGGTTAGCCTCGTCCTCAGAGATTCCTTCCTTGAGTGCCGCCGGGGCGCTCTCGACCAGTTCCTTGGCCTCCTTCAACCCCAGACTAGTCGCAGCGCGAACAGCCTTGATCACAGGGATCTTGCTGTCGCCGAAGCCAGTCAGCATGACATCGAACTCGGTCTGCTCCTCGACCACGTCGCCACTACCATCACCACCTCCGGAACCCATGGCCATGACCACGCCACCACTGGCGGGTTCAATTCCGTGGACTTCCTTGAGGTAGTCGGCTAGCGACTTGGCCTCCAACAGGGTCAGGCCGACCAATTGGTCACCAAGAGTCTTGGTGCCATCGTCGAATTCAGCCTCAGTCTCAGTCGCAGTTGCTTCGTCGGTCGCCATCGCTTCTTGTCCTCTCGATACGCTCTCGCGTCAGATGGTACTGTACCCGGTTTTCGCCCGATCGCCACCGGTCAGGCGTCTGATTCGTCGGATTCCGCCTCCGTCGTAGCCTCGGCATCGTCGCCAATCTCCTCGGCCGAAGCCTCCTCGCCGTCAACGGCTTCTGCGGCCGAATCATCATCGGCGGTTGTTTCTTCAGCCGTCCCCTCTGCGTCAGCCATGGTCTCGACCTGCCCGGCCAACTTGCCGCCGGGTCCGAGCAGTGCCGCTGCCAGGTTGGCACCGGGGGCGAGCAACAGGCCGGCGATCTGACCGATCAGTTCTTCGCGACTGGGACTCTTGGAGAGTTCCTCGACGTCACCGGACGAGAGCGTGGTGCCTTCGAGCAACCCACCCTTGATCGCAATCAGATCGGATCCGAGTTCCTTGACCCAGCTAGCGACCTCCTTGCTCAGCGAGACGATGTCCTCACCACCGAAGACCAAGCTCGAGGGCCCCTCGAGAATGGGGTCCAACTCGGTGATTTCCCGGGCGTGCAAGGCACGCAGCGCCATCGAGTTCTTGACGGTCAGGACTTTGATGTCCTTCTCTCGCAGCGCCAAACGGAACCGGTTATCGCTGATCGCGTCGAGCCGTGAACTGTCGACGACCAGCATCTCGGTCGTGTCACCGATCCGCTGTTGCAGATCGTTCACCAGCATTTCCTTGATCCGCTTACTCATCGGCTCTGACTTCTCGATGCCCGGGACCACTCGGCGGCCCCAAGGCGGTGTTCTGTTGCAAGGGTCTCTAGGCTGCGATCGCGATCCCCGGCGTCATTGTCGCCGAAAGCGTGAGTGTCCTAACGTAGGTGCCCTTGGCCGACGAAGGCCTCAGTCCGTCGATCACCCGCACCAACGCTTCGGCGTTCTCGACCAGTTGTGTCTCATCGAAACTCAGTTTGCCCACGACCGCATGAACGTTACCGAACTTGTCGACACGGAACTCGATCTTCCCCGCCTTGTATTCCTTGACCGTGGCAGCCACCTCGGTGGTCACCGTCCCGGCCTTCGGAGAGGGCATCAAGCCACGAGGACCAAGCACCCGGCCGAGCGGACCCACCACGCCCATCAGGTCGGGCGTGGCGATGGCCACATCAAAGTCCATCCAGCCGCCCTGAATCTTTTCGGCCAGTTCCTTCGCCCCCACCTCGTCGGCCCCGGCCTCCTCGGCTTCACTGGCCTGGTCCCCCTGGGCAAAGACGACCACTCTCTGGGTCTTGCCTATGCCATGGGGCAACACGAGCGAACCGCGAACGATCTGGTCAGCCTGCCTGGGATCGACTCCCAAACGGAAGACCAGTTCCACGGTCTGGTCAAAGGCGCACTTCCGGACCCCCTCGGGCAAAGACGACTCCATCGCCTTCAACTCGTGGACCGCAGTGGCCAAGTCGACCGAACCGACCTCAGCGGCTCGCTCCTTCAGGAGCGCCATCCGCCGCGATTGCCTTCTCATCGCTCCCCATCCCCCCAACCCACGCGCCGGGAAACCCTCTCTTGTAAGCCCCCGTGAGCCGTCAGTCAACCACCTCAATGCCCATGTTCCGTGCCGTGCCGGCGATGATCAACGCCGCCTGATCAATGTTGGGTGCGTTGAGGTCATCGTACTTCACCCGCGCAATCTCCTTGAGTTGCTCGGTGGTCACCGAACCGACCTTCTCCAACTTGGGGTTTCCCGAACCCTTGGCGATCTGGGCCGCCTGCTTGAGTAGCACCGCCGCCGGCGGACTCTTGGTGATGAATTCGAATGTCCGATCGCTGAACACCGTGATTACGACCGGAATCGTCGTCCCCATCATGTCCTTGGTGCGATCGTTGAACTGCTGTACGAACTGACCGATGTTCACACCGTGCGGTCCCAAGGCCGTACCGACCGGGGGAGCTGGCGTGGCTTGGCCACCGGACACCTGGACTTTGATCTTTGCGATTTCCTGTTTGGCCATCTGACCCTCAGACCTTCTCTACCTGCCAATATTCCAGTTCCGCCGGTGTGTGCCGACCGAAAATCTCGATCAACACCGAGATCTTACCGCTCGCTTCGTCGATCTCGTCGATCTCTCCTTCAAAACTCTCGAAGGGACCATCCTTGATCTTGACCACGTCTCCTGCCGAAAAGTCGATCTTGATTCGAGCCGGTTCGGCCTCCTTCTCCTCCTCCTTGCCCACCATCCGCGAGACCTCCTCGTCGGACATCGCCACCGGCTTGCCGCCGGCCCCGGTGAAATCACCGATTCCGCTGGTGCCGCGCACCAGGTACCAGGTCTCGTCGTTGAGCACCATCTGTACGAAGAGATAACCGGGGAAAAGCTTCTGCTCTGAGACCCGTTTCTTGCCCGCTTTCGTCTCCACCACGTTCTCGGTCGGGATGATCACCTCGGTGAAGAACTCGTCCAGCCCTTCCCGAGCAATCCGCCTCAGCAGTGACTCACGAATCGACTTCTCACGATTGGTTGTGACCTTCAAGACAAACCACTGCAACCGCGATTCGTCTTCGTCATCTGCCACTTCCTCAATTTCGGCTTCAGGCTCCTCGGCTTCAGGCTCCTCGGCTTCAGGCTCCTCGGCTTCAGGCTCCTCGGCTTCGGGCTCCTCGGCTTCGGGCTCCTCGGCTTCGGGCTCCTCGGCTTCGAGCTCCTCGCCGACGTCCGCCGCGGCAGCTGTGTCGTTCACCACATCGTCGACCGGTTGGTCGGACGAGTCGTCAACGGGAGTCGTGGCTTCGTCGAACATCGACATCGCGTCCTACCGCTTGACTTCTTGTTCCCAACGCGCCACCAGCCCACGATCGGCTCTCCCTGCACCCGGTCGTGTCCCACGACGCTTCCGTCGTTTTCTGGTCACGTCCGGCCGCGATCGGCAACGCTCTCACTGACTCTTTGTTTCAAAATCCTCGCACTCGCGCGAGGCATCCGGCGGAGGTCTCTTGCAACCCAACCGCCATGTTTGGTCCGCCTCGGGACATCCGAAACCGAACCGTCAGAATAAGACCCCGGTACTGGTGAAGACTCTCTGCCAGAAGACATCGAACACAAACAACACTATTGTCAGAAACACCATGGCGAACAGCACCACGGCCGTGGACCGTTTCAACTCATCCCAATCGCTCCAGGTCACCTTGTCCATTTCCGCCTCGACCGAGATCAGGAAGTCGGCAAAGCGAGGCCAGTGAATGATCCGGAAGGTGGCCCACAAACCGATGACAGTCAACGACACCGCAACGATCAGCGGCAACTGTCCTCCCAACCCTTCATCGGCAGAAAACCCGGTGAGCAGCTTCTGGTACAGGGTATAGACCCCGAAGAGAACGATCAACGACAGCATCGCAGCAGTCAACTGGCGAGTGACCCGCCCCTGGGACCGTTTATAACGAGCCAGGGCAAAGTTATTGGCCAGGGCGCTTCGGAGACCGTCTGAGGTTACTGCTGTGGTTTTCTGCTTGGCCATGTCTCTTCCGCGGTCAATCACAAGGCACGGGCGGAGGGACTTGAACCCCCAACCGCCGGATTTGGAATCCGGTGCTCTGCCAATTGAGCTACACCCGTACAGAGCACCGGCGATTCAGCCATAGGCCGTCCCCGATGATCCTACTTCTTTCGTGACTCCTTGTGCAGCGTATGCTGGCGAGTCCTGGGACAGTATTTCTTCAATTCGAGCCGCTCGGTACCGCGGGTCTCCTTCTCCACCCGGTAGTTCCGCGACCCGCAATCAGTGCATTCCAACCAAATGTATTCCCTGGGCATCACGCATCTCCCCGAGTGACAGGACCGACCGGCCGCAGGCATTCCATTTGTGGAACACGCACGAGACTCGGTCGCGCCCGCCGTTGGTCGTTTCCAGGCCGATTGAGGTTCCGGGAACGAATGTCCTGTGCCGACCGTCTGGCCGACTGCTACTCGATTATCTCTATGACGCGGCCCGAACCAACCGTCTTGCCACCTTCGCGGATGGCGAACCGGCTGCCGGCGTCCATCGCGATCGGCTTGCCGAGTTCGATATCCATCGTGACGTTGTCACCGGGCATGCACATCTCCACGCCCTCGGGCAAGTGCGCCGCCCCGGTGACATCGGTCGTGCGGAAATAGAACTGAGGGCGATACCCGGTAAAGAACGGCGTGTGCCGCCCCCCCTCATCCTTGGAGAGCACGTAGACTTCACCCTTGAACCTGGTGTGAGGCATGATCGATCCGGGAGCCGCCAGCACCTGGCCCCGCTGGATCTCGTCCTTCTTGATACCCCGCAGCAGGATTCCGACGTTGTCGCCGGCCTCGCCGGTCGGCAACGTCTTGTTGAACATCTCGACACCGGTGCAGGTCGTCTCGATCGTCTCCGTCAAACCGATGACCTCGACCTTCTCACCCATGTTCACCACGCCCTGCTCGATCCGGCCGGTGGCCACCGTCCCACGACCCTCGATCGAGAACACGTCCTCGACCGCCATCATGAACGGTTTCTCGTTGTCACGGATGGGTTCGGGAATGTACTTGTCCAAGGCGTCCATCAACTCGCCAATGCACGCGTTGGCGTCCTCGTCTTCTGGAGCATCCAAAGCCGGCTTGCTGGCTCCCTGAATGATCGGGATGTCTTCGCCGGGGAAGTCGTGCTTGGTCAGCAGGTCCCGGATCTCCTCCTCGACCAGCATCACCAGTTCTTCGTCGTCGACCAGGTCGACCTTGTTGAGGAACACGACCAGTGCGGGGACGTTGACCTGTCGAGCCAGCAGGATGTGCTCGCGAGTCTGAGGCATCGGGCCGGTGCCCGCCTCGACCACCAGGATCGCACCATCCATCTGGGCCGCACCGGTGATCATGTTCTTGATGTAGTCGGCGTGACCGGGACAGTCGATGTGAGCGTAGTGTCGCAAGTCGGTCTCATACTCGACGTGACTCACGGCGATCGTCACCGTCTTGTTCTCGTCGCGAACGGTCCCGCCCTTGGCGATGTCGGCGTAGCTCTTGAACTCCGCCAACCCCTTGGTCTGCTGCACCGCCAGAATCGCCGCCGTCAATGTCGTCTTGCCGTGGTCGATATGACCAATCGTTCCGACGTTGACGTGCGGCTTGGTTCGTTCAAATGTTTCCTTGGCCATCGTTCCAGTTTCTCCCGATCCTGCTTTCGTTTAAGGATGCGTGCGTGGGTTGTTGTCCCGAGTTGGTCTCGGCGAATGCCGTTGTCTGAAAATGCCTGCATCAATCGTACTGACAAGGAGCTGCTGATGGGACTCGAACCCATGACCTCGTCCTTACCAAGGACGCGCTCTACCAACTGAGCTACAGCAGCCTGGTGCGGCCGTGAGCCACTTGGATCCGCCGGGGCTGATTACCAGTTTGTCCACCCGACGGGGTCAAGCCCAGAACCGGCCAAGAGCGGGCGATGGGAATCGAACCCACACCACCAGCTTGGAAGGCTGGAGCTCTACCATTGAGCTACGCCCGCGTCTGGCCCGCACCCGGTCTGCCCGTCGCAATGCGAACGCCTGGCTCCGGCGAGTTCGAGGTCTCCTTGGTTTGTGACGTGTGTATTGGCGGTGGTGAAGGATCTTGCCCGTTGCCGGGCTGTGCGGAAATCAGTTGTCTGAACAAGTCGGCATCTCAGCGGTTCGAATCGGGTCACTCCCACCGATCTTTGGTTCCGGCCGGCTTTCCGAACGCGACCGGCAGAGGTTGGGAAAATGGGGGAAGCAGGATTCGAACCTGCGAAGGCTGAGCCACCAGATTTACAGTCTGGCCCCTTTGGCCGCTCGGGAATTCCCCCTCGATCTCGTCTGGCTAGCGAGTTGACCGGCGCGGGAAGCTAGCGGTGGGACTCGAACCCACAACCTCCGGTTTACAAAACCGGGGCTCTGCCGATTGAGCTACGCTAGCCCACAAATCTTCTTGGGACAACAGGTTGGTAAATATAGCAACCCGATTAGGCCTTGCAAGGCAGATTGAGCCGTTTCGGGCGAGCCGGAACACCACCAACCCACCAACCACCCACCAACCACCCACCAACCACCCACCAACCACCCACCAACCACCCACCAACCAGTCGAGACCGACAAACAGACCGATCTCAATCGAGCCCGGGAATCTCGAGGCTCTCGGTGCTTGCAACCCGCTGGAGTTTCTTCAGCGCGCGGCTCTCCAACTGGCGAATCCGTTCCTTGGTCACGCCGAACCGGCGACCAACCTGCTCGAGTGTCTGAGGCTCGCTGCCCTCGGTCAGCCCGTACCGCCGAGTGATCACCTCACGTTCACGAGGATCCAGGTGCTCGAGAATCTCATTGACCACCACGCGGTGCTGCAGATGGTGCCGTTGCTCGAGAAACGGATTGGACCGTTCTTCGGACCGCCCCAGGAACGACTCGTCGTGGCCGGTGCGGAAACGATCCTGCTGGCGGTGCTCGCGCGGCACCGACCTGGCAAAGTTCCGCATGACTGCCCAGGTGGCGTATGTCGAAAACTTGTTGCCCCTGGTGTAGTCGAACTTCTCGATAGCACGAATCAGCGACAGATTCCCGTCGCTGACCATCTCGAAGAAGTTCATCCCCGGCCTAAGGTGCTTCTTGGCGATCGAGACGACCAACCGGAGATTGCTGCGGATCAGAAAATTCTTCACCGCCTGGCTCTCTTCGAGCAACATCTCGACCTGATCCATCGCCGCCCGACCGTTTCGTCCAGAGCGTCGCCCGGCGAGCAAAGTCCGCCGCACGTCGGCCGCCTGCCACTTCAAGAAGTTCATCTTCCGGAAGTGATGCTGCTCCTGCTCGCGAGTCAGGATCGGCAGCTGGTACAACGCGGCCAGGTAGGCCGGCAAACCGGGCGGCGGCTTGGTCAGTCTGGCCTTCGGATTTTCCGGCGGCTCGCACAGGATCCACGCCTCGGCTTCCGGCTCGGAAAACTCGTCACTGTCCATGAACTCGATGGGCTGCTCGAGCAGGATCTCTCCGCGGGTCTCTGCGGCGATACGGTAGATCGAGTTCCGTGAGCGTCCGAAGCGTCTCGCGAGCAGATCGACCGAGATCCCCTGCCGAACCAGCCGGTAGATCTCGAGGCGATCCTCATCACCCAGCATCGTCGCCCCACCGGGGAATACCGATGCGGCCGGGTGCTCGCGATCGTGGTCTCGCAACAGCGTGCGGACGGTCTCGGCCGACCGCCCCATCCTCCGAGCCAGCAGCCGGCAGATACTCGTCGAGATCCCCCCATCTCGAACCAACTGCCGTGCCGCCTGCACAATCTCCTCGCGCTCATGCTCCCCGACGTGAGAAAATCTCGCACCCCGATCGATCTCGGCCGCATGCCGCCTCGCAAAGCGGTCGACGGCCGATTGCAGGAAGCCGACCCGCTTCCGCCCATCAACCAGGAATCTTCGAGACACCAGGCCACGGTCACGCCAGCGATCGACCGTCTTGGTCGAGACACTGTACCGCTCGGCTATTTCGCCAACGGTCAGCACCGGCTCCCCGACATCAGCCGGAGAGAGATCCAGACTGTCAGAGAGGTCCTCGACCAGGCACCTCAGGTCGCGGATCGCCTCGTGGCCGGGAAATTTCAGATCCGGGTACTTCTCGGACCGGAAACCGGTCAACTCCTCACAGACATCCTGGTAAGCGTAGAACCGTTCGGGGTGAAGCCGATCGACAAACCGCTCGGCTCTCTCGATCTGCTTCAGCCGCACGCCCCGCGGGGCGTATCGCACCTGCTGGCGACTCAACTGAGCCATCGCCGGGTTGTTGTATCGTGCCATCCGTTGCGACCTGCCTTTCTGCCCGCAAGGAGAAACGCGCCGGTTTTCGCTTCCTTTTTCTTAGTGGATGCCGGGGAATGAATTTCAATGACGGAACAAAACCGGTGGCGGATGAAGACCTGCGTCTCCGCCCGCTCCATTCTACGGGATATGGGACGCTTTGCGGGGGAGAAAAGTTCCCGCGATTATGCGACTGGGGACCAAAAACCGGTCGGAATCGACGTTTCCGCCTCTCCGGAGGTCTTCGGGACAGCACGGATTTTCAGGTATCCGGAGATCGCCACGATCAGAGCAGCCAGGGCAATCATCACCACCAGCGTCCGGCGGGCCTTGGAACGCAGCCCCTGCAGGGCCTTGGAACGTCCGACAAGTGCGGCGGCGAGAAAGAACAGCACCAGGGCCAACAGCATCTTGATGCCGACCAGCATGTGGTATTGGCTGTCTCCCTGGTGAGCCGGGCGCATCACGACCAGGTAATTGTACAGCCCGCTGGCCAGCAACAACGCGATACCGCCGTGGACGAACCGCCGCCAGCGGCCCAGCACCCGCTCGCGTAGCCCGTCGTGATCGGCCTCGGCCAGTTCTTCGGCGGCCGGCATCAAGGCGAACCTCATGAAGACGCTGCCGCCGACCAGAACGATCGCCGTCGCCACGTGGACGACTCGCGAAATCAACGGCAACAGTTGTTCATTGTCCATCCCGACCGCCTCCGGCTGTGTCCACTTGTTCGGTTCAGCCTAGCAACCCCTGTCCGGCGACACCATGTGGCCGAAGTCACCTTCGTCCCGCCCCGCCACCTGAAAGTCTTTCGACTTCCGCTACACCACGTCACGGCTTCCCCGTAGAATCTGGGGATGTCTCGTTCGATCGCCCTGGCCGTACTGCTGCTGGTCTCCCCGCGGGCACCGGCCGCCGACAAGCCGGCCGAAATCGCCTACTTCGAGAAACACGTCCGCCCGCTGCTGATCCGCCGCTGCTACTCGTGCCACTCGGCACGCAGCAAGCCGATCCGCGGTGAACTGAGGCTCGACACACGACGCGGCTGGCGGACCGGGGGAGCAAGCGGACCGGCGATCCGGCCAGGCCGTCCCGACGACAGCCTGCTGATCCAGGCCATCCGCCACGGCGACGACGGCCCGAAGATGCCGCCCAAGAAGAAGCTGCCGATCGAGGAGATCCGGATCCTGGAACGCTGGGTTGCCCGCGGAGCGGTCGACCCTCGGACCGGCGATTCGGCTTCGGGCCGGAAACGCGGCGGGGCCGACCACTGGGCCTTCCAGCCCGTCCAGCCGGGTCGGGTTCCCGTCGCCGCCGGGAGCCACGCGAACTGGAGCCGCACGCCAATCGACCGCTTTGTGCTGGCACGTCTGGTCGACGCCGGCCTGGCTCCCTCACCACCGGCCGACCGCAGGGTGCTGATTCGGCGGGTCACCTTCGACCTCATCGGCCTGCCCCCCACTCCCGAACAGGTGGCGGCCTATCTGGCCGACAACCGGCCGGGGGCCTGGGAACGGCTGGTCGACCGGCTGCTGGGCAGCCCCCACTACGGCGGCCGCTGGGGCCGGCACTGGCTCGACGTCGCCCGCTACGCCGACTCGAACGGACTCGACGAAAACGTCGCCCACGGCAACGCCTGGAGGTACCGGGACTGGGTGATCGACTCGCTGAACGCCGATCGTCCGTTTGACGCGTTCGTGAGAGACCAGTTGGCCGGTGACCTGAGACCCGAGCCGACCGGGGGATCCCAGCAGCAGCGGCACCAGCGATTGATCGCCACCGGGTTCCTGTCACTGGGCCCCAAGGTGCTCGCCGAAGTCGATGCGAAGAAGATGGAGATGGACATCGTCGACGAACAGGTCGACACGGTCGGCCGGGCCTTCATGGGCCTCACGCTGGGATGTGCACGGTGCCACGACCACAAGTTCGACCCGGTCTCGACGCGGGACTACTACGCCCTGGCCGGAGTGTTCCAGAGCACGCGGACGATGGAGCACTTCAAGAAAGTGGCCCGCTGGTGGGAGAACCCCATCGCCACCGCCGCCGACCAGCAACGGCTCGAGACGCACAAGACACGGATCGCCGGGAAGAAGGCCGAAATCGACGGGCTCATCGAGGCGGCCACGAAGGTACTCGGCGACGACGCCTCGACCGACGACAAGGGGAGGCCGAACTCCGAGGACAACGAGAAGCGGTTCCCCGACGACACCCGCCGCGCGCTCAAGCATCTCCGCCAGGAACTCGAGACGCTTCGCGGAGCCACCCCCGAACTGCCCACCGCGATGGGGGTCACCGACGGCACGGTGACCAACCTGGCCGTCCACATCCGCGGAAGCCACCTGGAGTTGGGTGACTCGGTGCCGCGGGGTGTCCCCAAGGTATTCGCCGGTCCCGACGTGGCACCTTTCCCGGCCAAGCAGAGCGGTCGGCTGGAACTGGCCAACTGGCTGACCCGGCCCGACAACCCACTCACCGCCCGGGTCTTTGTCAATCGGCTCTGGCGGTGGCACTTCGGCCGCGGGCTGGTCGTTTCAACCGACAACTTCGGGCAACTGGGCCGACGCCCCAGCCACCCCCGCCTGCTCGACTTTCTCGCCGCCGAACTGGTCCGCGGGGAATGGTCTATCAAGCGGCTGCACCGCCTGATCGTCCTCTCGGCCACGTACCGCATGCAGAGCAGTCCCCGGAAGGATGCGATCGCCGTCGATCCCGAGAACCGGCTCTGGTGGCGGAGCCCGCTGCGGCGACTCGAGGCCGAAGCGTTGCGCGACGCGATGCTGGCCGTCGCCGGGGAACTCGACCCGCAGATGAGAGGCTCGTTGCTGCACGTGAAGAACCGGGGCTACTTCTTCGACCACACCTCAAAGGACGAGACCCGCTACAACGTGCCCCGCCGCTCAGTCTACCTGCCGGTCGTCCGCAACCACCTCTACGACGTCTTCACGCTGTTCGACTACACCGACGCCAGCGTGATGACCGGCGACCGCGCCACCACCACCGTCGCCCCCCAGGCCCTGTTCCTGCTCAACAGCGACCTGGTCGAACGCGTCAGCCGCCGCCTGGCCGCGACGGTCCTGGCCAGCCCGGCCACCGACGACTCCGAACGGATCGATCGGCTCAGCGAACACGTACTCGGTCGCCCGGCCACCGTCGGCGACCTGCGTCGCTGCAAGAGATTCCTCGAACGGATCCGCGGGATCCTGCCCGAAAACTCCCAACCCGCCGACGCCTGGTCGGCGCTTTGCCACGTGCTGTTGGCCAGCAACGAATTCATCTACCTGAGATGACCCGCCACCTGGAATGATCCACTGAAGTCGCTTCGCCACATGTTCACTCGCCGTCAACTCCTGCAATCCTCGGCCGTCGGCTTCCCGATGCTGGCCCTGCGTGGCCTGCTCGAGGCCGACGCCCGTGGAGAGACGCTGAATCCGCTGGCCTCCCGACTGGCACACCACGCCCCTCGGGCCAAGCGAATCCTGTTCCTGTTCATGAAGGGCGGGCCCTCGCAGGTCGACACCTTCGACTACAAGCCCCGGTTGCAGAAGGACCATGGAGAGCCGCTGCCCTTCGACAAGCCCCGGGTGCAGTTCGCCGCCACCGGCAAGCTGCTGGGCTCTCCCTGGGCCTTCAGCCGATACGGTGACTGCGGCCTGCCGGTCAGCGAGTTGTTCCCGCACACCGCCCGGCACGCCGACGACCTCTGCGTGATCAACTCGGTCCACGGCACCAACGCCGCTCACGGCGGGGCCCTACTGAAACTGCACACCGGAAGTGACAACTTCGTCCGTCCCAGCATCGGGTCATGGGTCAGTTACGGATTGGGGACCGAAAACGGCAACCTGCCGGCGTTCGTCACCATCTGCCCGACACTGGCTCACGGGGGGGTCAAGAACTGGGGCAGCGCGTTCTTGCCGGCTCCCTTCCAGGGCACACCCATCGGCAACGCCAGCCTCTCGTCGGCTGACGCCCGTGTGCCCTACCTCGACAACCCTCGCCACTCCCGACAACTCCAACGCCTCAAGCTCGACCTGCTCGGACAGATCAACCGACGGCACCTCGACGACTTCGGCGACGACGGGCGACTGGAAGCCAGGATCAACTCGTTCGAACTCGCCTTCCGCATGCAGGGAGAAATCCCCGATATCCAGGACCTCTCGCAGGAATCCTCGGCCACTCACAAGCTGTACGGACTCGACGAGAAGATCACCGAGGACTTCGGGCGGCAGTGCCTGCTGGCCCGGAGGTTTCTGGAGCGAGGCGTGCGATTCGTCCAGGTCACCCACAGCGACACCATGGTCCAGTGGGACCAGCACAGCAACCTGCTGAGCGGGCACACCAAGAACGCCAGGGAGGTCGATCGACCGATCGGCGGACTGCTGACCGATCTCAAGGCGCGGGGACTGCTCGAAGACACCCTGGTCTGGTGGGGCGGCGAATTCGGACGCACACCGTGCGTGCAGGGGTCCAACGGTCGGGACCACAATCCCGAAGGATTCACGATGTGGCTGGCCGGTGGCGGTGCCAAGGCGGGACTCCGATATGGTGCCACCGACGAGTTCGGTTACTACGCAGCCGAGAACAAGGTCCACATCCACGACCTGCACGCCACCATCCTCCACCTGCTCGGGCTCGACCACGAGCAGTTGACCTATCGCTACGCCGGCCGCGACTTCCGCCTGACCGACGTCTACGGAGACGTGGTCCAGGGCGTGATCGCCTGAATTCCGCTCCGACAGGGCGTCGCAGGTGGCCCGGTTGTTGCCGTTCCGGGGCACTTCCGCCGGTCGCCGAGAACCGGATCCCGCTTTTCAAACGTGGTCGAACTTCCCGCCCCGGCAAGATCTCGAACTCCGCAGCGAATACCCCGCACCGAAGCCCCGAACTGCCGGAGCCTCTCACCGCGATAAAACCCGTAAATTCGTTATAATCTGCCCTGTTTAACTGATCCCCAAGCCCTTTGTCCCCGTTTTTGTTTAGCAGGCTTACCTTTTTGCCCCATAGTGGGATACCGGAACCAATCTCCATTGGGAGGTGGTCTGGCTGGAGTCGCTGATGAGTTTTGATCTCCTCTCCGGATTCTATTACCGATGTTTCGCCGAACCCGCTTTACAGCCTGCCGGCCTGCTGCTCGCCATCCTGGTGGTGTATTGGTCGCTGGTGATGTTCGGCGCACTCGATCTCGAGTTTCTCGACTGGAACTTCGAATTCAGTCTCGAGGGCGACAGTGGCGCACTGGATTTCGGCCTGGTGCCGCTGCGGTTCCTCAACCTCGGCACGATTCCGATCATGCTCTGGGCGACCGTCTACGCGTTCTCGGCCTGGATGCTCTCGCTCCTGATCCACTACGTCTGGGCTCCAGAACAAGTCGACGGGGTAGTGATTGCCGAAGCGTTTGGCCTGGCCGCGGTCGTCACCAAGCTCGTCACCAACCCGTTTCGATCGGTCTTCGAGATCGTCGAACCGAATCGTCCCGAGACGCTGGTCGGCCAAACCTGCACGATCTCCACGCTCACGGCCACTGGCCAGGGCGGCGAAGCACACTTCACCAACGAGGGGGCACCGTTGATCCTCTCGGTTCGCACTTCAGACGGCGATCTGTCCAAGGGACAGACGGCCACAATCATCGACTACAACCAGCCTGACAACACGTACATCGTGAGCGGCACACCCGAGGGAGAAGAGTAATGGGTTTCGTGGAAATTGCACTCTATGGCATCGGCGGGCTGGTCGCACTTGCGGTCGTCTCCTTCTTCGTTCTCAGTGCGTTTTACCGCAAGCCGGGCCCCGAAGAAGCCATTGTCAGGACCGGCGTCGGTGGCCTGAGGGTCCAGACCGGCAAGGGGATGATCGTCGTTCCGGTCGCCCACGCGGCCGACAAGATGGACCTCTCGGTCAAGCGGATCGAGATCGCTCGCGAGGGCGAAGACGGTCTGATCTGCCAAGACAACATCCGGGCCGACATCCGCGTGGCGTTCTACGTGCGGGTCAACAACCAGGTGACCGACATCATGCAGGTCGCCGAGATGCTCAACCCGAAGCGGGCCTCGGAGATCAACCAGCTCCGCGAACTCTTCGAAGCCAAGTTCTCCGAAGCGCTCAAGACCGTCGGCAAGCAGTTCGACTTCGTCAGTCTCTACACCGACCGTGACAACTTCCGCGAGCAGATCCTCCACGTCATCGGCACCGATCTCAACGGTTACCGACTCGACAACTGCCACATCGATTACCTCGAACAGACTCCCCTGGAGAGCCTCAACCCGCAGAACATCCTCGACGCCGAGGGGATCAAGAAGATCACCGAGTTGACGACCCAGGAGAACATGAAGCGGAACGCCTTTGCGGTCGAAGAAGCCAAGGTCATCAAGCAGCAGAACGTCGATCGCGACCAGGCGCTGTACGAACTCGAGCGTCAGCGGGTCGATGCCGAGGAGAAGCAGAAGCGGGAGATCGCCGAGATCATCGCCAGGAACCAGGCGGCCGCGGCTCAGGTCCAGGAAGAGGAGCGGCAACGCGCCGAGTCGGCTCGGATCATCGCCGAAGAACAGATCCAGGTGGCCGAACAGAACAAGGACCGTCAGATCATCGTCGCTTTGCGGAACAAGGAACGGACCGACCAGGTCGAGATCGAGCGGGTCGAGAAGGACCGGATGCTGGAGGTGACCGAACGGGAACGCGTGGTCGGTCTCGCCGACATCGAGAAGGACAAGGCGATCGAGATCGAGAAACGGAACATCCAGGAAGTGATCCGCGAACGCGTGATGGTCGAACGCGGCGTGGTTGAAGAACAGGAAAACATCAAGAACACCCAGGAAATCATGACCGCCGACCGGGCCAAGACCGTCGCGGTCACCTTGGCCGAGAAGGACGCCCAGGAGGCGTTGGTCATGCAGGTCAAGGCGGCCGAGGCCGAGAAGCAGTCGGCCGAATTCGGTGCCCAGCAGGTGGTCATCGAGGCCGACGCCCAACGGGATGCGGCCGAACGCGAAATGCAGGCCACCAAGATGTTGGCCGAAGCCAAGATCGCCGACCAGGCGGCCGAGGGACTCGCCGAAGCCCAGGTCACCATGGCCAAGGCCGATGCGTTGGAGAAGGAAGGCACCGCCGAAGCGTCGGTGATCCAGAGGAAGGGCGAGGCCGATGCGGTCGTGATCGACCAGACCGGCAGTGCCGAGGCCATCATCGTGCAGAAGAAGGCCGTCGCCGAAGCCAAGGGCGACGAGGCCATGGCGGTCGCGACCGAGAAGGTCGGGACGGCCGAGGCCAGCGTGATGGGACTGAAATTCAACGCCGAAGCGACCGGCATCAAGGAGAAAGCCGAGTCGATGAAGCTGTTCCATGCCGCGGGCAAGGAACACGAGGAATTCAAGCTGCAACTGAACAAGGACAAGGACATCGAGATCGCCGCGATCGACGCTCAGCAGAACATCGCGGAGGCCCAGGCCGAGATCGTCGGAGAGGCGTTGAAGAACGCGACCATCGACATCGTCGGTGGCGAGACGACCTTCTTCGACAAGATCGTCGACTCGATCAAGGCCGGAAAGAGCGTCGATCGGATCGTCGGCAACAGCGAGGTGCTCACCGACGTCAAGAACACGTTCTTCAACGGTGACAACGAGTACTTCACCGCCCAGTTGAGACAGTTCACCGGCCAGTTCGGTGTCAGCTTCGAGGACGTCAAGGACCTCTCGGTCGCGGCACTGGTCGGCCGGCTGATCACCATGGCCGACAGCGAGGACGACAAGTCACGGCTGGAGGACCTGTTGCGAGTCTTCCGCGGAGCGGGAGTGGCCAGCAAGAAGGTCGCCTCGCTGGGCCTGACCGACGGGAAGCAAGCCAAGTAAACGGCACCCGGCAACCATTCGCCAGGAATTCCCGTGATGGCCGACGAAGAACGTCCCCAGAGCGAGGCCGCAGCGGCTGACGCATCGGCCGATGTCGCCTCCCAGCCCGACGCGGCCGATACCGGCGGCGAGATGCAGCTGGAGAGTGGGACGTACGAGATCATCCGGGGACGCCTGGTCTCCCACGGCCAGGATCTCCGCAAGAGGCTCGGCACGCTCAACGACGCCCGCAAGGACGCATTCGGGTCGATCGAGACGACGTTGCTGGGAACCGAGCGGATCACGACCGAGCACAACTGCGTGCCACGCGACATGGTCTCGATCGGCTCGCACCTGCTGTTCGGCTACAACGTCACCTTCGGGTTGAAGTCCGAGATCACCATCGAAGATGTCTTCGCCGTCCACGGCTTCGCCGACGGAAAGTTCTCGCCGGGACCGCTCGACCTCATCTCCGATGACCGATTCCGCAAGGACTTCGAGGACGTCTACAAGTACTACAAGCACGCCACCTTCGCGAGGTTTTTCCAGACCGGCGTGTACCTGTTCATGGTCTTCCGGGTTGGTGTCTCGGTCAACGACATCAAGTCGTTCAAGTGGGTGATCACCGACGACGGGCTGACGTACGTCGACAACCGCTCGGACCACGAGGTGGTCCTTCCGCCGCAGCACGGCTTCGAGTGGACCCTGGCCACCCGCGACATGCATCGGTCCGGCGAGCACCCTCACATCTCGATTGCCGACCGTGTCTTCGTCGAGACCGTCGGTGGTGACCTGACGGTCAAGATCGAGAACAACACCGCCAGCGGCGAAGGGATCTACTCCGAACAGGTCGAACACGTCGACCAGACACTCGACGACGCACGCGTCGACTTCTCGATCCTGGGCAACATCATCCTGATGAAGGTTCGGCCCTACCAGGAGAAAACTGACCGGTACCTGGTCTACAACGAGAAGGCCCAGCAGGTGGTGCGACTCGACTCGATCGAGCACGCCTGCGTGATGCTGCCCGACGACCACGGGCTGATCTTTTCCAACGGCTACTACCTTCAGACCGGCGAGAACAAGACGTTCGAGAGCGATCTGCAGGACATGCAGTTCGCCGGCCGCGTCGACTCGGACAACGGCGAGGACTTCCTCTACATCTTCCACAACCGTGATTCGGGTATCTACATCCTGCTCAACTACAACCTGATCGAGCAGAAGGTCGAGACCCCGCTGATCTGTCACGGCTTCTCGTTGTTCGACGGCGGTGAACTGGTCTGTTTCCGCTCGCAGGACGCTGCGGCCAAGCACCACGCGATCCAGGTCTGGCAGACACCCTACACCGGCGAGAGCTACGAGCCGCCGGGCCAGGAAGAGACCTTCCTACACAAGGTGGGCAACAAGGACATCGTGCGGGGCATGGCCGAGTGCCACGAGGTGCTGGGGCTGATCAACAAGGAGGACACCTACGCCAACCTCTACGTCGACATCGTCAAGCAGTCGACCGACATCCTCGACAGCTTCTTCTGGATCAACAACGAGGAAACCGGGGCACTGTCGATCCCGCTGGCCGAGATCCGGAACGCCGCCGCGTCGGCGATCGACGAGTTCGAGAAGGTGGTGCGGGTCAAGCGGAACACCGCCAGCGAGACGTCACGGGTCGAGGGCGAAACGCGTGAGATCATCGCCGACGTGAGCCGGCGACGCTTCGAGACGATCCAGGACTTCGTCGACTCCCTCGCCGCACTCCGACGCATCCGCGGTGACATCATCACGCTGCGGGACCTTCGCTACGTCGACGTGGCACTCATCGTCCAGCTCGAGCAGGAGGTCTCGGAGCAGAATGACACCCTGTCGCACCGCTGTGTCGAGTTCCTGCTGCGACCCGAGTCGCTGAGGCCCTACGAGAAGAAGGTGGCCGAGGAACTCGCCGACATCGAGGAGCTGACGAAGGTCAGCGACGCCAAGTCGCTCCGGGAGGCAATCGACGAGAGTGCTGCCGACCTCGAGATGCTCATCGACATCGTCAGCAACCTCGAGATCGACGACGCCACTCAGCGGACCGCGATCATCGACAACATCTCCAACATCTTCTCGACGGTCAACCAGGCCCGCGCTGCTCTCAAGAAAAAGTCCCGCGACCTGATGTCCGTCGAGGGTGTTGCCGAATTCAACTCGCAGCTGAAACTGCTCGACCAGTCGATCGTCAACTACCTCGACGTCTGCGACTCGCCCGAGAAGTGCGACGAGTTTCTCACCAAGGTGATGATCGGCATCGAAGAACTCGAAGGACGATTCGCCGAGTTCGACGAGTTCGTCGTGCAGTTGTCCGAGAAACGTGACGAGGTCTACAACGCGTTTGAGTCCCGGAAGCTGCAATTGGTCGAGGCCCGCAACAAGCGGGCCAACGCCCTGATGTCCGCGGCCGAGCGGATCCTCAGCGGCATCCAGAGCCGGGTGGGAACCCTCGAGAGCGTCAACGACATCAACGGCTACTTCGCCTCGGACCTGATGATCGACAAGGTCCGCGACATCGTCGACAAACTCAAGGAACTCGAGGACAGTGTCAAGGTCGATGACATCCAGAGCCAACTGAAGACGATCCGCGAGGACGCCGTCCGTCAGCTCAAGGATCGCCAGGACCTGTTCGTCGATGGTGAAAACGTCATCAAGATGGGCAACCACCACTTCTCGGTCAACGTCCAGCAACTCGACCTGACGACCGTCTTCCGCGACGACCAAATGACCCTGCACCTGACCGGCACCGACTTCTTCGAACCGATCGGAGACGAGACATTTCTGGCAACCCGAGAAATGTGGAGACAGGACATCGTCAGTGAAACGGCCGAGGTGTACCGGGGCGAGTACCTGGCGTACCTGCTGTTCGAAGCCCTCGGCAGCGAGGAACTGCCGGATCGGGACGAGGTGTTGGCGATGGAACCCGACGTCCGGCTGGCGGTGGTGCAGGAGTTCATGGGTCCGCGGTATGCCGAGAGTTACGTCAAGGGCGTACACGACCGCGACGCCAGCCAGATCCTCGATGCGCTGCTGCAGATGGACTCGCGGATCGGGCTGCTCCGTTACCACGCCCGCTCGCGGGCGATGGCCAAGGTCTTCTGGTCCCGCTTCGGGGACAAGCCGTCCAAGGATCGCATCGCCGCACAGCTCGAGGGTTTCGGCAACGTCAGCCGCGTCTTTCCCGGCACCGGTGCGCAGGCCGCCTACGTCGCCTCGCTGACCGGGATGCTCGAACAGTTCGTCACCGACGAGGGACTGTTCAACGAAAACCTCGTCGGTGAAGCCGCCGAGTACCTCTTCGCCGAACTGGTCGACTCGGACACGGGATTCGTCATCAGCCGCACCGCGGCCGAGCTGTACGATTCGTTCACAGCTCACCTCAAGAGTTCCGGGCACGCCAGCCAGTTCACCCAGAGCCTGGCCGCGGTCAAGAAGGACTCAGCCGGCGGACTCCACGTGGCCCGTGACTGGGTCGAGGCCTTCCTCGAGAGTCGTGCCGACGCCGAAACCGCCGACTACATCGACGAAGTGGCGACCCTGCTGCTGGAGGGATCGATCGATCGCAAGGCAATCGTCGATGCCTCGGCCGTCGCCGAACTCGACGACCTCGCCGGCGACCACCTTGTCATCGACGGCAGCCACTACCACCTGCACTACAACCGTTTCATGCAGAGGCTGGATCGCTTCCACCAAGGTCACGTGCCACGGTTCCTGGCCTACCAGGAGCAGAAGAAGGAACTGGTCCAAACGGCCCGCGCGTCCATGCGACTCGAGGAGTTCCGGCCCCGCGTGCTGACCTCGTTCGTTCGAAACAAGCTGATCGACCAGGTCTACCTCCCTATCGTCGGCGACAACCTGGCCAAGCAGATGGGTGTCGTCGGCGAGGAGAAGCGAACCGACCTGATGGGACTGCTGCTGCTGGTCTCACCACCGGGCTACGGCAAAACCACGCTGATGGAGTACATCGCCAATCGGCTGGGCATCATCTTCATGAAGATCAACGGCCCGGCCATCGGTCACCACGTCACGTCGCTGGATCCATCCGAGGCTCCCAACGCCGCAGCCCGCGAGGAGGTCGAGAAACTGAACCTCGCCCTGGAAATGGGCGACAACGTGATGATCTATCTCGACGACATCCAGCACACCAACCCCGAGTTCCTCCAGAAGTTCATCTCCCTCTGCGACGCCCAGCGGAAGATCGAGGGCGTCTACAAGGGCCGCACACGCACCTACGACCTGCGGGGCCGCAAGGTCTGCGTCGTGATGGCCGGCAACCCGTACACCGAGAGCGGTGAGAAGTTCCAGATCCCCGACATGCTCACCAACCGCGCCGACATCTACAACCTCGGCGAAATGATCGGTGAGAGTGACGAGGTGTTCGAGATGAGCTACCTCGAGAACTGCCTCACCTCCAACTCCGCGCTCAACCAACTGGCCACCCGCAGCCAGAATGACGTCTACGCGGTGATCCGCATGGCCCAGGGCGAGACACCCGACGGCATCGAACTCGAAGGAAACTACTCGGCCGAGGAACTCGCCGAATTCGTCGCGGTGATGAAGAAGCTGATGCGGATCCGCGACGTGATCCTGGCTGTCAACCGCGAATACATCCACTCGGCGGCCATGTCGGACGACTACCGCACCGAGCCGGCCTTCAAGCTGCAGGGGTCCTACCGCAACATGAACCGGATTGCCGAAAAGGTGGTCCCGATCATGAACGATGACGAGCTCCAGTCGCTGATCGTCTCCAACTACGAAAACGACTCGCAGACGCTGACCTCCGACACCGAGGCCAACCTGCTGAAGTTCAAGGAACTGATCGACGCCCTGACCGAGGACGAACTGACCCGGTGGGAGACGATCAAGAAGACCTTCCAGCAGAACGTCAAGATGCGGGGAATCGGGTCCGACGACAAGGTCGGCCAGGTGGTCGTCCAGTTGAGCAGCTTCAGTGAGGGACTCGAGTCGATTCGCGACGCGATGGCCGACGGGCTTGAACAACTCGCCGCCGGAAACGGTGATTCGGCCGCAGTCGAGGAGGGCCAGGAGCAGCAGGACCCCAATGCCCTCGAACAGCTCACCGGACAACTCGACGGAGTCACCTCCGGACTGGACCAGATCCGCCAGGCAATGACCGATGGACTCGATCGACTCGTTTCGAGCGACTCCTCCGACGACCCATCGCCCGCCGATGCGGAGATCGCCGGACACGTTGCCGGTCTTCGGGAAAGCCTCGATGCCATCCGTGACGCGTTGTCCGAAGCGGCCGCCCGCCCGGTCAACATCGTCGCGCCCCCCGAACCGGCGGTTGCTGAGCAGGAGCAGGATGAGACCGAAGAAACACCCGAGACGGACGTGCTGCCGGTGACGGTGGTCGAACCGGACGACCCCGAGGATGAAGACGGCGAGGAGGAACTCAAGCAACTCGGTGGAGCCAACACGATCACCGTCGTCAACAAGATCCCGCCCAGCCTGTTGAAGGTGCTCCGGCAGCAGTTCCGGCTGATGGAAGGCTGGATGGAACCACTCCTCAAGAGCAGCCAGGCTCAACAAGGTGAGCTCAAGATGTTGCGTGAGCAACTGGAAACGACTCTCGAAGACTACCAGCGGTTGATTGGGCAGGTCTCGGGTTCGAAAACCAAGCGGAGCCGAACCCGTCGCACCGACGGTTAGCGGCCGGTTCCCGGCACCTGTCAACGACGGCAAACACCTTCCACGCTCCTCGTGGCACGTCGAGACAATTGTCGCGGGTCCGGGCAACCGCAGTACCCGCCACATCATGGCCCGTTCGGACCTGATGGCCCTCGAACCGGTCGTCCAACTCGGCACAACTGCTGCCGCCAACAACCGATGGGCCGACCACGGCTGCGCCGGTCACGACGCCATTGACTCGGTGAGCAGTCCACGCTGGTCGGAATGCTCGTGAATCCAGCCAAAAGAACCGGCACGGTACCCCCGGGGACGCACCACTGGCTCACCCCCCTCGCCTCCAGTGCAGGCGGTCTTGGCTGATTACACCCCGGCGACGCGCGCACTCCAGACAGAATTTCTCGTCGTCGTATTGCACATACAGTTCGCCGGCCATCAGCAAGTGATAGAACTCCTCGCCGGGGCTCTTGGCGAAACAGTACTCACGCTCCCAGGACGTCTTCAAGTTCACCGCCCAGCCGTCCTCCCAGCCGGGCAGGTAAAGACGCGAGTCCCCGTCCGACTCGGGCGACCGCTCGGGCACCTCATCGGCCAAATCGCCGGAATCATCCGAAATCGGCTCGGCCGGCGGCCCATCATCCCACAGGTCATCGAGGTTCGAAAACCCCTCGGGAAGTCCCCCACTCATCGATCGCTCCCTGCAGATACCGGCCGACCATTAATACGCAGGTCCTGCGATCGGTGCAATGCGCCAAATCGTCTTCCCGCGCAACCGTCAACTTCAACCAAATCCGTAGATTCCACCGCACGAACGCACCGATCGGTCCGGTCACGCTCACCGTAGCGATGCCAACGCCGCAGGCGGCGTTCCCACATTTGGTGTCAAACTATCGCCGATAGGTAAGTTGGGCAGGTCGGCCAAACTGTCCCGCTCCCATCAACTTGACGCACCAGGAAGAATCTACTGATGAGCGACGCCCTTGCTGAGATCCGAACGTTGGATGATCTTCGAGACTTCGTACGCAACACTCTCTGTGACAAGGAAAACCTGCTGGCCGAAATCACATCTATGACCCAGCGTGCGCTTTCGCGACGCGGGCGGCATTGTGGCCTGCAGTTTTCCGTCCAGGGACCTCGCAACGTCCGCCTGGGCGCGATCTGGGAAAGCGACCACAACCAGATCTACTTCTACGACGCCCGCGGCACCCGCTACCTCAAGCTCCCGCTCTCGCACCGCATCGAAGTCGACTCGCTGGTCGGGGCCTGTTAGGGCCCTGCGGCGATATCGAGGTGATCGGCCTGGCCGGCATCGGTTTCGGGAAAGTCCCTCCGCAGGTGGACTCCCCGACTTTCGGTGCGGGCCCTGGCCGAGGCGATCATCAACTGCGCGACCAACAGCAGGTTCTGCAGTTCCCATCCAGCCACCTCACCGAACTCGCGATTCGACACGAACCCGTCCCAGAACTCGACCTGTTCGGCCGCCTCCTTCATCGATTCCTCGGTTCGCTCGATCCCCACCTGCCGCCACATCAGGCTCGACAGCGAGTTCCTCAGATCGGTGATGTTCAATTCGTCATCGTCCCGCTCGAAGAGATCCCGGTCCGAGGCGATCGTGGGCACGGCGAAATCATCGGGGATCAATCTCGCCTCCCTCGACGCGGCCTCCCCCGCTCTGGCCCCGTAGACCAGGCCTTCGACCAGGCTGTTGGACGCCAGGCGGTTGGCTCCGTGCAATCCGGTCGAGGTCACTTCGCCGGCAGCCCACAGCCCCGGCAGGGTCGTCCGGCCGCGGTCGTCCACGGTGACGCCTCCGATCATGTAGTGTGCCCCGGGACGGACCGGAACCTGGTCGCAGGTGACATCGAGTCCGAAATCGGCACAGACGCCTGCGATATGAGGAAACCGGTTGCGGACGAAGTCGGCATCGAGGTGTGAAAGATCGAGGTAGACGCAGGGGTGGTTGGTCCGGGACATCTGTTCGGTGATCGCCTGGCTGACCACGTCACGAGGAGCCAACTCGGCCGCCTCGTCGAAATCGGGCATGAAGCGGTGCCCATCGCAATCCCGCAGCCAGGCGCCCTCGCCCCGGACCGCCTCGGTGATCAGGTGTCGCGAGCTGCCGGCGATGTAGAGCACCGTTGGGTGGAACTGCATGAACTCCATGTCTCTCAAGCCGGCCCCGGCGCGGAAGGCAATCGCGTGACCGTCGGCAGTGGCGATCTCGGGGTTGGTCGTCTCGCGAAACAACCGCCCCGCCCCGCCGGTGGCCAGGATCGTCTGCTTTGCCCAGACACAGGTCGTCGGTCGCCCGGGATCATGCACGATCGCTCCGCGGCAACGCCCGTCGACGGTCAGCAGGTCGATCGTGAAGGTGTTCTGCCACACCTGCACCCCCTCCCGTTGGACCGCCGCCTCCTGCAACGCCCGCATCACCTCCCGCCCGGTCGCATCTCCGCTGGCGTGGACAATGCGACGGTGACTGTGCCCTCCCTCACGGGTCAGGTCGATCAGGCCATCGGTCTCGTCGAACCGGGTGCCAATCCCGATCAGTTCGCGGATCCGCTCGGGAGCCTCCCGCACCACCATTTCGACCACGTCGTGATCGCACAGCCCCTTGCCTGCGGCGATCGTGTCGGCGGTGTGGTGGGCGAAGTCATCGAGCGGATCGAGCACCCCGGCGATGCCACCCTGGGCCTCGGCACTGTTGGAGAGTGTCAGCAGGTCCTTGGTGACCACGACGGCCGAGAGACCCGGCTCGAGCGCCAGCACGGCCCGCAGCCCGGCGATCCCCCCCCCGATCACCAGCACGTCGGTGAAGACATGAGCCACCTGCGTCGGCGCGAAGTGGACCAGGTGGCGGCGGCGAGGTGAAAACTCGATCGGAGTCACTCGGATGGGTCCTCGTCCGGGACACCCCGGATGCCTCTGGTCCAAACCAGTCACCGGCCTGCTAGATCGTGGTGGCCATGAAACCACCGTCGACCACCAGGTTCTCGCCCGTCAGGAAACTACCCGCCGTCGGGCTGGCCAGCAACAGGATCGCCCCGGCCAACTCGTGCGGCTCGCCGAACCGGTCGATCGGCGTGTGCCCCATGATGCTGGCCACTCGTTCCTCGGTCAGGACCTTGCGGTTCTGCTCGGCGGGGAAGAACCCCGGCGAGAGCGCGTTGACGCGGATGCCGATCGCGGCCCATTCGCGAGCCAGGTTCTGGGTCAGGTTGATCACCGCGGCCTTGGTCGCCGAGTAGGTGAAGACCCGCGAGAGCGGGGTGATGCCCGAAAGCGAGGCGATGTTGATGATCGAACCACCGTGGCCATCGGCCAGCATCGCGCCGCCGAACACCTGGCAGCCCAACCGCACTCCGGTCAGGTTGATCGCCAGGATCCGCTCCCACTCGTCCTCGTCGATCTCCAGGAACGGAGTCGCCGAGTTGATTCCGGCTCCGTTGATCACGATGTCGGGCCGACGCCCCGCCTGCGAGAGGTTCGAGACGATCGCCTCGAGGTCTTCGCGCGAGGTGTTGTCGGCCGCCTGGAACTCGGCAGATCCCCCGCCGGCGATGATCGCCTCGGCCCGGGCCACGCCACGTTCGCCGCTGCGACCGGCCACCACCACGTGAGCCCCGGCAGCACCCAGTGCGTCGCAGAAAGCCCCCCCCAGCACGCCGGTGCCGCCGATAACGACGGCCGTCAGGCCGTCCAGGCCGAAGAGGTCCTGCAGGTAATCCGCCGTTGAAGTCGCCATCGCAGTGCGTGCTCCCCGGAAAGATCGCCGCCGGGCGGCTCGAATCGAATGTGGTCACCAGCCGAAGGAACTAGCCGTCGATGAACTCCGGCTCGATCCTCTCCGGGATCACTCCTGCCTCGTGGCCGCGAGCCAACAACACCCGCACCGCCTCGCGGCCCCGCTCACCGAAGTCCAGGGTCCAGTCGTTGACGTACATGCCCACGAAAGTGTCGGCTTTCTGGTAGTCGAGATCACGGCCGTACTGCAGAGCGTAGGCCAGGGCCTCGTCGCGATGCTCGAGCCCATATTCGATGCTCCGCTTCAGGTAAGCGGTCACCTCCTGCATCACTTCCAGCCCCAGGTCCTTGCGGATCGCGTTGGCCCCCAACGGCAGCGGCAAACCCGTCTCCTGCATCCACCACTTGCCCATGTCGACGACCAGGTGCAGGCCCTGGTCTGCGTAGGTCAACTGTCCCTCGTGGATGATCAACCCCGCGTCAGCTTCCCCCGCCTCGACGATGTCCAGCAACCGATCGAACGGGTGCACCTCGTACTCGAAATCGTCTCCCAGCAGGAGTTTCAGCGACAGGAAGGCGGTCGTCAGCGTCCCCGGCACGGCGATCATCTTGCCCCGCAGGTCATCGATCGACCATGGCTCCCGCGCGACGACCATCGGACCGTAGTCGTCCCCCATGCTCGCCCCGCAACTGCAGATGGCGTAGATGTCGGTCAGGTGAGCGTATCCGTGCAGGCTGACAGCGGTCAGTTCCAGTTCCCCCTTGAAGGCCCGGTGATTGAGCGTTTCGATGTCGACCAGTTCGTGAGTGAACCGGTAACGGCCGGTGTCGATGCAGTCGTTGGCCAACGCATGGAACATGAAGGCATCGTCGGGATCGGGACTGTGTCCGACCCGGATTGTGATCGTTGAGTCGTCGCTCATCGTCTCGCCGTTTTCTGCACAGGGGAACTGCCATCGGTGCCGCTGAAACGACTGCCCGGATCGGCCGAAAACACCGTTCCCAGCGGTCGGGCAAAGCCGTTTGCCATGGTAGGCCAATGCACTACCATTGGCCACCTTCCCCCTGTCCGGGGTCAGACGACGCCGATGATCCTGCTCTCCGCCCGAGACCTGACACGCCAGTTCGACGCCGAACCGGTCTTTGCCGGGCTGGGCCTGGAAATCCGCAGGGGCGACCGCGTCGGCCTGGTCGGCCCCAACGGCAGCGGCAAGACGACCCTGCTGAAGATTCTCGCCGGACTCGATGACGCCGACACCGGCGTCATCGACACGCCGCGATCGGTCCGGGTCGGGTTGCTCGAACAACAGCCCAACCTCGCCGCCGGCCGTTCGCTGTGGGACGAAGCCGCCGGGGGACTCGAATGGCTCTATGAGTTGCAGCGCGAGTCGGAGACGCTGGCCGAGCAGATCGGCCAGCGCGCATCCCAGACGCTGCTTCGGCGTTACGACACCGTGCACGCCACGCTCGAACAGCACTCCGGATTCCAGATCGACCACCGTGTCGCCGAGGTTCTCGAAGGCCTGGGGTTCGAATCCGACGACTTTCGTCGCCCGCTGACGACGTTCAGCGGAGGCCAGCAGGCCCGGGCATCGCTGGCCCGCATGCTGCTGACCGATCCCGACGTGATGCTGCTCGACGAACCCACCAACCATCTCGACATCGCTGCCACCGAGTGGCTCGAGTCGTTCCTGGTCCGGGCGCGGCCGGCAATGATCCTGGTCAGCCACGACCGCTTCTTCCTCGACAAGCTCGTCACCCGCGTCCTCGAACTTCGCTCCGACCGGCTCGACTCCTACACCGGCAACTTCAGCGCCTACCGCCGTCAACGATCCGAGCGACAGGAACGGCTCGGCAAACAGGCCCGAAAGCAACAGGAGTTCGTCGCACAAACCGAGGACTTCATCCGGCGGAACCAGTACGGACAGAAGCACAAACAGGCGGCAGACCGCGTGCGGAAACTGGAACGGCTCGGCGACATCGAGCAGATCGACAACTTCTCGGTACCGCCGATGACCTTCGGAGAACCGGCCCGCAGCGGCGAAATCGTGATCGAGGCGATCAAGATCGCCAAGGGATTTGCGGAACCGCTATTTGAGGACCTGACGTTGCGAGTCGAACGGGGACAGCGACTCGGGATTCTCGGGCCCAACGGCAGCGGCAAGACCACTTTGCTGAAAATACTGCTGGGAGATCTCCAGCCGGACCAGGGAAGTGTGCGGCTGGGCCACAACGTCGAACCGGCCTATTTCGACCAGGGACTCGACCAGATCCCCGACGATCTCGACCTGGTCGAGGCGGTCCGGCCACCGAACGACCCCGATGTCACACCCGGCCAACTCCGCAACCTGCTGGCCCGCTTCGGACTCACCGGCGATATCGTGCTGCAGCATTTCGGCCACTGCAGCGGCGGAGAGCAAAGCAAGACGGCACTGGCCCGGCTGGCGGCACTGAACCCCAACCTGATGATGCTCGACGAACCCACCAACCACCTCGACCTCTGGGCCCGAGACGGACTGGAGCGGGCACTGTGCGAATTTGGCGGCACCGTGCTGTTCGTCACGCACGACCGCTTCTTCATCGACCAGATCGCCACACACGTCCTGGTGATCGAGAAGGATCACTGTCGGATCTACGACGGAAACTACTCGCAGTACCTCTCATTCCGCGAAAACAACGACTGGGACGCCCCGCAACAGCAGCCCCGGGCATCAACCCGGCCCGTACCCTCACCGCGTCCAGCTCCCGAGCCGGCCGAAGCCGACACCTCACACCGCACACGCCAGTTCCCGTACCGAAAGGCGGTCGAGATCGAGGCAGACATTGTCGAGGCGGAACTGCGCAAGGCGGAACTCGAAGAACAGATGGCCGACCCCGAGATCCACCGCGACACCGACCGGATGAACCAGTTGGTGAGCGATTACGAGATCGTTCAGGATGAGCTCGAAATGCTGATGGCCCACTGGGAGGAGTCGATCGAGTTGAATTGACCGGCCTGCGAACATCCCGACAGCCCGGCGATCCGTCCGTGGATCACCGGGCTGTCGGTCGTTGGGGGGTCGGGCGGGCTGTCGGGGCCATCGATGAACTGGCCGCGTGACCCGGAACGGTCCTGGAACCGGCCACCGGCCTCCGGGGAATTCCACCATCCTCCAGCCCCGTCCCGACAGCCACACCCGAATCGGTACAGCGAAACGCTGGCTTATGGTGCCACACGATCCGCCGGTGGTCTCGGCGTGGTGAACATCAGGCAAATCCGTGTCCGCTGAGAACACTTCGGGTCGCACAATGCGACAACGAACAACTGCCCCCCAAGTGTCGGCTTCCTGTTGACCGTGGCCCGACCCAACACCACCACGACCGGAACCTGGCCGACCCGATGGGCCGTCAGCGCCGCGAGACGCCACATGGCCCCGCCCGAACGATGCACTTCGACCGGTCGCATTCGCGACGGCAACCGGAACGCCAGCACATCGGTCCCGGTGTGCTCACGCTGCATCCGCTTCAACAACGGGTCGTCGGTCTGAAGCGCCATCTTCTGCCGCACCGCCTGACGAACGGCCAGGACTTCGCGTGGCAGCGTACCCACCCCGGCCGCCTTGGTCGGTGACTCGACCAACCGGTCGGCAACCAAAAGACATGTCGCCGTCACGACTCCCGAAATCCACCACCGCGATCGACTTGTCCATCCTTGCTTGATCATTGGTCGCTCCTCCTTGTTCTTCAGTCCGCCGTCCATCGGCACAGATCTGAACTCCCGTCACGACAAGAGCCGGTCTCGGAACGAGTCGCCCCCGCTCCCATCCGGGTTCCCGCTGTCATCGGGCACCCCGGATACCGTTTGGCTCGAATGACCACCGCCCCGGCCGCCGGCACCACGCCCGCTGGTGGATCTCGAACTCGACCCACTCCCCGTTGGCTCTCCCGAGGTACTCCCCGACGAATTTCTCGAAGGGATGCCCTGGGTGAAAGACTTGTCCTGGACCGAGTCGAACAGGGACGAACCCGTAGGAGTGGAGCCGAGGTATCCGGCTTCCCGGTGGGTCCATGTTCGATCGTTTCGGATGAAGTCGTTGTAGAGGTCCCCCTCGGGGAACTGGAATTCATCGTCGTTGATCACGTTGGGACCACCCGACCACTTGCTGATCAGTTTCCACTCTTTCAGAACGTAACCGACGTTCTGCGAACAGTTGTCGTCGAAGAGATTGAAGGCATCGTCGTTCTGCCACTTGTGGTCCAGGTACTGTTGGATTTCACGGAACTGCTGTTCCGTCACCGGGACCCGCGAGACAAAAACCCGGAAACCCCCGCCGGCCTCGTCTCGCAGGTAGACGTCCAACCCGCGACGCTGAAACGCCGAATCGTCGAATCCGCCATTACCCGCCCCCGCTGCGTGCTGACCGTAAACGGTCGTGCCACTGCCGTCGGTCAGAGCGATGTCAGCGTGACCGATATTGAAAGGTCCCGAATCAATGAAAACCACGACTTCGACGTACCTCTGTTTCTGAGCAGTCGCGGCACCGGCACGAGCCGGATCAACCCCGCGGGCCCCCCGGCTGTCGGACACCCTTGACTCACCCCTGTCGACCGACGAGTCGGCCGTGGCAGCCGAACTGCCGATTTCCGCAATCGCCATCGCCGAGAGCAGTGTCCGCCCTTCAAGCGTCTCGCCTTTGTGGACCGGCCAAGCCCTGCGACGACGTGGCCGCAGGGTCCGTTTCCAGGGTGCCCAAGTGAACCACCTTGTGGAAGCCGTTCGTGTCGACTTGTCGCGAGTTCTCCGTCCCATCGTCATCCCCCTTTTCCGTCCCAGGGCCTGGTGATGATGGACCGCGGACGGGCCGGAGAATCTCTCGCCTGGTCAAGCAGTTGCTGCGGGGAGAGAATCTCTGGCTCGTTCGCGGCCCGCTGTGTCGGATCGAGTCCTTCCCGATCCCGATATGGATGACCCTAGAACCCCGAGGGGAGGGGGCACAAGAACTTAACACCCCAATCTCATAAAAAAACGGCATTGGGGATGAGTCCGGAACAAATCGCCTAGCTGTCGGTTTCAGACGACTCGGACGCCGGTTGCGGTGGAGAACTGCTCGAGGCACTAACTTCTTCCTGCGGAAGAAGTTGCAGAGATGCATCGAGCGGGAACCCGGGCGGATCGAACCGCGATGCCAGTTGACGGTCAAGCCGTCGGCCCCAGACGACATAATGGAAGGACAAGTAGCCACCTCCCAGGGCAACCGCAGCCAGGAACGCAAAGACGAGCAGTTGGTTGAAGACCAGTGCGAGGATCGCCATCAGTCCAGCGGCGGCCAGCACCAGGCCCATCAACGCCATCATGGTCGCCATGTCACGGGCTCGCTTCTCTCGTGGACCGACCGGCCCGCTTGGCTCGGGCTCGGGCAGCAGGTCTTCGGGCGTCAGGCGACCGGGCGATTGTTCCTCGGACATCACTTCTCTTCCAGCAGTTCGCGCAACCGGCGGTGCCTGTGAGCAAATCCGCTGTTGAGCGAGGCTTCGATCCGCGGGGCGGTCAACAACAGGCCCGCCAAGCCATCCGGCGGTTCGAATTCCACTTCCTCGATCAGCTCGACCAATCCCCCACCCGGAGTGATCGTCCGCTGGTGCACCCAGGCTCCCAGCGGCCCGCTGATCATTGTCTCGGTGAACGACACCGGCTCCTCAAACGCGGTGACCTCGTAGGTCAGCCTCTGCGTGGGACCGAACCCGTCAAGATCGACGACCAATTGGCTGCCGAGTTCGAGTCGTTCGGGGCTTTCGATCACCTCCAGCGGCGTCGCCGACGGCATGATGCCGGCCAGGTGAGCTGGATGAACGATGTAATCGAACAGTTCCTCGGCTGTCGTGGCCAAGGCGACTCGTGCTTCGAACGTGGGCATGCCAACTCTGGCCAGTTGGCCATCGCGAACAGGGATCGCCGCCGATGGTCAACCGGCGGCCGCGCTGCGAACATGGTATGAGGAACACCGATCCGGTGAAAGGCGCCGCGGCCGACGACGGAATTCACGATGACGACCCGTATTCCTTCCGACGTGCTGAGGCGGTGCCTGGTGCTGGCCGGGCCGACTGCGTGCGGCAAGACGAGCCTGGCACTGGAGTGGGCCGAGGTGGCCGGAGCCGAGATCGTGGCGATGGACTCGATGTCGCTTTACCGGGGCATGGACATCGGCACCGCCAAGGCGACCTCAGCCGAACAGGCCCGCGTCCCCCACCACTTGCTCGATATCCTCGATCCACACCAGGAATTCAGCCTGGCCGACTACGTGGCCTCCGCGGCGGTGGCGTGCGAGCGGATCGTCGGCAACGGACAGGTGCCACTGTTTGTCGGCGGCACGGGACTCTACCTGCGAGGACTGTTGCGGGGCGTTTTTGATGGACCGCCGGCCGACTGGGCGATTCGCGATCGGCTCGAGGCCGAGGCGGCCGATCAACCGGACGGGTGGCTTTTATCGAAGCTCGAGGCGGTCGACCCGGACACCGCATCCCGTCTGCACGCCCACGACACCCGTCGACTGGTGCGAGCCCTGGAGGTCTTCGAACTGACCGGACAACCGCTGTCGGAACAGCAGGACGAGGGACCAACCGACAATGATGTTCGACCACGCCAGGTCGCCTGGTTGTCGCCCCCAAGAGAGTGGCTCTACGAGCGGATCAACCGGCGAGTGGATGACATGCTGCAAGAGGGACTGGTCGAAGAGGTCCGGGGATTGCTCGGGACCGATCCATCCCCGGGACGCACCGCCCGCCAGGCCCTGGGGTACAAGGAGATCATCGACCACCTCGAGGGACGTGCCACGCTGGAAGAGGCCGTCGATACGATCAAGCGACACACGAGACGGTTCGCCCGCAAGCAGACCACGTGGTTCCGCAACCTCGAGGAGTGCCGTGAGATGGAAATCCTCGGGGCGGAAAGTCCAAGGGAACTGGTCGAGCGGTTGGCCGAAGGCTGACACCTAAAACAAAAAAAAGGGCCGGCCCCACACCATCGGTGAAACCGGCCCCCATGCGTTGGAACGCCAATCAGGCGTCCTTTTTCTTCTTCTTCTTCTTCTTGCCCTTCTTCTTGGGCAACTTGGCCTTCTGCTCGGCGGTCAGAATCTCGACGAACTTGGCTCTCGCAGCTCTCTGAATTTCCTGACGCTTCTTGGTCAGTTCCTTCATCTTCGCCTTCTGCTCGTCGGACAGGTTCAGAGCAGCCTGAATCGCTGCTTGTCTCGCCTTCCCCTTCACGCCGTCGGCTTTCGCCTTCTTGTTCGCGGCCTGACGAGCTTGCCGCTGCTCCTTGGAGATCACTCCGTTGACCGCCTTCTGGACCTCGGCCAACTTCGGACCGAATTCCTTGTTGATCGCGGCGACATCCTTCTTCTGGTCGGCGGTCAGTTCGATCCCCTTGGGGACCTTCACGGCGACGGGCGCCTTGCGGCCCTTCTTCTTCTTTTTCTCGGCCGCCATGGCTGGCATCGCCAGCACGACAGCGAGCGTCAGGACCAGAAGTCCTTGCAGTGTCCGTTTCATGATCAGTTCCTCTCGGTGTGAATCGGGCCGTGTGACCCAGTTGTGAAAGAAGTCGAGTCGCCCCAATGGCTCGGAATCCGCTACGCAAACAGCCTGTCGATCACCGCTCCATCGCGAACGATCATAACCGGTCGCCCGGTCTTGGTGTGATATTCCTTGGTGTGGTCGATGCCGAGGTTGTGATAGAACGACGCGGCGGCATCCGACGGCGAAATGACCTCGTCAGCCGGACCGGTCGCCTTGTCATCGCTCGCACCGATCACCTGGCCGCCCTTCACGCCCCCGCCGGCCATCAGCATGGTCATGCACCGCGGGTAGTGGTCGCGGCCGCCGGGTGTGCTTTTGCTGTTGATCTTCGGCGTCCGCCCGAACTCGCCGGTCACGAACACGGCGGTCCGCTCGAGCAGACCCCGCTGTTCCAGGTCGCCGAGCATCGCGGCAAGGGCCTGGTCAAATGGCGGCAGCAACTTGTCCTTGAGCTTGGGGAAATTGTCGCGGTGAGTGTCCCAGCCGCCGGTCGAGACGGTGACGAAACGCACACCACTTTCGACCAGCCGCGTGGCCAGCAGGCAGCTCTGGCCGAACGGTGATTCGCCGTAGATATCGGACCGGGCAGCCGGCTCCTTGCCGATGTCGAACGCCTCGCGGGCCTTCTTCGACGTGATCATCGAGTAGGCCTGCCGGCTGAACTTGTCGAGACCATCCAGCAGTTGGTTGTCCTTTTCGATGCTCGAGAAGGTGGTGTCGAGATCCTTCAGGAGTCCCTGCCGCTTCTCGACGTCGGTGATCGTCAGGCCGTTGGCCAGCGCGATCCCCCGGACCGTGAACGGGCGTCCCTTCTTCGGAGTCTCACCGGTGTTCAACGGGGCGTACTTGACCCCCAGGAACCCGGCCTTCTGGCGGGTGTTGGGAATCGCCACGAACCCGGGCATGTCAATCGAGCCGGGACGCTCCTTGGTGACCACCGCCCCGTAACCCGGATACTCCAGTGACGCCAACGGCCGCGTGCCGGTGTTGACGTATTCCTGGCCCAGGCGATGAGCCCCCAGGGTGTGGCTGACGCCTCGCAGGATCGTGTACTTGTCGGCACACGTGGCCAGTTTCGGCAGGTGCTCGCTGATCTCGATCCCCTCGACGTTGGTCTGGATCGGGTTGAACAGGCCGCGGTATTCCTCGGGCGCGTTCGGCTTCAGGTCAAACGTGTCCATGTGCGAGGGACCGCCCGGCAGGTTGACGAAGATCGCCGAGGTCGCCTGACCGGTCTGAACGGCGCCGGCCGAGGCGAGGCGGAGAAAGCTCGAGAGACCGAGACCGGTCGTGCCCAGCACACCGACCCTCAGGAAATCTCGCCGTTTCACGCCGTCGCAGGTTGTGTGCAAAGCCATCGTTGTCGTCCTTCCGTTCCCGATTCCGGGATGAGTTCCGTTTGTGGTCCTGGTTGCCGTCGTGGGCCAACCGGCCTCACGGCGGCTAGTGGTTGACGATGAATTCCTTGGTATTGAGCAGTGCCCAGAGCAAATCACGAAGGCCCTGGGAGGTGTCCCCGGCCCCCTCGATGTATCCCCGCGAACGAGCCAGTTCCCGATCGTCGGGAAATCGACTGAGTGTTCTCAGGAACGCCTGCTTGACGATGTCGGTCGAATCCAGATCGGCCACCTTTTCGCCGGCCGTCTTGGACACCGGCCGATTGCGGGCCGCCCGGGCGAGGTCCGACTGCAGGTCACGGATCTGCCCGGCCAGGGCCTGGATCTTCTTCTTGTCCTTGGCCTTGCGAGCCGCCGCCTGATTTCGGCGGAGCCCCTGCAGCTTCTTGCTCAGCTTCTGCATCTCGGGAGTCACACTCTTGCGGGTCTGACGCACCGGCTTGATCCCCAGTTGCTCGGTGACCTGGTTGACCCAGCCCTCGCGGTTGGAGCTGATCAGCTGCAGCGTTTCGCTGTCATTCTGCAGAAAGACCGTCTGCAACAGGCTCGGCTCGTTCGAGCGATCACAGTCGCAGTTGCTCTCTCGTGTCGAACGGCCGAAGACCGACAAGGCGTAGCCGGGTCCCTTGCGGGAGTTGAGTCGCCGACCGGACCCGGCGATCGCGATCGCCCGTCCCTCGAGTTCCTGCTTCATCTCCTGGCCGCGTTCGTCCGAGGCGGTCGCCTGCTGGATCGCGTCGTAGGCCACCTCGGCCGGCATGCGGCGAGGGATCGAATGGCTGAAGTTGCGGTCGTCGAGCCGGTTGGTCTCGTTGGGTTTCCAACTGAGCTGGTAAGTGCGGCTCGAGATGATCTCGCGATGCAGCCATTTGATGTCGTAGCCGTTCTCGATGAAGGCAGCCGCCAGGTAGTCGAGCAACGGCTTGTTGCTCGGCGGGTTGGCCAGGCTGTGATCATCGGGGGGTTCGACAATGCCGACGTTGAAGTAGTTGGCCCAGACGCGGTTGACGAATGCACGGGAGAACAGGCGGTTGTCCTTGCGACGCAGCCAGTCCATCAACGGGGTGCGAACGTCGTCGAACTTCGTGAGATCGACTTGCTCGTCGCCCAGCAGCCTGGCCGACGAAGCCACGCGACCGGAGTTGCGACGCTTGCCGCCCTGGGCGAGCTGTTTCTGGCGCTTCTTCAGCCTGGCAATCGTCTTCTGCACCTGCTCGATCTGAGTGGGCTCGCCATTGTTGGCCTTGAGCTCCTTGAGCCTCTGCTGCTGCTTGACGATCTGCCGCTTGACCGCCTTGGCCGCCTTGCCGCCGGCATTCTTCTTCTTCTTCGAAGAGGCCTGCTTGGGCGAAATGACGTAGACCTCCTGGAACGGCACCGTCTTGCCTTCGAGCAGGGCCGCACCGACTGCCCGCCGCGCCTGGCCGCCCTTCTTGTCACCCAGATTCAGCGCCGCCATCAGTTCGTTGTACTCGGTCCGCGTCGCCGGATTGGTTCCAAAAGTGACACCGGTGAAGAAGCCCTGAAACTGGGCAAAGTCGTCCTTGGTCCACTGGTCGAAGGGGTGCTTGTGGCACTGGGCACACTGGATGCGAGTGCCCAGGAAGGTGTAGGCGAAGCCGATCGCCCGGTCCTGCGGCTGCCGGAACGTGCGACGGGCCCAGTAGTGAGACATCCCCTGGCGATCGACGAACGTCTGGGGACCCTCCTCGCGATACACACCGCTCATCGTCTTGCTGAACTGCTTGAACGACTCCCCGGCGTTCCGGCTCGTGGCCATCACCAGGCCTTCGACCAGCTTGTCGTAGGGCACGTTCTTGGTGATGCGATCCTGGAGCCAGTCGTACCAGTCCTGGCTGGCACGTCGGGTCTTCTGGGGGGTCACGTTGTTCAACGCATCGTCGTTGTTGCCGGTGAAGTCCGAGAGACGGGTCGCCCACCAGGCGGCGTAGGCCGGCCGCGACAGCAGTTCCTCGACCTTCTTGGCCCGTTTCTGCGGATCGGTGTTTTCCAGGAACGACGTGATTTCGGGAACCGTCGGCAGGGTGCCGACCAGGTCCAGCGAGACGCGGCGGAGGAATTCGGCGTCGGTGCTCAGATCGGAGGGAACGATGCCGAGTTTCCGCAGCTTGTCGACAACCAGCCGGTCGATTTCCGTCGGCATTTCAACCTTCGGGTACTTCTTGCCCACCTTGTCGCTGCCAGGCCTCATCACCGGCACCGGCACCACACCGTTGTCGTAAAAGGCGACGACGTGCGTGTCACCGGGTTGGCCACTGGTCAACAGGCCGCCGGAACTGACATCCGCGACCAGGTCGTCGTTGCTCTTGAAACGTGTCAGCGGCGTCACGTCCTCACGGGTCCCATCGCTCCAGACCGCCACCGCTTTGAGCTGGATCTTCTCGCCCTTGCCGGCAATCACCAATTCCGCCGGAGTGATCTCGAGTTTCACCAGCCGAGCGGCATCCTTGGACACCGCCGGCGCACCGGCGGTGATCCAGCTGCGAAGCAGGCGATACTGCCAACTGCCGACCTTCATCCGCAGTCCCCCCTCGTGGGGCACCGTCTCGGTCGGCTTCTCCAGCATCAGGCTCTTGGTCGGCTTGGAGACGTTGGCCCGCGGACCCTCGCCGTCGGCCGCCTTCAGCAATGCGTCGTGATCGAACTTGAAGTCGTAACCGAACAGCGACAGTCGGAATCCCCCGCGACCCTGGAACGACCCGTGGCAGGCCCGGCCGCTGCAGCCGAGTTTCCCGAACAACGGCACCACGTGACGCTGAAAATCGGGGACCTCGTCGGTCGACTCTGCGGCAAACCGTTCGGGAACCGGCGGAGCGACTTTCGAAGGCGCCACCTTGGCGTCGTTGGCCTCGGCCGAAACGACCAGGACAGCAACGAGCAGCGTGGAAAGCAGATACCGTGTCATGGCTTCGACTTGTCCTTGGTTCCGACAGTCTTCTTGACCGTCTGTTTTCCCTGTTTTCCCGTCCGGCGACCGGTCTTGACCGAAACCGCCTTGCGAACCGACTTAACTCGCCGACTCTTCGAACGGTCAGCCGTTATTTTCGCTGACCGTTTCAATCGCCGCAACTCTCGATCCGCAGCAGCATCCAAGTTCTCCAACGCCTTCAGCTGTGTCTCGATGCGATCGATCCGTTCTCGAGACCGCTTGATGTCAGCCGAGAGCATCTCTCGCCGCAATTCCGCCCGCTTCCTCAACGTCTGCTTCAACCGCGCAGCCCGATCGGGATCGGGCTTCATGGTCTGCTGGGCCACCATCAAGCGGGCCTGGGATTCGAGTTTCCACAACTCGAGCAACAACTCGTGCCGCTTCGGGTTGGCCACTTTGACCCGCTCCAGACGCTCGGCGGTCCGAAACAACTCCAGAACCGCCTTGTCGTAGGCCGACCGATTGCCGGCATCCTTGAGCCGCGAGACCAACTTGGCGAGTTCCGGATGATGGGCCCGTGCAAACGCCAGCGACTGTTTGACCTCTCGCTTGTTCAACCGACGAGTCCGTTGCTTGGACGGGGTCGGTCGAGATGACCTCGGCTTGGCCTTTCGTCCCGCCTTCCGTCCCGCCTTCCGCCCCGCCTTCGACTCGGCCTTCGACGAATCGGACTGCGCCCAGCCAACATCGGCCAGCGTGATCACCAGGCAGACACACAGAGCCAGCCGAATCATTCGTCGTCCCCCCCGTCCATCTCCACCGGCAACGCCACCGCCGCGATCATCCAATCCGGCACCACCAACTCGGACTCGACCGCTTCGGCTTCCATCTCGGTCGCTCGCTCGCCGGCATGCTCGTCATCGATTCCATCGGCCCAGGTCGAGAGCAGCACGTCGACATCCGGATCCGGCCGCACGACCGCCACGGGGTTGGGATCACTCGTCCGCCACGACAGGCCGACAACCAGCGCCAGGCAGACTGCCGCTGCCGCCACGACCACCGATCTCCAGCGGCCCGCATCGTACGATTCCTCGGCAGCCGTCTCGACCACCGTTTCGGACACGCCCGACGCCGCAACCACCCGGACCAGTTCGACGGCACGCGCCACCGCCTCGCAGGCCTCGACGTCACCTTCGGCCAGCCGGGCCTCCCACGCGGCCGACTCGGCTTCGGCCAGTTCGCCGGCCACGTAGGCAAACGCCGACCAGTCGGCGTCGCCGAAATCACCCGTCGGATTGTCGTGTGTGAGGGTCATCTTCCATCCACCTCGTCCTTCTCGGCCAGCCGCCGGTGCAGTTTGGCCAGGGCCGATCGCATTCGCGTCAGCACGGTCCCAAGCGGAGCACCCAGTTCCTCGGCAATCACCTTGAAGGTCTTGTCTTCGTAGATCCGCTTGCGGAGGACGGCCTGCTGTTCGACAGGCAACTCTCCGATCAACTCCCGCACGCCCCGAATCGATTCGTCCAGGCTGGCCAGTTCTTCCGGTGTGGCGGTCTCGGCTTGAGGTCTCTCGGCCAGGCGCTTCAGGCTGCGATCCCGCAACTGCCTCTTTCGCCCCGCCAGCATCGCCTCGTTATATGCCACCCGGAAGAGCCACCCCTTGAGCGTCTCGGTCCGAGCCGTGTGTCCAGCCTCCATCGCCCGCGTAAAAGTCGCCTGAAACGCCTCGTCAACCGCTTCCGGATCGGATGTGACACCCAGCAGAAACGACCTCAAAGGCCCACCGTACTGGTGGAACCACCGCTCGACTTCCGAGGGGTCAATCCGTTCACCATCTTCCGACGTCAAACGACCTCACCCCGCTCCCGTCGCGCTGTACCTCTTTGATGCGCCCACCACCTCAATTATTGGGCGTTGTCGCATCTTTTCTTGGTCTCAGGGCAGATCCCGCAACCACAGGTCAAACCGCCCCTTGCGCTCGGACACGTAGACGATCCGCTTCCCGTCAGGATGCCACGCCGGGTAGTCGTCCCGTTCGGGATGTTCGGTGACCCGCTTCACGTTCGTTCCGTCGGCGTCCATCACATAGATCTCGCGGTTGCCGTCACGATTGGAGACGAACACCACCCGTCGACCGTCGGGCGAGAACCTCGGCCGCACGTCCTGGGCCCGGTGCCGAGTCAGTCGTCGAATCCCGCTTCCGTCAGCGGCCGCCGCACGGTAGATCTCGTAGTTGCCGTCGCGAGTCGAGCCGAACAGCAGCATCCGTCCATCGGCGGAAACGCTCGGCCAGTTGCAGATCCCGGTGACATCGACCAGCACCTTCCGGTCACCGGCCTGGATGTTGCACGAGAAAACCTTCTGGCGGCCGCCTTCGGCAAAGACATACAGCACCCGTTTCCCGTCGGGCGTGAAGGCCGGACTCCGCATCCCGGAAAACCCCGATGCCGGCGGAATCTCGGCGGTCTTCTGCTCGCGGGTGTCCTCGATCACCATCCCCACACTGGCCGCCGTGCGACTCTGCAGGAACGCCAGGAAGCGACCGTCTCGCGAGACGGCCGGTTCCAGCTCCGAACGGGTCTCGTCCTTGTGAACCGGCTGCTGTTTCCCGCCAGCCAACTTGAGTCTCACTAGTTGCAACTGCTCCGGTCGCGCCTGCAACACGTAGATCAGCGTCCCGGCATCAACGAAGACCGGGTCCCGCTTGTACCGGTGGTCGTCGGTCAACTGGCGTTCGGCGGCCGATGTCATGCCCCCGCCGGCCACGGCCCACACCAGGCCGACCACCACCCACCGGCAACAGCCCGCCCGGCTAAACCAGTTCATCGATCACCGTCCCGCCCGACAACACGTTCAACCCGGCCCGATCCTGGGTGGTCAACCCGGCCAACTCGGTGATCGTCGTCCCGACCATCAAGGGCGTGATCGGTGTCGTCAACGGGTGCTCACCCAGCTTGTCACTCTGGCCGATTGTCCCCCCGGTCGGCACACCCGCACCCGACCACAGCGAAAAGTAACACTGCGGCCAGTGGTCCCGGGCGGCCCTGGGGTTGATCTTGGGAGTCCGCCCGAATTCGCTGATCACCACCACCAGCGTGTCCTTGAGCAGCCCGCGGTCCTCGAGGTCATTCATCAACTCGGGCAACACCCGATCCAGCAGCGGGCAGTGCCGGTCCATCAGCATCTCGAAGTTGTAGATGTGGGTGTCCCAGCCGAAATCGAAATTCGGCGTGATCGCCTCGACCGTCTGGCTCCAGTTCAACTGCACGTAGGGCACCCGGGCCTCGACCAACCGTCGGGCCACCAGGGCACTCTGGCCGAAGTGCGTGTACCCGTACCTCTGTCGAGTCGCCTCCGACTCGCGGGTCACGTCAAACGCCTCCCTCGCCGACGGGTTCGACAGCAGCCCGTAGGCCATCTGGTAGGCCCGTTCCCAATCGTCGATGCCGGCCGCCTCCAGCCGCCGGCGGGCGACGTCCAGCTGCCCCAGCAGTTTGCGGCGGTCGGAGATCCGACCGGGCGTGATCCCCTCCAGCAGGTCCAGCGCCGGCAGGTCGACCGAGCCGTCGTTCTTGACGACCACCTGGAACGGGTCCCACGCTTTCCCGAAAGTCCCGCCCCCGTAACCCTCGACGATCCTCACGCTGTCCTGGATGACCCCGCGACCGACCGAGAGAAACGGCGGCAGGTCGCCCCCACGGCCCCGGTGCCGGGCAACGATCGCTCCGAAATTGGGCTGCACCGGCCCGGGCTTTTCGTGGAACCCGGTCAGCGCCACGGTGCCCGCATCCGGATGGCCCGGCTGCGAACTCACGTGCGTCCGGGCCAGCGCGAAGCGGTCGCTGATCGAGGCGATCCGCGGCAGCAGGTCGGTGAAACGGACGCCGGGAGTCCGGGTGGCGATCGTCGAAAACGGGCCGCGGTACTCGCTGGGAGCATCGGGCTTGGGGTCGAAGGTGTCCAGGTGCGACGGGGCCCCCCACAGCCAGACCAGCAGCACCGTCTTGGCACGCGGACCCTGGCCCGTCTCGGCTCCGACCGACAGGTCCGGTCGTCCCATCACCAACGGCAGCGACGCGCCCAGTTTCAGGAACGAACGCCGGGTGGGACCGCCACAGGTGCGGGATCGGAATTGACCCACGTTGATCATGACAGCCAGTCTCTCACACCGATCGACCTCACTCAAGCGGTTCCCGGGCCTTTGGCCCCTGGCCGATTCCAATCCACAGTTGAGTGCTCCATGCGGGGGGCGATATAGTGGAGTCGACGCCGGGTGCCCGCGGCTCACCGGCCCCACCTCAAACCGTCCAAGGACCAAGTCGTGCGAGTCCTACCGACCATCCTGATCGGACTGCTGCTCGTCTCGGCCGTCCGGGCCGCCGACCCCCCGCGGCCGGTCCGCTCGCTGGAAGTGGCCCCCAGCCCGATCGTGCTCGGCGGCGCCAACCGCGTGCAACAGGTGCAGGTCACCGCCAACGGTCCCGACGGCCGCCAGTTCGACGTCACCCACCGGGCCACTCTGGAGATCACCGACACCGACCACGCGACCGTCCAGGGCAGCTCTCTCCGAGGCGTCTCCGACGGTCCCGCCACGCTGAAAGTCGCCTACGGTGGCCGGACGATCGAGGTGCCCGTCATCGTCCGCGACAGGAACACCTTCCCGCCGGTGCACTTCAAGAACGACATCATGCCGATCCTCTCGAAGCTCGGCTGCAACAGCGGCGGTTGCCACGGCAAACAGAGCGGCCAGAACGGGTTCAAGCTGAGCGTCTTCGGATTCGACCCCCAGGCGGACTTCAATGCACTGGTCAAGGAAGCCCGTGGCCGTCGCGTGTTCCTGGCCGCTCCCGGCGGCAGCCTGCTGGTGGCCAAGGCCAGCAACACCATCGCGCACGGCGGTGGAGTCCGCACCAGTTCCGGATCGTCGGACCACTTTCTGCTGTCCCAATGGGTCGCCCAGGGGGCTCCCTGGGGCGAAGACGGTGCCCCGTACGTCGCCTCGATCCGGGTGTCCCCGGCCCAGCGAGTGCTCCAGGCCACCGATGATCAACAACTTCTGGTCACCGCCGTTTACTCGGACGGCTCGACCCGTGACGTCACCGACGCATCGGAATACACCAGCAATGCGACGCTGGTGGCCGACATCGAGGAGACCGGCCACGTGCACACCGGGCTGGTGCCCGGTGAAGCGGCCATCACGATCAACTACATGGGTCACGTCACCGCCTCGCGGGTCACCGTGCCGCGTGCCGGCGGACCCGAGAACTACCCCAAGCTGCCGACCAACAACCGCATCGACGAGTTGGTCTGGGCCAAGCTCCAACGGATGGGCATCCTGCCCTCCGGCCTCGCCCCCGATTCGGTCTTCCTGCGGCGGCTCCATCTCGACACGCTCGGCGGACTGCCGTCGCCGGCCGAGGCCCAAGCCTTCGCCGCCGACAACCGCCCCGATCGGCGTCAGCGTGCCATCGTCGACGTGTTGGGGCGGCCCGAACTGGTCGACTACTGGACCCAGAAGTGGGGCGACGTGCTGCTGGCCGACCGTGGGGTGCTGGGTGAGCGGGGGGCGTTCGAATTCCACCGCTGGCTCCGGGTGCAGCTCCAGACCAACCGCCCCTTCGACGAATGGGTCCGCGAACTGCTGACCGCCACGGGCAACTCGGGCCGCTACGGACCGGTCAACTTCTTCCGGGCGGCACGGACACCCAACGAACTGACCCGCAGTGTCAGCCAGGCATTTCTGGGTATCCGCATGGAATGTGCCCAATGCCATCACCACCCGTTCGAGAAGTGGGGTCAGGACGATTTCTACGGCATGGCCGGTTTCTTCAACGGGCTAAAGCACACCTCGCTCGGACCCGGTCGCGAACTGGTCTACCACGCCGGCTACCAACCGACGCGGATCCCGCTGGTCAACCAGCTGGTCCTGCCCCGTCCGCCGGGAGGACGGGGAATCGAGGACTTCGGGGAATCGGATCCCCGGGTGCAGTTGGCCGAATGGATCACCCGTCCGGACAACCCGTACTTCGCCCGCCTGGTGGCCAACCGGATCTGGAAGCAGTTTCTCGGCCGCGGGCTGGTCGAGCCCGAGGACGACTTCCGGTCGACCAATCCCCCGACCAACCCCGCGCTGCTGGACCACCTTGCCGAGCAACTCGTCGCCGACCGCTTCGACCTCAGGAAGCTGATGCGGCACATCCTCTCCTCACGGGTCTACCAGCTCTCGAGCGTTCCCAACCGGACCAACGCCAAGGACGAACAGAGTTATTCGCACCACCTGGTCAAGAGGCTCCCGGCGGCGGTGCTGCTGGATGCGATCAGCGAGGTGACCGGCACCCCCGAGTCGTTCACCGGGATGCCCCGGGGCACCCGCGCGATCCAGCTGTGGGACAATCGCCTGCCGAGTTATTTCCTGGACACCTTCGGCCGATCCGAGCGTCAATCTCCGTGCGAGTGCGGCAGTTCCACCGAGCCGACGATGGCCCAGACACTGCACCTGATGAATGCTCCCGAGATCGACGCCAAGATCACCGCCGCCGGCAGCCGGGTTGACCGGTTGATCACCCGCAAGGCCACCCCGCGTCAGATCGTCGATGAGCTCTGCCTCTCGGCACTGGGCCGACAACCCAATCTCCGCGAGGTCCGCGCCGCCGAAAAGCTGTTTGCCGGGAGTCCACCACGCCAGGCTGCCGAAGACTTCCTATGGGCGCTGTTGAACTCCTACGACTTCCTGTTCGTCCACTGAACCGGGCACCGCAATTCCCTCTCCAACCTGTACAATTTCGACACGGCCGCCGACCGGCACGTTTGTTCCAAGAGGATCCAGGCGATGACCAATTCCTCCCCACGAACTCCCCCCGGGCTCTCGTCCTACTGCGACGGTTTGAACCGGCGTGAAATGCTCTCCGTCGGCAGCCTGGGCGGCCTGGGCCTGGCCGAGTTGCTGTGGATGCAGGAGTCGTTCGCCAAGGCGAAGGGCAAGCCGGTCCGCGACATCAACTGCATCTTCCTGTTCGCTCTCGGCGGCCAACCTCACCAGGACATGTGGGACGTCAAACCCGAGGCGCCCTCGGAGATCCGCGGCGACTTCAACCCGATCTCGACGAAAACCCCCGGTATCCAGATCTCCGACGTCCTCCCCGGCATCGCCACCGTCACCGACAAGCTGGCGATCATGCGGAGTGTCACTCACGTCGACAGTGACCACGGCCGCGGCTACCACGTGATGATGACCGGCAAGCGTCCCGGTGCGGGTGATTTCAACGGCAACCAGAACAACAACCATCACCCCTGCCTGGGCTCGATGGTCTCTCGCCTGGGAACCTCCGGCGAACTGCCCCCCTACATCAGCGTCCCCAACTTCCTCAACAGCGGCGGCCCCTCGTTCCTGGGCCCCAGCTACGGTCCATTCGTGATCGAGGCCGACCCGGCCGCCCCCGACTTCTCGGTCCGCGACATCACCCTGCCCACGACCGTCTCGACCAACCGCAACGCCCGCCGCCAGGCGGTGCTGCGCGAGATCAACCGCTTCGAGCGGCAGGCCGAGACGGTCGGCCGGAGTGTCCGGTCGTTGGACACCTTCTACCAGAAGGCCGCCGGGCTGATGACCTCGAAGAAGGCCAAGGAGGCGTTCGACATCCATCGCGAGACCGACAAGACGCGGGCCGAATACGGCATGACTTCGGTCGGTCAGTGCTGCCTGCTGTCCCGGCGACTGGTCGAGGCCGGGTGCCGGTTCGTGGCCATCGAGAACGGTCACTGGGACACCCACCGCAAGAACACCTACAGCCTCAAGGACCTGCTCTGTCCGTCGTTCGACCGTGCCGTCCCGGCACTGCTCAACGACCTCGAGCAGCGGGGCATGCTCGACGACACGCTGGTGATTATCTCGACCGAATTCGGTCGCACCCCGCAGATCAACCAGTTGGCCGGCCGTGACCACTGGCCCAACGTCTTCTCGATCGCGATGGCCGGTGGTGGTGTCAAGGGGGGACAGGTGATCGGGGCCAGTGACCGGCGGGCCGCCGGCGTGGCCGATCGACCGATCACCCCCGGTGACATGACCGCCACGGTGCTCGACCTGATGGGCATCGACCCTCACCAGATCCTGCACACCCCGCTCGGACGCCCGATCCCACTGGTCGACGACGGACGTCCGATCACCGAGCTGACCTAGCGGCCCCTGGAGTCCTCACCCCGTGATCAGCCGACTTGCTCCTACCGGTTCCGGTGTCGCCGCGGCCGTGCTGCTCGCCGTGCTGCTGGTTCCCGCTCCCGTGTCGGCTCAGCCCAAGCCCGGCTACAGCCCCTCGAGCACCCATATCTTTCCCGCCGGAGGCCGCCGCGGGACCACCGTTCGGGTGCGAATCGGGGCCGAGTGCACTCCCCGGGACACCGACTTCCTGGTCTACGGCCGGGGTGTCACCTCCGGAAAACAACTCAACAAGCGACTCCCCCGCAGCCTCGGCGAACCGGATCTCAGGCGGAAGCCGACCGAAGTCCCGATCACCTATCCCCGCGAATGGGGCCAGCAGATCACGATCGCCAGTGACGCCCCGCTGGGACAGGCTCTGTGGCGAATCAGCTGTGCCCAGGGCGGTACCGGCACCCGTCCGTTCCTGGTCGGAGATCTGCCCGAACACATCGAAACCGAATCGAACTCGACCCCCGCCCGCGCCGAACTGCTCAGCCTCCCCGTCACGCTCAACGGCCAGGTCTACGGCGAACGGGACATCGATTTCTTCCGCCTGAAGCTCAAAAAAGGCCAGGTACTGGTCTGCGACGTCCTGGCCGGCCGCATCGGCAGCCGGCTCGATCCGATGGTCCAGTTGCTCGATGCCGACGGCCGTTTGCTCGATGCCCAGCAGATCCGAATCGGACGCGACCCCGTGATCGCTCTCGAGGCTCCGCGTGACGGCGACTACCTGCTGCGAGTCGCCAACATCACCTTCCACGGCAACGCCGCCTGCGTCTACCGCATCACGCTCTCGACTCGCCCCCTGGTCGTCTCGGCCTTTCCCGCCGGCGGGAAAGCGGGCACGAAGTCGATCGTCGAATTCCACACGATGACCGGGCGGCCCGGCCCGCTGGCCGTCGATCAGCAGCAGATCACGTTTCCGGCCGCCGGGGGTGTGATACAGCCGTGGGGGTTGCGAGGCCCTTCGCTGTCGGTCAACGGCAACCACCACGCGACTGAAACCGAACCCAACAACGGATCCGAATCGGCCGGAAAGACGGCACCGGGCACCACCATGTACGGCCGCCTGGCCG